>JAGAAX010000026.1 GCA_017614995.1 Spirochaetaceae bacterium
TATCATAAAGCAAGGTCTACTGCCGGAATGTTCAGACATTTTTTTTACAGTATTGTTGCTTTCATGCTAAACAGGAACCTGGATTACTATAAAAATTATTTTAGAATCCGTTTAGCATGAAAACTCGAATTTCAGGCTAAATAGAAATTTTAAGTTTTTACTCAATTATTATGAGCACATGGAAGATTATTTTGATATTTTTCGTATGAATATGAAATATTACCGGGAACAACGGAATATGAATCAATCTGAATTAGCAATTCAGGCAAACAGCTCTAACGGAATGATTGGAAATATAGAATCTGGCAGAGCAAAACCTTCTTTCGATAATATCATTAAAATTGCCGCTGCCCTCGAAGTTCACCCTGCCGACCTTTTTCTGCGCAACGCATCAACTACAGTCAACAACACAAAAAATCTTCTCCGCACAAAACTAATGCCACAAATCGAAAGTTTCATCGAAAAAGAGTTATAGATATATGAATGTGCCATGCAATCTTTCTCGCATGATTCAACAAAAACATGTTATAATCTTTTTATTCAACATATCTTACACACTGTAAGATTCTTTTTCCTTTTATATTTATCTTATACTTACGTCGCATACGTCGTAAGTTCGAGGTAATATTATGATAAAACGAGAACGCTATCTTGCAAAAATAATCCGTTCGATGTGGAATGGCGAGATAAAAGTAATAACAGGAATCCTGCTTTGTAACTTGATAGATTTTCTGTTAGAGAAGGTGGAATTGTTTTAGTTATAAAATGAACATTAAAATGATTGTATCTTAATCCACCGAAATTTTAAATTCTCAACGCACATTCAGAATTACAAAGAATTAAGCAATATCGAAAGTAAATTCTCACTTATGTGCCGACCGTTTGAACGGAATATTTCAACTGCAGAACGAATCTCTTCGGCTGTTATAAGCCCATGATTATATGCAGTCTTTAAAATACCCACAGTACCCATTATGTTAATGCCTATATTCTTTGCAACCTGACGGGCATGAATTTCATCCAGAAGAATAAGATCTGCTTTGATTGTATCCGTCAGAACAATTGCTTCACTTTCACCAAGATCAAGTCCCGTAACTCTCTGAAAAAGAGAAACCTGTTTGCTGTCAACAGACTTTATTGTAACAAAACTGCAATTTTTGATTTTTTCAGCTTCTTCATAATAATTCTGATTAGCGGTAAGTTCATCAAATACACCTTGTGGTATTTGAACTTCATCAAAAAGACTTTTTAGAAGATCTAACCTATGGATTTTAAGAAGAGAAATTAATGGTGTTGTATCAGAAACTACTATCATGCGGTAATGGATTCTTTGGCTTTCAGGCGTTCATAGGTAGCAACGTCTTCTTCTACTTCACTCCAAGACATATCAATATATGGAATGCCTTCTTTTGCATACAAATCTATTAAATCTAATTTTGAAATACCTAAAATTTCAGCGGCACGACCATGAGAAATAGTAAGATTTTTTATAAACGGATGCAAAAGCAGCGCACGCTGAATAAGTTCTTGGTCTGGGTTTGTAGAAATATAAGGTTTCATCGCTGCAGGAATTTTTAATTCAACAGTCGTCATTTCCATAATTCTATCTCCATTCGTCTTGATTATAACGCAGAAATATAATTATGAATAGAAAAAATTCCACAAAAAAACAATAACACTATTGACAAATAATATTATAGTGAATATAGTATAGTTAATGAAACAATATTGTTAATGCACATTTATTAGATTATTCAT
Source organism: Spirochaetaceae bacterium (assembly GCA_017614995.1). Taxonomy (GTDB): domain Bacteria; phylum Spirochaetota; class Spirochaetia; order Treponematales; family Treponemataceae; genus UBA1240. The sequence goes on from JAGAAX010000026.1 coordinate 1,759, forward strand.
AAGGAGGCACTGATGACTTTCAATACGGGCACAACAATGTTAGATGCGGTTGTGCTTTCTGTTGTTGCACAAGAGCAGCAGGGAACATACGGCTACAAAATAACACAAGATGTCCGAAACGTAATGGAAATTTCTGAAAGCACATTATATCCGGTGCTGCGCCGCCTTCAAAAAGACGGATACTTAGAGACCTACGACCAGGAATGTACTGGAAGAAACAGGCGCTATTATCAGATAACGCCGAACGGAATGATTAAGCTCGATTCATTCAGAAAAGAATGGATTGAATACCGGAAAAAGATTGACCTTATTATGCTTGGTCAGTCTTCTGACTTATAACCGTCTTGCCGACGTTAAAGGCTTTTTGGAGAAACTATGACAAGAACAGAATATCTTTCAAGACTTCGCTCATGTATTCAGGCTCTGCCGCTTGACGAGCAGACTGAAGCACTTGAGTTTTATCAGGATTATTTTGCAGATGCTGACAACGATGAAGCTGTAATGCAGGAGCTTGGCACACCTGAAGAACTTGCCGAAACAATCAAGGCAAAATTCGCGTGTGTTCCTGCAAAGGCAAAAGCTTACGGCGGTCAGAGCGGCTCTGACTTTAACACACGCACTTCTGCAAGCGGCCGTTCTTTTGTGTTTGAGACAAAGGACATTCGCGCATTGGATTTGTCTTTTGGTGCGGCAGAAGTTGTCATAATTACAGGCGACCACTACTCAGTTGAAACAAGGGGAATGGACGCAAACGACATCCGCTGCGAGGTAACTCCTTATGGAACGCTTGCCATCGACAACCAGCGCAAGATTCCATGCGCGCACTTTTTGCGTCATGGCGACAGCAAGAACTGGCACCCGCGCATTCTTATTACGCTGCCAAAAGACGCAAAGCTTGACTCTGCCAAAATCAGAGTGGGCGCAGGTTCGCTTGTAACAAAAGATGTTTCTATTAAGACATCTAGAATCTGTCTTGATGTAGGCGCAGGCCGCATAATCTTTAACGGAATAAACGGCGGACTTTGCGACATTCACTGTGCAATGGGCAGCATTGAAGCTTCTGGCACTTTTACAGGCACTTCAAAAATTGACTGCGCGATGGGCAGCGTAAAGCTTGTTGTAAACGGCAGCTCAAGCGACTATTCTTACGATGCGCAGGTTGGTCTTGGCGATGTGCGGTTTGACAGAGACAAGAAAAGCGGCATAGGTTCTGGCTGCACAACAAGAAAAGAGAACCATTTTTCAATTAACTGCGGAATGGGCGCAGTAAATGTAATCTTTCAATAAGGCATAGGAGACTAAAATGACAAAGAGATTATACAAATCACAGAACAGACTGATTGCCGGTGTATGTGCCGGTATCGCCGAATACTTCAACCTTGACCCGACAATCGTGCGGCTTATTTTTATCATTCTGCTCTTTTGCTCTGTGGGCTTCATCATTCCGGCATATATCATCGGAATGATTATAATCCCGGACAGACCGTTTTCTTCAAACGACCAGTACCGCTATGAAGAGGACATGAAAAGCGCAAACGACTACGACCGTTCTGACGACGACTTTGACAAATACTTTAAGAAAGACGGCGACGAAAAATAACAGATGAGCCGGCATTAGTCCGGTAGTCTGATGTGTCATATAAGGAGGGTTTTATGATTTTATTGCCTTTGATTATCGTTCCGATTGTATTTCTTGCATTGGCTTTGTCTTTAAGAATAATTCTGGCTGTTTTCGGCATTATTCTGCCGGTTGCAGTTTTCAGTTTCGGGCTTATGTTCAAGCTTTTAGGCGGAATTATTATGGTTCTGGGAGCTATATTCCTTTTCTGCCTGATACTATAAGGGCATCGCTAAAAGAAAAGCCATATTCAGGTTAATCTGAATATGGCCTTTTTTTGCGCAAACCAACCAGCCGCCGAATCAGACGGACGGTTGAAACTTATTACTCCTCTTTTCCGTTCCAGCAGTAGGTGCAGAGCTTGCACTGGTCAATGCCGACAGATTCAAGCATGTCGTCAAGGCGGTGGAATGCAAGCGTTGTAAAATGAAGCTGCTGGCGGATAGATTCGAGCATTTCTTTGTAGTTCTGGCTGTCCGGGTCGGCATAAGACTCAAGCACTTCGCGCGAAACATTGTCGCCCTCGCGGAGCTTGATGATTCTGCGCGTAATAAGGTCAAGCTCTGAACTTGAGCGTGAAAAATTCAAGTATTTGCAGCCGAACAGAAGCGGCGGACAAGCCGGGCGCACATGGACTTCCTGTGCACCGCTCTGATAAAGAAAATCTGTCGTTTCGCGGAGCTGTGTGCCGCGCACAATTGAATCATCTATTAAAAGCAGCTTCTTGCCACGGATAAGTTCATGAACAGGAATAAGCTTCATGCGCGCAATTAAGTTGCGCTGTTCCTGGTTCTGCGGCATAAACGAGCGCGGCCAAGTCGGTGTGTACTTGATGAACGGACGCGCGAACGGAACGCCCGACGCATTTGCATAGCCGATTGCATGTGCAATTCCAGAATCTGGAACACCGGCAACAATATCAGGCTTTACTTCTTCGCGTGAAGCATCGCGCTTTGCAAGCATTTCGCCGCAGCGGTAGCGCATCTGCTCAACGTTTACGCCCTCGTAAGTTGCTGTCGGATAGCCGTAATAAATCCACAAGAATGTACAGATTTTCATCTTGTCTTTTGGCGGCTGAAGCACTTCAATGCCTTTTTCCATATTGATAAAGACAATTTCAGCCGGCCCAAGTTCTTTTGCATCTTCGTAGCCGAGGTTCACATAAGAGAAGCTTTCAGAAGCAACGCACCACGCATCCTGCTTTTTGCCGATAAGCAGCGGAGTACGGCCAAGCTTGTCGCGCGCGGCATAAATACCTTTGGGCGTCATCAAGAGAATTGTCATTGAGCCCTGCACAACATCTTGAACGAATTTAATGCCTTCTTCTATAGAAGATTTCTGATTAATTAGAGAAGCGACAAGCTCGGTTGCGTTAATGCTTCCGCCGCTCATCTCAAGAAAGTGCGTTGCACCGGCTTCAAGCGTCTTTTGTACAAGGTCGCTCATATTTGAAATTAAGCCGACTGTCGTAATTGCGTAGCTTCCCAAATGAGAATGAACCAAAAGCGGCTGCGGCTCGTTATCAGAAATACAGCCGATTCCCATGCTGCCGGTCATTTCGTCAACGTCTTTTTCAAATTTTGTACGGAACGGTGAATTCTCAATATTGTGAATGGCACGCTGAAAAGTGCCGTTATCAAATGTCGTCATTCCGCCGCGGCGTGTTCCAAGATGAGAATGATAGTCAATTCCAAAAAACAAATCCAAAACACAGCTCTGCTTTGAGACAACTCCAAATAATCCGCCCATAAAATTACTCCTCTTAATTATCTATAAACATTTTAACACTAATTCCGCACATAAAACAGCAAGCGAAGCGCACGCCGCAACAGTAAGCAGGCTCTTTTCAAACCATGCAAGAATAAAGGCCGTAACACAGCCTGCCGCGGCAGTAACAAAGTTTGACGTCGCGTAAAAAACAGCCGGAAAAGTCATTGCGCCAAGAACGGCATAAGGCACATAGTACAAAAACGACTTTATAAACACATTTTCGATTTTCTTTTTGCAGAGCACAAGAGGCAGGGCGCGGATTGCATAGGTAACAGACGCCATTACAGCTACATATTTCAAAAAAAGCACAGTATCACTCATCTTTGACCTCTGCGTTTTCTTTTACCGGAGCGGCAAGCGCAAAAACCGCACTTGATACAACCGCGCAAATGATAATCACAAAGCCGCCGGTTATGTTCTTGAGCAATGGCACAAATTTAAATGCAATGCTCATAAAAGAAGCTGTGCATACAACGCCGGCAACAGCCCTGCTCTTTTTTGCTGGCGGAATGATAATTGCTATGAACATGCCGTAAATTGCAATTCCGAGCGCATTTGTCAGAATTTGCGGCAGAATATTGCCTGCAAGCGCGCCCAAAGCTGTGCCCAAAGCCCAGCCGATGTACGGCATTGAAATAAGCCCGAACATGTACCAGCTATTTACATTGCCTTTCTGCCCTGAAGCGACAGCAAAAACTTCGTCAGTGTTCATAAACGCAATTATAAAGCGGTCAATAAGCCTTACAGACGGGTCAAGTTTCTGCGAAAGCGAAACCGACATAAGCGCGTACCGCAAATTGATGATAAACTGTGAAAGCGCCATTTCGACAAACGGAAGGCTTGCAGCTATTATGGGCACACCGGCAAGCTGACCTGCTGAAGTAACATTCACCATTGAAATGAGTACGGTCTGCCAGACGGCAAAACCATGGTTAATTGTAAATATGCCGAAAGCAAAAGACACAGACAGATACCCGAGGCAAATCGGAATACCATGCCTAAATCCCTGCATAAAATAGACTGAACGCTCCGCGCTTTTCATTACGGCGAGTATAGCACAAAGCATTTTTTTTGTCACAGCTTTTCATGCTGAAATATGCGCATTATCTTGAATGCAGTACGGTTTTTTACGTTTTATTCACTTTTTTTATTGATGTTTGTCTTCATTTTAGATAACATAAGCCCATGTTTAAAAACTCTGAAATTTTTGAAAGCTCTCCGATTCCAAGAGCCGTTGCAAAACTTGCGCTGCCTACAATGCTTACCATGCTTGTAAACGTGCTCTATAACATGGTAGACACATACTTTATCGGGCGTACAGGCGACCCGAACCAGGTTGCAGCCGTAAGCATTGCAACACCGGTTTTTCTGTTTCTTATGGCAGCCGGAAACATTTTCGGCGTGGGCGGCAGCGCGTATATTTCGCGGTCTTTGGGCGAAAAACAATACGGCCGCGTAAAAAGCATTGCATCTTTCTGCTGTTACGCAGGCATTTTTACAGGGCTTGTCATCGGCACAGTCTTTATAATATTCAACAAAACCATTTTAACGGCGTGCGGTACAAGCAAAAACACAATCGGTTTTGCATCAGAATATCTAAAATGGATTGCACTCGGCGCGCCTTTTGTAGTTTTCAGCTTTGCTTTCTCAAACATTGTCAGGGGCGAAGGTTCTGCAAAAACTTCGATGTTCGGGCAGATGCTCGGCATGGTAGTCAACATGATTCTTGACCCGATTATGATTCTCGGCATGAAGATGGGCGTAAGCGGCGCGGCAATAGCCACAATAATCGGAAATATCTGTACATGCGCATTTTATCTTGTGTACATTTTCTCAAGCAGACGCACAGCACTTTCCATAAGTCCGGCTGATTTCCGCACAAATCAGGGTATTTTCAACAATGTATTCGCAATCGGTACACCGGCTTCTGTCAACAACGTGCTTATGAGCCTTTCGAGCATTCTTATGAACAAATTTCTTGCAAATTACGGCGACATTCCGATTGCTTCAATGGGCATTGCAATGAAGGCGAATATGTTTGTAGTATTCATGCAGCTTGGTCTTGCCGTCGGTGTCCTGCCGCTTATCGGCTACAACTACGGCGCAAAAAACTATAAGCGCATGACAGCAATCATAAGATTTTCTGCAATTACCAATCTGTGCATCGGCACAGTCTTAACGCTGCTCTACTTCTGGCTTACAGCCCCTATAGTTAAGATTTTCATCGACAATCAGGAAACCGTAAGCTACGGCATTCAGATGGTGCGCGCATTGCAGCTTTCTATGCCTGTTCTCGGCATCCTCTTTATTTTGAGCACAGCTTTTCAGGCAATGGGCAAGAGCATTCCGTCCATGGTGCTTTCAATAAGCCGCCAGGGTTTTGTGTTCTTTCCTACACTGATACTTATGAACAGGTTCATCGGGCTTAACGGCATTATTTATTCGCAGCCGATTGCTGACATTATTTCGGTTTTTATTGCTATTGCAATGTTTTTTGCCATTAAGAAAAGTTTTTCTAAAGAGCAGCAGACCGCATAAGGCAAATCGTAAAATTGCGTAAAATCTTTGACTGAAAAAATTTGACATTCGCGCAAAGCGTGTTATGCTAAATCTATGCCGATGATTACGTCAAAAACAAACACGCATTATCCTATGTGTTTGATATTTAAAGACAGCGAGCTGCTTATAAAGGCAGAGCCGTCAATTGAATTAGCAGAAGAAGCCGTTTTGCAGAAATGCTTTGAGCAGAATTATGCAAAAGACTGGTTTACTGAGCCTGAAAAAAGTTATACAACCGCAATTCTGGACGAAGGCGCGCCCACACCTGCAAAGCACAGGTGGATAAGGCTGCGCGAACTTTTTGCAATAAACAGCCCTATTGCACCGGCAGCAGCGCGCGCGCTTGCCCTGCTAAAATGGCGCAAAACCGCACGTTTCTGCGGCTGCTGCGGCGGCCCTTTGCAGGACGACAAATACGAGACAGCGCGCGTATGCCCTTTGTGCGGCAATGTTGTCTTTCCGCGCATCTCGCCTGCAATTATTATTCTAATCTCAAAAGGTGATAAGATTCTTCTTGCGCGCCACGCAACACGCAACACAGACTTGTACACATGTCTTGCAGGCTTTATGGAACATGGCGAATCTATAGAAGAATGTGCACGCCGCGAAGTAAAAGAGGAAACAGGCATTGAAATTGAAAATATCCGCTACTGCTCAAGCCAGGCGTGGCCATACCCAGACCAGCTTATGATTGCGCTGCGCGCAGACTGGAAGAGCGGCGACTTAGTGCTGCAAGAAAGCGAGATTGACGACGCAAAGTGGTTCAGCAAAGACAATCTGCCGCCGATTCCAAAACCTGGGTCTGTGGCATATCAGCTTATAACAGGCAATATTTAACAAAAAAGGCTGCCGGACAAAACGCCCGGCAGCCTTTTTTTAGCCGCTAGTATTTTGGTATCATCCTTACGACGCGGAATCCTGTGATTCCGTTTCTGCCGTAAATGTTAAGCGAAAGACGCGCGGCAACAGTACACAAAGAAGAGAAACTGTACCAGCTTCCACCCCTGATTGAACGGTAATAAATGCCGGTGTTGATTGCTTCGGCATTGTCAACATGTTCATCTTCGTGGAAAACGAAAGGATCCCAGCACCATTCCCATACATTGCCGCTCATATCCTGAAGCCCTACTTCATTCGGCTCTGTCAAACCGGCGGGGTGTGTCTTTGCCTTAGAATTTGACGTGTACCAGACGTAGTTTTTAATCTGTTTGCCTGATGCTGTATCAAATGTATCCTGACCTGCAAATTTTTTGGTGTAGCCTATAACATTAACGCCGTCTTTATTCAAGTCGCGCTTCATGACAGGGCCGCCCATTGCGCACCACATCCATTCCTGCTCGGTCGGCAGTCTGTAGCCGTCAGATTTCTGGTTCCATTCAACTGCTGTCCATTCTTCGTCGTTGTTAATCGGAACAGGACCCCAGTCCTCCGGGTCTGTGCTGCCCTTTATCTTATATGCAGGCGTCAAGCCGTTCATAAGGCTCAATTTGTTGCAGAATACAATTGCATCAAACCAGCTTACGTTCTGCACAGGGTTCATCATTTTTTCGTCTTCGTTAGAGTATGTACTCTTTGTGTCGTCGCTTGGGTCAATGCCCATAACAGCAAGATAAGTGCTTCTTGTAATTTCAGAAGTGCTTACCTCAAGGTCATACGGAATATCTTCAATTTGAAGAGCATCTGCTGACCTGATATAACGTCCGGCCGGTACAACTTTTGCGTCATATCTGAACCACTTCGCGTAAAGCGTAAGGTCGTTAGCCGGGGTAATATCTACAGGCAGCTCTTCCTGACGCTCGTAGATTACATCTAAAGTTGTCAATGCCGAATCAAGCGGCTGCTTCTTGTTTATAACGGTGTCAGCGTTTGTTTTGTCTGTTGCTGAAATAGTTACAGCCGCCTTTTTGCGTTTCAAAGTGCGCTCAAAAAGCTTGCGCGATTCGGCTGCCTGAAGTCTTGCCGCAACTTCAACAGGCGTCTTGAAAGTCGGGTCAGCATACCAGCCTGCAAAGCCGTAGCCTTCCTTTTTAGGAACAGGCAGTGCTGTCTGCGGAGTTTCAACAGTGTAGACGCTTACATAAGAAGACGGAAGCTCGCCGCCGTTTGTGCGGTACACAATTGAATAAGGCACAGGAATCCAGTGTGCATAAGCCGTTGTATCTTGAGTAATTCTGCTGTTGTCAGAAAGGCGGTGCTTGAATTCTTTGTCAGAGTACCAGCCTTCAAATGTGTAGCAGTCGCGCTGTGTCTCAGGCAGCTTGCCGATAACAGGGTTAGAACTGCTGATAGTACGGCTTGAACAGTCTCTGCCGCCCAAGCAGTCAAAAGTTACTGTACATTTCCAAAGCGCGTAAAAATGCTTGTCGCCGGTTGAGCCTTTAGCGATTGTGCCCGTTACTTTGCGCGTGCGGTTTGAATCGGCGTACCAGCCCATAAACTGCCAGCCTTCGCGCACAGGGTTTTCGATTGTGAATGTCTGCATTTCGCGGTTATAAAGAGCCGTTTTTACAGTTTCTTTTTCGCCTGCACCAAAAAGGTGCATATAAATCTTGTGATCTTCTGGTCTAAACTGCGCTACAAGCGTCTTATTGCCGAAAGAGCCAGACTTTAAAGAAGAAAAGCTGTCTTCAGATTTGCCGTCATTTTTCCAGCCGGTAAAAACCCAGCCGCTCTTTTTAGCAACAGGCAGAGCAACAGTCTGCTCTATCGTATAAGATTTGTCGTCAAATAATTTGCTTCCGTCTTTGTCTACAAATTTGATTGAATAGCGCTCCGGCGTCCATTGAGCCGTAAAAATGAGGTTTCTTGCCGTATTCGGTGCAATAGAAGTTACAAGCTGATTAGATGCAGTAGCTTCACGCCAGCCGGTAAATTTATAGCCGTTGCGCTTTGCAACAGGAAGTTCATAAGCTTTATCTGCAATTACATAGTCTTTAATGGCAGATTTTTCGTCTACAAGAGAACCGCCGTCACAGTTGTACTTAACGCCATAGATGACAGGCTGCCATTGCGCAAAATAAACTTTGTCGCCGGTGTTTCCCTTTTCAAGCCCTGCGACAGCTTCAACCTCTCCGTCTTGTGTAAGCTCAAACCAGCCGTCAAAAGTGTAGCCGCGTTTAGACGGCACAGAAAATTTCACAGAATCTTCTATTGTATAGCTTTCAGTTGTTGTCTTGCCGTCACCATAAAAGAACGAAAGCTCATAAGAGACAGGCTTCCACAAAGCCTTAAGCGAAAGTTCGCCAGTAGTATTCGGCGCAATGCTTAAAATCTGCTTTTTGTTGTTGTCCTGCCAGCTTACAAAGCTGTAACCTGTACGTTCAGGCGTTTCAAGAAAATAGCTTTCTTCGCTTGTAAAATAGCTTGCAATCGGCTCTGAGTTTTCAGCAAAAGAACCGCCGTTCAAGTCGTAGTCAATTGCATACTCAAGCGGCTGCCACGTTACAAGAATATGTGCATCACGCTCTTTGTCTTTTATAAAGCTGAAAAGATTTTGGCTTCCGGTACATGGTTCGTCTGTAACAACAACGTCCTGAACTTCGTAGCCTCTGTGCGGCTTAAGTTTTATGTGAACACGCGCGTCATCGTCTTTAGAAATGCTTACACTTCCATGAATACGGCTCCGCGGGTCTATGTAGATTCCGTCTAAAGAATTTTCAAATGCGGCGCTGATAACTACGTCTGAAGCAGGCATAGTAAATTTAGAGCCTGAAATTGAGAGCTTTTTGCCTTCTGCTAAATATTTAAGGCTGTTGCGGGTTAAGATTTTTCCTTCGTCAGGTGTTATTTCAAGCTTAATTTCCTGTCCGGCGGCAGCTTCGTATACACTGGGCACAATTGTACCGCCGCGCAAATCTGCAATTGCAAGAGAATATAGTTTTGGCTGTGCATTAAGTTCGGCGAGTCTGCGTGCCTCTTCTTCTGCTTTGCGGCGCATTTCTTCTTCTAAAGCAAGTCTCTGCGCTTCAAGGCGTTTGGCTTCAAGTTCAGCCTTACGCTTATTGCAAGAACGGATCAAAAGACAAAGTATGATAATCAGAATGATTCCGACGCTTATAGCGATTTTTTTTACTTTTTTCTTATCCATATTGCTCTCTACCCTCTATTTTCTGCCGCTTGAACTGCTATTGCCATACAGTTCTGTTTATTTATTATCGGCAAAATGCCCGGTTTTGGGCACTGTCTGTCGACATTAAAACCAAAAAAAATAATAGTCCAAATTGTAAAATCGACATACAAATTAACAAATTTTACAAAAAAAAGGAAAGACAGCGCGCAGCCATCTTTCCTTCCTTTATGCAGCTACATAATAGTAAATAACAAACAAAAAAACAAGACGGGAAAAGGCAAGGTTTAACGGTTCTTGAACAATCATCTATTTTTTTGAGCTAATACCTTGATAAACTGCAAACTACAGTTTACACTATCATCATGTATAAAGTATTACAGACTGAAACTTATAAAAAATGGTTTAAAAAGCTGCGTGATAATATCGCCAAGCAGAATATAATCCTGCGGATTGAGAGAATGAAAAACGGTAACTTTGGAAATTCAAAGACGGTTGGCGATGGTGTCTTTGAGCTTAAAATAGATATCGGCAAAGGATACAGGGTTTATTTTACAAACAACGGCAAAGAAATTGTAATACTTCTTGTTGGCGGAGATAAGTCCACTCAAGATGAAGATATAAAGACTGCCAAGAAAATGGCGAAGGAACTATAATTATGGAAAAACTGACTGAATTTGATGCTGCCGAATATCTCGACACAGAAGAACTTAGAGAAGGTTATCTTGAACTTGTCGCAAAGGACGGAACACAGGAAGAACTGCTCAAAGCAATAAGCGATGTTGCAAGAGCAAGAGGAATTACAAAGACAGCTGACGAAGCAGGTATTTCAAGAATGGGTTTATACAAAGCACTGTCTCCAGAAGGAAACCCCGCGTTCTCTACTGTATGGAATATCCTTCATGCTATCGGATACACACTCACACCTACACCAATTACAAAGAAAATGTAAGAAAACTAGCAAAAACTCAGGATATACAAAATGAAAAAAACAGTTTTGATGATACTTTGTTTCTATTATTCAATGACGTGTTTCGATGAGTTATGGTGGTAGCTTTTATTTAAAATTATATAGTACCTGTACAAAATACGTAAAAAAACTGCCGGTTTTTGTTTCTCAAAAACCGGCGCTTTTCGCTGATTGGACTAAAAATATGAAATAAGCTTATGCGAAAAGCGGTTCTCAACTGAGCAAGAACGCCGCTCTTCTAGCATAAAACTCTAGAGCTTGTCAAAAAAGCCTTTTGCTTTCAGAAGTTCCGCATTCAAAATGCCGCCTAAAGCTGCGCCACGCTTTGTGTTGTGGCTTAAAGCTACAAATCTAATGTCAAAAACAGGGCACTTGCGGAGTCTGCCAACAGAAACAGCCATGCCTTTGTCAGCTTCTCTGTCGCGGCGGGGCTGCGGTCTGTTCTGCTCGTGGCGCACAATAATCGGGTGCTCCGGCGCATTTGGCAGCTTCAACTCCTGCGGAACGCCGCGGAAGTTTGTCCAGACGCGCTCGATTTCTTCGAGGCTCGGCTTTTTGTCTTCCGGCAAATCAAATTCAAGTGAAACACAAGCTGTGTGACCGTCAATTACAGGCACGCGGTTGCAGTGCGCCGCAACAAGCGGACCTGCTGCATTTTCGATTTTGCCGTTCTTTACAGTTCCAAGAATTTTGAGACATTCTTTTTCAGTCTTTTCTTCTTCTCCGCCAATATACGGAACAACATTGTCAATCATGTCAAAAGAAGAAACGCCCGGATAGCCTGCACCAGAAACAGCCTGCATTGTTGTAACAATCATGCGCTTAACAGGATAACCAGCCTGCTGCAAAGCAAAAATCGGTGCCATATAAGACTGAAGCGAACAGTTCGGCTTAACAGCAATAAAGCCCTTATTCCAGCCATGATGCTTCTGCTGTTCAGCGATAATGTCCGTATGCTGCGGATTAATCTCCGGAATCAGCATCGGTACATCGTCTGTCCAGCGGTTTGCGCTTGCGTTAGACACAACCGGAATTCCGGCTTCTGCATAAGCAGCTTCAAGAGCCTTGATTGTGTCTTTGTCCATTTCAAGGGCGCTGAACACAAATTTGCACTTGCCTTTTGCGGCAGAAACATCGTTTGCGTCCTGCACGATTAAGTCTGCTACACCGGCTGGAATATTTGCGCCGATGAGCCAGCGGTTTTCTACAGCGTCTTTATAAGCCTTGCCGGCTGAACGCGGACTAGCCGCAACATAAGTAACTTCAAACCACGGATGATTTTCAAGATTTGCGATATAACGCTGGCCAACCATTCCCGTTGCGCCCAAAACACCAACAGCTATTTTATTGCTCATTATAATCTCCTAAAAAAATTGAACGCCTACAAGTTGCACTCTTTGAGCGCAGCTTCAATTATTTTCTTTGCATTGTCGTTTACTTCAACCAGTGGAAGGCGTACGCCGCCGGCCGGAAGATTTCTCAAGTTCATGGCGTATTTGATTGACGTCGGATTTCCGTCAACAAATGCAGCCTTGAAAATCGGCAGAAGTCTGTAATGAATCTCCTGTGCGGTTTTCATGTCGCCGTCAAGAGCCGCCATTGTCATTTTAGTGACAAGCTCCGGCGTAAGGTTAGAAACAACCGAGAATACGCCGTCTGCACCTGCACCGATAATCGGCAAAGTAAGCGCATCGTCGCCGCACATAAGTGAAAAATCAGGCTTTTTGTGGCTGATTCTTGCAATTACTTCCATCATCTGGCTGATGCTGCCCGAAGCTTCTTTTACACCGACAATGTTCGGAAGGTCGGCAATGCGGCAGAGCAAGTCTGTCGAAATGTTTTTGCCTGTTCTTCCGGCAATGTTATAAACAATGATAGGAATGCCGACTTTTGAGACTGCCTCAAAGTGGCGGTAAATTCCTTCATCTGACGGTTTGTTATAGTAAGGTGTAACTACCAATGCATAGTCTGCACCCATTTTTTTAGCGCGCTCAACATAAAAAACTGCATCTTTTGTGCAGTTTGAACCCGCACCGATAACTACAGGAACTTTGCGGCCTGTCTTTTTAGTGTATTCGCGGGTTTCGGTCATAATAATTTCGATGAGTTTTACTTCTTCTTCGTGCTCATCTAATGTCGGAGTTTCGCCGGTTGTTCCAAGTGCAAGCAGTCCGGTTATTCCACCTTCAAGCTGAAGCTTTACCAATTTGCGCCAGCCTTCAAAGTCAATGGAACCATCGCTAAACATAGGAGTTACCAAAGCAGTAAATGCGCCACGCAACTTTGACATGATATGCCTCCAAAATTTTCACTAAATTGCAAGTTTATGCAGATTATTGCATTTTTATGCAATAATTACAAGTATATGCAGCAGAATTTTCTTGGTTTCAGCATGAAAAAAACTATGCACAAGTTGAATTAAGCAAAAACCTGTCATTGTCGGGCTTGCCCCGACAATCTCGCCTAAAAGTGCTCATGTACAGATGCTTTCGGGCTCGTCACAGGGTTCAAAACCGCGCGCTAACGCGCTACACGCTGTTTGTTGTATGGAAACTATATACATGTCGCTACGCGACACAACAAACAGAGTGTTTTTGAACCCTGCTCCGCTGCCCTACGCCTTTGTGCATCAGCTCTAAAAGCAGACCTTGCGCAAGTCTTTCAAGTTTTCGCGAAGCGGAAACTTTCAGCGGTGCGCCAGATTGAGCCTATTCCGTAAAACAAGCATTTGCGCACCCGAATCTTATTATGAGGTTTTTAGAAGCGGGATTTGAAAAAAACTTATTTGCGAATTTGTGTTTGGGCTGAATCTGCAAACGCAGTCCTTTATAAAAATTGATTATTCTTCCTTAAATTCATATTCAAAAGCTCCCGTAAATTCGTAATTCAACCATGGAGTATTGGGAAAAAAAGGAGTTTTTTGATAATCTTCAATGGACATGGTATAAAATTTACATATACGCATTAACAAAGGATTTGTATCTCTCATATCATCTCCATACTTTAAGCGCATAACATCTTTCTGATAGTCTCTACCATCAGCATGTACATATACAGGAGAATCAAAAGAATCCCAGTAAAAAACTTCTTCACGTTCAGAATCCCATGGGATTTCTTTATCGGAAGAATTATGAGGCGGTTCTTTTCCTGCGTCAGCCTGCCGAATTCGTCGAAGCTGTAGACATAATCAGAGCCTTTGCCGTCTGTAAATGTTACGGTTCTGCCTTTGGTTGTGTAGCTGTAGCGTTCCGTTACGTCTCCGCCAGTTTTAACTTCAACAATACGCCCTAATTTGTCATAGCTGTATTCTTTATCTACACCCGGTCTTGATTTTTCTGCTATTAACAAGCCGTCGCGGTTGTATGTGCCTTCAAAGAATGTTTCTTCCGCATCATCAAGACATTGGCTTTGCCAGTGGTCTTTGACCTTTATAAATATTTCATCCAAGTATAATACATATCATAAAGCCTTGTAGATAATTTTTCCCTTCCAGAACGCCTTGTGCAGTTTTCTACTATTAGTCTAGGATTTAAATCCTTATTATACTTGAATCCTAATAATACAGGTTGATTTACATTAGCTCGATTTTTGGGGTTTGTAAAATAACCCCATTTTATTGTGGCATTATGTTTAATTATTACCTCTGCAAAGTATAAAGCCACATCCATACAATACATTAAGGTTTCCCATGACAAATCTTCATCATCGATACAATCTTTCATCCATTTAGGGCGATTACTTATTCTTGATTGATATTCCGAATCATCTAATTTTCTATACGAAATCTTTGTCTCATACCATTCCCATAAAGGGATTAATGATTCAATGGAATAATCTAAATCAACGTCTATATTATCTTCTTTTATGGTATTTAAAATCAATGAAAGCCTATGACTTATTTGACCAATATACCAATCAAAATGTTCTTGTACTTGTTTTTTATTCATCTCTTCAAATTGAACCATTTCAAACGGTGGAATCATCATTTCATATTCTATCATTCAAAATTCTCCTAATGTATTGTATATTCTATACCATTCTCAGTTAAGAAATCTAATAATGGTTGTGAAGTTCCACCTTTACCAGTAACTCCGCTAGTAAAGAAATGCCAATGTGCACTTTTAATATCTCCAGAGCCTATCAATTCTGCATCCTTTAATATCTGTGTTCTAACCCGTTTTGTGGCTGGTCTTGCAGAGTTGGAGCGGATGTCTGGGTGTATGTTTTGGGCTGCATTATTGCGCGCGCCAGTTCAGACTTGTATTGTACAGGTTCTGCGGAAGAGCTTGCAGGCTTTGCGGTATAATTTGTGGCGGCGGTTTCGGATGCGCCTTTTGAGTACGGGTTTTTGTTCCCGGCAGGGGCTTCTTCTATTTCTCCGCCTAAAACGTCAATTAAAAAAAGTGCAAGCGTTGTAATCAGCACGCCGCCAAACCAGACTACAAGCGCGCCCCAGACTGGCCACATTGGCAGCCCCACAAACTTATGGAGCAGAAACAAAATAAAAGCCAGAACAACCCATTCAAGGTTAAATATAAGATTGAGCAAAAAACTCAAGAAAAAACCGTTATCAATTCTGAATTTCTTCATTATATTCCCTTTGCGCTTGTTTTTAAGTTCTATCTGCTGTATAAACAAAGCATCAGCTTATACTTATATTTATAAGGACATTTAAATGAAAAAACAAGCATTCAATCCGTACCTTCCTTCTTGGGAATATATTCCTGACGGCGAGCCGCATGTTTTTGGCGGCCGCATTTATGTTTTCGGTTCTCACGATATTTTTAACGGCTGGGTTTTCTGCCTTGGAGATTATATATGCTATTCTGCGCCTGTAGACGACTTGAGCGACTGGCGTTATGAGGGCGTAATCTACCCAAAAACGGCTGACCCGCTCAACAAAGACGGAAAAATGTGCCTTTACGCCCCGGATGTTACAGTCGGCCCTGACGGCAGATACTATCTTTTTTACGAGCTTGACAAAACAAGCGTTGTGTCTGTTGCGGTTTCTGACACTCCGGCTGGCAAATACGAATTTTACGGCTATGTTCACTATAAAGACGGCACAAGGCTTGGCGAGCGCAAAGGCGACGAGCCTATGTTTGACCCGGCTGTAATTACAGAGGGCGACAAGACTTATCTTTACACAGGTTTCTGCGGAAGGGGCGACAAAAGCCGCCACGGCTCAATGTGCACTGTCCTCGGCAAAGACATGCTCACTGTAGAAGAAGAGCCGGTCTTTATCGTGCCGGGCATTGAATACGCGAAAGGTTCTACATTTGAAGGACACTCGTTCTTTGAGGCTTCTTCAATCAGAAAAATCGGAGACACCTATTACTTTGTCTACTCATGCGAGTCAATGCGCGAACTCTGCTACGCTACATCAAAGAATCCGCGCAAAGATTTTGTCTACGGGGGCGTGCTTGTCTCTAACGAGGGTGGCAACAATCATGGAAGCATCGTAAAAATTAAAGACAACTGGTACGTTTTCTACCACAGACAGACCAACGGCAACTGGTACAGCCGCCAGGGCTGCGCCGAAAAAATCGAAATCTTAAAAGACGGTTCAATTCCGCAGGTTGAAATGACTTCTTGCGGCTTAAACGGCGGCGCACTTAAAGGCAAAGGCGAATATTCAGCCCACATTGCATGTAATCTTTATAATAGAAAAGAAAACAACTTTTTTGTTCCCGGAAGCTACCCGCGCCTAACACAAGACGGAAAAGACGGCGACGAGATTGAAGGCCACATCGAAAACATAAGAGGCGGCGACACAATCGGCTTCAAATACTTTGACTTCAAAGACACAAAAAAGATTACGATTATCACGCGCGGCTATTGCAGCGGCACTTTTGAGGTAAAAACCGCACTTGACGCACCGGCTCTTGCTAAAATCAAGGTTGAATTCACAAACAACTGGGAAAAATTCTCAAGCCCGGTAGACCTTTCATGCGGCAAAGCACCGCTCTACCTAACCTACTGCGGCAACGACGTAGCCATGCTCAAGGGCATAATACTAGAGTAAGCCTTTAACACAAACAGCCGTCGATGCACAAAATACGGCGGCTGTTTCAGTTTTTCTTTTTCAACAGATTCAAAAATTCTTCAGGTGTAACTGCTTTTATTACGGAACATTAATCATGAATATTTCTGCTCCCTTGCCTGAGCCAGTTCCTTATCTGCATCAAAATCTGCCGGTAATCTGCCTCTAAATTTTTGCAAATTAGAAAGCAAAGAAAGTCTGTGTGCTTTATCTTGTTTTTCAAATTCTGATTCTTTTACATAAATCGTGCAAATATAATCAACGTAATGCGAAATTTCTTCTAAAGCCTGTTCGGGAAGCGCCTTTAGCTTTTCTGCTACATGTTCATAAGACATATCAAATCCTCCGTTTTTTCAGGTTTACTTATTGAATCATATCACACAAGTTATGAATTTGCCACTTTGTAAAGAACAGCCAAAGACTGATTAAACCTCTTCTACGGTTACGTGGTTTTTGCCGTTGCGCTTTGAAATGTACATGCACTTGTCGGCGGTGTTTATAAGCTTTGAAATTTTGGTATTCGACATGTCGTGTGTTATGCAGACACCGATACTTAGCGTTATTTTTATTTCTTTGTTTTCGTGCATAACGGTGCTGCGCTCAACAACCTTTCTAAGCTCTTCCGCAATCTGCACAGGGTCAATGCTTTCGTCATAAACAAAAGTGTTGAACTCCTCGCCGCCCCAACGGCAGTAAAGCGAAGTATCACCAAAAACAGAAACAAGCTTGCACGCCACATTTTTCAAGACCAAATCACCAGCATCATGTCCATAAACGTCGTTGACCTGCTTAAAATAGTCCAAATCCATCATGATTACAGCGACAGTCTTCTTTTCAGGCTTCAGGTACAATTCGTCAATCTTTTTGTTAAAGCCGTATCTGTTATAAAGACCTGTCAGCTCGTCATGCTCGGCGGCGCGGTTTGCAATTCTAAGCGCTTCCTGCTGCCTAAGCTCTGCCTTCTTAAGCTCGTCGATAATGCGCGTCAAGAAAAGCGCCTCAACAACATTGCCGTCATCATCATGCTTATAAGGCACAAACAAAAAATTCTGCCAGCCGTTCATTTTTGAGAGAATATCATCAGACAGAACACCCTGCTTTTTCAGTCTGTCAGGCAGAGTGTCAATGTTCAAAAACTGCTGGTGCTCGTGAAGTGTCACAACATCAAGGTCGTTGTCACACCAAGTGTTCCAAATCTGCTTTAACGGCTGCACCGTAGACATTGTTTTAACGCCCGTATTCAGCATCTCAAGCGAATTGTTCTTAAAGTCCATAAGATACATTGAGTGGAAAATGCGCTCAATGCTGCCCAAGAATGAAACACGCTCCTGAATTGCATTATCTTTCTCAACCTGGGTCTTTTTTTCTTCTGTTGCGTCCTGAACACAAAGCGTAACTGTCTTGATTTTTCCGTCTCTGGCACGCGATGAAACAATAATATAAGCGCGCAGCCACATGCCGTGAGGCTCCTGATATTCAATAGACAATACGTCCTTGCCTTTCATGCGCTCGTCCAATGTGCTGAAATTGAACCATGCGCGGATTTTATTCTGATTTTCTTCATCAAGCGTATTTATCCATGCATTAAGAGTCTCTTCAAATGTATCGCCCTGAAGCGAGCTGAGATATTCAGAATTCTTAAAAACCGTATATTTCCGCGTTTCAAGGTCTACGCTGCAACACTGAATATAAACATCAGAAAGCGATCTTGCTATCTGATATGCGCTTTCAAGATTTGCAAGATACTCGCGCTCTTTCTGGCGGTGCTCGTCAAGATTTTCTGTAATGAATGTCAGAGACTTTATATGATTGTGCTTGTCTTTTTCTGTTGCAATAAGCGTGCCTTTGAGCAGCTTTCCTTTTTCGTTGACAAACTCAACACTGTCAAAGTCTTTGTTTTTAAGCCGCGTGTCAACCGTAGAAAAATCCATAAACTTATGCATAACAGCGCGCGAAGTTTCCGGCATTTCGTTTATCCAGTCGTTTATGGCAATACTGATATCAATTGTGCCATCATACAATTTAAGAGATTTATCATCTTTAAGCGTAAGATACGTCTGATGCTCCAAATCAAAATTAAAGCATGAATAATAGGCATTTGTAAGCGATTTTGTAATCTTATAAGCCTGAAGCAGAGAGTCTGCATGGCGGAGTTCGCGGCGCTTAATCTCGTCAATGCAGCGCACTAAGAACAAAGCCTCTGTAACAAGCCCTGCCTCGTTGCGTACATAAGGCACAATAAGCACGTTAATCCAGCCGTTTGCAATTGACAGAACATCGTCTGACAAAGAGCCCTGCTCCGTAAGTCTTTTTTGCAGCGTGTTGAAATTCAAAAACTCTTTGTTTGCCTCATAAGATTCAGGCGTAAAGTCTTTGGCACACCATGATTCCCAGACATATTTAAGAGGCAGATTCTGGTCTTTAACGCCGCTTTTTCCGTTAAGAACCACAAACGTATTGTCAGTGAAGCTTCCGCGGTACATTGAAAGATAAATGTCCGCAAGGCTCTTGAGAAATGTAAGCTGGTTTTCAAGATATTTCTGGTTTTCAAGAGCCGCAAGCCGCTCGCTGTTTATGTCCTGCGAAACAAAGGTAACAGACGAAACCTCATTCAGCGCATTCCGCGAACAGACAACAAGCTGACCTCTGTGCCAGTTGTCCTCTGAATCAATATACTCAACTGTCTCAGTGTCCTTTGTCCTCATGCGTTTATTCAGAGTTGAAAAATCAAAGAAGTCTGCAAGCTTTTCCGCTGACTCAGAAGGAAGCACGCTGAGCCGCCTTGCAATAAAGCTTTGTATGCCTGAACCTTCAGACAGACCGTTGCTTGTATAATCCTTAAGCACTGAATATGTATTATGATCAATATCAAAACTGCAAACCAGCTTGTACGCATTCATCAAAGATTGTGTAAGCTGATAAGACTTAGAGATTTGCGTCATCATCTCACGTTCTGTAATGTCAAGAAGGCTGCGGAGCACTGTTACAGAACCGTCTAAGCCTTCTATAAGCTGCAAAGTTCCGTAACAATAAATTACGTCCGGCGAATTATGATGGCGGATTCTGTATTTGCAGTTCATCACCTGACCAGGCTTGAGCATTGCAACTGTGTCTTTGATTATGTGCCTGTCTTCTTCAATTGTGGTGTTTGCAACGCCGTCAATAAAGTCCTGCTGCATCTGGTCTACTGTTTCATAGCCGAGAATATCAAGCGCGGTCCTATTTGCAAAAACAATCTCCGACGTGTCTTTTTTATATTGAAGAATTCCGCATGAAATTGAAGAAAGCAGGTTGTACATGTTCTTTCTTGCCTGCTCTTCTGTTGAAAATTTCTGATAGGCAAAAAGCATTCTTGAGGATTCGGTTGTGTCATAGATAACAACATTTGCAATAATGTGCCCGTCGCCCTTCCTCTTGGAAATCAGAATCATCTTTCTTCGGTATGAATCGTTATATTTGAGTTTATAGTCAATATGCAGATTGCGCTCGCCGTTTTCAAAAGACTGAATGAGCGCGGCTGCCGACTGAAGATAAAGCGCGTTGTGTGCTTCGTGAACTATGTCGTATTTTACGTTCCACATTGTAATGTAGCTGTCATAGTTCATTGGAAAATCAAGCCCATCGGTCTGGTATTCGGGCGCATTGAAAATCGGCGTCTGATAAATCATGTTGTCCGTAAGGTCTGCCTGATAGCTGCATAGCGAGCCTGTAAGCACTGCCTCGCGGTAAAACTCGCGCTCATCATCGATTTCATCTTTTAATTTTGTGATGTCTGTACCGGTAATGAGCATGTAATCTTTGCCCTGCCACTTTATCGGCGATGCGCCTGCAAGCACTGTCATGCCGTCCGGGCGTTTCTTCTGACTGAATCTGCGCTCGCCTGTCTTTAGGTAGCTCACTACAGGGCAGTTTGGGCATGGTGTGTCGCTGTTCATATAAACTGAATGGCACGGCTTTCCGAGTGCCGGCTCGCCGTTATAAAAATCGCGGATTGCTTTGTTGACGTGTACAACTTTAAATGTCTCTGGCTCAATGATATAAATGAATTCTGGCTGCAAATCAAAGGCTGCGAAATAATCTTCTGGAAGAATATCACCGTTCTGTTTGTTTTTGCTGTTTCTCATTAATATGAATTATAACCTGTTTGCCAGAAAATGCAAAACGCTTTTCGCAAAAGTTTATTCTACGGACAAAGTACAATCGGCGAAAAGTGCCGCTTTTGCTACACAAAACCGGCAGCCTATGTACACAAAGCCTCAAATGTAGACCTTGCACAAGTCTTTCAAGTTTTGCGGAGCAAAACTTGCGGCGTGCGCCAGATTTAGCTCAATTCTGTAGAATAAACCTTATGCGCACCCGAACCGCGCAATAATGCGCTATGCACTGTTTGTTGTATGGAAACTATATACATGTCGCTACGCGACACAACAAACAGAGCATTTTTGAACCCCACTTCGCTGCCCTACGCCTTTGTGCTTTTCGCAACTGCCTTATCTACGGACGAAATACAATCGGCGAAAAGTGCCGCTTTTGCGGAGCAAAACCGGCAGTCTGTGTATCAGTCCCTAAAAACAGCCGATGTGCAATTCTTTCAAGTTTACGCGCAAGCGGAAACTTGCAGCGGTGCGCTAGATTAAGCCTATCCCGTAAAACAAGCTTTTGCGCACCCGAACCACAAAATATGGTTTATTGCTTTCACATGAAGTGAGCGAACCACAAAATGTGGTTTACTGCTTTCAGTTGAAGTGAGCAAACCACAAAATGTGATTTGTTGCTTTCAGTTGAAGTGAGTAAACCACAAAATATGGTTTGTTGCTTTCACTTGAAGTGAGCGAACCACAAAATATGGTTTGTTGCTTTCACTTGAAGTGAGCGAACCACAAAATGCAAACTTTTTCTTTTTTCTCTACTATCCGTTTTTAGTTTTTCATATTCTGGCTTTTTTTGGCGGCGCAGAGGGAGGTATAGGCGGCGGAGAGGAATTCGGAGGCGCAGGTCATATTCTGGGTGTATTTGGCAAAGCCTATGCAGACTGAAACATTCAAGCCGGTGGTGTTTGCGCTGTTGCGGCGGTCTACGTTGCGTTTAATTCCTTCGTTTATAATTAGAATCTGCTCTTCGGTCGATATTTCGCCTGTAATTACGAATTCATCACCACCGTATCTTGAAATCAAAAAATTGCGCGGTACGGTCTCTTTTAGAGCGTCCGCAACCAGAATAAGCGCCGCGTCGCCCTGACTGTGGCCGTAAGTCTCGTTAATCTTTTTCAAGCCGTTTATGTCCATCATTATCAGATAAAGCGACTGCGTGTGGTTGTTCATTTTGTTTGAAAGGTGCTGCACAAGCTGTATGCGGTTTGTAATGCCGGTGAGCGGATCGCGCGATATGAGCTTTTCCTGATGTTTCTGGTAAAGCAGCACCATGCAGATTGTCTCGCCCGCGCAGATAAACGGCACAGGCTCTTTAACCAAAATCTGCAAAAGCGTGCACAAAAGCGCGACATACGAGAACACCGCAATCATAAGATATTCGTCTTTTTTAAGGTAGTTCTTTTTGTCAATTGCTTTTGCGCACGCGCGCGCACCCGAAAGAGCCAGGTAGCCGCATGGCACGAGATAAGCTGTTAATTGTATGGGTTCTTGCCCAAAAAGCATGACAGCTTCCGCAATTATAAGCAACAGCACTGCGGCAACCGCCTGTTTTTTGCCGAGCCTCTTCTGCGAAAACTGATATTCCGCATAGACAAACCATGTAAACGCGCCTAAACTGAAAAACAAAAAATAAAGCTGTCTTGCCGGCACCAGCATAACTGACAGCAAATCAAATACAAAAGATAAATCTACAAACGCAAAGCAGACAATAAAAAGTCTCATTCCCGCCGATTTGTCTATGCTTCTGGCGGCTAAAACAATTTCAAGAGAAACAATTATGATGCAGATTAAATGCACTTCGCAGTACAGCAGATTTTCCATAAGCTTGGTTCTATTTTACTACATCTAGGCGAATATGCACAGATGCTTACGGTTGCGGAGCACGGTTCAAAACCGCGCAATAATGCGCTATGCACTGTAGTTTTACAAAAATTAAGAAAAGCGCGGAGTGATGTTTCTACAAAAAAAAACATCGTAAATACGCATAGAAATTATTGCTTTTTCAGATTTCTGGATTATAATAAATAGTTATGGATGTGAATTTAGTCGACTACCTTACTGGCCTGCCGAATATGATGCACTTTCTGGGGCTTGCTACGGCAAAAAAAGAAAGCATGACAGCATCACATGAACTTCCGGTTCTTCTTTTTATAGACCTTAACGGCATGAAGGTCTTTAACCATA
>JAGAAX010000027.1 GCA_017614995.1 Spirochaetaceae bacterium
CGGTTGCCAGAAAAATGGGAGAGCTTCTTTATACTCTTTTGAAAAATAATCAGATTTATGAACCAAAAAAGTTCATTCCATCAGATGGACGGATTTCAAAAATTGCAGAAGAAGCTTTAGGTGCGTGAATAAGAGGGCTGGGGATAAAATTAATCTAACTTCCTCTTGACAAAAAACATAGGAAAACCCCGGATTATCTGCAAATAGCTGTCTTGTACACATCTGCCGGGTGCGCATAAGATTGTTCTGTGAAATACGCATTTTTATAATCTTGATTTCATAAAGGGAAATTAAAATGAAAAAGTTTATAGTTTTATTAATCAGTTGTTTTTTGGCTTTCAGTTTATTTGCTGATGAAGTTCACGAATCGTTTGAACAGTACCGTACGGCAATTCTTTCAGGAGACGGCGAAGAAGCTGTGCAATATTTAAATCAGGCAAGCATAAATTATTATGACGATATGTTGAAAGATGCTTTATACCTTAAAGAATCTGAATTTGAAGAAAGAACAATTTTAGATAAGTTAATGATCTTAAGGTTAAGAATGAATTTTTCAGCAAAAGAACTAAAAAAGATGAATGGCAGGGAATTAATTGTCTATTCAATACAAAAAGGCTGGATTGGAAAATCATCTGTTATAAACATAGAACTGTCAGAAGAAACCAAGATAAAAGGTGATTGGGCAACTATTGAAGTTATGAAAAATGGTCAAGGTTCTGGTTTGCACTTCATATTCCAAAAGGAAAATGATATATGGAAATTTGACATCCAAGAAATATTGAAAATAGCTAATATGTCTTTGGCTTATTTAATAAAGCAGTCAGATTATACTGAGAAAGAATTTATTGAAATGGTGTTAGAAAATACAGATAACAAAAAAGTATCGCAATCGTATTATAAGCCGCTCCTGAAAAAGTAGCTGAAAGTTTCACTCTAAACCTCACCGCTGTCGATAAGCTCAATCATTATGTCTAAGATTTCGGGGTCAAACTGTGTGCCTTTGCCTTTAATAAGCTCTTCTCGTGCCTGTTTGCTTTCCATGCACTGGCGGTAGCTTCGGCTTGAAGTCATTGCGTCATAAGAATCTGCAACTGCGATGATTCTTGCAATAAGCGGAATCTCTGTGCCTTTAAGCTTGTCGGGGTAGCCGGTGCCGTCGTAACGCTCGTGGTGCCATTTTGCGCCGTTAGAAAGGTCTTTAAAGTCAGTTTTTTCAGACATGTCGCGCAAAATCTTGTAGCCCATCGGCGTATGCTGCTTCATAGTCTCGTATTCTTCCTGATTGAGCTGTTCCGGCTTGTTTATAAGCTCGTTGTTTATGCCGAGCTTGCCAACGTCATGCAAAAGACCGGCATAATAGATTTCAGTAATCTTGTCAGGCTCAAGCCCCATTTTTTCGGCAATAAGCTTTGAATAATTTGCAACCCGCTGAAGATGACCGTTCGTGTAATGGTCGTTGAATTCTACGGCATTTGAAAGCGCAAGAATCGCCTCACGCGTCAGGTCATTGAGGCGCTCTTTTTCTTTTGCAAGCTCCTCGTTCTTTTGGTTCAGCTCGTCAACGTATTTTGCCTTTTCAGCTTCTTTTTCGACACGCAGCAATTCCTGGCGGTTTTCTTTTAAGACATTGATGATTATTCTTGAAAAAAACGAGAAGGCAAAAAGTATTGTATACGCAATCAGCGAAATTGGAATAATGTCGGTATTATATTCTGGGTCAAGACCGCGCGCAATAGAAGCCGCAAGAAGCCCTGCCACGCAGACAATCAGCGTTATTTTGTGAAGCTTAAAATCTTCGTATAAAATGCACAGAAGCATTGGAATTACAAAAATGCCGAGCGTAACGCCGAACTGATAGTGCGAATAAGCTATGTCAATGCAGATTACGGCGATAGTCATTACAAGCACATAACGCTGGCGCGGAGAATTTTCAGGAATGCGGCGCAGAATAATCTGACCGATTAAGATAGAGCCGAAATTGATGGCTGACGTAAGAATCAGGTAGCGCAAAAGCTTTGAAACGATTGTTTCAGGTGCATAACCTTGCGAGCGCGTAAAATAAAGAATTGCGTTTACCACGATTTCTGAAAAGAAAGCCGTAAAAGCCGCGATAAGCTGCAATTTGTAGATAAGCTTGCGCCATCTGGCATAATCAACAGTGCTTCTTGACATAATCTCTCACCTCTAAAAACTTTTAAAACTAATACATCTTAGCATAGCTTTGAAAAAAAAGCTAGAAAAATTAGAGAAAATAGAAAAAATTCATAAATTAACTGATAACTGGCACAGACTGTTGTAGAATGGTGTCAATTTTTTTTCAAAAAAATTCGGCAGACTTATTGACAGTTTCATTATTAAAGTATATATTACTTATCGTTCACCAGAACTTGCGGGGGTGGTGGAATTGGTAGACACGCTAGCTTGAGGTGCTAGTGGCGCGAGCTGTGCCAGTTCAAGTCTGGTCTCCCGCATAAAAGCTTTAATCGAAAGATTAAAGCTTTTTTTTTGCCTTATACGTTTTCGGAAACTTCAGTTTTCCGAAAACAAACTTTAGAAAACCGCAATTTTGTAAGGCTTTAGCCTGAAAAATTGCAGCCTATTTCGGAAACTAACCGAGTTTACGAAATAGGCATGAACGCTCCGCGGTCAATATTATTTCAGCTTTAACACATAATCTACGATTTGCCCTGCAATATTAATGTTCAATTGCGTTTCCAAAGCTTCAAATCCGGGGCATGCGTTTATTTCACATAAAAGAGGCTTGTCAGGCTCTGCGCCGGGCATAAGAAAATCTGCTGTGCCGTAGTCTAAGCCTGCATTGCAGATAATGCTTACGGCAGAGGCTTTTAGCGCGTCAGAAGCATTAAACCGCTGTATAATGCCGCCCTGGTGCGCGTTGCTTGCAATGCTTGCGCTGTCTTTTGCAATGCGGAGCAAAGACGCCACAACTTTTCCGCCAATCACAAAAAAGCGCAGGTCTGAACGGTTTTTGTCTTGTGTTCTTGTTTCGATAAAGCTTTGAAAGACAAGTTCTTTACATTTTTTTAAGGCACATTCTAGCTGTTTCTGGTTTTCAATAAGACTTACGCCTCTGCCCATTGAGCCATAGCGCGGCTTTGCGATAAACGGCAGACCGAGCTTTTGGCTTGCAAAAAGAAACTGCTCTTTTGCGTCTTTTCCGTCTGCTTTTAGTGTTTCGGGCTGTGGAACGCCTATGCCCTTAAAAAAGCTGAAACTCTTGTATTTGTCGTCGGCAAACCGCTTTGAGAATTTGTGCGGCGTGTGCACAGCGCCGTTTGCTTCAAGCATGTCAAAAACGCTGTCAGAAATTTCGCCGCGCAGAAGAAAGACATTTTCTGAAAAAAATGCAGTCTTTTCAGTTTTAGAGAGATTATTCACGTATAAAATAAAATCCTCCGGAACAAACAGACTGAATGCTGCGCCGGAGGATTTGCAAGATTGTTCAATTCGTTTTATTGAATAAAAACTGGAACGGAGCCAGACGTAATCTTTGGTCTTGACTCCGTAAATTAAGCATAAACTGTTTATTTTTTGCCAGCCTGAACAAGTGTAATTGCTGCTGTTGTAACAATGTCGTCAGCAGAGCAGCCGCGTGAAAGGTCACTGATTGGCTTTGCAAAACCCTGAAGGATAGGGCCGAAAGCGTCAGCACCTGCAAGACGCTGTACAAGCTTGTAGCCGATGTTGCCTGCACCCAAATCTGGGAAAACGAGTGTGTTTACTTTGCCTGTGATTGGGCTGCCCGGTGCTTTCTTCTCTGTAACAGACGGAATAAGTGCGGCATCTGCCTGAAGTTCGCCGTCAAGCAGCAGTTCCGGGAATTTTTCATGGGCAAGCTTTACGCCTTCCTGTACGCGGAGAATGTTCTCGTCTTTGTTTCCGCCAGAACCTTTTGTTGAGTAGCTCATCATTGCTACAACTGGTTCTGCGCCGAGCATAACTTTGCAAGAATTTGCAGCTGCACCGGCAATGTCTGCAAGCTGTTCTGATGTTGGTGTAGGAATAACAGCACAGTCAGAGAAAATAAGAACGCCATCTGCGCCCCATTTTGGGTTGTGTGTGTCCATAACAAAGCAAGAAGAAGCTGTCTTCATTCCTGGTGCTGTACCGATGATTGTAAGACCTGCTCTAAGAACATCTGCTGTGGCAGAAAGAGCACCTGCAACCATTGCATCTGCCTTGTTTTTGCGTACCATCATTGCACCAAAGCGGAGAGGGTTCTTGATGTCCTCTTTAGCCTGTTCTGGTGTCATTCCCTTCTTTTTGCGGAGTTCATAATATTCGTTTGCAAAATCATCGTTCCATTCAGATGATGTTGAGTCGATGATGTCAACGCCGTCAAGCGAAACCTTGTTAGCTGCTGCAACTTTTTTTACTTCATCAACATTGCCAATAAGAATAACTTTTTTGGCAACTTTTTCTGCAATAATTTTTCCTGCAGCGATAACTGTGCGTTCTTCAGTTCCTTCTGGAAGAACAAGTGAATTCTGAAGGCTTTTTGCCTTGCTTTTCATTTCTTCAACAAAGTTCATTTAAGTTCCTTCTTTGCGTATTACAAGTTAGGGCATTTTCATGCGCATTATTAGATTAACGCTTTTTTGCCCCACATACAAGTCTTTGCATTAAGATTAATCTACAATTTTGAAACAAAGCATTTCTAGTGGAAAAATACTTGGGTTTTATGTATAATCAGTTTGTATTAAAAGTTGAAATTCTTTTGGAGAAAACTGATGAGTGAGAAAAAATCAGCCGTTGACGGCGGAAATCATGCAGCACTCTGGCACGGCCGTTTTGCAGAAGGCCCGGATGCCGAGGCAGTAGCTTTTGAAACATCAATTCATGTTGATTCGCGCATGGCGCTTGATGATATACGCGGAAGCATTGCACATGCTTCAATGCTCGGCAAGACAGGCATTATTC
Organism: Spirochaetaceae bacterium; assembly: GCA_017614995.1. Taxonomy (GTDB): domain Bacteria; phylum Spirochaetota; class Spirochaetia; order Treponematales; family Treponemataceae; genus UBA1240. Next base: position 4,942 of record JAGAAX010000027.1, read on the forward strand.
CGTCTGAAGAAGCAGACGCAATTACAGCCGAGCTTGCACAAATTGCAGTTGAAATAAAGACAGGCAAGCTTGAAATAGACACAAGCGCAGAAGATATTCATTCTTTTATAGAAGGTGTCTTAACAGACAGGCTTGGCGATGCAGGCCGCAAAGTCCACACAGGGCGCAGCCGCAACGACCAGATTGCGCTTGACGAGCGTCTGTACCTTAAGCACGCTGTTCCAGACTTAAGAAAAGCCGTAACCGACTTGATTTCGGCTTTAGTAGATATTGCTGAAAAGAACCTAGACACGCTTATGAGCGGCTACACACACATGCAGCGTGCGCAGCCTGTTTCGCTTGCACATCATCTTTGCGCATGGTGCCAGATGCTTGTCCGCGACTGCGGAAGACTTGACGACGCGCTTAAAAGAATTGATTTGTCGCCGCTTGGGGCAGGTGCACTTGCAGGCAGCGGACTTCCGCTTAACAGAGAAATGACCGCGCGCGATCTTGATTTTTCTGGCGTAACAGCAAATTCTCTCGATACTGTCGCGGACAGAGACTACTGCATTGAGCTTGCAGCGTGCTTTTCTCTGCTGATGACGCACCTTTCAAGATTCTGCGAAGAAGTTGTGCTCTGGTCAACTGAAGAATTTAAGTTCATCGATTTAAGTGAAAAATGGTCAACCGGTTCTTCGATTATGCCTCAGAAGAAAAACCCTGATTTTGCAGAACTTATCCGCGGACGCACAGGACGTGTTTACGGCAATCTGATTGCGCTTCTCACAATGATGAAAGGACTTCCGCTTTCGTATAACCGCGACTTGCAGGAAGACAAGCAGAGCCTGTTTGAAGCTTATGATACGGCTTTGAGCTGCGTTCGCATTTTCACCTATATGATAAGCACTGCGCGCTGGAACAAAGACAGAATGGCGGCTTCTTGTGTAGGCGGCTATGCAAACGCCACAGATTTGGCTGATTATCTTGTAAGAAAGGGTATGCCTTTCAGAACAGCCCACGCTGTAGCGGCAAGTGCTGTCCGCAAGGGCATAGAAAAGCATAAAAACCTTGAAGACATGTCTTTGAGCGAGCTTAGAGAAGCCGCCGGTTCAGACTTAATCTGCAACGACGTTTTTGAGCGCATTGACCCGCGCCAGTGTGCAGAAGCGCGCCGCACAACAGGCGGTCCTGCTGCTGAAAAAGTCAAAGAGCAGATTCAAGATTTGCGCAGATTTATCAAATAAAGCAAATAAAGCAGATTATGCAGTCGTTTATAAGAAAAGCTATTTTTTGTTTCTCTGCGGTTTTCGCATTTGTGTTTGTTTCGTGTGCAGACAAAGAGAGCAAAGATTCTACGCTTTATCTTAATGACACTTACAGCTATATTTTGTGCGGCGCAGATTCAGACTGTGCCGATGCAGAGGCGGATTTTCCGCAGTTTGAAAAGCTCAAAGACCTTTCTTACAGAAATCTTGAGAAACTTGCCGGAAGAGACGGCTCTTATATGTGGATAAAATCGGAGTTTACGCTGCCGGATGAGCTTAAAGGCAAGACGCTCGGCTACGTTATTCCGTATCTTCACTTTGCTGAAAAAGTCTGGCTTAACGGCATTTATCTTGGCGGTTACGGTCAGTTTCCGCCTGAGCTTATAAGCGCACAGTATGCGGCGCATTTTTATACGCTGCCAGAGTCAATTCTGAACCAGAACGGCAAGAATACAATCCTGATAAAGGTTTATGTTCTGGGCAAAGGCAGTTTTTCTGGCAAGTCGTTTATTGCAGAGGCTGACAAGGCAAAGCGTTTTGCAAGCGACTATTCGTTTTTGCACTCAAAAATCTACATGCCGTTTGAAGGCGGCTTGTTCTGCGCGTTTCTGCTGTTCTTTATTCTGTTTTCGATGCAGAAAAAGACAAAAGAATACATATCGTTTGCGCTGATGAACTTGTTTACGCTCTTTTTCTTGGCGTACTTTTTCGCGCAGGAACTTCCCTGGTATGCGGGGCTTGGGCTTTCGTTTCTGGATTTTATCAAATTCGGCGTGTGCTTCTGTTCGTGCTGCATTGTCTTTTTCGCCTCGTCAGTTATGATTCACTTTTTGAAGATGGAAGAAACCAAAATGCAGCTTGGAATACGCCTTGCAATCTGGCTTCTTTCTGTGCTGATAACGGCAATAATTCCCACTTATGAAGGGCTTATGCGGATCTGTCCGCTTATAATTCTGCTTTTCCTCGTACAGCTCGGCTTTGGCATTTACGCGCTTGTAAGAGCACTTTTTAAGCCTGAACGCCGCAACAACGCGCTTGTGCTTTTGGTCTGCTTTGGCTCTACGTTTTTTACAGGTATGACAGACATTTTTTTGCGGATAATCTGCAAGACAAACGCGCTGCCTCATCTTACGGTTTTCGGCTGGCAGGGCACTGTCGTTATGTTCCTTTACGTGCTCTGCGTAAGGTACACGCGCGTTTACAGGCGCAACGAGTATTTGAACGAAAAGCTTGAACAGGAAGTCGCTTTGCAGACGGTGGAACTTTCGCGGGCAAAAGACGACCTTGAGCACCAGATGGAGCGTGCCAAGACCGACTTGGAGATGGCGGCGATTGTTCAGCAGAAGTTTCTGCCCGGCATCACAAAGGGTTTTTCCGGCTGGGATATTGCGGTCTGCTACGAGCCGCTTTCTTCGGTTTCCGGAGATTTTTACGACTATTATATGCAGGGCGGAAAGCTTACCGGCGTTTCGCTTTTTGATGTTTCTGGGCATGGCATTGCCGCAAGCTTGATTACGATGCTTGCAAAAGCTACGGTTCTGCGCCTTTACACAGACGGCTGCAAGCAGTGTGAATCTGTTTCTAAAATCTTAGAAAAAGTGAACGATGTGCTCATAAAAGAGAAGGGAAATGTTGACAATTATCTGACCGGTCTGCTCTTAAAAATAGGTGCTTTTCATAAAAACGGAAGCTGCCGCATTGAGCTTGCAAATGCCGGACATCCATATCCAATGCTGTTTTCGGCTGAAAAAAACAGCGTAAGCTGCCTGTGTGCCGCAGACACGTCAAAGCAGTACGGCGCAATCGGCATAAAGGGAATAGAAATCTCTTTTCCGCTTATTTCTTTTAATATGAAGCCCGGCGACATTCTTCTGCTTTATACGGACGGGCTTGTTGAGACGGCGAACGCGGCGCAGGAGCAGTTCGGCAAAGAGCGCGTGTCAGATTTGCTTGTAAAAAATTCCGAAAGGACAGCGCGTGAAATTATGGATATTCTGCTTACTGAGTTGAAGCATCATACACTTTCTGTACCTAGAGAAGACGATGTAACTTTTATTGTATTAAAAAGAGAGCGGACTGAAGAATCCAAAGAAGAAATAGAAGAACTTGACGGATAGTGCTTATCCGTCAAGCTTGTAGTTTTCAGGCGTTTAGCCAAGAACTTTCTTTACGATTGCAGAAAGCTTTTCAGTTGTAAACGGCTTTACAATCCAGCCGGTTGCACCAGCGGCTTTGCCTTCCTGCATTTTGCCGTCCTGACTTTCTGTGGTCAATGCAATGATTGGAACAAACTTGTACTCAGGCTTTTCGCGCAGAGCTTTTATAAGCTCAATTCCATTCATATTTGGCATATTTATATCAGTAATAACCAGATTGCATTGTGAAGCTTCTGCTTTCTTAAGACCATCCAAACCGTCTTCTGCTTCTACAACTTCGTAGCCTTCTTCTGCCAATACAAAAGAAATGCTTTTGCGGATTGAAATCGAGTCATCGACAATCAAAATTTTCTTAGCCATCTTTTCCTCCTTAAAACAGATGCCTTTCTATGATGTACAACAGATAACTGCTGATATTATACCATATTAACTGCAATGGCGCATTACTTCTTCTGCAATTTTTTCAAGACTTACAACTTCGTCGGCGGCATTCAGCTTGATTGCTTCTGCCGGCATACCGAAAACAACGCAGGATTTTTCGTCCTGTGCAATATTATAAGCCCCCATCTCGTGCATTTCAAGCATTCCTTTTGCGCCGTCGTCGCCCATGCCCGTCATAATTACGCCCACCGCATTTTTGCCGGCGTAGCGCGATGCAGAGCGGAAAAGCACGTCAACTGAAGGTCTGTGCCTTGAAACGAGCGGGCCGTCTTTGACTTCTACATAATATCTCGCGCCGCTTCTCTTTAAAAGAGTGTGCTTGTTTCCGGGTGCAATAAGTACACGCCCGCGTACAACAGAATCGTTGTCCTCTGCCTCTTTTACATTGACTTTGCACAGTGTATCGAGTCTTTCAGCAAAAGACCTTGTAAAGTTTTCGGGCATGTGCTGAACAATTACCATGCCCGGAGCGTTTACAGGCAGCATCTCAAGAAAAACACGCAGGGCTTCTGTGCCGCCGGTTGAAGCGCCGACAACAACAACTTTTTCGGTTGTGTCGAGCACCAGATGATTCGGGTCTGGCTTTTCCATTATTACGTCGGCGCTGAGCTTCGGCTGAACCGCTGTCGGCTTAAAAGCTTCGCCTGCATTTTGCGTTATACGCTTAACCTTGTTTTTGGCAAGATACGCGGCTTTAATGGCGTCGCAGATGTGAATGCTTGATTCTTCTAAAAAGCGCTTTGTGCCCATTTTAGGCTTCTGAATCAATTCAACGGCGCCGTACTGCATTGCGTGAAGCGCGTTGTCAGAGCCGTCCTCAATCATGCTTGAGCAGATGACAACCGGAACAGGCTTTGTGCTCATAAGCTGGCGCAAAAATGTAATGCCGTCCATGCGCGGCATTTCTATGTCAAGCACAATAACATCAGGCTCAAGCGTTTCTAGCTTTTTCTGCGCAATCAGCGGGTCGCCTGCTGTGGCAATTACCTCAAAGTCTTTTCCATTAGAGAGAATATTTGTCAAAGTTTCGCGCACAACGGCTGAATCATCAATAATCATCACTTTAATCATAGCGCTTTAATCACCTTTTTATAGACAGTTGGAATACAAGTGCGCAAAGGCAGATCCATTGAAAATATGGTTTCTGAATGACCCAAAAACAAGTAGCCTTCAGGTTGAAGATATTTCATAAATTTCATGATAACTTTTTCCTGTGTTGCCTTATCAAAATAAATCAGCACATTCCGGCAGAAAATAATATCATATACTTCCGGCATACGGAAATCGGCGTCCATAAAATTGAGCCTTTTGAAAGAAACGTGTTTTCTAAGTTCAGGCTTTATGCGCGCGCAGTTCATCTCCCGGTTTGTGCACTTCAAAAAATATGATTTTTTCAAATGCATTGGAAGCTGTTCAACAAGATCAAGGTCATAGACTGCGTTATAAGCCTTATCAAGCACGTTTGTCGAAATATCTGTGCCAGTAACCTTGAAATTCACAATCTTTCCGGGATTGTTTTTCATAAATTCC
>JAGAAX010000028.1 GCA_017614995.1 Spirochaetaceae bacterium
TCATAAAGCAAGGTCTACTGCCGGAATGTTCAGACATTTTTTTTACAGTATTGTTGCTTTCATGCTAAACAGGAACCTGGATTACTATAAAAATTATTTTAGAATCCGTTTAGCATGAAAACTCGAATTTCAGGCTATTTGAATAATTGAAGATTTTCTTTTATTTTTTCTTCTATTTCACGAATATATTTAATTCTATTGATTGTGTTTTTTACTTCGGTGAGCCCCATCTCTTGTTCAGCCTTATCCTGGCAGGCACCAAGTGCCCTTTGAATATTATATTCCAGCCATTCAATCCAGGTGTAGGTGAGGCCAAAGACACTTTTGTAATCTCTAAAGCCATTGTCGTAGGCTGCGAGGAAACCTTGAAAAAATGACTTTTGTTTTTCTGCGTCATAATTGCAGAGAGTTATTCCCGACCACTGGAGCGAAAGTTGAATTGCGCTCGAAACTGGATTTCCGTAATCAAGGCATTCAAGGTCTATTACAACAGGTTCGCCGTTTTCCCACATTACATTTTTTGGATCCATGTCTTCGTCGATGATTGTTGTGATGTTCGGGAGTGATTTGTGGGCCTTGTTTAGCTCGGTCTGTGCGTATTCAAGGAGAGGGAGATTTTGTTTTAAAAGAGATTCGACTTCCTTGACCGTTACACTAGTCAAAGATGAAATTGCCTTCTCGAGATATTCATTCCAGTCAATTGCGCTAAGTTCCGGTTCGATAAACTCTGTCGCTTCGATGCGTCCAATCTTAATTGCATGAATTCTTCCCTGAATATTTCCTGCCTTCCAGCATTGCTCAGGTGTGATATTATTCCAATCAGTTATGCTTCCGTTATGCCAGTCAAAAATGTAAAAGTAATTCCCTTGAAACTCCTGCATCTTTTTTCCATTAAAAGTGATAGCAGGCACAATTGAAATTCCAGCATTTTCTAAAATTGCTTCAAGTCGCTCAGCCTTTTTGTAATGTTCATTGCATCCGATCGTTTCATAATTTCCGGATTCAGATGCTTTACGGCATAAGTATGGCTCGCTGTGCACGCCTTATACATCCTGTGCATAAATCCACCAGACACCGGGGTAATGGGAATCATCACTTCCCCAAGCGATAGAATTTCAAAAAGCTGTGAAATTAAAATTGAGATTTCTGACCGCATTATTTTATTATAGAGCAATATTCTTTTAATGCATAATACTCACGTCTATACAAGCCAAAATCAGCAATATTCGTTTTATGAAATTCTTCGTAGCGGCCAAAAATATCAAGCGCCTGCTCCATTGGAAGCCACTTGAATGTAACGCCGGCATTTTTTTCGCCCTCAGTAAGATGAACGCAGCCTGTGTCTTTTATAAGTTCACAAACAAAATAGTGATTGATATGGCGCCAGTCTAAAAACAGTTCTTCGATTTCCAGATATTCTTCTTTTGGCCGAACCTGCATTCCGGTTTCTTCCAGCAGTTCGCGTTTGCAGCACTGTTCATAAGTTTCGCCGTTTTCAACTCCGCCGCCGGGAATAATATACTTGTTGTTGTTTTCCTCATAACCCAAAAGAACCTTGCCGTCATTTACAACAATACCACGACAAGCATGTCGAAGTTTTTTTACATAACCAAGATAGTCATCGTTTTTTAATTGAAGTTTTTTCATTCTTAATCTCTTATTTCTTAAATTAATACCATATTGCGCACTTACGCAATATGGTATTTTATTCTAACTAAAAATGTTCAACAGCTCTGTCAGATTATCCACTTCATAATCAGGAGGATTTGCTGCTGCAAGTCCTGTCTGAAGTTTTCCAAAGCCTTGTTTAATCCATACTGCTTTCATGCCTAGAGATTGCGCTGGGGCAGTGTCGTTATCAATTCTGTCTCCAATCATAACAGCATCCTGAGGCTGACACCCGGCAGCTTTTAGTGCGTACTCAAAAATACGGATATCAGGCTTCATCACTTTGACATCCCACGACGATATTACATATTTAAAATATTTGAGAATCCCAAAGCTTTCAAGACGCTCTCTTAATCCATCTGCCTGATTTGCAATTACACCAAGCTCGTATTTTTGTGACAGGGCGCTCAGTACCTGCGGAGCCTCTTCATACATAGTTTCAAGTTCATGATGATAAGGCACCATCTGTGAAAAATGAAATCGCTCAATTACAGTACGAAATTGCGGAAGCCCTTCAATTGTTGCCTTTTCAATTTCGTGATAAATATCTTCTGCAGTTATGCCGAGCTTTTTAGCTTCATCGGTCGCAGCCTGATCTTTGCAGCGCTTCTTCCAAACCGCGTCTTCATTTACAAGAGTATATCCGACATCGAAGAAAAGATTTTTTATCATTCAGTTTTAGCCCTTTTTTGCCAGATACATAACATAGGTGTCATTGAAAACTATTTTGTTGCCTTCTTCCAAAACTGCATTGCGCAGGCCTTCAAAAAAAGGTGTCCGGTATGGTTCTTCAATTACTATGTGGTCGCAATGAGTTCCGCTAAAAGCAACGTATTCATCGGCGGTCATTTCGCGTTTGCCGTAAAATTCGCGGCATTCAAAATTTGTGTAGCCGTATGCGGTCGCGTTTTCGTAGCGGAAATGTCCATGGGTGTACTGCTCGGTGGGCTTAAAATATTCATCGTAAATTTTCTGGATTTTATCGGCAAGTCTTGGATTTGGGGCCCTGTAATCAGATTTGGTCAGGAGCATTGCAAGTGTACCGCCGGACTTCAGCAGGTTGAAGGTTTTTGAAAATGCAATTTCTTCTGGAATCCACTGAATTGTCGCAGCGGAATAAATCATATCAAACGTCTGATTTCCAAAATCATGAGTAATAAAATCATCATTTACAATATCAAAATTAGCACGGCTTCCAAACTTACTTTTCATTTTTTCAAAAAGATGTTCGCCAAGTTCAATTGCATGATAGTCGCAGCCTGTATTCAAAATCGGTTCGGTTGCCTGCCCAGTTCCAGGTCCAAGCTCCAGAACGGATTTTCCTTCTCCAATTTTTGCATAATCAATCAGATTATCAAAAAGCTCCTTGCTGTAGCGAGGGCGGTATTTATCAAACTCTTCCGGGATTGTGTCAAAAATTTTTCTGAATTCCATTTTCTCTACCATATTTTTTTATAAAATCAAAAATCATCTTTGTGTATTCATCTGGATGCTCAAACCATGTAAGGTGCGCACTATTTGTAACAATTCTGACTTGTTCAGTTTTTGCGTGATTTTTAAACCATTCAATTTCGTCTTTTCCGCAAGTCATATCATATTCACCTACAATAAGAAACTGTGGCTGATGTATTTTTTGAATACAAGGAAGATAATCTTCATAAAAATCAACTGAATCAAAAAGTTTTTTCTGGAAAGTTTGATATTTCGTCCAACAGTCATTAGGCACATGTGGCTCTGGAATATGCTCATCAAGATATCCCTCATATTGTTCTTTTGAAATTACATGACAAAATTTGCTTAAACCTTCATCCATATTCAAGATTTCAAGTGCTGTAAAGAATGCTTTTTTTGGAGAAATACTGTCATTTAGAATTTCACGACACTTCTTAATTTTGTCAGCAATTTGATTTTTCTCAAAATATGGAAGAGTTGCGTTTGCCATTGCATGGGCTGTATAAAGCGCACTCCACATTGGACAGTCATAAATTACTGCATCTGTACTTTCTGGAAACATGCTTGCATAAAGACAGGCAAGCATCCCGCCAAATGAATGTCCCAAGGGAATCCAACTTTTTATTCCAAGGGCATTACGCATCTGTTCAATCAACTCAACATGATATTTTACATCTGCATTTGAGTTTTCATCCAACGCATCAGAACGAAATACACCATACTGATCAAAACTGATAACATGAAGCTTTTCGCCGAGCTTTTGTGCTGCATAGCTGTAGGTCAGACAGCTTTCTCCAGGACCTCCATGCATATAAACCACAGTCGGAGAGTTTGACTTTCCGTATTCTTCGTAATAAATCTGTTTTCCACAAACTTTTATATATGACATCTTTTTCCCCCGTTAAACTAAAAATTCAAAAAAAAAAATTGATCATCTGCAATGTGTCAAAAAGGTAAAATCCACATTATATCTTTTCAAAAATCAGATGATTAAAAAACGATACTTTTATGAACTCTTCAATTTTGCCGACGCGTAGTTCAAGTTCAAGCATAGAGTTGTACCATTCGTCGGTGTATTTGATTTCGTTATTTGATGAAAGGCCGTAAAAGGCGCGGATTCCGTAGAGCTCTGTCAGTTTCATTTCATTACCGAAAAAATCTGTAAGATACTCGTTGGTGTAAACATCGCGGTTTCCAAACATGCTTTCTTCTGGTTTTTCGTTTAAGAGGTCCAGTGCAGCCTTTGGATTGTCTGTTAATACAGCACAACCATAAACACGACCGTAAAGATTGTGCTTTATGATTGATAAGTGACCGCCGGGTTTTAAAACCCGCTTCAATTCTGCAAGAATTTCGTTTTTGTTTTCAACATATTCCAGCACGTTGTGGCAGAGAACAACATCATAAGTGTTGTCTTCAACACTTTTCAAATAGTCAAGCCCCTGAGTAATCAAAGAATAGTCGTTGCTTTCAAAACGAAGGTTGTACATTTCTTCATTCGGCTCTAAGGCTGTTACATCATGATTTTTTCCATAGTGCATGGCTGTGATACAAAAGCCAGCTCCAAAATCCAGAATCTTAAGCCGTTTCTCGTTTTGGAATTTCAGCTGATTAAAGATTACATCGTAGAAAATCTTGCCCCAAGGCTGCTCTACCATTTTCCGATAGTTTTCAATTGGTGTTGACATTTTTTAACTCCCTTTATAACAGCTTAGCAAGTTCTTTGAGCAATTGCTGCTTCATCTTTTTCAGTTCTTCTTCGCCGGGTCTTTCAGAATTTGCGTACATTTTTTCCATCGGATACCACCATACCGGACCTTTCCCTTTATTGCCGTACTCTCCAAGATCTCCGGCTTTCCGGGGAAACAGGTGCCAGTGGATATGAGCGCCACCTTTACCGTTGCCAAGACATTCATAATTCATCTTTTCAGCACCGAAAGCATTTTTTACAGCCTGAGCTACAACCGTCATTTCCTCAAGATGCTTTGCTCTGACAGCCGGCTCCAGATCGAATAGCTCAACAGCATGATCCTTATAGATGAACAGCGTATAGCCCTTAAAATGCTGAAAGTCTCCGATTACAACATATCCGGTTTCCAGTTCTTTTACGAAGTAAGGATTTGTACCGTCCTTGATCATCTGAATTCTTTCGCAAACACCGCACATTTTCTGCCTATTTACCACACTGCTTTTTCGCCGGTTACTTTTTCACCAAGCCAGCTTGCGTTGTATTCAACAAAGCACTTTGTATACGGCAAATCCTTGTATTTTTCCTGATGTTTCAGAATAGGATAAATTACGCTTCCCCAGCCAACAGAAACGATTCCAACAAAAGCGTACAAAGGGCCAAGAACAAGCGACTGAATTGTGTGGCCGTACTCGTGTACTCTGGCTCCTGTAAAATAATCGCCCTCGTTGTTTGGAACGAAAATGAAAGGACCGAGACTCAAGCCTGCCCAGCGGTCATTCCATTGTGTTTGAATTGCACATCTGTAGAACTTATGCGGCTTATTGATATGGATTAAGAAAAACAACAAGCCGATGAGTGTCTGTCCTAATCCCCAGGTACATTGAATTAATAAATAAATGATTCTTTTCATGGTTTTAGTATAAGTTATGATTGCTGAATCTGCAATGTGCAAAAAGGTAAGATGCAAAAACTAAAGGGTGAAATGCACATTGCAGCCAGTTACTTCAATTTCTTCATTTTTACAGGGTAGCCGTTGCCCAGCAGGCGCATCAAAGAAAACTTCTCGCGTTTTTCAACAACAAAGCCGTTTTTCTCGTACAGCTTTATAGCCGGCAGGTTCTTTGAAAAAACGTGGACATAAAAAGTGTTATAGCCTTTTTGCGCGAAAGCATGATTCAGAAGCGCCGAACCCACTCCTTTGCGCCGCGTTTCACCGCTTGTTACCAGAACGTCAATATAAAGTTCATCTGCTGATTCTACGACGGGCTTTTGAAAGATGCTGTTCATCTGGTTACTGATCATTTTGCCGCGCATATTTCCAAAGTATTTTACGCAAGGTTCCAGCCTGAAATTCAGCGGGCGCACTTCGTTTGTCGCGATTCCGATTAAGCCAAGGACTTTTTCGCCTTCAACGTAACACCTGAAAAGCTCAGGATCAAAGATTTCGGCTAAAAGGCTTCGGATTAATGCGCCGTCTTTTGAAAACGTCATCATGTGCCCGAAGCCTTCCATAAAAAGTTCGACAGCTTGTTTTCTCTGGTTTTCGTTAAGCTTGCTGTAATTTACAATTGTATATTCCATATTATTTTCCCCATATTGTCCAGTGCCAGCCTTTTCCGTAGCCGATTTTCTTGTAAAACGGATCTTCGCCGCCGGTCATGTGGGTTGCGCCGAGAGGTTTAAGCGTGCGGTAATGCTTTGTAAGAGCAGCAGCGGCCAAGCCACGTTTACGGTGGTCCGGGTGAGTGCAAAGCGGTTCCATATAAGCAAGGTGATTTTGAGGAACCCACCACATGCCAGAGAAACACACATATTCTTCATTTTCATCTGCTATGATGATATTGTATTCTGGTGTTTCATGTGGGGAAGGCGAGATGAAAGAACCCCAGCCACTTTTATGCGATTTTGCGGGTGTCCATTCCAGAGAATCATCATATTTGTCCCAGTCTTTAAACTCACCACGCTCGCCATGACCAAATCCATACCAGCAGAGCTTTGAACATTTTACGATATCAATATCCTTTTGCTCCACAAAATGATAGCCCGCAGGCAGTTCGTAATTCAGTTCATTTTGAAAATCAAAAATCATGTCTTCATATTCATAAACCTGTTTGAAGCCACGCTTTGCTGTAACTTCCTTTAAGAATTGCTGACCATCAGAAAAAACAAACTGCTGCTCGCCGCCAAAGTGGGGCATAGTGCTGATTGCATAATCAATCAATTCTTCAGCAAGAAACTCATAACCCTTGCGAACATTGAAATAAATGTCGGTCACCGGTGCTTCGTAATAAACAAAGGCAACAACCTTATCGCCATCGAACCAGAATCTGTTCAAAAACGAATATGACGAATCCATCCAAGAAGAACGGAGCGCATATTCAAAAAACGGAGCCGGCCGTCCACTGGCATTTTTCCAGTCGTAAGTGTCTACAAGAAAATCCCATACGAGATTTATATCTGATAATATTTGAAATTGTTTTGTTGTAATGTTCATAATCTTCCTCTTGAGGTGTCATTCCGAATTTATTTCGGAATCCTAATTATAGATCCTGAAACAAGTTCAGGATGACGGTTATTTATTAAAATAGTTCATACAGCAAAATGTAATATTTGATTTTATCCCAGTCAGGTTTGATGCCAAGAGCATCAAATAATAACTCGGCCTTAAAATCAGAATAAATCTTTTTGCCCCAGGTTCCGTCTGCGTTGTGTTTAAGGCTTCGATAGCAGAGTGCAATGTCCAGCCATTTGTCGCCAGCACCAGTATCACCAAGGTCAATGAAACCGCCAGGCTTGTTGCCATCTATAAAAATATTTGGCAAACAACAATCTCCGTGAGACAAAACCGGCTCATATGTCGGGCGGTTTGCTTCCAGCCATTCAAGCAATTCCACAGGATTTTCAAAACCAGCAGGACCAAAGGTTTCTGGCTCAGCGTCATCCACATCTATAAGATTGTTTTCAACACGATATCTTGCTTCTTTAAGCTTATCTTCAAGCGTTATTTTGCGAGGGCAGTCAGAAATATCTACACTCCACAAAAGCTTAAGAGCCTCGGCAAGATGTTGGCAAAGCTCATTTGGCCGTGACATATAGTAATCATCACAGCTCATAATGCCGGGAACCTTACTCATAAGAAGGTATTGAAGACCAGTTGCTTCATCCTTTTCATAAGCAATAACTTTTGGAACCGGAATCTTTCCTTCCAGCCAGCGCATCACCTTTACAGTTTCATCATTTTTCGTAGAAGCTTTTTCTGTCTTGAGCACACAGTCATCAAACATCAGCACCTTTGCCTGCGACTTTCCGATATCATCAGACGTGTAATTTTTGCCCAAGACAAGTGCTTTGATTTTTTTCGGCAGATTAAAATCTTCAATCATAATTAGTCCTTAAGAAAAAGACATCAAGTCATCAAGCGTATCTGCTGTATCTACAGGAACCCAGTGACCTTCCATGCAAATCTCCGGATTAAGCGATTTGATTTTAGCTTCGAGTTTCTTGCACTTTTCCTTGTCTTTGATTCCTGTCATAAAATCATCGCAAGTGGAGTCTCCCATGAAAAGCACTTTGTCTTCAGCCACATATACAAGTGTAGAATCCTCAGTGTGCGGAGCCTCACTTTCAACAATTCGAACTGTGCAGCCGCCAAGGTCAAGTGTCATTTCGCCGGAAAACAGCATGTCTGCCAAAGAGACAACCACTTTTTTGCCATCTGCGTATTCTTTTCTGATGCTTTCATCAAGAGCAAGAAATTCGCTTGTGCCGTTTGCTTCAATTTTTCGCCTGCATTCAACGAGGTGCTTGTTTGTCCTTTCATTTGCAAGACATAAGCCGTTTACAGCGTGCATACCAAAAGTGTGATCCCAGTGCCAGTGGGTAAGCACAGTAAGCGAGGGCAGTGGCAGACGTGCTTTCTCTAAAAGAGCGTAAAATTCTTTTACATGAGATGCAGAATGTCCTGCATCTATAGCTAAGCTCCAGTTTTTGCCTTTTACATAACCAAGGTTCGGACGGTCTCTTTCAGATTCAAACGGCATGTACCAGATATGTTCAGATAATTTTTTAAGTTCCATTTTTTTCTCCATTAGTTGCCAAAATATTTGGAAAAAGCCACATTTGTCGTACACTCAACAAATCCGTTTTTCTTATAAAAATGATAAGCCGGAACATTCGAGTCTGTCAGCAAAAAAATCTGCTTTAGCCCAAGTTCTTTAATTGCTTTTTCAATTTCAGCAATAAAGAAAGAGCCTGCACCTGAGCCCTGCCGCTCGGTCTTTATACAGAATTCGTTGATGATATATTCTGTTCCCGAATACCAGTGCTTTATATACCCCAGAGCAATTCCAATGAGCTCATCATCATCGTACAAACCGTAAGTCAAAGAATAGCCCTGACCGACAAGGTCATTTATGTACATATCAAGCTGGTTTTTGTCCGACCAGTCATCATTCCAGGGTTCTTTTGTAAAGACGCCGGTAAATACGCTTGTAATAGCTTCTTTATCTTCTATATAGAGTCTTTTTAGTTTAAGCATTTTCTTCTCCCGTTAAACCTTACGCTTCCGCTTTAAGCGTATAAGTATGATCCCAGTTTTTGAGCACTTCTACTTTTGAAAAGCCGGCTGCCAGCAATGCCTCTTTTTCATGCTCAACAGTCAGCGGTGTATCATAGTGATAGAACTCACCGTCGGGCAGATTCTGCTCTTTTCGCAAACGGAGCAGTTCCTGCCTCCGGGCGGTTTCTTCTTCTTCAGTCATTGCAAAATAATCTGTCAGAATGAAATAACCGCCGCTTTTCAAGGCAGCCTTTAGTTTGGTGTAAAGCGGAATCTTTTCTTCTTTTGTGAAATGATGCAGTGATTCAACCGACACAGCCGCGTCAAACAGAGCCTCGCCGAAAGGCACTTCAAAGTATGAGCCCAAAATCAGAGTAATATCTTTGCCGCTGAATTTCTTTTTCAGTGCATTGAGCATACCGGCTGCAAGATCTATGCCGGTTACCTTTGCTTCCGGATTCAGGGCAAAGAACTCGTCAAGCTCAAGCCCTGTGCCGCAGCCTAAATCCAAAATCTTAGCGCCGGTTTCTTTAGGCAGACACCCTGCCGTAAACGGATAAAACTCCTGTGCAAAGTCTATAGTATTAAGCTGATGCTCTTCGTAGCCTTCCGTACGGGCATCAAAAAAATCTCCCATTTTTTCTAGCATTTTCTTTTTTTCCTTTATTAAGTTTTACAAACAATATACAGCGTATTCTGACAAAGCTTTAAAACCATGACTTTTTGCCAGATTTGCAGATACCGGGTTCTGCGCGTCCCAATGCATTGTCAGCTTCTTTTTGCAGCACTGACGCATAACTTCAGCGGTGCAGTGGTCTGCAAGCCCGCGTTTCTGATGTTCAGGTTCTGTAGAAATATCAAGCTCTACATGGCCGTTATAAGTCAGAAAACTTGAAGCTGCTGCAACAACCTTTCCGCCGTAAAGTACCGCAGCGCCAACGCCTGTTTTTGAAAAATCCTGAAAATCTCTGTAGTTTTTTCCATGATCAAAAGGATGTGCTTCAAAAACCGCTTGCGTAAACGGAGTTATGCTGTAGCCTTCAGGCAACGGCTTTAACTGCTTTTGTGATTCACTGCAAAGCGGCGACATAAGTTCCCGGCGGAAAGCAATTTGAATGTGCAGAGCTTTGATAAAGCTTTCCCATTCAGTGCTCATGCATACAAGCCAGTTTGCATAAAACAGTTCCTGATGTTCTTCAAAAAAACGCCTGTCCGGTTTTCCGCATAAATATGTGAATAAAGCTTTGCAGACGCAGCCTTCAGAATAAGAGAAAACAGACCCGAACTGTCCTGCTTTGCAGGCACTTAATAAGAGCGGCTCTTCTGTGAGAATTCCGCTGCTATTTTTATTCCAGATTTCAAATTTGTTTTCCATATTCTTTCCTTAGTTAAGCGTCTTGTCAGATAATTAAGCTGTTAATCTCGTTCTGCAAATTTGCAAGAAATTTTCCTGCATGAGCGCCGTCCATCTGCGTATGATGAAATTGAAACGACAGCATCAGATAATAGTGGAAAAGCTTTTTTGTGTAGCGTCCCCAAATCAGAAACGGATTATTGAAATCACTGTGCATACCCACTGCGCCGTCAATTTCTGTATCAACAATTGCTGATGTACCGATGACCATGCAGACAGCAGATAAATCTCTGTCTGTGCAATTTTCAGCAGCTTCAGCAGTATATTTCAGATATTCCTGATTGAAGGTCACTAAATCATTTGAGAACATAATATCACAGGAATTAACTTCACCGTTTTTGTTCTTTACAATTGTATTCACCGCAATTTTATCGTACTGAATCAATTTGTCACCGACTGGAAGAATGAAAAACTCTTTTACGCAAAAAGCAGCTTTTCCAATGCAGTAATCAAGAAGCATGTTGAACTTCAGCTTTTTCTTTCTGCTGATTTTTACAAGATTTGTGATATCAAGCTTCTTAAAAAATGTTACCATCGGATTCGGTGCTTTCAGCCAAAGTTTGTATGCCGCAGCTCTTGTTGTTTCTTCTGGTTGTATTTCTTTTGCCATTATCCAATCCTTTCTGAAAGCA
This sequence comes from Spirochaetaceae bacterium, assembly GCA_017614995.1. Lineage (GTDB taxonomy): Bacteria > Spirochaetota > Spirochaetia > Treponematales > Treponemataceae > UBA1240. The sequence goes on from JAGAAX010000028.1 coordinate 11,415, forward strand.
GATTCTTAATAACCTTGGTTATTTTTGATCCGTCTTTTGCTTTGTGGTTCCAGTCAAATTGAACATCACTTCCGGCTGAGGGTTTTTCTGTTATGTTGTCACCAAGGCGGCACGGAATAAGAAGCTCCCAATAGCGCACCATATACACGTCATCTTTTACAGATTCCACAACCCCGAGATGTTCTTTAAAAATCTGCATAAAGCCTTCCTGAACCTTTACTTTGCGGTAAGACGGAAATTCTCTGCTGATTTTTTCGAGCGCGCCTTGGTCTGAAATCTTGGCAAAATCTGCGCTTTCTACAAAATGCCCCTTGAATGAAGCAAAATCATCATTTAGCGGAAAGCACATATACGCGTCGTAGCTGTTGCCTTCGCCGTCAGTTATGCCGAAGTCTGCACAGCGTTTAAAGCCAAACTTAGGGTAATAGTCTGGTTCTCCGGCAAGAATTATTCCGGCAATTCCGGCGTTTTTGGCAAGCTGTATAGTTTCACGGAGCAAAGCACCGCCTATGTCATTTCCTTCTAGGGTTGGTTCAACCGCCAGCGGCCCGAGCATTGCAACTTCTTTTTTGCGGGTGTCGGCTTTACCGTCAGTGTCCGGGGCGTCTGTAATCCAGGCTTTTGTGTAATAAACAGCTCCGGCAATTTTCCCGTCAACTTCGGCAATACGGCTTATTTCAGGCAGATAGTCTGCCGAAGCTCTTATGACTCTGAGCATATTGTGCTCAACACAGCCCGGAAAATACTTGTTCCAGAAGCTCCGCATGGTCATTAATTCGGTCTTTTTATAGTCATCAGGCCGCTCCGGTCTGATAATCAAGTTTTTAAGCATTTTTTTAGCCCTTATAAATTGCCCGCCGCATTCTTGGTTTGCTAAAAGCCGTTTTCCGCGGCGGATTTATCCATTATATTTTTGTGTGCCGTCTGCTGTAAATAAAGAATTAGTTTAAAAGCTTATTGTCAGGCTTCAATCTATTGATGATAACCGGTACAATCATAACACATTATTCAATTGAATGAGCTAATAATTCGTGCAATTTCAAATTTTTAGCTTATCTTGTTCCCAATACACCCTAAATATGATATTCTGAAGCCTGTAAGCCCGAACTTGCTTCGGGTTTGATTCAATTAAAACAAGGAACTTACAATGAAACTCTGGGAAACTGGCGCAATTTACAAAAACGGAAAACTTACTGCCGCTGATGCACCTTCTGCTGACGGCGCAAAAAAAACTTTGGCTTATTCTATTTTGCAGAAACACAATACGAGCGGCGACGAATCAAAATTAAAGATTAAATTCGACAAAATTACTTCGCACGATATTACTTATGTCGGTATTATTCAGACGGCGCGCGCCTCTGGCTTGGAAAAGTTTCCTATTCCTTATGTGCTTACAAACTGCCACAACTCGCTCTGCGCTGTCGGCGGTACAATCAACGAAGACGACCACATGTTCGGTTTGACATGTGCCCAGAAATACGGCGGAATCTATGTTCCGCCACATCAGGCTGTAATTCATCAGTTTGCGCGCGAAATGCTCGCAGAATGCGGCGCAATGATTTTGGGTTCAGACAGCCACACACGCTACGGCGCGCTCGGCACTATGGCAATCGGCGAGGGCGGCGGCGAGCTTGCAAAGCAGCTTTTGGGCAAGACTTATGACGTAAACTATCCGGGCATTGTCGCAATTTATCTGACAGGTTCGCCTGTTCCGGGTGTAGGCCCGCAGGACGTTGCGCTTGCAATCATCAAAGAAGTTTTTGCAAGCGGTTTTGTTAAAAACAAGGTAATGGAATTTATCGGCCCGGGCGTCGCAAATCTCTCGGCTGACTTCCGCATTGGTATTGATGTTATGACAACCGAAACAACCTGTCTTTCTTCAATTTGGGAAACAGACGCCAAAATCGAAGAATGGTACGCAATTCATGGACGCCCACAGGCTTATAAAGAGATTAAGCCGCAGGACGGCGCATATTACGACGGCGCAATCGAAATCGACTTGAGCGAAATCCGCCCGATGATTGCAATGCCGTTCCACCCAAGCTGTGCATATACTATAGAAGAAGTCAACAAAAATCTTATGGATATTCTTGATGAAACAGAAAAACGCGCAAAAGTTTCATTCGGCGATAAGGTAAACTTCTCTCTTAAAAACAAAGTGATTGACGGAAAGCTTTATGTAGATCAGGGTGTAATCGCAGGCTGCGCCGGCGGCGGCTACGAAAATATCTGCGCGGCTGCTGATATTCTTAAAGGCAAAGATTCCGGCAACGGAAAATTCCTGCTTAATGTTTATCCCGCTTCAATGCCTGTCTACAAGGCTCTTATGGAAAACGGTGCGTTCAGCGCATTAATCGGCGCCGGCGCAATTGTAAAGACTGCTTTCTGCGGTCCATGCTTCGGTGCAGGCGACACACCTGCAAACGGCGCTTTCTCAATCCGCCACTCAACAAGAAACTTCCCGAACCGCGAAGGCTCAAAGATTCAGAACGGTCAGATTTCAAGCGTTGCCCTTATGGACGCACGCTCAATTGCAGCAACAGCCGCAAACAAGGGCTTTCTTACAGCCGCAACAGAATTTGAGCCAGAATTCTCTGGCAAGAAATACTACTTTGACAAGTCAATCTACGAAAAGCGTGTCTACGACTCAAAAGGCCTTGCTCACCCTGAAGTTGAAATTCAGTTCGGCCCTAACATCAAAGACTGGCCTGAGCAGAAAGCCCTTGCCGATGATCTCTTAATCAAAGTTGTAAGCGAGATTCATGATCCGGTAACTACAACTGACGAGCTTATTCCGTCTGGCGAAACTTCATCGTTCCGCTCTAATCCGCTCGGTCTTGCAGAATTCACTTTGAGCCGCAAAGACCCTGCTTATGTCGGACGCGCCAAAGCTGTACGCGACCTTACAGACGAAGTTAAGGCTGAAATCAAGAACGCTGTCGCCGCCTTGAGCAAAAAAGACGCGGAACTCGGCAAGCGCGCAGAAAAAGCAGGCACCGGCTCAACAATTTTTGCCGTAAAACCAGGCGACGGCTCTGCCCGCGAACAGGCTGCTTCATGCCAGCGCGTTCTCGGTGCTTCGGCTAATATCGCCAACGAATATGCGACAAAACGCTACCGCTCGAACCTGATTAACTGGGGTATGCTTCCGTTCATCTACAAAGACGGCGACAAGAATCTGCCTTTTGCGAACGGCGACTATGTGTTTATTCCGGGCGTAAAGAAAATGGTGCAGGACAAGCTTCCGTCTATAAAGGCTTATGCTGTCAAGGCGGGTGGTGCGGTCAACGAGTTTGAGCTTTCAATCGGCGACCTTACCGACGACGAGCGCAAAATCATCCTTGCCGGCTGTTTGATAAATTTCTACAGAGATTAGATAATAAACTGTCATTGCGAGCGCAGCGAAGCAATCTCGGGTTTGCGACTAGGCTGGTTCTACGGAATTAGCTAAATCGGCAAACCCTGCCAATTTACCTTCGCGTAAATTGGTAAAGACTTACACATGTGCAGATTGCCACGTCGCTTTGCTCCTCGCAATTGACGTATAAATGGGAGAAAAATGAAAAAAGTGAACAAAATCGAAAAAACGCTCGGCATTTTTATGTTGGCTTCGGCTGTAATTTTCGGCAGTTGTACAAAAGCAAAGCCGACAGCCGAAAACACAAAAACAGCAGAAGCACAGCCAGCCCAGACAGGACAGGTTGAAGCGGTTTCAGAAAATCAGCCGGAAAACGTCTCGCCTTCAATGGAAAAATTTGCCAAACAGCGCGAAGGTCTTTACGAAAAAGGCGGCATCGCTTTGTATGAAGCCGGTGAGATTTATGATGTACCTAAAGAAATTGAAAAACAGTCTGTCAGAATCTTTGGTGTTGAAGGTGATTACTTTCCGCCGGATGAACCTTATAAAGATATTTTAATAACATTCATTATTGAAGATACTAATCTTCATGTTATGCTTCCTACAGCTGTTTATGAAAAAACGCCTGAATTATATATTGAAGCAGAGCATGACGGCAAAACCTTTATTTGCAAAGACAAAAAACCTCTAAACTTTAATGAAGAAAAAAACGCAGGTTTAATAGGCTATCATGCTTCTGTTTATTTTGAGAACCGCAATATCTGTTCAAAAAGCGATGAATGGAAATTCCGTCTTAGAGATTGTCAGAATGACGAACTTGTTGCCGAACAGACACTGACAAGAAAAGCTCTTTCATGCGGGTATGTTGTTTATTCAGAAGAATACGAAAATCCGTTTGTGCTAAATGAAAACCGCGGTATTAAACCTAATACAAAGTATCATTTGATTTATAGGGGAAAAGGCGGTTCTTTTCCAGATGAGGGAACTATGGCTGTTTTTTCTTACGGTTATCATACAGATGGAAAACTGCTTTATGTTCCTTTTCTTGGGGTTAAAACAAAAACTGATATAGACGGCATTTGTTCTTTTGATTTTTCAATAAGAGAGCCCGGACAGTATAAGCTTGATTTTTACGATGTTCCGTCTGGAAAAATAACATATACGTCATTTTTTGATTTTATTCATGTTTCAAACTTAGGCGAAATTGAATATATAGAAAATGCAGGTACAGAATGGAAGGTGAATTCGCCTGAAGGTCTTAGGCTTAGAGATTCGCCATGGGGCGAAAAAGTCGGGCTTCTGCAGGACGGAACTGAATTAATTCAGACAGAAAATGCGCATTATCCGTTCTATGATTTTATTGACGGTCATCATGGCTTTTGGATTCCAGTACGGCAGAAAAATCCGCCTGAAACTTCTGATGTTCAGGAAAAGCCTAAAATTTTCTGCGCCAGCGGTGAAGAAACTGACGGCTGGGTATTTTCCGGCTTTTTGACAAAATAACAACTCCGGTAGATTCTTGTTGATGTATATTGCTATAGATTGCAGTTTTTCTGGCGGAAAGTAGTGAATTGCGGACGCGGACTGCCTCATGGCTTGCCATTAGAGCAGGACGTCGGACGCAAGTAACGGATTTCCGACAGGCAAAATCACATTCTAAAAGTTGAAAATATGTGATATAATACGCAAAGCTTGCATTGTCGCTGACGTGTCGAGAGTGTGTCATTGTCGGGCATGACCCGACAATCTTCGCTAGACAAATCGGGTAAGATTCCCTGGTCAAGCCAGGGAATGACAGTTCAAAAGGAGATTGAAATGGTAGACTACACAGAAGGTTCTGGAAAACAGTATCACACAGGGGTTGGACCTGCTGATATAGGAAAATATGTGATAATGCCGGGCGACCCGAAGCGGTGCGCTAAGATTGCGGAGCATTTTGAGAACGCGCACCTTGTTGCAGATGTGCGCGAATATGTTACATACACTGGAACTTTGGAAGGCGTTCCTGTAAGCGTTACTTCAACTGGAATAGGCGGTCCGTCTGCGGCAATTGCGATTGACGAGCTTGCAAAATGCGGCGCGCATACGTTTATCCGCGTTGGCACTTGCGGCGGTATGCAGGAAGACGTAATGGGCGGCGACATTGTAATTGCTACTGGTGCTGTCCGCATGGAAGGCACAAGCCGCGAATTTGCGCCAATCGAATATCCGGCAGTTGCAGACTTAGACTGTGTAAATGCGCTCCGCGATGCAGCAAGGGCGTTGAAAGCGCCGCACCACACAGGCGTTGTTCAGTGCAAAGACTCATTCTTTGGGCAGCATGAGCCGGAGATTATGCCGGTAAGTTACGAGCTTGAAAACAAGTGGCAGGCGTGGCTAAGAATGGGCTGTCTTGCTTCAGAAATGGAAAGCGCGGCTTTATTTATTGCCGGTCAGTTTTTGCGCGTGCGTGTAGGTTCGTGCTTTTTGGTTGTTGCAAACCAGGAGCGCGCCAAAAAGGGGCTGCCGAACAAACAGGCACACGACACAGAGCTTGCAATCACAGTCGGTGTAGAAGCCCTGCGCCGTCTTATCATTCAAGACAAAAACAAATAAAAGACGCAATAATGATTGAACAAATAACAGACAGCACACAAAAACAAAAAATTGCACGCACTGTGCTTGAGAAGCTGACCGTCTGGTTTGAAAATCCAGAAGGGCGTGAGCATTTGATTGCTGACAGTGGCGGTCAGATTATGCTTGCTGACATTGAGAACAATGAACCGTACGGTTTTATCTGTCTTAAAGAAACTGGAAAAGACACAGTTGAAATTGCTGTTTTAGGCGTGCTGTCTGAATATCACCGCAAAGGTATAGGGCGCGCTCTATGTGAAGCCGCAAAAAAAATTGCCGCCGCTTCCGGATATTCATTTATGCAGGTAAAAACAGTCAAGTTAGGCATGTACGAATGCTACGACAAGACAAACCTGTTCTACCGCAGTCTGGGCTTTAAAGAATTTGAAGTTATGCCGGAACTTTGGGACGAGCTAAACCCATGCCAGATTTACGTAATGGCATTGTGAAGTGCCGCTGAAAAATGTCATTCTCGGGCTTGACCCGAGAATCTCTAAAACTTCATCTTCTTGTAGATTGCCGTGTCACGCACGGCAATGACACAAAAGAGGACTTTTCCCGTCATTTTTGTAGCAGGTTTACGCCTGTTTCTTTAAGCTTTCATTGATTGATTCTGTTTCTTTTCTGTAATAAATGGTAAAACTTATCCACATTATTACATAAATTATGATGAAAATAACAAACCATATAATTGTGCTTCTTGTTGTGTGAGGAAACCAGCCGCATAAAAAGCCGGAAATATACATTACAACCGAAGTAATGACAAAATGAAGCACTGTCTGTGCAAGAAGGCTCCAGTTGTCAAGCTCAAAAATAACTGTAGATGAAGCAAATGTTATTCCAATTATTCCGAACAGAAAGTACTGAATGATAACAGCAGCCATTTCTGTATTTGTGTGTGTACTAAGATAAGCAGAAATAGGGTAGAAATTTCCGTTACCTGCTAAAAGTGACTCAAAAATCAGAATTGTTTCACCAATAAATACACCGATCATAAATCCTAAAGATGCTCTTTTAATTATTTCTTTCAACATAGTATTACTCCTAATTGCGAACCATATTAAGCTGGTTCTTAATCTTTGTCATATATCTTCTTGAAACTATTGCAGTTTTTCCGTCTGTAAAGTTTATGCGGACAACACCTGTTATTGACATGTCCAGTGCAGTTACTTTTGAAAAATTTGCAATATCCGTATTTGAAATTCTTATGAAGTCTGTCCAGCCGCAGCTTTCGGCAAGCTGTTCAAATTCATAGAGCCTCATTTTCAAAAGCAGTGTTTCTTTTTCAGTTTCAACATAAACTTTTTTGTTCATGCTGTAGATTCTGAAAATATCGCCCTGCCTGACTTGAATGCAGTAATCGCCGTCCCAGCCGGAAATTACCGCCATTCTGCCGGTTTCGTCCATTCTGCGGATTTTCTCGGCGACCGCGGTAATACCGGAGGTTTCGGTTTCTGCGTGAATGACACAGAAAGGCTTTCCGCATTTTTCGATTTTGATTTCTGTGCGCAACAAGTTCTCCTTTTGCTAGTTTTTGCAACAGCAGGGTTTTATTATAGATAAACTATAACTTGAATCTCCCTGATTGCAAAGCCAGTATAGCAGGCTTGATTTTGCAGGTACTTTTCCCCGCGACAAGTGGCTGATTATCGCGATAACTGGCGTTTCAGGTCTTTTTTTTTAGCATGAATTATGATATAGCTTTTATAAAGCATGAAAAGAAACTTTAATTTAAGCATAAGCCTGCAAATTTCGATTTTTCTCATAATTGTTGCATTTATTCCGGTTGCAATTACGATGGCGCTTGAAACTTATGAGAAGCAGCAGCTTTTGATGATGGAAAGTTCAAACGTCCAGCAGGGGCGTCTTGTTTCTGCGGCTCTTGCAACAAATGAATCAGAGACAATCGATAAGGATTTTGCAATTGCTTTTCTTAAGAACATGAACGGCAGGTTTGATTGCCGCATCCGCATTCTTGACAAAAACGGAATGATGGTTGCCGATTCAAGTTCTGTTTCAGAAAATATTGCGGAGACTTCAGCTTCTGTTTCAAAGCGGACGGAATCAAGCCAATATGAGCTTTTAAAATCGCCGGAGCAGTCTTTTATTTACCGTTTGTTTTCTTTTCCTATCCGTATATATAGAAAGTATTTAAGAGAGCCGGTAGTTCCTTATGAAACTGCTGATTTTTATGCGAATAAGTCAGTTTTTGACGGCGATGAAATCAAATCTGCTTTAGACGGAAAATACGGAGCTGTTACAAGAATTTCTTCCGGCGGGCAGGTGAGTGTTACGCTTTATTCGGCAATTCCTGTTATTAAGAACGAAAAAATCTGCGGCGTTGTTCTTGTGAACAGATCGACTTACAAAATTCTTCAGAATCTGTACGAGCTGCGCCTTGATTTGGGCAAAATCTTTTTGCGCTCGTTAATCGTTGTAATTTTGATTGCAGTTTTTCTTGCTTTCAGAATCTCGTATCCGCTTAGAAAGCTTGCAAGGCAGGCGGCGGAATGTGCGGATAAAAAGGGCAGAATCTTTTTTACAGATTTTACCGGCAAAAAACGCCACGATGAAATCGGTGAGCTTTCAAGAGCTTTTACCTCGCTTATAGACCGCCTGAACCGGCGCATAAAATTCAGCCAGGCTTTTTCTTCAGATATTGCGCACGAATTCAAGAATCCGCTTACGGCAATTAGAACTTCGGCAGAGCTGCTTGGAAGCAGTGATTTGTCTGAAAATGAAAAAACTGAGCTTGCTTCTGCAATTGTTGATGAAGTCTCTCATTTGCAGACTTTGCTAAACGGCGTGCGGAACATTTCAAAAATTGATGCCGGAATAATCGAAGAGGAGCATACAAGCGTTCCGGTGAACAGTTGTGCAAAGCATATAATTGAACGGCTGAAAAACAAATATCCGTCTGTGAATATTGAGTTTTCTTCAAATAAAGATGAGATAAATCTTCCATTGCCGCAGGATTATTTTGACAGAGTTGCGGAAAATCTTATTGACAATGCAATGAGTTTCGGCTCAAAAGTTTTTGTTTCATCGGTTTTAGAGGGCGGCAGGTTTTGTTTTGCTGTTGAAGATAACGGCAGAGGCGTAAACAGTGAGCAGCTTTCAAAGATTTTTGAGCGTTTTTATTCTGAACGCAGCGAAAACCACAATGATTTTTCGCACACAGGGCTTGGGCTTTCAATTGTAAGAGCAATAGCAGATTCTCTTGAAGGCGAGATTTGTGTTTCAGCAAGCGAAAAACTCGGCGGTGCGAAGTTCTGTTTTGCAATTCCTATAAAAATTCCCATAAAATAACACATTTCCGCCATAATTCTGACACATTTAATAAATAAGATTCTCTTATAGAAAATCAACGCAGACAAAAAAATTATGATTTTCAGGAGATTTTATTATGAAAAACAAGAACATTGTTTCAAAATTGGTTTTTATTGGCGCAGTAATTCTGGTGCTGCTTGTGGCAAATGTTGTAATCGGTTCAAAAATAACAGACCGCAAAAACGTTTATGAAGGTGCTGTTGCAGACATCAATTCTTCTGCCGGCGGAACATTCAATTCTGAAGGTTTTGCAATTGAAATACCGTATGAAGTTTATAACACAAATTATCTTGGCGAGCGCACCACAAAACAGAAAGACGGCGTTTACCGCATTTACCCTGAATCTGTAGATTATGAATGTAGTTTCAGTTCAGAAAAACGCACTTTGGGCATATATTCTTCGCCGGTTTTTACAGGGCTTTTGAATGTTAATGCCAGTTTCAAAAATGTGACACTTCCGCAGAATACACCGTCTACTATTTATTACACTGAAAAGGCTTATTTAATCTATAAGATTTCTGACAGAAATATCATGGAAAGACCTGTTTTTAATGTGAATAAAACTGAAAACGAAACTTATTACAAAAATAATGGAATATGCTGCAATCTTGCCAATTATGTAGTCAAGCCGATAAGCGAATACAAAATTTCAGCTTCTTTTAAAATAAGAGGCGCAGAAAACATGAACTTTTGGCTTAATTCATCAAGCACAACGCTTGCTATAAATGGCGACTGGGCTTCGCCCGGCTTTACTGGCTATTCATACCTGCCTGATGAACGCACTTTGAGTGAAGACGGTTTTTCTGCTGTATGGAATATTCCGTTTGACGCAGGTGACGGCAGTCACAGCATCGGTTTTAATTTTATTCAGCCGGTTAATCTTTATATGAAGCTACAGCGGGCAAATACTTATGCGTTTTTGTTTATAATTGTTCCGTTCATTGTGCTTTTCATGTTTGAAATTTTTGCTTCTATAAATCTTCATCCGGTGAACTATCTGCTTAGCGGTGCGGCAAGTGTGCTTTTCTTTCTGCTGCTGCTTTCACTTTCAGAGCATATATCTTTTATTTCTTCATACATAATTGGTGCAATTGCTTCTGGTGTTCTTGTCTCGCTTTATACGGCGCTGATTACAAAGAAGTATAAGCTCGGTGCGGTTATGGCTGGCATTTTCGTAATCCTTTACGGTTATCTGCTCGGCTGCCTTCAGTCAGAAGACTATGCGCTTCTTATGGGCTCAATCTTTGCCTTTGTTGTTCTTGCCGTAATCATGTTTATGACGAGCAAAATCGACTGGTCAAACTTGAAAAAAATGGAACATGCTGATTTAATTGAATCATGACTGTTGCTTTAGTAGATGACGAAAAAAATGTCCGTCTTGCAGTCCGCACAGCACTTACCAAAGATGGTTTTGATGTAATTGAATTTGCAGACGGACAGCAGGCTTTTGATTATGCAAGCAGAGACAATTCCAAAATGACGGTGCTTCCAGATATTTTTGTTCTGGATATTATGATGCCGGTGATGGACGGAATTACTCTGCTTAGAAAGCTCCGCGAATCAGGCATAAAAACGCCTGTTATTTTTCTTACAAGCCGCGATGAGGAATTTGACAAGATTCTTGGGCTTGAACTTGGTGCAGATGATTATCTTTGCAAGCCTTTTTCTATAAAGGAACTTATCGCAAGAATTCATGTGATTTTAAGGCGCTGTAATGCTTCTGGTTCTGTGGGAGCTGCGCCTTCTAAGATATTGAAATCAAACGGCATTGAGCTTAATCTGCTTTCTTATACCGCAAAAATCTGCGGAAAAGATGTTGAGCTAACTGTAACGGAATTCAGAATCTTGCAAAGTTTTATTGAGCATAAGAACGAGGTTCTTTCGCGGGAGCAGCTTATCGAAATTGCGTATCCGCAGGACACCTATCTGAATGACAGGGCAGTGGACTGCCACATAAAGCGCCTGAGAAAGAAGATCCCGGAAAACTGCATAGAAACAATCTACGGCCTCGGCTACAAATATACCGGGTTTGCGCTTGGGCTTAATCTACAATAAATGTTGGTTCGGCAAACCCTGCCAATTTGCATTTCATGCAAATTGGTAAAGACTGGCACTATACGCTGAAAAGTACCGAATGTCATTGCCCGGCAGGTGTACAGACGCGCGCACTTCGTCATTGCGAGGAGCACAGCGATGAAGCAATCTGCTCCTAAAGGTTGTGCACATCGTTGGATTGCTTCGCTTCGCTCGCAATGACGAGGGGCGCAAAAAAAAGCCTGCTCGAAATGAACAGGCTTTAGGTTTGGTATAGAATTGCGCGCTTCTTTATGAATCAAAGAACTTGCCTTTTTCTGTGTCAAGGCGCTCGGCTTTCGGATATTCGTAGCATGGCGAAGTCTTCAAAATTTCAGCATATTTTGCGGCTTCGTAGCGTGCATAATGAATGTTGTGCATGAGGTAGTTTCCGCAGTTTACTGCATCTGTGCCAGGCACTTTCTCGTTGAAGTTTGCGGCATATTCAAAAGCTTCAATCATAAGCTTGCCGATTACTTCGCATGGCTGCTGGTCTTTGATGATGAGATAGAAGCCTGTAAGGCAGCCCATCGGTCCCCAGTAGATAATGCTGTCTTTCCACTGTGCGTTGTTGCGGAGGTATGTAGCAATAATATGCTCAAGTGTATGCATTGCCGCAACATCAACGCAAGGCTCAATGTTCGGTTTTTTCATGCGGATATCATAAGTTGTGATTTTGCTGCCGTTAAGAACATCTGTTCTTGAGATGTAAACGCCCGGCAGAAGGCGCGAATGGTCAACTGAAAAGCTTGGAATCAAATCCATAATAATCTCCTATATGAAAAGCAGTATAACAAGTTATTGTAATAAATAAAAGCCCTGTAATGTGTGCATATTTGCAGGGCTTTTATAGATTATGTTTGGCCTGATGCTTTATCATTGTCGGGCGTGACCCGACAATCTCTCGTATAATGACAGGCTGGTGCACATGCGCGCGCTTGTTGCAAGATATGGTCTGCCATTTTGTCGGCATCAAACATGAAAGTGTTTGAAATTTCAAGATTTGGAATATCGAATTTTTTGCAGTCATCTTTGAATTCTTTGCTGCACAAAATGAGACGCTCCAAATCAAGTTCTTCGGGCATACGCTTTTCGATTGCACTTGCTTTGTCAGCAACAAGGTCAAAATGTTCTCGCAGATATTCTTCGCTCATTGTTATGAATGTGCAGTAAATTTTTGAAAGATAATCCTGTGTAAAGCTTTCTTTCCATTCACCCGGAATGTAGCAGCCTTCTATAATGAGATTCTGGTTGTTTTCAATTGCGGTTTTAATAATCTCCGCGGCGAACGGCCACAAAAAGTAGCGCATTTCGTAGTCGTCTTCTACGGTCAGCTCTGTGCGCTTTGTGCGGATAAAACCCATTTTCAGGTGGTCAAGGCTCATATACGGAAAGCCTGTGCGTTCAAGCAGCTTTTGCGACACAAGTGTTTTCCCCACATGGCTCGACCCGCCGATTAAAATAATCATAGTTGGTTCTCGGTAAATCCTTTAGTAATTGAGCAGTAACTTTTCTGGCGGAAATCCGTTACTTGCGTCCGTCTCACTGCTCGCGTGGGATAATTGGTGGTTAGACTCGCTTCGCTCGCTCCCCGGGTTTGCGTTTGGTCTAATCAATGAATAAGCTTATGTGGCAAACCCTGCTAGTTTTCACTTTGTGAAAACTAGTGTAGGTCTGTGCAAAGCACGCGCCTTTGTCATTGCGAAAATCGGTCACTGAGCGGAGTCGAAGTGACCGATTTTTCATTTTATTGTGGCTTCGACTACGCTCAGCCACCGCACCCTTTGCGCACCAGTTACCAGTTTGTCTTTTCGCAACAGCTTTATCTTCTGTTAAGGTTTATTCTGCGAAAAGCGCCGCTTTTTCCTGCGTAAAAACCGGCAGCTTGTGTATCAACTACAAAAGTTGCCGGTGTACAATATCTTTCAAGTTTTGCGAAGCAAAACTTGCAGCGGTGCGCCAGATAAAGCTTATTATTTGGATTAAGCTTAATGCGCACCCGTTGTGCACCAGTTACCAGTTTTGCGAAGCAAAAGTGGGCCGTTTTGCCAGATAATTCTAACTCTGTAGATTAATCCAAAGGCAAAACGCCTACATAATTGTATTCATAACCGCTGCGAAGGCTTTGACTTGGTCGAGCTTTTCTTCGTCGTTGATGATGATGCGGTGGGCTTTCTTCTGAATTGCAGCCGGGCTTAAGCCGTTTGCTGTGTCTGCGTCAAGGTATTCTATGAGAAGCTCTTCTGCATATTCTGCTTCTGATTCATCAAATTGAACTTCTGTTATGTAGACGCTGCCTTTTTTAGTTGATTTGACGGCAACTGCTTCTTCATCGTCAAGCTCAATTTCTTCTTCTTCGTCAGCATCTTCGGCATCTTCAGCTTCGCTGTCTTCTTCATCGGCGTCTGCCGCTGCCACAGCTTCGGCTTTTTCTTCTGTTCCGTCTGTTTCAAATTTGCAGTTAAGATAAGCGTTCTCAAAAGCTGTTTCTGTTACCAAGTTGCATTTCTTTGCGAACGGATTATATTGCAGCTTAATCTGAATTTCGTTGTCTTTGTACAAATCAAGTTCAGACTTGTATATACAGGCGTCAATTTCGGCTTTAGAAAGGTCTTTTTTGCCTTTGTTAAACTGAATAGAAATTTTGGTGATTTCAACAGTGTTGTTTTTGGAGGCTGCTGCCTTTTTGCGCATTGTCTTTTCATCACCTGTTTTATTCTCGTTTCTACAGGCTTCTCTTTTTATGCCAAAAGATGCTATATCTTTGCTTGCAATCTGCTTTTTGTAAAGCTGCTTGTGGTTTTCATCATAAACGATGTAATCAAAAGTTATCTTTTTGATTGGCTGGTCGCTGATGTTGGTAAAACTGATTGTTGTCGTATCTTTATAAATAGCAGAACTGCCGCCTTTTCTAGAAACCAGACCAGCTTCTGTCACATAATTGATAACAATTGGTGTGGAATAATCTGCAAAAGCTTCTTTTAAAATGTCCTGTTCAGAGGCTGCGAATAAAGCCCCCCCCCCGCAATCATAAGACACATTGCGAGGATGCGAAATTTCTTGTTCATAAACTTCTCCTATGTTTAAGTGAAACTAAAGAAAAGTATATCACGTTTCGGCTGTTTGTAAATTAAAAAATCTTTAAAATCTGCAAAATATGCAAAAAAACAAGAGCCTGCTCCCGGCGGATTCTGTTCCGGAAATTAATTCACAGCTTTGCTGTTCATGCAATTTCCGTCACAGACTCCGCCTGCGCAGGCTCTTGGATGTGCACATTTGTGCAGTTTCAAATTTTTTTCTGCAAGTTTAGAACATTACGCTGTTGTTGATTGTCTTTGTCAGCTTAAAGCGGATGTCTTTCAGTTCAAGTCCGCTTTGAGCAAAGAAGAATTTAATCAGCGTATATTTTGAGGCAATCATTATTTCTTTTGAGATTGACTGCGATTCGTAGTTTGTGCCGTTCCATGTAAAGCTTCCTACTGCTATGCCGTTGCACGAAAGGTGCACAGGTAACTGTGCTACGCCGCCTTGAAGCGGTTTGGCTGTAATTGTCGTTTCGTAAAATCCGGGTCTTGTTGCGTTTAAGGCAATAGAGAACGTTCCGCCGCGCGTTACTTTTACTTTTGACAGGTCAACCGTAACTTCGCTGTCAATATCAAAATATTCAATGTCTGTCTGCTCGTCCTCTGGTTTTGCAGCCCTGTTGATAATCTTTACAGGAATATTTGTATTTGTAAGCCGCTTCTGAGCGCGCGAGTGCATGAGGAAATGCAGAATGTTTTCGGCACATCTTAAAAGCTCAGCTCTGTCAAGAGTTCCGTCTTTAAGGCTTGCTTCTGTATTGTCGTTGTGAATGTTCTGCTCGCTGTCAGGGCAGACCATGTAGATGTCGTTCTGCGCCCTTACCATCGCCGCAAAGTTGGTTTTGTTCGGCTTTTCGCCCTCGTCGTTAAGGCTTGCCCACCAGTCTGTCATTACAATGCCGGTAAAGCCCCATTCATGTCTTAGAATTTTGGTAACAAGGTCATAGTTTGAGCCTGTCCAAATGCCGTTGAGCGCGCCGTAAGTTGTCATTACTACGTCTGCCTGTGCTTTTTTTACGGCAATTTCAAAACCTTTAAGGTAAATCTCTCTAAGCGCGCGTCCGCTTATTACAGAATCTACAACTAGACGGCCGTATTCCTGGTTGTTGCCGCAGAAATGCTTGAGCGAGCCTGTAACGCCTGCGCTGTGCAGTCCTCTGATTACAGCAGAGGCACATTCGCCGGTGAGAAGCGGGTCTTCTGAAAAATATTCAAAGTTTCTTCCATTAAGCGGATTTCTGTGAATGTTCATTCCTGGCCCGAGCAGAATTTCGATATTGTTTGCTACCATTTCAAGACCGGTAAATTGATATAGCTTTGTAATCAATTCGGTGTTGAATGTGCTTGCAATCATGGTGCCATTCGGCAGGCTGAATGCACTTGCACCGCTGTCAAGGCGCAGACCTGACGGGCCGTCTGTACAGCAGCCGCACGGTATGCCTTTTGCCAGAAGCGACTTTGAAACGCCGCCAAAAGCTGCTGCCGTTCCCGGCGTAACTTTGGGGCTGCCCATGCCTTCGCCGCGCACAATTTTGATTAAATCCTTATCTGTTAATTGGGCAAGAAAATCGGGCATTGTAATTTTGCCGTCAAGAACGCCCTGTAATGGAATTATTTCACCTGTTTTTGCAGGCTGTGTCTGCGGATAGAACATTTTGACCATATCAAGGTCTTTGGCGCGGCGGTTTTTCTGCTCCGGTTTAGCTGCCTGAATATGTTCCATGGACATTTCAAGCCTGCCGTTTTTCTCAACAAGTTTGAAACGGTCAAAAGCGCGGGTAGGCTGGGCATAGCCGCCTAAGCGTTCCGTAACAATTGTTTCTGGAATATCGATTGAACCGGCTTCTATACATTCTCTTACAGAAGAACCTGCCAAGAATTTGTAAGTTCCTTTTTCAATTACATAGCAGTTTCTGTTGCCGGTTAAGTTGGTGTCATCAAAAGACGCAATTTCGTTTAATGGAATTTCAAATTCAAGTGTTTCAGACTCTGCCGGTGCAAGCTCTTTTGTTTTGGCAAAGGCTGCAAGAACACGCGCCGGTTTTCCCAAAAGTCCCTGCGGCTGTTCCACGTAAATCTGAACAACCTGCTTTGAGGCAGTTTTGCCGGTGTTTGTCACTTTTACATTAAAGCGCGCCGCCGGCACTGAAAGAATTGATTCGGCATTTTTCAGCACTGCGGAAACAGCTTTTGTTGTTGTCTTGAAATTTTCAGGCTTTATAGAAAATTCCGTATAAGAAAGACCGTAGCCAAAGGGGTAGCGCACCTTGTCTTTTGCCACTGTCTCAAAATAGCGGTAGCCGACATAGATATCTTCTGAATAGAAGTTGCGCTCTTTGTTGCCAAAATACTTAGAAGATGGATAGTCTTCTATATTATAGGCGATTGTGTCAGTCAGGCGGCCGGAAGGAGAAGCCTTTCCTGTGAGAATGTCTGCGACACCGTAGCCGCCGACCATTCCGCCCTGCCATGCAAGAAGCACTGCGTCAGGTTTTGCTGTGTCTATAAAAGATGAATCTATGATGTTGCCGGTGTTCAGTACAACTGTAAATGACTTGAACGCCGCGCGCACATTCTTAAGGAGATTTTCTTCTTCTTCAGAAAGACGCCATGAGCCGGGCTCGTCTTTGTTGTCTTTGTCTTCTCCGGCTAGACGCCCAATAATTACAAGAGCGGCATCACTTTGAGAAGCTATATGCGCAACAAATTCTTTTGTAAGCGGCATTTCTTTCTGGCTCCATGGGTCATTTCCCCAGCCGATGCCTTCTTCAAAAGGGTTTTCTTCTTCCCATTTTGCGTAGGTGGCTTCAAGTTCTTTGTTTAATTCCACCATGCCGCTTTCTTTAAGCGCGTCTACAATGCCGGTAATTTTGTCTACGTTTACCATGCCGCCTGAACCTGTTCCGCTTTTATAATAGTGGTTCTGAATGCGCCCAAAGACGGCAAGACGTGTGCCTTTTTTCAAAGGAAGTGTCTGGTTTTTGTTCTCAAGAAGTACAACGCCTTCTGTTGTTATTTGGCGTGCTGCCAATATATATTCGTTCCAATCAAGAATTTGTGTTTCCATGTGCTGAAACTAACATGTAAAATTATCGCTGTCAATTTATTTATGCGCATATTTTACATGCATGTTGTAAAATATCAACTGAAATTGGCAAACAGGGCTGCAAAACGATTGACACTTAAAAAATCTCGTTTTATTATCGTATTTAGGCAACCGGTTGCGGTTGTTTTTTGAGGTAATACTTATGTGCCTGTGCAACTGAAATACAAGTATTTCGGTTTTTTCGGTACTTTTACCTATCCACAAGAATCAAAAATAATATATAATAAAATCTCCAATTTCTAATGTCATAATTGGACGTATAAATATCAGGAAGTATTATGAAAAAAGCTGTTTGTATCACACTTGTTGTTTGTGCGGTTGTTGCGGCTCTTGCGTTACTTATGCTGATGCCTCAAAAAGACTTTTCAGAAAAGTATGCCGGTATCGACTTGACCACACAAAAAAGCTCTGTTGCGCGTGTAAACACTTATAGTGACTATCTGCGTATGCAGCCCGGCCGGAATGAGCCTTCAATAGCTGTTCCAGTTGATGTCTGCTCGTTCGACAGTTCTTCTAAAGGCGTGCATGTACAGGACAACTATTATGGCAGCCGCGTTCTTGTTACTGACGACGATTCGTTTGTAACTTGGCAGATTGATGTACCCGAAGAGGGCTTTTATAATCTTGAGCTTGATTATATAGCAATTCCTTCAAGAAACGTAAACATGGAACGCATTATCTATGTTAATGGAGAAGTTCCGTTTAATGGTGCGGATCTGCTTACTTTTCAGCGTATATGGCACGACGGTGCTGAAATCAAAAAAGACAATCAGGGCAACCAGATAAGACCGACACAGGCAGAAATATTTGACTGGCAGACAGTTCTTTTAAAAAGCGATTCTGGCTACGAAGTTGAACCGTACCGCTTTTATTTTAATAAAGGCTTGAACAGCATTTCCTTTGAAGCAACAAATGAACCGATGGCAATCAGAAGCGTTTCGTTAAAGCCTGTTGAAAAACTCGATTCTTATGACGCATATCTTGCAAAACAGCCTGTGTCTCCGTCATCAGCTTCTTCTCCTGTGCAGATAAGGGTGCAGGGCGAAGATTCTGCAAGACGCTCTGACCCTTCGCTTTTTGCGCGCTATGACCGCTCTTCACCTGTAACAGAGCCTTATGACTTAAAGCATACTATTTTCAATTATACAGGCGGCGATTCATGGAAAAGCTCTGGTCAGTGGATTGACTGGAACATTGATATTCCAGAAACAGGCTGGTACACAATTTCAGTGCAGGCACGCCAGCTTTATCAGCGCGGCTATGTTGCCTGCCGTTCATTCTATATAGACGGAAAAATTCCGTTTGACGGTGTTAAGGCTGTTGAGTTCGGCTACAGTTCTGACTGGAAATTTGTTACGCTTTCTGATGAAAACAAGACACCGTACAAGTTTTACCTTGAAAAGGGCAGCCATACACTCCGCATGGAAGTAACGCTCGGCTTAATCGGGCCGGTCATCAACCAGCTTGAAGACTCAATTTTTAGATTAAATACAATTTACCGCACAATTCTTGTTCTTACGGGTACACAGCCTGACCCGTTCCGCGATTACGAAATTGAAAAAGCTTATCCTGATGAAGTTGCGGAAATGGACCTTGAGGCAAAGCGTCTTTATAAAATGGTTGATGACTTTGTTAAGATTACAGGTCAGAAATCAGACAAAATTGCTCCTGCACAGACTCTTGCCGTTCAGCTTGAGGAATTTTACAAGAATCCTCACAAAATTACAAAGAGCTTTCAGAATTTTAAAGACAACATCACATCAATGGGTTCTTCACTTTTAAGCATGACAGAATCTAAGCTCGATGTTGACTTTATTCAGATTGATGCAGTGCGCGACGGTTTTAAGCCTGCCGCGCCGAAAGCCAATTTTGCCAACAAAGTAGGGCACGAGACGGCTTCGTTCTTTACATCGTTCTTTGTAGATTCTACCATGCTTGGTGATGTCTACGATAAGGACGCGGAGCATTTGATTGACGTCTGGATTGTTACAGGCCGCGACCAGAGTACAATTCTTAAAAACATGGTTGACGACAGCTTCTCGCCTGCAACAGGCATTAAGGTAAACGTCAAGCTTATTAATGTTGATGCACTGCTGCCTGCTGTTGCCGCCGGAAACGGTCCTGATGTTATTATTTCGATTGACCGTTCAAAGCCTGTAGATTATGCGCTGCGTCATGCAAACGTTGATTTGATGCAGTTTGACGGTGTTAAAGACGTTATCAGACAGTTCCCTCATAGTGCTTATGAAGCTTATGAATATGACGGCGGACTTTATGCTCTGCCTGAGACAGTAACATTTAATCTGGTGTTCTACCGCAAAGACATTTTTGAGCAGTTGGGCATTAAAGTTCCTGATACTTGGGATGATTTGATTACGCTTCTTCCGACTTTGCAGGGAAATAACTTGAACGTTGCTATACCGTATCCGAATATTCAGTTCCCTGATATGACAGGCTTTTATTCGCTTGTTTATCAGAACGGCGGAAGGATTTACAACGCCAAAGGAACAAAAACACTTATTGACAGTGAAACCGGTGTAAGTGCATTCAAGACTTATACAAGCCTCTTTAACAGCTACGGTCTGCCGACAATCTACGACTTTGTAGGCCGTTTCCGTTCCGGCGAAATGCCTCTGGGTATTGCAAATTATAATACCTATAATACGCTTGTTGTTTCTGCGCCTGAAATCCGCGGACTCTGGGATTTTACCTATCTGCCGGGCACGCTAAAGCAGGATGAGAACGGCAATGAATATATTGACCGCGCTACAATGGCTGACGGTGTGTGCTGTATGATGATAAACAAGGCAAAACCGTCAGAGAAAGACAACCCGCCGGCTAAAGAAATTGAGCGCCGTAACGATTCATGGGAATTTATGAAATGGTGGGTTTCAACTGAAACTCAGGTGCGCTTCGGACGTGAAATGGAAGCGCTTCTTGGTACTTCTTCACGTTATCAGACGGCAAATATTGAGGCTCTAAAACAGCTTTCATGGAATTCTTCGCAGATAAAGGTTCTTCTCAAATCAATTGAGGACTCTCACGGTATTCCAGAAGTTCCGGGAAGTTATTACACAAACCGCCACATGGTAAATGCTATGCGTAAGGTAATTAACGAAAAAGATGATCCGCGCGAAGTCATTATTGATTATTCAAGAAAGATTAATGACGAGCTGCTTAGAAAACGGCAGGAATTCAATCTGCCGGTGGAGGAATAATCATGAGCGATTTTTGGAAGAAATATAAAGAAAAAAGATTACTCCAGCTTTCTGACGCATGGCACAACGCCAAAGTTATGAAATTCTGCTATCTGTTTTTGCTGCCTTATGCGCTTTTGTTTTTCATATTTGTAATTCTGCCAATTATAAATTCAATTTATTACGGTTTTACAAACTTTAATATGCTTGAAAAACCTGAATTTATAGGTTTAAGAAACTATATCAACCTGTTTCTTCAGGATGAAGTTTTCCAGATTTCAGTTAAGAACACCTTTCTTATTGCAATGATTGTAGGTGTTGTAGGCTATATAATGGCATTTATTTTTGCATGGCTTATCAACGAGCTGCCTAAGTGGGTGCGCGCTGTTGTCGTGCTTTTCTGTTATGCGCCTTCTATTGCCGGTAACGCTTATCTGATTTTTGGTACAATTTTCCGTGACGATGCAATGGGCTGGGTAAACGGCTGGCTTATAAAATGGGGCTTTATCTCGCAGCCAATCCTGTTCTTTACAGATCCAACCAACGTAATGAAGGTTATCATTCCAATCTGTCTGTGGATGAGTCTTGGAACAGGCTTTCTTTCATTTGTTGCAGGCTTGAAAGGCATTGACCAGTCTATGTATGAGGCAGGCTATATTGACGGCATTCAGAACCGCTGGCAGGAACTGTGGTTTATCACTTTGCCGAGCATGAAGCCTATGCTGCTTTTTGGTGCTGTTATGTCTATTACACAGGCTTTTAACGTCAGTGATGTTCCGCGTGCTCTTGCCGGTTACCCGAGTACAGACTATGCTGCGCGTACCGTTGTTACGCACTTGTTTGACTATGCGTTCTCGCGCTTTGAAATGGGTTATGCGTCTGCAATTGCGACTGTTCTGGTTCTTGCAATGCTTCTTTGCAAAAAACTTTTCCAGGCCATATTGAACAGAGTTGGTAAGTAAGGAGTTTATACATGAGTAAAAGTTATGCAGCAGAATCAGCACCAGTTATTCATCACTATAAGATAAAAAGACGAAAGCCAAACCGTTCTTTAGGCGGAGACATCGGCGTTTATTCAGTCGTATTTTTATTTGCGTTCATAATGGTTTTCCCGATGATTTACTCAATTTGTCAGTCTTTTAAACCATTAGACGAATTGTTAAAATTTCCGCCGACAGTATTCCCAAGAAACCCTACGACAGATAACTTCTCAGATTTGTTCGTAATTATGAGCCAGTCATGGGTTCCTTTTTCACGCTATATCTTCAATACGCTTTTTGTAACTGTTGTTGGAACAGTAGGACATGTAATTATAGCTTCTATGGCGGCTTATGTTCTTGCAAAGTATAGATTTCCGCTCGGAGATGCATTCTTCAGAATTGTTGTTGTAGCGCTCATGTTTGTCGGTTATGTAACCTTCATTCCGAACTACATAATTATGTGCCGTCTTCATATTGTTGATACTTACTGGGCTATTATACTTCCGGCTTTTGTTGCGCCAATGGGTTTGTTCCTTATGAAGCAGTTTATGGAAGGTTTTCCGATGGCGATTATTGAGGCTGCCAAAATTGACGGCGCGCATGAATGGAAAATCTTTATGAATCTTGTTATGCCGAACGTAAAACCTGCATGGCTTACAATTTCAATTTTCTCTATTCAGGGATTGTGGAATAACCAGCAGGCAAGTGTTATTTATTCTGAGAATAAAAAGATGCTCGCCTATGCGCTTCAGCAGATTCTGCTCGGCGGTATTGCAAGACAGGGACCGGGTGCAGCTGTTACAGTTGTAACGCTTGCTGTTCCGATTATTTTCTTTATATTCTCGCAGAGCCAGATTCTTGAGACAATGGCTACATCGGGCTTAAAGGACTAAATTATGAAAAAACATTTATTGATTTGCATTGCGTTCTTTTTGTGTGTTGCAGCCGGTTTTGCCAAGAACGACAACTATATTTACGACTATTGGAACTATATAGAACATTCGCCTGACGCATATCGCGTTTCAAGCGTTTTGTATGGAAGCAGCCTTGGTCTTGATACAATGCTGAAAAATCCTGCGGGTTTGTTCTGCATAGACCAGCGTGTTTTCATTGTAGATTCAGGCAACAACCGTATAATAGAGCTTTTGTACAATGAAAACAAAACTTTGTCATTTGTGCGTGTAATCGAC
The DNA here is from genome assembly GCA_017614995.1 of Spirochaetaceae bacterium. Lineage (GTDB taxonomy): Bacteria > Spirochaetota > Spirochaetia > Treponematales > Treponemataceae > UBA1240. Next base: position 34,345 of record JAGAAX010000028.1, read on the forward strand.
CGTTTTTATACAGACGACCCGGATATGATTACCACTTTTGCAGGCCCAAGCGATATTTTCGTCAATAAAGACGGAACAATCTTTATTGCCGACACAAACAACGGCAGGGTTTTAAAGCTTGATGAGAATCTGAACCTTCTGCTCACTTTTGTTGAGCCTGACGACCCGACTTACGATAAAGGCAAGTCGTTTCTGCCTGAAAAAGTAATTGCTGACGACAAGGGCAGACCATACATTCTTGCTAAAAACGTAAACAAGGGTTTTATCAAATATGAATACGACGGTAAATTCACAGGCTTTTACGGTGCAAGCGATGTAGTCTTCAACTGGGTTGACTATATATGGAAAATGTTCTCTACAAGAAAGCAGCGCGAGCAGATGGAATCATTTGTTCCGACTGAATATTCAAATGCCTATATTGATTCGGAAGGCTTTGTTTTTGCAACAGTAAAAACTTTTCAGGAATGGGATTTGCTCTCTGATAAGGCAAAACCTATACGCCGTTTGAATGCGCTTGGAAAAGATATTCTCGTAAAAAATGCAAAAGTGCCCCCTGTGGGAGACTTGGCATGGGGCAATGCTGCCGGTATAAGAGGCTCTTCAAAATTTGCTGATATAACCGTTCTTGACAATGAAGTTTATATCGCAATTGACGAGACCCGCGGCAGACTTTTCGGCTATAACAATCAGGGCTATCTGCTTTTTGCATTCGGCGGAAAAGGCAACATCGAAGGCTATTTTAGAACACCTACAGCAGTAGAGCATTGCGGCAGAGATTTGTTCATTCTTGACTCGCAGAGCTGCGCGCTTACAGTTTATACACCGACCGAATTCGGCAGTCTCATTTATGATGCAACCGAGCAGTACGCAAGCGGTGAATACGATGAAGCTGCTGTTACATGGCAGAAAGTGCTTGACTTAAACGGAAACTACGACCTTGCGTATATCGGGCTTGGAAAAGCTTTGGTGCGCCAGGAACGCTATAAAGAAGCAATGACTTATTTCAAGTTGAAGCACGACAGAAAAGACTATTCAAAAGCTTTTATGTACTACCGCAAAGAAGTAGTTGAAAAGAATGTCGGCTATGTTGTGTTTATTGGCGCTGCATTATTGGTTGTCTGCTTTGTTATCAAAAGAATTTCAAAAATTAAAAAGGAGCTTGAGGCTGAATGAACTTTGTAACTAGACGAATACGAAAACTTGGTCAAAAAGAAACCTACGACCATTTTTTTGAGACTCTGCGCTACGCTTTTTATGTTATCTTCCATCCGGCTGACGGCTTCTGGGATTTGATTCATGCAAAGCGCGGCTCTTATTCTGCGGCAAATTTTATTGTTATATTGACTCTTCTTACACATGTCTGGAAGCTCCGCTTTACAAGCTTTCTGCTGATAGACGTAAACTGGGAAAAAGTCAATATTTTTATGGAATTTGCTTCTATATTGTTGCCGCTCACAATTTTCTGCATCTGCAACTGGGGTGTTACAACACTGTTTGACGGCAAAGGCCATCTCGGCGACATCTACATGGGCACAGCTTATGCTTTAACGCCTTATCCTCTGATTCAGATTCCTATTATTATTCTCAGCAATTTCGTAACACTTGAAGAAGGTGCTTTTTATGTTGTGTTCAACGATATTTCGCTTCTCTGGTGTGTAATGCTGATTTTTATGGCAATGATGATGATTCATGTTTACGGTGCAGGCAAGACGCTTCTGTTTCTTGTTATGACCGTTTTCGGAATGCTTATCTTTATTTTTATTATGTTGCTTTTCTTCAGTATGATTTCGCAGGGTATTTCTTACTTCGTTTCGCTCGGCAAAGAAATTATGTTCAGGTTGAATTGACGGCGGGAGTATAGGAGAAAATGAAAATGATTAAGCTTGACAAATTGAAATCGCCGAAATTCTGGATTGGATTTGTATTCTGGCTTCTAGTGATTGGCTTTATTGCATATATCGGCTACAGGCTTGCCAATGTCGGAAAAGTTCCCGACACTGTGCTTCAGCGTTTTGAATATCTGAAGGAAGGGCAGCCGGAGAAGTATGTTCTTGAAAACGATTCTCTGCTATTTGAGCTTGACCCGGATACAACTGTTTTTTCTGTTACTCAGAAATCAACAGGCCATGTCTGGTATTCTAACCCTGTTAATTCGCAGAATGACAGAATTGCGCTTCAAAAAGAAAAAGACAATATGCGCTCGCCATTTCTGTTGAAATATTCAACAATAAACGGCGTTGATACGCTTTATGATTTCTTCAATTATTCAATTTCTAAAGAAGCTTATAAGATAAAAAAGACAGGCAGTGAAATCACAATCGATTATAGTATTGGTGATATTGAGCGTGTTTATGTTTATCCTATGGCTTTAACAGAAAAAGACATGAACAACTATCTTGAGAAATTTTCAGCAAGCGACCAGCGTTCTCTTAAACAGAATTACCGTAAGCTTGAGCTTGGAAATCTTCTTGCGTCAGATGACAAGAACCAGCTTCTTCAGCAATATCCTATGCTGAAAGACGGTGCTGTTTATGTTATCCGCGACCCGTTGCAGACATTCTTGAAAGAGAAAAACGAAAAAATGTTTGCATCAATCGGTTATACACGCGAAGACTATGACCGCGACATTCAGATGTACGCCGGCGGCAAAATCAAGAATGTTCCGGGCTTTAATATTTCTGTGACATATAAACTTGACGGCAACAATCTTGTTGTTCAAGTTCCTTTTGATAAAATCTCTTATAAAAGAGATTTTCCGATTATCAGACTTTCTGTGCTGCCGTACTTTGGTGCAGGCGGCCCTGACGACACCGGCTTTATGCTTGTGCCGGAAGGCGGCGGAAGCTTAATCAACTTTAACAACGGAAAAATCAGACAGAACGCGTATTACTGCGATGTTTACGGCTGGGACTACGGCTCAGACCGCGATGCAGTTATGACAGAAACCAGAGCCTCCTTTCCGGTTTTCGGCGTTTCATGCGGTGATTCAAGCTTTATTTCTGTTATGCAGAAAGGAGCGGAGTACGGCGCTGTTTCGGCTGACGTTGCAGGCAAGCTTGGCAGCTATAACTATGTTTTTGCAGACTACAAGCTCATTCATGGCGAAAAGTACGAGCCGTCTTCTAGAAACACAAATGCGCAGTACGCTTATGAACGCGGTCTGCCTGAAGGTGAAGGCATTGAGCAGGTCTATTCTTTTATAGATTCAGCTTCTTATGCAGACATGGCAAAACATTATAGAAAAATGCTGTTCGGCGATTCTAAAGCCGCGGCAAATAAAGCTGTGCCTGTTTCAATTGAAATTGTTGGTGCTATTTCGAAAATGCAGCAGGTTTTGGGTATGCCTAAAACGCTGCCTTATTCGCTGACTTCTTATAAGCAGGCATCTGACATGATTAAGTCTATTGATGCAATGAATATGCCTTCATGCTTTATAAAGCTTACCGGCTTTATTAACAGCGGCGTAAAGCAGAAATCGCTTCAGAAATTCAAATTTATCAAGCAGCTTGGCGGAGCTTCGGATTTTGACAAGATGATTAGAGAAACAAAGAACTGCTCGCCAAAGCTTTATCTTGACGGTCAGGTGCAGTATGCATTTCTGCCGGGCGCAAATGACGGTTTCAACTATTTCAGCCATTCTGCCCGTTTTTCAAGCACCGAAGTCTGCGAATTAAGCGAATACTCGCCAATCTGGTACGGAAAGCGAGACAATATAGACTATTACTATCTTTTGAAGCCTGAAATCAGCAGACAGGCTGCGCTTAATCTCAGCTCTAACGCGGCAAAGCATAAGATTCAGGGCGTTTCGTTCAGAGACACCGGCTATCAGCTTTCGGCAGACTATAATCCGCGCAAAAAGATAAGCCGCGCCGCTGTAAAAGACATGCAGCTTGAAACTTTGGGCGAAATCAAAAAATCAGGCTTGGGCATTATGATTAATGCCGGTAATGTTTATGCTGTAAAAGATGCAGACTGTGTTACCAACATGGTTTTCCACGGAAATGATTATGCAATTTTGGACAGGCATGTTCCGTTTTATCAGATTGCGCTGCACGGCAATGTAACTTTTACAGGTTCTTCAATAAATATTGCAAACGAGATTCAGCAGAATATTCTTGAATCTGCGGAGTGCGGTGCAGGTCTTGCATTCACCTTTATTGCAGAATCAGAAAAACGTATACAGGAAACTGAGTTTACAGAATATTATGCTTCTAATTTTGCCAACTGGCAGAATAAAATGAAGGATATTTATTCGCGCTATAACTCTGAAATGAAGAATATCTGCAATGCCAGAATTGATAACCATGAGTTTATCAGTGATGATGTTACTCTGACAACTTTTGACAATGGTTATAAAGTGCTTGTCAATTTTGGCTATGTTGATTTTGAAACTCCCGACGGTGTTTCAATTCCAGCCCGGGATTATAAAGTTATGGAGGCCCGCTGATGCTGTTTAGTAAGAAAAAGAAAAGAATAGGGCTTACACGTCACCGTGCCCGTCTTGGTTATGCATTTATAAGTCCGTTTATTATAGGCTTTATCTTCTTTATGATAAAACCGTTGTATCAGTCTCTTACAATGAGCCTTTCGGCTGTTGATGTTTCTGTAAACGGCTTCATAATGGAATGGAATAACTACGGAAACTATGTAAGAGCTTTTACCGTTGACCCAGAATTCAACAGAATGCTTGTCACATCAATTGCGACAATGTTCTACCGTTCTCTGGCTACTATTGTTTTCAGCTTCTTTGTTGCGCTGCTGCTTAACCAGAAGTTCAAAGGACGCGCGCTTGTACGCTCAATCTTCTTTTTGTGCGTTATTCTTTCTTCTGGCGTTCTTGTCGGACTTGAGTACAACAACGCGCTGCTTTCTCAGCTTAAGGCTACAATTGAAGAGCAGGGCAGCTCTAACACAATTACTGCTGTTCTTGAGGAGATTCTTGTTTCAAATACTGGCGGTGTAAACGGCATAAGCGGCAAAGTTTTCAAGACTCTTTTTGAAATAATCGATTCGATTTATGACGTTGCCATGGCTTCCGGCATTCAGATTATCATCTTCCTTTCTGGACTTCAGAATATTTCGCCAAGTATGTATGAAGCCGCAGACATGGAAGGCTGTACAAGCTGGGAACGCCTTTGGAAAATTACAGTTCCGATGGTAAGTCCTCTTCTTTTGGTATGCTGGGTTTATACAATCATTGACTTCTTTACAAAGTCAGACAACGTAATTATGAAAAAGATTAACGATGTTATGATTGGTCAGCTTAACTACGGTTTCAGTTCTGCTTTAGCCTGGATTTATTTTATTGTGGTTATGGCTATGATTGGATTGACTTCTCTGATTATCTCTAAGGTGGTGTATAACTATGATTAATAATGACTTTTGGGCAAGAAATGAAGCATCTGACGGCATTTTGCTGAGAGAAACTGTTAAGAAATATGTTTTATCAATTTTCCGCGGAATTCTGCTTTTTGGAATGTGCTTTTTGATTTTGCAGCCTATTCTGAATAAGATTTCCGTAAGCTTTATGGCTGAAAAAGACTTGTACGACACAACGATTGTTGTTCTGCCAAAAAACTTTTCGGTTTTGAACTATAAAGTTGCGTCTACAATAATGGACTACAAAACCTCTTTGTTTAACAGCCTTTGGGTTTCAACTCTTGTTGCTGTTATTCAGGTTTTTATGTGTTCTGTTGTCGGCTACGGCTTTTCAAGATTTCAGTTTCCGTTCAAGCGTTTCTGGTTCTTCTGCGTAATTCTTGTAATTATAATTCCGCCGCAGACAATCTCGACGTCTTTGTATCTGCATTTCAGGTTCTTTAATATATTCGGGCATACGGTAAACCTGCGCGGCTCTATGCTGCCTTATCTGATGATGTGCTTTACGTGTATGGGCTTAAAGAACGGGCTTTATATTTACATGATACGTCAGTATTTTATGGCTTTTCCGTTTGAGCTTGAAGAAGCCGCTTATGTTGACGGCTGTGGTCCGCTTTCAACATATATCCGCATTATGATTCCTGGTGCAAAACCGATTTTGACATCCTGCTTTTTGTTCGCTTTTGTATGGCAGTGGACGGACTCTTTCTATACGGATTTGTTCTTGGGCAAAATTAAGCTTTTGTCTACGCAGGTTGCAACTCTCGGCGACAGATTTGCTCAGTATATGATGAACGCTTACGGTATGCCGACTGTATCAATCGGCTACACCAACGCAATTGTTGCTACCGGCGTTTTGATTACGCTTATTCCGCTGCTTGTGCTGTATCTTTTTGCACAGAATCTCTTTGTAGAAAGCTTGACTTCTACAGGCGTTAAAATGTAAGGCAGGCTCAAAGCTTGTTTATCTGCAACAAAGGATTTTACAAAAACGGTGTTTGATGTTAATCTTATTTGCAGAAGTAAATTGGTTAATGTGGGCAGTCTGTTGAGTTCTTGACAGATTGGTCATTGGTTTTCTCTGTATGGAGGAAATATAGTAAGGAGGCAAAATAATATGGTTAAAAGAGCATTAAAAGTGGTTCTTTTTATCGGTCTTGCTGTTCTTTTTGTTTCTTGTGGTAACAAAAAGAATTTAACAGAAGAAGAAAAGGCTTTGTTCAAGGAATACAAGAGTGTAAAACTCGAAAAAGACCCTGAAACAAAAAAAGTCTATGATTTCGACGGCATGCAGATTATCATCGGCGACTTCTGGTCACCAAGCGATGGTGCTGACAATGCTGAAGCAGTAAGCCCTGCTGATGAAGATGGAAAGAGATTCCATAAATTCTTGAAGAGCGCTTACAATATGGACATCGATTCTTATGGTATCGGAAGCTGGGGTGCACACCCACAGACAGTTGCAAACTTCTGTACAACAGGCGGAGATGAGAACTACGTATTTGTTATCGATGCACGTTCGGTTTCTACTGGTTTGAAGGGCAACCTTTTCTATGATTTGTCAACAATCAAGACAATTGACTGGTCAAATCCAAAGTGGGACAAAACTACAATGGAAATGACAGGCAAAAACGGCGGTTTCTACGGAATGCGCGCACTTGCTTCTGAACCACGCGGCGGCGTTTTCTTCAACAAGCGTCTGCTTAAAGAAGCTGGTATTGATCCGGAAGAAATCTACGATTTGCAGAAAGAATACAAATGGACATGGGAAACATTCGAGGACATGCTGAAGAAGACAACCCGTGACCTTGACAACGACGGTGTATTTGATACATACGGTATGGCTAACCTTTCTACAGAATTCTGCTACCTTGCAGCTATGTCTAACGGCGGAAGCTACATCGGAAAAGATGAAAACGGAAAATACTTCAACAACATCGGCAACGAAAAGACACTTGAAGCATTGAACTGGGCAGCAGATCTTAGACGCAAATATGAAAGACCACAGCCGGAAGGCGCAAACTGGGACTGGATGTATGCTTCATTCATCAACGGTGAAGTTGCTTTCCAGGTTGACCAGGAATACCGCGTAGGCAACATTGCTGACATGCAGGACGACTGGGGCTTTGTATGTTTCCCACTTGGACCAAAAGGTGACGGAAAATACGGAACATTGGCACAGGACAACGTATATGTAATTCCTGGCTGCTACGACAAAGAACGTGCTGAAAAGATTGCAAAGGCTTTTGACTTGTACACAACAGAAGTTCCTGGCTACGATGAAACAACATGGAAAGAAGACTACTATTCAAGATTCCGTGATGCACGTGCTGTTGATGAAACATTGCAGTTGATGCGCGACAATCCTGTTCCACGCTATGACCCGATGATTATCGGTATCAATCAGGTTGGTAACGTTATTTGGAACGTTTACGGTGGCGGACAGACAGCTCAGGAAGCTTATGAAGCTACAAAGAACGAATACCAGGGCTTGATTGACGAAATGAACAAATAGTGTTTCGCATTTAGATTAATCTACAAATTGAGATAATCTGGCGAAACGACCAAGTTTCAGCTTCGCAGAAACTTGTAAATTATGTATACAAAGGGCTGCTTCTTCCGAAGCAGCCTTTTTCTTTTCGCAATAGACTAATCTACGGATAAGGATTGTTCGGCGAAAAGTGCCGCTTTTGCTTCGCAAAACCGGCAGCCTGTACAGCATAAAAAGCGGCCTTTTTCGCCGATTGAACTTTATAAGTAAATTAAGCTGTTGCGAAAAGA
>JAGAAX010000029.1 GCA_017614995.1 Spirochaetaceae bacterium
ATCATCACTGAGGGTATAACCCTCCTGAAGACTCCAGAGAGACTATCTGGTTGATAGGCTGAAGGTATAAATGCAGCAATGTATGAGCCGATCAGTACTAATAAGTCGTGAGGCTTGACCATATTATCGTTTTCTAGATGAGATACTGTATCCATAAATCCCTGGAAGTTTTAGACAGGAAAGGAAGCTTCTGGGAAGCCCGGGGGAAAATAGAAATCCCGGGACATGCCCTTGAAGACCTTTAATCAAGCTAATAATGCCTGGTGGCCATAGTGGAGGTGAAATACCCGTTCCCATTCCGAACACGGAAGTCAAGCCCTCTAACGCCGATGATACTGCTGCAACAGCGGGAAAGTAGGTAGCTGCCAGGCTTTTTTTATTTTAAACTGATTTTCTGTTTACATTAAAGATTTTTATTCTAAAGATTTACTCTATAGATTTTATCATCTTATCGATAAAATCGAATTTCTCTTGAAATTTTCTATATTAATTAAATGAATTTTTTTATGAGTGCGATAATTTCGTCTCGTGCTTTTTCGCGTTGTATATCGGTTGGTACAAACAGGACTTCCGGGCGGATGTTGAGAGCATTGCAAAGCTTTATAAGTGTGTACAAATTTGGAATATTCCGTCCTGCTTCAATGCAGTTTACCTGATTTTGAGAAAGACCTGCTGCAAAAGAAAGTTCTATTTGGGACATATTTGCTTTTTGACGTTCCTCTTTTAAGCGAGTCAATACAAAGTCTAACTGCTCTTGATATTCCTGTTCAATCATTTTCAGTATTATGCATGGAATACCATTGACAAACAACACAAACGACCATTAAACTTTTTAATGGATTTCCATTGAATAATTTAATGGAAATCAACTGTTTTAGAAACATATGCAAAAATAGCACATGTTTTTATTTGTTTTGGCAACGCCGGAATGAAAGGAGGAATTTCGTTATGAAGAAAATTTATAGAGTAGCATTGCTAATTGTTTTATCTTGTATAGTTTTTACATCTTGCGATAGAAATAAATCTGCGATAAAGAAGTTGTTTAATGAAACACATGAAAAGGAACTTGTAAAAACTATACAGGAACTTGAATCTGCTTCAAAAAAGCTTAAAAAAGTTTATAACTATGAAAATTATGAAATTACAGGAAGAAGTGAAGAATGGAATGCAACTATTCAACCGCTTGTAGATAAGATTACAGAGTTTCACAATTCATATCATGGAGAAACGGCTATGCCGCGTTCTGGAGATGAATGGGAGCAGTGGGCATACTATTTTGATTCAGATGATAAAGGCGAGCGCAAAAACTATTGCACAAGCTGTCCTTTTTGTGCTTATGAAATTGAAAATGGACTAGCAGGAACTTTTGAACACACAGCTTTATATGAAAGGCTCTTTGCAGAAAAAATTGTAAAAGAAGAATTAAATGAATTCGATGAGGATTCTTTTAAAGAAGCACTTAAAAAATGGAAGACTGCTATTGAAACGAGTAATATAATTGATTTTGAAGAAAATAGCATGGAGTACAGATTCTCAAAACAATTTTATGATAATCTTAATGCTTTAAAAACTCTGCATTTCACCAAGCACAAATTTGATGACGAACATTTTAAAGAATTTATGTATTTGTATGAAAAAGAACGCGATTATGTAATTGATACGGATAAAGAGCTGAAAGTATTCGATTCTCGCTTTACATGTTGTCCTTTATGCCGGATTATTTCTGACTATATTGCTACAGGTGAGTTAGTTTGTTTTACAGAGAATTTTCCTTTATATTTAGAAGGTCTTTCTTTTTATGATGAATGGCATGTTGGTGAAAAATTTGATACAGCATTGAATAACCGACAGAACGAACTTGCGGCACTAGAAGAAAAAAGACGTGCTGCTGCAGAAAAGGAAACTGCGAAATACATTAAAGCCCAAGCATCAACATATTATCCTGGAAAGTTACGTGTGTATTATCATCATGAAGGAAATTTGGATATTATTGCAATTCCTTCAAGTATAGAAGGTATTGATGTTGTTGAAGTTCATATTTTGAATGATGTTGCAAAAGAAGTATTTGTGCCGAATACAGTGAAATCTGTTAGTATAAGTGGTGAAAATATAGAGTCGGTTCATTTAAATGACGGTCTGATTTGTATTTCTGGAATTCATAGTCCAAAGATAAAAAAGATACATATTCCTGATTCTGTTCAATATATGAAAGATTTAACATTCCAGCACTGTTGTATGCTTGAAGAAATAAATCTGCCGAAATCCTTAAAAAGACTTGGCAACTGGGCGTTTTCCTTAGACGTTGATTACTTAGACGTGATGGAGATAAAAAAAAGGAAAGATATACCACTGAATATTATAATTCCTGATTCTCTAAAAAATGTAAGAATAGGTTATAATATTTTAGGTCGATATACTAGAGATCTTCTTTCTTTAAAAACACAAACACGTCTGAAGGAAATTGGTAAAGAGGAAGAGATGGGAATTAGTTTTAGTGATTTGAAGGATTTGTTGTAAAGAATCAATGCTAAAGGAGAAACTAAAGATATGGAAAAAATAATAGCACTTTATGGACCCAGAAATATGGGCAAGACAACTACCCTAAAGAAATTGATTGATTTGCTGTCAGTTATTGCAAAGAATTATGAAATAAGCTTCTATAAAGAAGTCTGGGCATATTTTAAAATTAATGGCAAAAAAATTGTAGTTTGTACGCCCGGTGACAATAAAGATATTGTAAAAGGGAATATAAACTATACAAAATCGTATGATTGCGATATTTTTGTGACAGCTGCCAGGACGAGAGGTGGCAGTGTCGATGAACTTAAGAAATTTACAAACAAGAAAGAAGCAGAATTAATCTGGGTTCAGAAAGAAGATGATGAATCAAAGAACAATTGCATTGCTGCAGGACTGTTCAGTCTTATTGTAAAAGATGTTATCCCAGATTTTGATAATTTTGTGTCTGCAGAAGAAGAAAATTCTTGATATAAGCACATCAATAAAATAGAAGCTGCCATACGAAGATTTTCGTTTCAAGGCAGCCTTTTTTATATTTCACTTTCCTCTAAATCATTCTTGACCTAAGCAAAAAATTTAGTATATTAGAAACATAACATGACAATTTCGAGGTTAAAAATGACAACAAAAGAAATGTTTAAAGAAAGGATGATGATAAGAAAGACAAACCCTGTAAGGGCATCTGTTCTTGGAATGCTGATTGATGCAGTTCAAAAAAATATCCGCGAACTTAACCGTGAAGAAACAGAAGATGATATCGCAAAAGCTGCAAAGAAAATGTTCGACCAGACAGAGGCAACAATTGCCGAATACAAAAAAGGCGGTGCAGACACAGCTGAATTAGAAGCACAGCTTGCAGTTCTCAAGGAATTTGTGCCTGAAACACTTTCGCCGGAAGCAATGAAAGCTGAAATCCAGAAAATCCTTGACGGACTTGCACCCGAAGAAAAGGTTCTGAAAAATATAATGCCAAAAATAAAGGCAATTCCCGGCATCGACATGAAAGCCGCAAAATCAATTGTTGAATCAATTTTGAAATAATTCACTTTTGCTCCGGTGCTCTGCATCGGAGTTAAACTATTTAATAAAAAGAATTTTCATTTGTATAAATCTTTGCCGATAATGTAAAAGGTAATTTTTGAAATTCTATAGAATATTTTATTGTCGGATTGATAATGTCTGTTCCTGCTGATAACTTGTTAAGACAAAAAGAAATACATGGATTATACGCAGCCTCATTTGCAAGAATAGTTCTGCTTCTTGCGATTGGTATTGTAGTCTATTACTCTTCATTATCGCAAAACCTAATATATGAAATTTGCGGCACCATGGCGTTTGTCATTCTTGTGTCACTTATAATGATATTCAACGTGCATAAGTCAAGAAAGCCAAAAGGTGCCGGCATTTTCGGACTGATTTTAGATGTACTGATTTTAGCGGCGCTTCCATTGTGCTGGTATTTCTTTCTTGCAGAAAAGCCATTGCCGCCTGCCGCAATTACAAAGACAATGTACCCGTTCATCTGGCTTTTAATCTTGATAATTCAGCTCTTCTCGTTAAGACCGGCAATGGTTTTTGTAATCGGGCTTTCTGCCGGACTAATTCAGGCAGGGTTGATGGCCTTTACTTATTTTGACCCAAACACAAAATTTTCGACTTCGCTTTTGGGAATTTCTGACGCAAACACCGTAGTCGTTACTTATCAGGCGGCTGCCATTCTATCTGCCATATTTTCAGGCTTGGTGGGTGCTTATATTGTGTCTAGCGTCAGAAACCTGCTTGTAGACGCAGAATTTGCCTCTGGCGATGAGGTTCTGTTCAATGAAGATACTTCTGATGCAAGAAGCGGAACTGAAACAGAGGCGGCAGTGCTTTCATGCGAAATCAAGAATTTTACTGCTGAAACAGAAGGGCTTGAGGCAGAGCAAATTTTCAAAGTGCTTTCGATGTTTCACCGAACGATGGGCGCAATTGTAAGAAGCCACAACGGAAAAATAGCCGCAAATAACGAGACTTTGTGTGCGGCTTTCATGTTCAGTGTCGGGCCACGGCGGAATAACGGAGCAGAGCAGGCTTTGCAGGCTGCCATAAAGATGATTGAATCTATCGGCGAACTGAACAAAATGCTTGCCGAGAACAAACTGCCGGAAGTAGAAATTGACATCGGCATACATTGCGGAACAATCGCGGTGGGAAGCCTTCACATAAACGGAAGGCCTGTCTTTACTTTGGCGGGTGAAACTGTGACATTTGCCCACCGCGTAAAAAATGCCTGCAAATCAACAGGTGTTTCTCTGCTGTTTACAGGCTTTACCAAAGATATGCTCAACGGCTCAGAAAAGTATGCTCAGCCGGTAGGTTCATTTTCGGTACGGGGCAAAGAAGAAAAAATCACGCTTTATACTATAAGCCAGGTAAAAAATGCTTAAATAGCGCTTACTTTTACAGAGCCTGAAGTTGTCTTTATAGAAATATCAGCTTTTCCGCCTTTGTTCTTGAATGTTACACCTTTTTTAAGCTTGCCAAAATCTGATTTAAGCGAGCCGCTTGTAGAGCTGCAAGTTAAAGAAAAATCTGCGTTTTTCGGCAGTGCCAGCTTGACGCTGCCTGAAATAGCGGTGATTTTTGCAGTTTTGCCCAGTTTTTCGGCGGTAATTTCTATAGAACCTGATTTTGAGTCTGCAATAAAATTATCTGCTATAAGATTTTCAATTTTTATTGAACCGGAAAGACTTGAGCAGTCTGCGTCTTTTGCAACTAGAGATTCAATCTTAACTTGGCCGGAAAGGCTTTTTGCAGTCAAATCTTCGCAGGTTACGCTTTCAACCTTTATGCTGCCTGAATGTGATTTAAGCGAAACCTGCTCAGCCCTTAATTCAATGTCAGAGACTTTTATGCTGCCGCTTTTTAATTCGGCGTTGACTTGTTGAAAACTGCTGTTCTTCGGAAGTTCTATGCAAATTCTTGCGTCGTGATGGCTGCCAACGTTTAGAATATTGGATTTCTCGGATGTTATAAAAAGCGTTTTGTTTTTTACGCTAATGTCAGGCATTTTTGAAAAAGCTTCTTCTTCAAATTTAACGTGAATCTTGTTGTCGTCAGATTCAGTGATAACAAAAGATTCGCTTAAAAGATCAACGTTAATTGAATCGATTTCGCCTGCGTTAAAGTCGTATTTAAGCTGTGTTGAGTCTTTGAAAACTTCCAGTTTATTTGTCTTATTTGTCAGCGTAAGCTCTCCGTCTTTTACAGCACCGGCAAGCAGGAACACAAAAAAGACAATAAGAGTCAGCGCAATAAGAGCCAAAATTAAAGCGGTCATATAGTTTTTATTCATTTTTGTCAGCCTCTTCTTCGTATCCGATAAAAAACAGCTTAATTGCTTTTTCAATTACCGCGGCGATAATCCAAATAAACCATGTGATATGCCATGCATGTGTCAAAAAGCTTGTGCCAAGATAAATTACAACAACTATAAGCCAGTAAAGCTCAAGTGCGGTTGCAAATATTTTGCCGCGCTTAGTTGATTTGTCGGGGCTTTTGTTCTCAACGTCCTTGACATAAGGCTCAACTTCTTTTGGAACAGAAATATTCGTATAGATTATAATTGCCGTTGCAATTGCGCAGATAACGAACATTGTAATAACACCGATGATGCCGCCTACGTCTTCGTTTTTGCCGAAAATTTCAGAAAGACCGCCGATGCCGATAAGGCTTGCAACAGCGATAAAATAAAGGGCTACGCTTATGGCAATATTTCTAGCCTTCATTTTTTTGTAGCTGTTGATTTTATTCTGCAAGTCTTCGTCAGGCGTAACAGATGAGAGCAGCTCGTCTGTGTTGCCGATGCTTTCAACTGTCAGTTTGTACGCTTCTTCTGAGCTTTTTCCGTCTTGAATATAATTCTCATATCTTTCAAGCAAATTTGAAAAAAGTTCCTGCTTTAATTCCGTTGCTTTTCTTGATTTTGGAACGTTTGCAAAAATCATTGTCAGATAACGCTGTAATTGTTTTTCTATTGATTCGTTCATGTTGTTTCTCCTGTAAAATCGAATAATTAGGTTAGTTTTCAGCCGGCTGACTTATAAACTGGTCAATCAAATATTTGATTTTCTGCCAGTCTTTTGCATTTTCTTCATAAAGCTTTTTGCCTGCCGGTGTTATTGAATAATACCGGCGGCGCGCCCCAGACTGTTCGTCACCCCAATATGAAGAAATGCAGTTATTTTCTTCAAGCCGTCTGAAAGAAGTGTAGAGTGTTGCCTCTTTAAATTCTAACAGACCGTCGCTTTTAGTTGAAATATTCTTGTTAAGCTCGTAGCCGTAACTGTCCTGCGGAATAAGCTGCGCTAAAATCAGCGTGTCAGTCAGTCCGCGGAGAATATCTGAAGTATTCAGCATTTTACCTCCTAGTTTAAAGTAACTTGCAAGAACAAGTTATATATAATGCCGAACTACCTCATCTGTCAAGGTATATTGTGCAAAAAAGTGTCTGAATTCCCTAAAAAAGTTGAATCCGGCAGAAAATTTCCGTCTTTTCAGAAAAATTTACTTGCTCAGGTTTCGGTAAATATCCTGTGCTGTGTGAAAATGGTCTTTGATTACAGTTTCTTCAAGATTGTCTTTCGTTATGGCGAATGGCTGTTCGCAATAAAATGGAACAAGCTTGCCGCTTTTATTAGGGAAATAATCGTCTGGCTTTTCTGGGTTGCCCTTAATCAATGCCATTGTGACATTTGCTGCTCTTGTAGCAAGCGATTTTATGGGTTTGTACACCGTCATAAACTGGGTGCCTTCCGCAATATGCTGGCACGCCGACAAGTCTGCGTCCTGGCCTGTTACGAGGATTTTTCCGGCAAGGCGGCGTTCCGCCAAAAGCTGAAGAACAGCTTCTGCAATCTGGTCGTTGCCGCATGTAATTGCGTCAAAGTCTGTTGATGTAGAAAAAACTTCACCGGCTTTTTTTAAGGCTTCATCGAAGCTCCATTCATCAAGCCAAATCTGCCTTTTTATTTCGATTTTTCCACCGGTAACAAAAGGGTCGAGCACGCTCATAATACCGCGGTTCACTTCATAAGAGTTGCTGTCACGACGTGAACCGTTGATAATCAGATAATTGCCCTGCGGACATGCTGCAACCAAAGACTTTGCCATAAGCATACCGACAGATTTGTTGTCAAAAGACACATACGCATCAATCGGCACTCCGTTAATCGGGCGGTCATAGGCAATTACTGGAATCTGCTTTTCTGCAACCTGCTGAATTACGCCGGAAAGCAGGTCGCTGTCATTCGGAATAACGACAAGTGCATCAATGTCTTTTGAAAGCAGGTACTCAATCTGTGTTATCTGTGCTTCAGTTCCGCCGGCGGAAAGTTGAAAAAGCACTTCTCCGCCTAAAGCTGCGATTTCGCTTGAGAAAATCTTAATGTCTTTGTTCCAGCGCTCAAGAATAAATGTGTCAGAAGCAATGGAAAAGCCGATTCTGGGCTTTGTCTTGTTTTTTCTGCTTTTATTGGCTGATTTTTCAGTATTTATAGAAAACGGAATACTTTGCTGTATTTTCGATTTTGAGCAGCTTGAAAAAGAAAGCGAAAAAATAACAAGAATTGTGCCAGCCGCTATTCTTAAAAGCTTTGTACGTTTCATAAGTCTGTTCCTTTGTGGAGGGCATTTTCTGAATTAGCCCTAAACTCTGACGGTGTAAAGCCTGTGATTTTACGGAAAAGTCTTGTAAAGTAGTTCTGGTCTTGAAAGCCGGTTTGTGCGCTTACCTCTTTTATGCTCATCTGCGTCAAAAGCAGCTCTTTCGCCTTTGAAATACGCTTTTCGGCAATATACGAAGAAAAACCCGTATTGAGGTGCTCGCTGAAAAGGTGGCTCAAATGTGTTTCAGAAACGGCGCAGATTGAGGCAACGTCCGCAAGCGATAAAGCTTCATTAAAGCGGCTGTCGATGTATTCGAGTGCTTTTTCCAAAGTTTTGGGAAGCTGATTTTTCTCCTGCTTTTGGAATTCAGACTCAAAAAGCTTCATTGCATTTCTTCCCCAGCTTATGCATTCTTCCTTTGTGCTTAATGAAACAAATTCGTCTGGTACCCAGAACGGCTGGTTGTCAGCGTTGTCGCCCGAATAAAGCGAAAAAAGCTTTTCCTGCAAAATCATGAAAATTCCGCAAAGTGAGAATTTTGCTTTGTCGAGGTTTTCACCTGCAAAAATGTGCTGAACCAAAGCTTCATAAGCTGATTCCGGCGTTGATTTTGCCTGTCTTGAATCAAAGCTTTGAAGAAATTCCTTTATCAGATATTGTTCATTCTTAAAAGATGATTTCTTCTGGTTTCTGATTTTCTCGAAAGCTTCTTGCGCAGACTTAAAAAGCTGGTTTCCGGGATAAGGCGAACCCAAACCGTAGATTATGCTGTTTGTGCTGTCAATTTCAGGGCAGATTGTCTTTAAGTCACTTTGAAGCCTGTCAAACTGGTTTGAGCTTAGCGGAATTAAAAGCTGAAGCAAAGAAAGGTAGTTTGACTCAAAAATCTGGTGCTTGAACGAAAGGCGCTTTAAAAGCTGTTTCTGCTGTTCCTTTGTTCCCTGAATCAGCGCAATACAGAATTTGTCCTGGTCAAAATCAAAGAGCTTCTGCGCTTCAAGCCATTCTTCGTTTGTGTATTCGCGGTGCAGAGTTTCTGTCAAAAAGACTTGCTTTTTCTGCTGCAAGGTTTCCTGTGAGTTGGTGCGCTTGCTTAATGCTTCTTTTATATCGTCAAGCGTTTTTAAGAAAACTTTTTTAGTTACCGGCTTAACAAGATATGCAAAAACACCGAGCGGAACGGCGCGCTGTGCAAGGTCAAAACGCTCAAATGCTGTTGAAAGCACAAAAATTGTGTCTGAAAAAGTTTCGTGCATACTCTCAATAACAGACAAACCGTCTTTGCCGGGCATGGCTATATCCATAAAGACAACCTGCGGCTTGTGTCTGAACATCATTTCAATGGCTTCTTCGCCGCTGCGTGCTTTTCCGCAGACAGTAAAATCCGGTGCGCCATGTTCAATCATGTAAGTATAGCTTTCAAGTACCGGCTCTTCATCATCTACTATTAAAACTGAATACATGGTTCCTCCTGTGTGTTCAGACTGATTGTTATTTTTGTTCCTTTGTGCAGTTCCGAATCAATTTTTATGATTTCCGTATTATTGGGATAGAAGAAGTAAAGACGCTGAATGACGTTTTCTAAGCCCATAATTTTTGACGAAGTTGACTCAAGATTTGCTTTTTCAAGCAGTTTTTGTCTGGTTTCCTCTTTTATGCCGCAGCCGTCGTCCTCAACGCAAAGGCGTAAGATGTTGTCAACTTTTTCAGCCGTAACGCTGACAGTGCCGTAGCCCTTGCTTTCGTTAAAACCATGCACTATAGAATTTTCAACAAGCGGCTGTAGAATAGAAACAGGAACAAGACACTCGTCCTTAAGATTTTCCGGAATGTTTATGTTCAGCGTAAGTGTCTTTGGAAATCTTATGCGTAAAATTGCGCAGTAAACTTCGATGCCGTCAGCTTCGTGCCTTAGCGGAACAATCACATTTTTCTGGCTTACATCGTGTCTGAAAAGCTTTGCAAGCAGCGTCATGTATTCTGCAGTGTTGTCTGCGCCTTCAAGAATTGCAAGCTGCACGCCGGTATTAAGCGTATTGAACAGAAAATGCGGATTCATCTGCGCCTGCATTGTGTAAAGTTCCATGCGCTTCATAAGCTGCTGCATTTTCATGTTGTTGAGCCTTTCTTTCATAAATTCTTTTTCAACGCCGCGCTTCCATTCAATTTCCTGAATGTATGTCGATAAGTCAGTCTTCATGCGGTTAAAGCCCGAAATAAGTTCGTTTATTTCGTACCATGCACCGTCTGGAATGTCGGGCGAGTTGAAGTTGCCGTTTGCAATTTCAAGCGAATTCTCGACAAGCACATTCAGCGGCTTCAAGATTTTGCCTGTCGCAATCCATATGCTCATCAAAGCAAGAACCGTAATTACAAGCACAAAAAGAAGCCCCCAGAGATTCATTTTTCTAGATTCATCAATAAAAATTTCGTAGCTTGCAATCTGGTTTCTGAAACGCTCAAGACTTACCGCGTTAATTTCGCTGTCTATACATGAAAGAAGCTGGTTCATTTCAGCATATTTTGCTGTGTATTTGGCTATATTTCTTCCGCGTTTTGCGTCAATGGCTTCGTCTGCAACTTCGGAATAATGCATGACAAGACTGTAGATTTCTCGCTCTTTTAAGTCGCTCTGCTTGAACTGCTTGGGCGGCAGCACCTGTATTTTTTGCTTTATAGACTGCTGCTGGACGAGCAGGGTAGCTAAAGCCGTACTTGAGCGGCTTGAAAGATAAGTCAGTGCCGTATCGTGCAGCTCGTGAAGTTCCTGCTGAAAAGCCTGAAGCTCGCGCTCTTTTGAGAATCGCTCATTTGTAATTTGCTGCATTTGCTCTGAAATAAACAGAATATAAATATTTGAAAGCAGAACAACGGCACAGAGAACTGCAGCACTTAGAATCATCTGAACTTTCAGCGAGGATTTTTTCATTTTTGTATATCCTCGCTTTTCTTAAGAAAATCAAAGCCGGTGTTTACATAACTTGAAGTGTTTCCGTTTTGGCATATTTCAAAAACTGACTGAAGCGCCTGGTAACCAAGCTGATAAGAATCAACCGAAATCAAAGCGTCAAGCACGCCCTTATCAAGATATTCTTTTACGGCATCTGACGAACCGAATCCGATTATTTTATGCGTGCCGACCTTGTTCTGTTCTACAAGCATTTTTGCATAAGCCAGCGTATCGTCTTCGTTTGTAAAGATAATCGTGTTTGTTCTTGATCTTGTGCTTAAAATTGAAGACACAATCTCTTCTGCGTCAAGCATGTTCTGGCTTGTAACGGCGCAGAGGATAGAATCAAAAAGCTTGTAGCTTGCCGTTGACTTTATGCCCATTTCAATCAATTCACGCTCGGCATACATTCCCGGCGATTTTTCGCTATAAACGATGAGCGGAAAAATTACAGTCTGCTCATTAAAAAGATATTCACCTATAAAGCAGCCAAGCTCAAAATTGTTTACACCGATGTGCGTGTACGGCTTGTTTGTCGGAATTGCGTGGTCGATTAAGACGAGCGGAGTAGAAGTGCCCGCAATTTTGTCGAGAATTTCAGCGGTTTCTTTTGTGTCAGAAAACGAATAAATAACAATACCGTCTGCACCTGTATAAGGCGCGGCAAAAAGCTGGCTTGAATTCTCGTCAAGCTCATGCACAGAAAGCGCAATTTCCTCTTCTTCGCAAAAATCCATAGCGCCTTCAAGCATTGAATTAAAAAATGAATGTGCGGTTTCAGGCAGATAAATTGCAATATGAAATTTAGGCGTTTCTGTCTGCAATTTAACCTGCTTTGTAAGCTTCATAACATAAGACAGCGACATAAAAAGCGAATAAACTGCAACGATACTGAGGAAAATAATTATTATAAAAAGTGCAATTCTATTGACGCTGTTTTTCATAATTGACTTGCTATTAAAGCTTAATGTGCATTGGAAAAAACTTCAACTTTAAAAATCAAAAGTTTTTCCTGGCAAAACACAAAAAAGAAATCCGGTCAAAACAACTGTCCTGACCGGATTAGGGGAAAATGATCCTGTTTTTTTATTGGAGGAACAGGAATAATGAACGTGCTCAAAAATTCGGTTTGTTTTTGAACATGCCCAATATCTGAAAAACCGGCAAAGAAGCCGTCAAAACAGTTTTCCGGTACCTTGCCGAAATACAGATCAAATTAGCTCGCGCTATTTATAGAGTGGCGAAAGTGTGTCCACTACCTTTGAATATTCCGCGTATGCTTTGTCATATGCAGCTACATTTGCTGCAATCGGGTCGGCGTTCTTTGATTCGTCAAGCTTGATGTGTTCTGCACAAAGTTCGGCGATGTCGCATTTGCCGTTCTGGTTTTTAAGGCACCACAATGCCTGAACAGCACCGCCAAGAGCCGCTGCTTCGTCCAAAGCCGGAACGCGAATAGGAAGGTTCATTACGTCAGCTGCAATCTGACGCCAGATTGGTGATTTTGAACCGCCGCCGATAAGACGGATTTCGCGCGGTTTGAATCCGAGTTTGCGGAATGCATCAAGGCCGCCGCGCATTGCAAATACTGCTGATTCCAAAGAAGCGCGTGCAATGTTTGCTCTGTTTGTGTTAGCCGAAGTAAGGCCGGTAATGCTTGCGCGTCCGTTCGGCAGGTTTGGTGTGCGTTCGCCGTTAAAGAACGGAATTACAAGAACGCCTTCTGAGCCGCATGGAGCTTTAGCAGCTTCTCCGTCTAAGTCTTTTACGTCAAGTTCAAAAAGACCGCGTACAAATTCTGTTGCTACAGTACAGTTCATTGTGCACAAAAGCGGCAGCCAGCCGCCTGTAGAAGAGCAGAAGCCGCTCAAACCGTTTGCCGGGTCAGCAATAGGCTTGTCGCTGTATCCGTACAAAGTGCCTGAAGTACCCATAGACATTGTTAAGAAGCCGTCAGCAACTGTACCGGTGCCGACAGCACCCATCATGTTGTCGCCGCCGCCTGCACTTACAGGAATTCCTTCAGGAATTCCGTATGCAGCAGCAGCTTCAGCTGAAACTTTTCCAGCCGGTGCACTTGGTTCAATTAATTCAGGAAGAAGTCCCAAAAGCTTTGAATCTATAATGTCGCAGATTTTTTTAGACCATGTTCTGTTTTTAGAATCGAACAATGCTGTACCAGAAGCATCGCCGTATTCCATTACGTATTTGCCGGTAAGCTTCCAGTTAAGATAATCGTGTGGAAGCATGATATATGCAAGTTTTGCAAAGGCATCTGGCTTATTGTCTTTAAGCCACAAGATTTTTGGAGCAGTAAAACCAGGAAGCATCAAGTTTCCCAAAAGGCTTACAACTTTTTTATCTCCGCCTGCTTTTTTTGTAATGTATTCGCACTGTTTTGTTGTTGCAGTGTCGCACCAAAGTTTAATGTTGTACAAGGCTTTGCCGTCTTTATCAAGCGGAACAAAACCATGCTGCTGACCAGAAACACCGATTGCTTCGATAGTCTTTTTGTTTTCTGCGCTTAATTTGCTGAAACAAACTTCAAGACCTTTATCAAACCATTCAGTCTTCTGTTCGCGTGTTCCGTCAGCTTCCGAAATTAAATCCATCGGACAGCTTGCTTTTTCAATAATCTCTTTTTTTTCATAGTCGTAAATTACGACTTTCATGCTCTGTGTTCCAAGATCAATTCCTGCTACTGTTTTCATTTGTGTCCTCCAAATAACTATAGGATAAGCTGAGAGGGGCATTTTTTCAAATACTGAATTTTGATAAATTATGCCTATTATTGATATAATCATCTTGACTAGAAGAAAAAGCAATTTTAACATAAACACAGATATTTGGAGACTTATGCGCATAATAGACACTGTTTTTGTATACAGGCTTGCACATGGTGAAAAGCTTGCCTGGCATGGAAGATACCATGCTCATAACGACAATGAATTCGAAGTTCACTATTTTATTGAAGGAAACGGCTCGTTTTTGGCGAATACGGCGCGAATTTCCATTGATGATAATGCGCTGTTTCTTGTCGGACCGCATGATTTTCATTCAATTATGCCGGAACAGGTTACGCGCCCTTTGACTTATTATGCCGTTCTATTTGAATTAAACGAACAGCAAGACCATGAAATATATCTTTTATTGACAAATATTTTGAAGCACCATTCTATAAAGCACTATGCGTCAGAGGCAAGCCGTTTTCTGTTTGACGAATTACTGAGGCTTTCTTCGTCAAAACAGAAGGGTCTTGAAAAATCTGCGGAATTTCTGCTTTGCAGCCTGCTTTACCGCTGGTATACAGAAGATACGGTTTCTGTGGCAGAAAAACCCGAAGCTGAAGCGCAGAAAAAGTCTGCGTCAATTGTCCGCGCCGGCATGGACTATTTTAAGTCAAACCTGCATAAGTCAATTACAATTACCCATGTCGCATACGAGCTTGGGCTTTCGGCGGAGCATTTTATCCGCGTTTTCCGCGAAGAAATGCACATGACACCGTACCAGTATTTTATGCGCCTTAGAACTGAAGCCGCCGCCGCCGAGCTAATAACAACAGATTTGTCTGTCGCCGAAATTGCCGAGCGCTACGCCTTTGAAAACCAGTTTCACTTTTCAAAAGTCTTTAAACGCTGCACCGGCCTAACCCCCACCGCCTACCGCCACTGCTATATGCAGAAATAAGGAAAGGGAGGACACCAGCTCAGAGTCCCGGGTGCGCAAAAGCTTCTTCTACGGAATAGCTTAATCTGGCGCACCACAGCAAGTTTTGCGCTCCGCGCGAAACTTGTAACGGGTGAACAAGGCTGCTTTTTGAAGCTTGGTGTATAGACTGCCGGTTTTTGTGCAAACAAATAGCGGCACTTTTCGCCAGATAATCTCTGTTCGTAGATTAATCTGTTGCGAAAAGAGTTCCATAGATTCACCCTAATCACAAGTTCGAGAGCGGATTTCCATCAGATTGTGCTTATTTCTGAGATAGAACTTTTAATTAAACTTCTATTTAGATTTCTTCGGCGAGCTCTTTGATTTTCTCTTCTGGCAGACCTGTAACTTCTGCAATTTGTTCTATAGAGCCTACGTTTTTCAAAAGCATATTCCGCGCATCATCGAGTTTTGCTTCAGTACGACCTTTTTTTAGACCACGTTCAAGTCCTATATTTTCGGCAGCACTTAAACCAGAACGGATGTCGCGCTCAAACATTTCTTGCCGAAACTGCTCAACCCATAAGTCTTGGTTTGCACTTATTGAAGAAAGTGACTGTTTTGCGTTCATAAGACCTGCCTCCTGTTCGGTTAGTTTCTCTATGACCTTTGCCTTTTTAGGATTATCAGCTTCTTTTAAGAAAATCGCCCAGTTTTCTAAAGCTGTGTTCTTTTCAATGCTGTTCTCAAGCTTGGTGACTTTGGGCAGCTCAATAAAAATGATATTGAGCGTGTTGGAAAGCTCGCGGTTGTCATCTGTGCGCATCGCATAGCGGCTGACTGCATCATTTGAGCTTTTGTCAAACACAAAATCTAACACCGTAATCTGATAAACTTTCGGAGCTTTTTCCCAAGTATCGCCTTTCTTGAGATAAGTTGTTTCAAGCCTTGCAACCTGATATTCGGCTCTTTTTCCATAATCATAAAATTGATTAAAAGCCATCATCTCAAGGTTTGCAGGCTGCCCGTCATCAAAAATGCACAGAATATCATAGCTCACGCCGCGCTGCTTTTCAAAAGCTATAGGCGCTTCATTTGCCGTAAGCTCTACAGATTTGATTTTGCGTTCTGTGGCAGCTTCCAAAAACGAGTGTAGTGCATTCCGCGATTCCGCTGTAGGCTGTGTGAACAATGCCTTAAAAGTCGAATCTATGCGCGGGTTAAGCAGCGCGCCGCTTTTCATCTGTGCAAGATATTCATCTTGGCTGTTGTAAATATTTATGTTCTTATTCATCATATAACATATATTGTTTAAAAATACAAATTTTTGTGCGTTTTTGACAAAAAACTTAAAGATTTTACAAATAAGGTTTGTGTACACAATCTGCCGGTTTTTGTGCAAACAAAAAGCGGCACTTTTCGCCAAATAGACTTCAACGTAAGATAAAACTATTGCGAAAAGAAGGCTGCCGGTTTTGCTTCGCAAAAGCGGCACTTTTCGCCGATTAAACTCAAATTGTAGATTAAGCTGTTGCGAAAAGAACTTGTCTTTTTGCGCATAATTCAGTATTAAGTAATCTATAAGGACGGAAACATGAAGTTTACTAACGGTTTTTGGCTTGAAAAAGACGGCATTGAAGGAAATTACGCGGCAGAAGCTTATGAAGCTGAAAAAAAGGACAATCAGCTTGTAGTTTATGCGCCTGTGCGGCAGGTGAGAACACGCGGCGACACATTGGGACTGCCGCTTTTGACAATCCGCTACAGCGCACCGCTAAAAGATGTGCTCAAAGTAAGCATAAGCCACTTTGAAGGTGCGCTTGATAAAGAGCCGCATTACGAGATTTATTCTGACAAAAACGCTGTTTCAGAAATAAGCATAACCGAGAAAGAAGCTTCTATAAAATCCGGGGCATTGTCTGCTCATGTTGCGCTTAACTCGGGCTGGGCAGTTCAGTTTAAGGGCAGCGGCAAAACGCTTACCAAAAACGAATGGAAGTCAACCGCTTTTATGCGCGAGACAAGCGAGCCTGTGCAGCATCTTTTTTACAGCGGTGACAAAACCTATATAAAAGAAGAACTTTCGCTTTCTGTAGGCGAGAATGTCTACGGCTTTGGCGAGCGATTCGGTGCTTTTATCAAAAACGGGCAGAGCATAGAAACCACAAACCAGGACGGCGGCACAGCAGGTGACCAGTCTTACAAGACAGTGCCTTTTTATCTGACTAACAAAGGCTACGGCGTTTTTGTCAATTCAAGCGACAACGTTGCTTTTGAAGTCGGCACAGAAAAGGTTGCGCGCGTTCAGTTTAGCGTGCCGGGCGAAAAACTTGAGTATTTCATTATTTACGGCCCTTCGCCAAAAGAGATAATCGAAAAATATACGGCTTTGACCGGCAGACCTGCCATGGTTCCAGAATGGTCGCTCGGCTTGTGGCTTTCAACTTCGTTTACAACGTCTTATGACGAAAAAACCGTAATGTCTTTTATAGACGGAATGAAAGAGCGGAATATTCCGCTTAGCGTGTTCCACTTTGACTGTTTCTGGATGAAGGGCTTTAACTGGTGCGACTTTACATGGAATGCGGAGACCTTCCCCGACCCGGAAGGGCTGCTTAAAAGGCTTCATGAGCGCGGCTTGAAGGTTTGTGTCTGGATAAATCCGTATATTGCGCAGCGTTCGCCTTTATTTGAAGAAGGCAAAAATGCCGGCTACTTTATCAAAAAGAGCGACGGCTCTGTCTGGCAGACTGACATGTGGCAGGCTGGCATGGCAATTGTTGACTTTACAAATCCAGATGCGTGCAGATGGTATCAGTCTAAGCTCAACGCGCTTGTCGATATGGGCGTTGATACTTTTAAGACTGACTTCGGCGAGCGTATTCCGACGGACTGTGTGTATTTTAACGGCGCAGACCCGCAAAAAATGCACAATTACTACACTTATCTTTATAATCAGTGCGTATTTGAACTTTTGGAAAAGCGGCGCGGCAAGGGCGAAGCCTGTCTTTTTGCACGCTCGGCAACTGCGGGGTCGCAAAAGTTTCCGCTTCATTGGGGCGGCGACTGCGAGTCTACATTTGAGGCTATGGCTGAAACGCTCCGCGGTGGGCTTTCTTTGGGCTTGTGCGGCTTCGGTTTCTGGAGCCACGATATAGGCGGTTTTGAAGGCAATCCGCCGCCTGCGCTCTTCAAACGGTGGTTGCAATTCGGGCTTTTGTCTTCGCACAGCCGTCTGCATGGCAGCAATTCTTACAGAGTGCCATGGTCTGTAGACGAAGAATCAAGCGAAGTTGCCAGAATCTTTACAAACATCAAGCTCAAGCTTAAACCTTATCTGCTAAAAATGGCTAAAACAGCCTCTGACACCGGCGTGCCTGTGCTCCGCGCAATGTTCCTCGAATTTCCAGAAGACCCGACATGCGCTTTTCTTGACCGGCAGTATATGCTCGGTGATTCTCTGCTTGTTGCTCCTGTGTTTTCAGAAGACGGCACTGTAGAGTACTATCTTCCAAAAGGCAAATGGGTTCACTACATTGACGGCCGCGAAATTGACTGCACAGAGGGCGGCAGATGGCTCACCGAAACTTACGGCTTTACAAGCCTTCCTTTGTGGAAACGGGAATCAATGTAACAACCGGGCTGCCTGTCATTGTCGGGCGTGACCCGACAATCTATTGTGTGGCGTGTAGGCTAGTTCCAAGTTTTCCAAGTATCGGGGCAGAAGCCTGCGGTTGCGGCGGTTTTGCCGTTGCGCACTATCGGGGTAACAAGCAGCGCGGGCTGTTCTAAAAGCTTTTCAAGTTTATCCTCATCTGCAAGATATGCTATAGAGGCATAATCTTTTGACTTGGTGTTAATCAAAGCTTCTATAGCGCCGTCTTTGCTGCCAAGCTTTTGTGCCAGAGCCGCAACTACAGATTCAAGCTCGCCTTTGCTTATGCTTTTTTGCTTTAAGTCAATTTTCTGCACGCTTATGTTTCTTTCTGAAAACCAGCGTTCTGCTTTTTTTGTGTCAAAGCACTTTGAAGTGCCAAAAATCTGAATAGCCATGCCGACAATTTAGCATTTGCATTGTTTTCAGTCTAGCTTGCCCGCGGTTCAATTTGAAAAGCAGATTTCAAATATCTAATTTATGTCAATAATATCAAAAATAGGAAATTTCTCGTATAGACATAATAGAGATTTGTTTATATTCTACAACAAGAATGCTTTTTATGTTGCGAGGAGAGTTTCCTATGATAAAGAAATTAGCAACTGTGGCGATTTGGTTTTTAGGCTGTGTCGGGGCTGTATGTGTCAGCCTTTCAGTTAAAGACACAATGCGTTCACTTGCCACAAAAAAAGGACTTGAAACCGGCGTTGCTGTTGCGGTAGGCGACCTTAGCAAAGACTCACACAAGAATATAATTCTTGAGAACAGTTCCATTATTGTTGCAGAAAACTGCATGAAATGGCAGTACATTCATCCGCGGGAAAATACTTGGAACTGGAAAGACACAGACAGGCTTGTTGAATTTGCCGAAGAAAACGGAATAAGCGTTAAATTTCATACGCTTTTCTGGCACAATCAGAATTCTTCGTTCCTGTCAGAAAAGTGGAGCCGCGACAAGGCGCTGTCTGTAATGGATAATCACATTTCAACGATTATGGAGCGCTATAAGGGCAGAATCAAAGAATACGACGTTGTAAACGAAGCCTTTGAGGACAACGGCTCTTTGCGGAAAACAATCTGGCTTAAAACAGTCGGAGAAGACTACATTGAGCACGCTTTTACAAAAGCCCATGAGTGCGACCCGTCTGCAAAGCTTTTCCTTAATGATTATTCCAACGAAACGATGGGGCAGACTAAAGCTGATGCCATGTTCAATTTTGTCAAGAAACTGAAAGAGAAGGGCGTTCCGATTGACGGTGTCGGTTTTCAGCTACATATTGATACGGCTTATGGTTTTGACGCGGATAAAATCAGAAAAAACGTAAAACGCTATGCTGAGCTCGGTCTGCTTGTTTCTTTCAGCGAAGTTGACGTGCGTATTCCGCAAAAAACTAACGAGAACCATCTGGCTAAGCAGCAGAAAATCTATTGCGAATTATTGAAAATAGCTGTAGAAGAGCCCAATGTTATAAACTTTATCACTTGGGGCTTTACCGATGCCCAGAGCTGGGTGCCGTATACTTTCCCCGGCAAAGGGCACGCATTGCCCTATGACGAAAACTTGCAGCCTAAGCCTCTTTATGCCGAAATGCTGAAAGTCTTGAAATAGTTCAATTTGAATAAATGCCCGGTAATGCGCCGGGCATTTTTTTATACGCACTCTTTCAGACTTGAATATTTACGTTTTCAATCTTAAACTACGCATGATAAATTCAGCAGAATTATATGATTCTGATGCAGGTTTATGATGATTACTATTTATGACATAGCGGAAAAAACCGGCTACAGTGCGCCGACAATTTCAAAAGCGCTCAACGGAAGAGGCGGTTTAAGCCCGGCAACCAGAAAAAAGATTCTTGATGTTGCAGAAGAAATCGGCTACAAGCCCAATATGGCGGCGCGCTCTCTGACAACAAAAAAATCATTTCTCATTGGAATCATTTACGAAGACGCCTATATGAAAGCCGGATTTGAGCATCCTCTGTTTGGCGGCATTCTGAACACTTTCCGCACAGAGCTTGAAGCTTCCGGCTATGATCTGATTTTTCTTTCAAAGTCATTCTGTTCGGGCAAAACGTCTTATCTTGACCATTGTGTTCTTCGCAATGTGGACGGAGTTGTTATAATAAATCCGGCAGAAACTGTTTCTGAGCTGTCTGCGCTTGCTGATTCTGATATTCCGTCTGTTTCAACCAACGATATTATTCCCGGAATTCCTTATGTTATAACGGAAAACTTTGAGGCAGGCTATAAGGCGGCTGAACATTTTATAAAGAACGGCCATAAAAAATTTGCATATCTTGCCGGCCCTACAACCGAATATACAAGGGCTTCTATTGAAAGACTTGAAGGTTTTAGAAGCTGCCTTTTGAAGCATAATTTTAACTTTGATGATTCATTTACTGAAACTTGCCCTGCCTGGTTTAAGGAAAACGGCTTTGATGCGATGAAAAAACTTTGGGCAAGACATTCTGATGTGACGGCTGTGTTTTCTGCAAATGACAGAATAGCTGCCGGTGCAATGGATTATTGCCAGTCAATCGGAGTGCGTGTGCCCGATGAAGTTTCGTTTATCGGCTTTGATGATGAATTGTTTTCAAGCTATTGCAACCCGCCGTTGACAACATTTAAACAGCGGAGAGAACAAATAGCAGAAGCCGCCGCGGAAATTTTACGCAAGAGGCTTGCCGGTCAGTCTGTCGCAGATTTTGTCCGCATAAGCGCAGACTTTATTGAACGGAATTCTGTAAAAAATTTAAGCAACTCCTGACACTGCAAACTAAAACTACAATTTAGAATTTTCCCAGATTTTTCAGTGCAAACACTTGCTTTTTATGTGCAAATGACTACATAATAATGTATATTTTACAGCAAAAGAGGTATCTTATGGCACAGAGCAACTTAACAATCCGTTTGGATAATTCAGATAAAAAACAGTTTGCAGAAATTTGCGAAAGCATTGGTCTTTCTGTTTCTGCTGCATATACAATTTTTACAAAAGCAGTCATTCACAAGCGCAAAATTCCTTTTGAACTTGAAGCTTCTGACGACGACGGTTTTTACAGTCCTGCAAATATCCGTCATCTTGAAGAATTGAAACGTCTCGATGATGAGGGCAAGCTGAAATTCACAAAACATGATCTTATTAGGATATAGATATGGACAAAATTTGGAATGATTTAGCTTGGGAACAATATCTTTACTGGCAGACTCAAGATAAAAAGATTCTCAAAAAACTTAACAAGCTTATTGATGATATAGAACGCAACGGTTATGACGGAATCGGACACCCGGAACCGCTTAAAGGGGATCTTTCAGGTTTTTGGAGCCGCGAAATTGATGAGAAGAACCGTCTTGTGTACAAAATCGAAAATGACTGCATAAAAATCTACCAGTGCAAAAACCACTACGATGACAAGTAGATTTATCTACAGTTTTGGAAACATCTGGCAAAACGGCTAAGTTTTGCTTTGCAAGTCTGGGGTTCTTAGGGCGCAGCCCTAAGCAGTGCCGGAAAAGGAAGGGGTTTAAGGGGAAGGGAAAACCTCGCTTCTGAGTAGGGGTTTTCCTTGCCCCTTAAAGCTATTTTTCAAAGTCGTCGTCAGGAAGTATTTCGGCTTCAATAGAGAGCGGCTTGTGTTTCCATTCAAGATAGATGCAGACAGCAGAGCCGATAAGCAGGGCTGTGCCGCCAAGTCTTATGATTATTACACCGATTTTGGCTGGCAGGCAGAAAAGAATTATTGCAAGCGCAATTGAAATAATTGCCTCTGTTGAGAACGAATGTGTCTCAAGATTTGCGGCTTTTAGCTGTGTAATATTAAAGACTTCTGCTATTGTAGAAAGCACAAGATAAACCGCAATTACATACATCATCACAGTCCAGAGAATGCCTGCAAAAACAAGCGGCAGCAGCACCGCAAGCGTGCCCAATACTATGCTGGAAAAGCCTTTGACTGTTTCGACAGTGCTGAACGTGCTGTTCGGCAGCACATTCCGTACAGCAACAAGCGAATGCAGACCGTTGATTATTGCCGCAATGCCAAGAACAATTACACTTACTTTAACGCACTCTGTCGGTGCAAGAATCATCATTATACCGATTATTGCAGTCAAAGCTGCAAGCATCAAATAGCTTTTTCTCATAGTAGCTCCTATGTTTATAGAACGCTCTGCAAAAACTGCGCTGTGCGTTCATTTTTAGGCGAATTGAAAATCTCTTCCGGGGTGCCTTCTTCTAAGAACTTGCCTTCGTACATAAATACAAGCCGGTCGGCAACTTCGCGCGCAAAGCCCATTTCGTGTGTTACAACAACCATTGTCATGCCGTCGCGTGCAAGCTTTTCCATAACATTGAGAACTTCGTTTACCATTTCAGGGTCTAGCGCAGAAGTAGGTTCGTCAAAAAGCATAACGTCCGGGTTCATGGCAAGCGCGCGCACAATGGCAATTCTCTGCTTCTGTCCGCCAGAAAGCGTAGAAGGGTAGGCGTCAGCTTTGTCGGCAAGGTCTACCATATCAAGAAGCTGCATCGCCTCGTCGTTGGCTTCTTCTTTTGTCTTAAGCTTCAGCGTAAGCGGCGCAAGCGTTATATTCTGCAATACGCTCAAATGCGGAAAAAGATTGAAGTGCTGAAAGACCATGCCCATTTTCTGCCGGAGCTTGTCTATATCAGTCTTTTTGTCTGTAAGGTTTGTTCCCTCAAAAAAGATGCTGCCGCTGTCCGGCTTTTCAAGCAAATTAAGGCAGCGCAAAAAAGTGCTTTTGCCGGAACCAGACGGCCCGATAATGACCATTCTTTCGTTTTTGTTTATTGTTGTTGAAACACCTCTGATAACCGGCAGTGTTCCAAAGCTCTTAACAAGATTATTTACTTCTATCACTGCGAGCCATCCTTTTTTCAAAAATGCCGAAAAGTTTTGTTAAGCCTAAAGTAAGACACAAATAGACTGCCGCACATGTTAAAAGCGGAATCCATGCGTTGTAAGTTGCATTTCTAATCATGTCGCCGGTTTTGGTCAAGTCTGTTACCGCAATAAAGCTTGCAACAGAAGTTTCCTTGATAAGCACAATAAATTCGCTTGTGTATGTCGGAAGAACCGCTTTGGCTGCCTGCGGCAAGATGATTTTCATAAGCGTCTGGCTTTTGCTTAAGCCGAGGGAACGGCCTGCTTCTGTCTGTCCTATGTCTACGCCCTGAATGCCGGCGCGGAAAATTTCGGTGCAGTAAGCGCCTGAATTTATGCCGTAAGCAAGAATGGCGACCAAAAGTCGGTTAAGTCCGAGCGGTGCAAAAATGACAAAATAGAAAATCATCAGCTGGGTTGCAAGCGGAATGCCTCTAATGACTGTGGTGTAGACTGTAGCAATTGCTCTTAAAAATTTGTGTTTTGAGATTTTTAGCAGTGCAAAAATGCTTCCAAGAATTGTACCGATTATAATTGCACAAACCGCAATAAGAACAGTAATGCCTAAGCCCTGCAAAAGCAGAAGCCAGCGGTCGCCAACGATGATAGTATCGACAAACGATTGAACCAAAGGTTTCCCCCGAAACGAAAGAACTGTTTAAAAAGATGCCGGAGCTGTATTCAGCCCCGGTGAAAAATTCGTTTTACTTTTTAGGTTTTCTTACGATGATAACCTGTTCAGATTCAAAATAAGGCACAGAGAATGAAACATTCTTTTTGCGCTCTTCTGTAACAGACATACCTGCGGCAATAAAGTCAATTGCGCCTGAAGAAAGAGCAGGAATAAGGCTGTCAAAATCCATGTTGACAACTTCAAGCTGCATACCCTTGTCTTTTGCAATTCTTTCGCCTACTGAAATATCAAAGCCTACAATGTCTTTGCCTTCAAGGTATTCAAATGGCGGAAATGTTGCGTTTGTTCCCAGCTTGAGAACCTTTGAGCTTTTGATGTTCTCTGATGCCGGAATCTGGATTTTGCCGTCTGTAGGCATGAATGCGTTTACAAGCTTTTTGTATTCGCCTGTAGATTTAAGCTTAATAATTGTTGTGTTGATGTCGTTGAGAAGTTCAAGATCGTCTTTTTTTACGGCGATTGCATATTCTTCTTTGGCAAATTTGTCTGTGACAATCATCAAATCGCTGTTTCTTGAAACAATTTCTTTTGCAGGAAGTTCGTCAAGAATAACTGCGTCAATTGCGCCATTCTTGAGGTCAAGAGCCGCGTCAATTCCGCTTTTGAAAGAAGAAAGCTTTGCGTTCTTTACATTTTCCTGAACATACAATTCGCCGGTTGTGCCCTGCTGAACACCGATTCTCTTTCCGTCTAAGTCGGCGGCACTTTTAATTACAACCTGTTCGCGGTTTCCGGCGGCAAAAATATTGGCTGCAAAAATCAATGCAAGCCCTGTCAATAAAAGTTTTTTCATTGTTTTCTCCCTGATTTTTTTGGACTTTTTCTAATAAGCTCAATATATTAGCTTCCATTATTTTACTAAAAAATGGAAAATTTGTCATCTTATTTTAATAGTTTTTCTTTGCGGGGCAGGGGAAGAATGAGAATAGTCTAAAAGTTCGGAACCTGTCATTATCGGGCTCGACCCGATAATCTTTTGAAAGATTCCCGCGTCAAGCGCGGGAATGACATGGTATAGAACATTGCACCGGGGGCAGCCGTTTTAGCGTTTGCCGGAGAACTTTTCGATTTGTTCGCCTAAAAGAGGAATAAGCTGTTTTTTTCTGGAAACTATGTCTCTCAGCATATAAACAGATTCTTCTCTTTTTGGAAAGCTTATAACCTGTAGGAACGCCGGATCGCCTGAAATGAGCATTACGCTTGTAAGGCGCGTAATGTCTGTGACCATAAGCGAGCAGAAAAGCGCTTTTGAAGAGCGCCGTTCAATATCAAGCTCTTTGACGAATTCGGCTTTGCGCGTAACAAGCTCATCTGGATTGTCAATTTCAATCTGACTGACTGTAAAGTGAAAGCCGTCTTCAGTGTATTCCTTCATGTCCTGGTGAATAACTTCAGCCGCGCTTCTTCCACAGATTTGACCTGCTGCCTGCGCAATATCAAGCCCGAGCTTGTCAATGTCAAGGTTCGTAACATTTGATAAGAATTCCGCCGTTTCTCTGTCTGTGTCTGTTGTTGTAGCAGAGTGCAGCGTAAGCGTGTCAGCAAGAATACCCGAAAGCAGAATTGAGGCAATTTCTTTTGAGATTGGCACGCGGTTCTCTCTATAAAGGTTTGTGATAATTGTTGCAGTTGCACCGACCGGCTTGTTGATAAACGTAATCGGGTCTCTGGTAGAAAGGTTGCCGAGCCTGTGGTGGTCGATTATCTCAAGAATCTTGTAGTTTTCTATGCCTTCAACGGCCTGTGTCTGCTCGTTGTGGTCAACAAGCGTTATGTCGATGTTTGCTTCCTGCAAGAGGTCGCCTTCTGAAATTGTGCCGATGACTTTTGCGTCATCTGCAATTACAGGCAGCGTGCGGCTCGGAGATTCTGACAAATGCTTTTTTATGCGCCGTACAATGTCGCTGGCTTTTACCGGCTGAATTGTTCTGTCTGCCATGGCTGAAACCGGCGTTGCATAAACGCTGAGCATTGCGGTTGTTGCCGCGTCGTAAGGGCTTATAAGCACAGAAACCTTTTTCTTTTCGGCTTTTTCGCGCAGGGTTTTGCTCATAATTGAACCGGCGGACATAATCAAAGCCCTTATGCCTTTTTCAATGCAGTATTCCTGTATCTCGATTCTGTCGCCTGTTATAACGACTGAATTTTCGCTTGCCTGCATGTCCAAAATCTGCTTGAAAGACTCAAATTGAGAGGCGGCAACAAGTATGTCGCATTTGAATATTTCGTCCTCGTTGAATGTAACAAGCGGCTGCGCGTTCAGCGTTTCCTGCATAAGAGAAATGCTCGTAATTAAGGCGGAAGACCTTTCTGGATCAAGAATTTTCAGAATGTTCTTTGAAAATGCGTTGTAGTGCAAAAGCGAGTGGTAGTGCCCTTCGTCATCAACTACCGGCAGAACTTTTGTGCTGCATGCTTCCATTTTGGCTATGGCGTTCCACAGCGAAGTCTTGCAGTTTACCGTATCGTTTGTGGGCGGCATGTAGTATTCAACTTTTGGCACAAGGTCAGGCACATATTCAGGCACAGGCACTTTGAAGCGGTTGAAAATATATTCTGTCTGCGGATTAATCTTGCCGGCACGCGCTGCCACATATTCAGTGTGTCCCATGTTTTTGCGCAAGTCTGCCAAAGCTGCCGCCGAAACCACAGAATCTGTATCAGGGTTCCTATGACCTATTACATAAACTCTTTTTTGCTTTGAACTCATAAATATCCTTATTGCAAATAATAAACAAAAAAATTATAGTCTTTATAGTTTAACCGCGATTCAGCATATTGCCAATAGAAGTTTTCTTTTATAAGTTGAGAAGTTTGTTTTATGATTTCACTTGTTGTTTTTTTGGGAAATTACGGGCGCGAATATGAAAAAACGCGCCACAATGCGGCATGGATTTTTGAAGAATCTCTGCCTTTTGCGTCTAAATTGAACTGGCAGTCTAAATTCAAGGGGCAGTACGCCGTTTTAGACAGGGCCGTTATTGCAGAAATGTCCGAAAGCATTTGCGGTACGCAGCTGAAATGCCCCGCCAGCGCAGGTGAAAAAGTCTATTTCTTAAAGCCTGAAACCTACATGAACCTTTCAGGCGAGAGCATCGGTGCGCTTGCAGCTTTTTATAAGATTAAGCCCGAAGAAGTGCTTGTAATCCACGATGAGCTTGAGCTTGCGCCCGGCACTGTAAGCCTGAAATGGTCTGGCGGTCTTGGCGGTCACAACGGCTTGCGCTCTACAAAAGCTGTTCTCGGCACTGCCGACTTCTGGCGCATCCGCATCGGTATCGGACGCCCCGACCACAGCGACATCGCCGGGTATGTGCTTTCGCCGTTTTCAGGCGACGAGTGCATAATCTTAGACCAGATTTTCCCGACTTTGAGCGCGCTTCTCGTTCAAGTCTTGTGCAAAAATCCCGACACGCTCCTCAAAGACTGGTCAAAGAAAAAGCTTAGTGCTGAATAATTTCTGCGTCAAAGCAGTTGTACTTTTTTTCAGGCGGATTTCCGTTTATTATTTCAAACAGCATATTGGCGGCGCATTGTGCCATTTTTTCAATTGGCTGACGGGCGGCGACAATGGAGCAGTCTAAAAAGTCAAAAATGCGGTTGTCGTCAAAAACGCCCAGCCCGATAGATTTCAGGTCTCTTCCGCTTGATTTTAAGGCTTCCATTACATTAAGAACAAACTCGCCGCCGGCTGCAAGGAAAAGCGCGTCAATGTCTTTGTGCTGTTCAAAAAAGTCAGAAGCTGCTTTCACTGCGCTTTCTTTCTTGTAATCAGAATACGCTGTTCCAGAAGAAACAAGACCGGCTTTTTCAAGCGCGTCTTTGAAACCTTGTACACGTTCTTTTATATATTTGAAGTTTTCAGGCCCTGCAATGCAGCCGATTTTCTTGTAACCGCGTGCAATAAGCTGTTCAGTAACATTCAGCGCGCTTTTCCGGTTTGTAACGTCAACGGCGTAATGGTCTAAAAATTGATTTTTCCCAATAAAGACAAATGGAATGTCCTGAAGCAGAACATTCATTATTGTCTGTGACTGAATCTGTTCAGCCCCGATTATAAGACCGTCAACACTGTGGCGGTTGATAATTGCTTCCAGAGTTTCAAGTTTAAGTTTTTCGCCTTCTTGAGGAGAAATAACCATAAGCGAATTATTGTGCCTGTTGGCTTCTGCTGCAACGGCTGAAACAACTGTTGCCCAGAATGTGCCGGAAAGCGAAGTTACAGAATGTGGAAGAACAATGCCGATTGCGCCTGTTCTGCTTTGTGCAAGTGCCCGCGCCGAAACATTCGGCTGAAAATTCACCTGCTGAATAATTTCCAGTATGCGCTGCCTGTTAGATTCGCTTACGCCTTTCTGTCCGTTTATTGCTTTTGACACAGTGCTTTTTGCAACATGCGCCATTTCTGCAATTTCGTTAATAGTAAGTTTCATTATTTGAAATATAGCACAAAAAACAAAAGAGGAAAACGTTTTCTTTTTGCTTGACAAGCTGAAAAATGTGCATTTAATATGAGCATTAAAGCGGGGTTGATGGAATGAACAACAAGAAATGGTACGGCTTCAACATGATATGGCTCTTTTCGATGGGAGACAGAAAAGAAGTTTCGCCTTCTGAAATTGTGATAAACGAAAAAGAGCTTGATTTTATAGCCGATATGGGCTGCAATTTTATCCGCGTGCCGACGGATTACCGCTTTTGGACGCACAACTTTGATTATGAAAACCGCGACGAGGCAATGCTGAAAAGGCTTGACGCGTGTGTTGATGCAGTTGTTTCAAGAGGAATGCACTGCTCGCTTAATGTGCACAGAGCGCCGGGCTATTGCATTAACGGCGCGGAGCTTGAAAAGCACAATCTGTGGAAAGATGCTGTCGCGCAGGACGCTTTTGTTTCTCTGTGGAAATTCTTAGCTGAACGCTACGCGTCTTATAGTGCCGGACAGCTCAGCTTTGACCTGCTGAATGAGCCGCCGAACATCGGACAGTACGGCATGACGCGCGGTATACACGAAAAGCTTATGCGCCGCACAGCAGCGGCAATCCGCTCTGTGACAAAAGACCGCCCGATTATTCTTGACGGTCTTTGCGGCGGTAATGTTGCAATGCCTGAACTGGCTGATTTAGGCGCAATTCACAGTACGCGCGGCTATCAGCCTATGTCTGTAACGCATTATCAGGCAGACTGGTGCCCTGCCGCACAGACCGGCAAAGCGCCTGTGTATCCCGGCACTGAATGGGACGGCAAAATCTGGAACAGAAACACGCTGCTTGAGCATTATGCGCCCTGGAAGGCATTGTCTGATAAAGGCGTTTCTGTTCATGTCGGCGAATTCGGCTGCTACGACAAGACCGACCACAAAACCGCAATGAACTGGTTCAATGACCTGTTCTCTGTCTACCGCGAATTAGGCTGGGGCTTTTCTTTGTGGAATTTCACCGGAGAATTCGGCATTATCGGCCACAACCGCCCGGGCACAATCTGGGAAAGCATCAAAGGCTTCAAAGTAGACCGCGAACTCTACGATTTGCTCAAAGAATACATGCGCTAGTAAGCATCGTGCCATAGGCTGTTTAACAGGCAGTTACAGTTTTAGCATGAAAGACAATCCAGAAATTGTCCCATGTAAGAACCTGCTCTCGTCGGATTCCGTTCCGCAAATCGGGAACGCACATAGTCGGTTTTACAGCGATAGTTTAATCTGCGTTCCGCTACGAGTTTGCTTAGCAAACTCGGCCGTTTTGCAGGATTATTACCAAAACAAAGATTAATCCCAAAGCAAAACGCGCCTACGCAGGTTCTTGTATGTGTACATCTGTATAGATTGTATTTTCCTGGCGGAAAGTAGTGAATTGCGGACGCGAACTGCCTCGTGGGTGCGAGCGAAAGCGAGTCTAACCACCTATTATCCCACGCGAGCAGTGAGACGGACGCAAGTAACGGATTTCCGCCAAGCAAAATCTCATTCTAATGCTTTTCATGCTGAAGCCATGCACAGACAGTAGACAGAAACGCTGTTTTTTTTCTATATTAGTATTCGGATTTTTATTCAGTATGAACTTGATTTTAGAGAAAGTCAGAGTTAGAAAGATTTGCTACAGAGGTTTTTTATGAACAAACGTTTTGAAATTCTCTTGAGTGAAAAAGAAGACGACGAAAAGAAAAAGCAGACAGACGAGAAAGAAGCCGGTGCAGACATATTGTCCGCCAAGTTTTTAAAAACCCGCCAGATTATCCTTTCAGGCGAAATCAATAAAGAACTTGCAGAAAAAATTGCACGCCAGCTGCTTATTCTCGAAGCAGATTCTGATGAGCCTATCCGTCTTTTCATCGATTCACCGGGAGGAGATGCGGATGCAGGTTATGCAATTTTTGACATGATCCGCTTTATAAATGCACCTGTAATTACAATCGGTATGGGCTTAATTGCAAGTGCTGCATCAATTGTTCTGCTTGCTGCTCCAAAAGAGCGCCGTTTCGGTATGCCGAACAGCCGTTATCTTATTCATCAGCCGATGAGCGGAATGCAGGGCGTAACAACGGAAATCGAAATTCATGCGCAGGAACTTGAAAAAATGCGCGTAAAGATTAACGAGATGATTGCAGCTGAAACGGGCAAATCTGTAGAAGATGTTGCAAAAGATACTGACCGCGATTATTGGCTTGACGCAGAAGAGGCAAAAAAATACGGTCTTATCAGCAAAATCTGCAAAACCCGCAAAGACATAGAATAATTGCAGTTTAAAAAGTGCATATTTTGTGATAAAATGGCACTTATGATAACGGAATTAACTTCTGAATTAACAGACGAAATTATCTATGCAATGGAAAATCAGAGCGGGGCATTTGTCTTTGATTCCATTGACGGAGTAATTTTGCCGGAGTCTGAAGTTGTTTCGTCAGATGAAAACCGTTATTACAAGCTGCCTGTGTGGAATTCTGCAAGCGGTTTCCGCATGATGGAGCATTTTGTTGCTTCGCTGAAGAATCCGCCTGTATGTGAAGAATTGCGCTTGATATTGAAAAGCGGCAATGGAGTTTTCCGCAAATTCAAAAATGTTCTGAAAGTTCACCCTGATGTTGAGCGTCTGTGGTTTTCTTTTAAAGAGCATGAAATGAATCAGGTAATCTTAAGCTGGTTTGACGACTTAAGGGAACTTTGGGGCTTGGAACGGCTTGAGCTTGAGCCTGAAGAGAATGAAGACGAGCTTCTGCATGATGACTTTTTGTTCAGACTTGCGGCGGCTTCAGGTGAACAGGCTGAAAAAATATATGAAGAAGAGCTGTTAAAAGAATTTAAAGACTTTTACGGAACAGATTTGGGTAATGTTCTGTCAGAGCAATGGAAAAAAGTCAATGATTCTTCAAAGGGTTTTCGGACTGTTGTGTTTTGTGAAACTGTATCGGGAGAGCCTGTAGGTTTCGCAGCAGGTTTTAAAACCAGTGCAGATTCTTCTGTCATAATGATTTCGGCGCTGTTTGTCATTCCTCATTTTCGGGGGTTGGGGCTTGGAAAAGAACTGCTTGAGTTTTTGCTGGAACAGTTTAGAGACGGCACTGTTAAGTCGGTGGCTGTTTCCTGTTCAATAATTCCCGATTTTTTCAAGAAGATTCTTGAAAGAGAGGGTTTTTCTCAACTTGGTTCTGTATTTTTGTTGAGAGTGCCTTTAGAGCACTAGTGATGTTTGCCGAGAACGGCATATTTTTAATTTTTTTTGAGGCGCTTTGTTATGCGCAGTTTGACAGGAGTATTAAATGTCTAGAAATGAATTTTCAATTAATGCTGAACAGATTTCATCTTTGCTTCAGGAAACAGTGAACCGGATCAAATCAGAAGAAGATCCGTTGGAAATGAATGAGCTTAAAAAGATTTTTAAAGCAAATGTTCCCCTTACAATGAGAACTTATGTTGCGGCTTATTTTGCAAAACAGCTTTCAGGCGGTTACCGCGGCGGCTACCACAGACGTGAACGCACACCACGCCATATCCGTTATCAAGATTCTAATTATTCTCCGCGCAGTTCTTCACTTTCAGATGAAGGCCGCACAGGTGATGCTCTTGCACCGAGAACACCTGCACCAAGGGCACAGATTGCAGAAGAATTTGCACAGACTGTATTCGTAAGCGTTGGACGCAACCGCCACGTTTTTGCAAGAGAGCTTGTAGGTCTTTTCTCTTCTGTAGGCGGTGTTGCCCGCGAGCGCATCGGCGACATCCGCGTATGTGACAATTATTCGTTTGTAACGCTTTTTGCAGAAGATGCAGACAGTGCAATTCAGAATTTGGACGGCATCGAATACCGTGGCAGAAAATTGAGCGTAAGCTATTCCCGCCGCAAAGAGTCTTATGCGCCGGTTGCTTCTGACGCACAGGAAGATGCAGTTGAAACAGAAGCCGTAGAAAGCGCACCAGTTGCAGAAACCGAAACAACAGAAAGCGCAGACTAATCGACCTTTTCGGAAACTCGGTTAGTTTTTGAACTCGTCTAATTGCAGCACTTTTGATGGAACGGCTGTCCAATTTTGGTTTGGGCAGCCTTTTTTTTGAGGAAAAACTTATGGACAATATCTTGCATTTAGAGACCGGTATTCTTCAAGTGAATACCTATATTATTGTGCTGAACGAAAAAGAAGCCGCCGTAATTGACCCGGGCGGAAACGCTGACGAAATTACAGCGCTTCTAAAAAAGCACAATCTCGATTTAAAGGCTGTTGTGCTTACTCATTCGCATTTTGACCACATCGGCGGGGCAGACGGTCTTTTGAAAGCTTTTCCTCAATGCAAGTTTTATGCGCACAAAGCTGAAGCCGCTTATCTTGGCGACAATCTAAAACAAAAGCAGTGCAGCGCTTTTGGCGGCGGCGGCTTTGACTTTTACATAATGCAGAGCCTGCCCGAATCAGTGCGCGGGCCAGATGTGCTTCTTGAAGGTGGCGAAACATTGTTTGAAGATTCTTTAAATTTTAAAGGCGGCTTTGCAGTGCTTCATACTCCGGGGCACAGTGCCGGCTCAATCTGTCTTTATTGCGCCGCCGCCGGGCTTTTGATTTCCGGCGACACAATGTTTGCAGGCTCTTGCGGCAGAACCGACTTAACCGGCGGCAGCGAAAAAGAGATGAAAGAAAGCCTGAAACGCTTGAGCACCCTGCCCAAAGCAACGCAGGTGCTCCCCGGTCATGGCGGTACTACCACAATAGCAGATTTTCCGTTTGGGTATTTTGCGTAATTTTTACACTGCTTATTCGCTTGACTTGAGTTCGGTTGTGTATTTATAAACTACAACAGTGTTTGCAATTTTATCATGCAGGGCTTGCCTCTTGGGCGATGAATTGATTTTTCCGTAATCTACAAGGTAGGCAATCCACATAACGATTGCGTATATTTTTGAAACAATCGATTTTGTAAATATTGCATTGGCATCTGCAAAACTATTGATTGTCTGACGGTTTAGAATGAAAAACGAACAAAAAAGCAAATAATATAGAATGGAAATGCAAATAATAATCAGCTCTCTTTTTACGGCAGTTCCCCATGTTATCGGTAAGCTGTCATCTCTAACGATTTTGAATTTGCATAAAAGTTTTCCGGGTGTTCCGTTAAATTTTTTAGTGAAAAAGATGCTATAAATCAAAGATAATGCGCCCATAGAAAAATTTAAGGCAAGGCATAAATATATGAGGTCTTCATTGTTCCTAAAATTTAATTGTGCTTTAGAGAGCAAGAAGAAAAACGGGACAAAGATTATTGAGTCTATAAAAAAGGCTCCAGCTCTGCCCCAAAAGCTTGGGTAAGTTGCATTTTCAATTTCTTTTATCATTTTTCTCTGTATTTTTGATTGCTTCATAAGTACCGCCTGTTTATCATTTTCCTTTACCGGTTTGTCAAACTTTCAGAGATGCTGAAGCAGTTGTCGCCGATGTGCTCGATGCGGCGAACCATATCGATGTACAAAAGCTCTGCCTTTACGTCTGCGCCGCCTTCGAGGCGCTTTCTTGCAACTTTCTTCAAGTCTTTGCGGAAAGAGTCGATGCCGTCTTCAAATTCGCGTGCAAGGTCAAGCTTTTCAGGCGTAAGCTGGCTGTTGATGTTGCGCCTTATAAATTGCAGGAACTGGCGCACAAGCTCGATGTACGGCAGAAGGCGTTCCATGTCTTCCTGCTGAAATTTCATCTTCTTTTCAATAGAGCGGTTGATAAGCGTAATTGTCGAAAAACAACTGTCGCACATGTTCTCAAGTTCGTCTACAATCTGAATCATGCTCGAAATGTGGTTGAGCTGCTTTTCAGAAATCTGGAGAGTTTCACACTTTACAAGATAGTGTGTAATCTGCTCGTGCATCTGGTCAACGTAGTTTTCAGCCTGAATGCTTGCTTCTTTGTGTTCGGCAATAAACGTTTCGTCGCGCGTCATAATGCCAATCTGAATCTTGTCAAAAATCTCAGAAACTGCGTCAGTCATGTCGGCAATGGCTTTTTCAGCCTGAATAATATGAGCCGCTATGCTGTCTTTGGCAAAAGAGCCGGTGAATTCAAGCTTGTAGACGCCCGGTTTCTCTGCCTTGTCAGACTTGATGATAAGCGTAGAAAGCTTGATAAGCGGT
The DNA here is from genome assembly GCA_017614995.1 of Spirochaetaceae bacterium. Classification (GTDB taxonomy): domain Bacteria; phylum Spirochaetota; class Spirochaetia; order Treponematales; family Treponemataceae; genus UBA1240. The sequence goes on from JAGAAX010000029.1 coordinate 34,625, forward strand.
GTCTGCAACGGCAGAAGCACGATTGTAGAGAGCGTCTTGAACACTGTATGAAGCATTGAAATGCGTATTGCAATATTTGAATTTGCGTGCCCCGGCGTCAAAAGAATAATCAGGTCGAGGAACGGCTTGAAGAAGATTACAACTATAATTGTGCCGAATATATTGAAGAAAACGTGAATAAGTGCTGAACGCTTCGCGTCGGCAGACTTTCCCATTGCGGCAAGAATTGCGTCAATTGTAGAGCCTATGTTGCTGCCGAGCGTCATCGAAGCCGCAAGTTCCCAGTTAATCAGGCCGTTGAACGCCATTGTAATTACGATTGCAGAAAAAGCTGAAGAAGAGTGCAGCAGCGCGGTAACAAGAATGCCTATAACAAAGCCCAAAATGAGAGAGCCCGCGCCGCTTCCCTGAATGGTGAAAAGCCAGCCGAGCTGCTCGAATGTAAATGCGTCAGACAGCCCCGAAAGACCGAGAAACAGCATACCAAAGCCCATTATGGCTTCGCCGATATTCTTATAATTTGATTTCTTTATAATAGAAAGGAAGTAACCGATTCCGATAACCGGAATGGCAAAGTCTGCAATTTTGAAACTGAAACCGAAGAGCGCGACAATCCATGCGGTAATTGTTGTACCGATGTTTGCACCGAAAATTACGCCGACAGACTGAGCCAGCGTAAGCAGCCCCGCGTTGACAAACGTAACAACCATAACGGTTGTCGCGCCGGAGGACTGAATAATCATTGTGATAAGCAGACCTGTTAAAAGCCCTACAAACCGGTTGCCTGTTACAACGCTCAGTGCACGCTGAAGCTTTTCGCCCGCACTTTTCTGAATACCATCGCTCATAAGCTTCATGCCGTAAAGCAGAAAACCCAAGCTACCTATAACCTGTAGTAGGATTGATAACATTATCATGCGTGGAATTTAACATAGATAGAAGCAGATTTTCAAGTCCCGGTAATAAAGGGAAGGAAAAACCCCTACTTCCGAAGCGGCGTTTCGCCTTTGGATTAATCTACAGTTTTGAGTTTATCTAGCGAAACGGCCAAGTTTCCGCTTCGCGTAAACTTGTAACGGATGCACAAGGCTCACTTTTTGGGGGCTTATGTACACACGCTGCCGGTTTTTGTGAAGCAAAAAGCGGCGCTTTTCGCCGATTTGACTTTTTCTGTAGAATAATCTATTGCGAAAAGAGCGAAAAGAGGCTGTTGTACAAATTCCGATTTTTAGGCTAATATAATGCGCTATGAGAAGAATATTTCTTTTTGCTCTGCTTGCCGGCTGTATGCTGATGCTTTTTTCGTGCGCAAAAAAAACAGAAAATTTTGCCGCGGTTCAAGAGACACCAAAAGTGCAGATGACTGGCGGAGAAAATGCTGTAGACATAAATGCCGACGGAGTTACGGCAATTCTTTTTGCATATAACTATAACTCGCCGGAATTTGTCAGAGACTGCATTAATTATCTTGACGGCGAATTCGGGCTTGAAGAGAACGGCGGCATTATAAGACCTGTAATTTTTCCTGATGATTTTAAAAGCGGCGGACGCACGCGCATAAACCTTTTGCGCAATTTTGTCCGCGATACAAATGTAAATGCACTTATAGCTTTGGGTGCACCCGAAGACACAGCCGCTACACTTACAGTTTTGCGTGACCAGGGCTGGAAAACGCCTGTTTATTCGCTTTTTCCGCAGGACGAGCCGCTGCCTTCTGAATATATTTCGGCTTTTGTGCTTGAAAATGCCGATTTGCAGCGGCCTGTTGATGCCGAATCGCTGTTTCTGCTTCTGTCAAAGCTTGTGCGCTATGCGCAGACTGCCGATGAATTGAATAATGCAACAATAAAGAATGTCCTGCAGAATGTTGTGGGCTTTAACTGGCAGATTCTTCCTTATATAGATTCAGAAACCGGCATAAGACCTGCAAACCACTTTGTTTTGCAGTCAGATTTGCCTGTCCGCTACGGAACAATCAAATAATCGCCCTGTTCGGAAACTCGGTTAGTTTTCGAACACGTCTAATGGAGCTAAAATGAACGCACTGATTCAGCAGCCGTCGCTGCTTGTCGGTTCAGAAGAAGATATTAAACGCATAGAACAGCTGAATTCAGCCAGTATTCTTGCCGTTTCCGATACACATGGAGCAGTTGATGAGCTTGAAGCAATTTTGAGGGCTTTTTGCGCAGACTGCGACGCTTTTGTCTTTATGGGCGACGGCGTAAGCGATGTGCTTACCTGCCTTGAAAGAGCCGCACAGGACAAATCGCTTTTTGAGATTCTGCCGCCAGTAATTGCGTTTGTGCGCGGCAACGGCGATGCAGACACTTATTACATCAATAAAATTGAAGAAGACAATATTGCCCAGGTTTCTGTACAGGTGCCTGACAGGCAGATGCTTAGAATTGCAGGCAGAAACCTGCTTTTTATGCATGGTCACAGGCATGGTGTCGATCTGGGCACAGAAACGCTGACCGCGGCTGTTGAAACAATGGACGCAGACATGATTTTCTTTGGACACACGCACCGGCCGTTTTGCGAAGAAACCAACGCTTCTCTGCTGTTAAATCCGGGCAGTGTTCTGCGTCCGCGCGGCGGATTTCCGCCTTCTTTTGCTGTTGTTTCTTTCCCTGGAGAAACCGAAAGATATAATACAGAGTTTTTTACTATAAAAGACTCTGTTTTCGGGGGCTTTAACTTTAAGACACTTGAAATTTAAATAAACTGAAATGGAGAAAGTTTATGAGAGTTATTATACGTGATGATTATGCAGGCTGTTCAGACTGGGCAGCAAACCACATTGCACGCCGTATCAATGCGGCAAAACCTACCGCTGAAAAGCCGTTTATTCTTGGATTGCCTACAGGTTCTACACCTCTTGGCACTTACAAAAAGCTCATTGAGCTTAACAAAGCGGGCAAAGTTTCATTTGAAAATGTCGTTACATTCAATATGGATGAATACGTCGGCTTAAAGCCGGAACATGACCAGAGCTACCACTATTTTATGTGGGAAAATTTCTTTAAGCACATAAACATCAAAAAAGAAAATGTAAACATTCTTGACGGCATGGCTAAAGACCTTGTTGCTGAATGTGCAAGATACGAGGCAAAAATTGCTTCATACGGCGGCATTGACCTTTTCTTGGGCGGTGTCGGTGTTGACGGTCACATTGCCTTTAACGAGCCGGGCTCTTCGCTTGCTTCACGCACAAGAGAAAATGCGCTTACAAAAGACACAATCATCGTCAATTCGCGCTTTTTTGGCGGAGACACATCGCTTGTGCCAAAAACAGCTTTGACTGTCGGTGTAGGCACAATCTGCGACTCAAAAGAGGTTGTAATCTTGATTTGCGGACACAACAAGGCACAGGCACTTCAGCATGCTGTTGAAGCAGGTATAAGCCAGATGTGGACTGTAAGCGCGCTTCAGATGCACAAAGATGCCGTAATTGTCTGTGACGAAGACGCAACAGACGAGCTGAAAGTAGGCACTGTAAAATATTTTAAGGAAATTGAAGCAAAAAATTTTGACAACAGCCTTTAATGAAATATAAAATATCATTATGGAAATGTCGGTTGAGCTTTTTGACAGCATAATCAATACATCGCAGGACTGTGTATTCTGGAAGGACAAGGACAGACGCTTTCTGGGCGTAAACCAGGCGTTCCTCGACTTTTACGGCTTTGATTCGGCTGATGTGCTTATCGGTAAGAACGACGAGGATATGGGCTGGCACTCAGACCCTGAGCCTTTTAAGCAGGACGAGCTGCGCGTTCTTTCGGGGAAAAGTACCTACAAGGTTCAGGGCAAATGCTTCATTCGCGGCGAGGAACGCGACATTGTAGCTTCAAAACGTCCGCTCTACGAAAAAGGAGAGATTGTAGGGCTTGTCGGCAGCTTTGTGGACATTACCGATGTACTCCGCAGAAAGAACGGTCTTGATAACGGTCAGATAGTCTATACCATCGACAAACTTAGAAAATTCCCTTTTTTTGACAGAATAATTGATGAGATAAGTCTTGATGAGATACTTGATCCGCTTACAGGCATACTTTCGCGCGCCTATTCTGTCAAATTTGTCCGCTCTTTAATAGCTGAACGGAAGCCGTTCACCTTTACGATGTTTGACCTTGATAATTTTAAGTTTATCAATGACAGCTTCGGGCACAGTGCAGGCGACAGCGTTCTTACTACTGTGTCAAAAAGGCTTGCTGAATATGTTGACGGCTTCGGGCTTATGGGACGTTTCGGTGGCGACGAGCTTTTGATGATTGACCTTAATAACACCGCAAAGAATGAAAAAGATGCTTTTTTTGAGAAGCTGTACACCCATTCTGTTGCGCTGCGCTTCAATATGGATTTTGGCAACGGCGGTGCTTTTGTTACAGGAACAGCCGGCTGTGCCTCTTTCCCAGAAGATGCAGACAATTATAATGATTTGTTCGGTCTTATAGACAAGATGCTCTATATCGGCAAGAACAGAGGGCGCAACTGCTACACCATTTATGATGCAGAAGCGCACCGCAACGTGGAAGTTACTAAAATTGCCCGGCGCGGTGTCTTTACAGATATGTACAGACTTAGAAAGGTTATGGAAAAAGCCGAAGACTTTGAGCATAAACTTCAGGCTGTAATGCCGATGCTTATGGAAATTCTGACAATACACGATTTGTTCTATGCCGGTGAAGACGGAAGGATGAAGTCTGTGATGAACAGAGCTTTTGACGGTGATGCGGCTGATATTGCAAATCTTATGACTGACGACCTTTTTTCAGAACATACGCTTGACACCGTTAAGAAGAATTCTCCGGTGTTTTACAAGACTTTGGTGAAGAACGGCTTTGAGTCTGTGCTTGTGGCACGCATAAGAAAAGCTTATAAAGTTTCTGGTTATCTTATTTGTGCCGTCAACAGAAGTCTCCGCATCTGGCAGGAAAACGAATGTGCTGTTCTTTATTATATTGCCGGTCTGCTGGCTGAGTAATTTTTCGGGTAGATTTTCATTACAGAGAAATTGCCAGATACGCTGATTGTAGTGTCAGGGGCGGCAAATAGCGTAGAGCCTTTTTTTATTTCGGTTTTTTCGCTGCCGGAGGCAAAAGTGCCGCTGCCGTCAATTATAAAATAAGCAGCCCAGCAGTTATTTATAAGCGGTTTTATTTCGTCTTTTCCATTAACAGAAGCTTTTTCAATTTTGAAATAATCACATTCAAAAATGCCTGAAAAATTCTTTACTGGTTTTGCGACAAAGTTTGTGACAACATCAAGAGACTTTTCAATATGAGTTTCGCGGTCTCTGTTCCAGTCGTAAAGTCTGTAAGTAAGGTCGCTCGGCTGCTGAATTTCAAGAATTGTTATTCCGCCTTTTATGGCATGAACTGTACCAGCCGGAATAAACAGAAAATCGCCTTTTGAAACAGTCGTTTCATAAAGATATGACTCAATGCGGTTTTCTTTTATGGCGAGCTTAAGCTCTTCTCTTGTAAAATTGCCTTTTAATCCAGAAATAATGGTTGCATCAGGTTCAGCTTCAAGAATATACCAACATTCTGATTTGCCATGTGTATTTTCGTGCGCCATTGCATATTCATCGCTTGGATGAACTTGAACCGACAAAGTTTCGTCTGCATGTATCGTCTTTATTAGTAACGGATAATCAGAATTAGTTAATGCTTTTACTGGAACCGGTTTTTCATTATCGTAAAAAAAGCTCGATGAGTTCTTCATCGTTGAAACAACCCATTGCTCTACACCCCAAACTTTAGAATTAACAAAAGGTTCGAGCAAAAACAACTTATGTTTAAATTCCATAATAGCGATGTTAGTGTAAATAAAGAATCTTGTCAAATGACATGTTAGGTGATACAATAAACTAACCCCGACCCATTCGTACGGGGTTAGCTTTTTCTTATAAGGAATCGCTGTCGGGTTTCATACCCTTTATTTCAATGCAATGTGTAGAGGTATGAAACCCTCCGCACGAATCAACTAACCATGAAAAGTATCAACTCGCAGTCAGATATAAATGTTTCTCGAATCTTACGGTTAATCTGGCAGAAAAACGGCATAAGCCGCATAGAAATTGCAGCCGAACTTGGGCTTGATAAGTCAACTGTTACAAAGATTGTTTCGGCTCTACTTGGGGTTGGTATCGTCAAAGAATTTGCACATGGCATAACAGGGCCGCAGGGCGGGCGCAAGCCGATTTATCTTGAAATCGCCGAAGAATTTGCTGTTGTCGGCGGAATCGAAATTCAAAAAGAAGGGTTTGTCTGTTGTCTTTTGAACCTTCCGGGGAAGTGCCTTTTTGAGTATCAGGAAAAAATGGACACATCTGACTGCATGGAGATTTTTGCCCGCGCCTGCGGCATCTTAAAGCTTGAATCGAAAAAACGGAAGATTAATCTAATCGGCATCGGCGTCGGCATTTCGGGCATTATCAACAGCGATTCGGGCGTTATCATGCAGTCGATTTCGTTTGAAATTACGGAGCTTTTTCCGTTTACGCAGATTGCATCTGTTCAGGCTGATGTGCCTGTCTTTATAGAGAACGATGCGCGCTGCTGCTGCTATAGCGAGCGCACGCTGATGCACGATATGGGTCAGCAGAACAGCCTCTTTATATTGATAGAAATGCGCAAAAAAAGCGGGAAACTTATTGAGTCTAATCAGGTTTCTGTAGGCGCGGGGCTTGTAATAAACGGAAAAATCTTTAAAGGCACAGAATTTTCAGCAGGTGAATTCCGCTCAATGCTGTGGACAAGCGGACAGCACAGGCAGTTTCAGGCTGAAAAGGAAAATCTCGAAGACTTCGGTGCAGTTCTGCCGGACGGCGGTAAAACAGAAGATTCTATCTTTAATGAGCTTGCAAAACATGTTGCGTTTTTGACAAATACGCTAAACCTTGAGACTGTGTACATAGGCGGGCTTGAGTCTGAGCTTGAAGAAAAGCTTGTGGAGCTATTTAAAAAGCGCATTGAGCTTCAGTGGCCTTACGGCTCAAACCACGAAGTTGACGTAAGACTTTCTTCTTTGGGAAATCTTGCCGTTGCTTATGGTGCAGCAGGCATGTTCCTTGACCGCTTCTTCGCCCTGCCGAGCCTTTCTACGCCGTCAGGCAGCGGGCCGTCTATTCTTGAATCATTGTCGCAGGTAGGCGAGACCGGTCACGCCGGCAAACTGATTTAAGCAAAAGACACAGCCTGTGCACAGCAAGCCGCCGAAATTTGTTTTTTTATTTTGATTTACAGAAGAAAATTCTTGAAGTAAAATAAAGCTATGAAATCATTGAAATATCAGATTGCAGTTTTGTGTGCGCTTACAGCGCTGCTTGTTGTTTTGGGAACTGTTTTTGTTGTCAATTATCAGGCTTCACAGTCTTTGGTTTCAGTTTATAGAACCAGTGTAGCTGAAAATGCACAAAATATGGCAGCTCTCGTTGAATCAAAGCTCTCTACTCAGGTTGCCTTGCTTGAATCTATTGCAAGACGCCCTGCCATTATGTCTCGTGATATTTCTGTTGCGGAAAAGATAGAGTCTTTAAAAGAAGATGCTGTTGCTGCCGAAGTAAACGGTGTTCTCCGCTATGGCATTGCCGACATGAACGGAATAACCCGTATGACGAACAACGCCTCTTCAAAAGTTTTTGACCGCGATTATTTTCAGGCATCGTGCAAAGGTGAGAATTTTGTAACAACGCCGATGCTTGCAAAGTCTGATCAGAAATGGATTATGATCTGTTCAACACCTATTAAAGACCAGGACGGTACTGTTTTTCAGGTTCTCTTTGTTGTAATGAAGGGCAACCTGCTGAGCGACATTATCGCAGAAGTTTCTTCCGGCGAGAACGGTGAAACTTGGATTGTTGACGAAAACGGTACTTATATCGGTGCTATGGAATTCGGCAAAGTTACAAATGCGGAAAATCCATATAAGCGCGCCCAGTCAGACAAAAAATATTCAAGTGTTCTTCCATTATATACGTCTGCGCTTGCAGGCAATAAAGATGCCGTAGTCTATACAGATACAAACGGCGACCGCTATTTCTGTGGATTTACACCTATCGAAGGCAGAAAGTGGTTTTTGTTCTCTGAAAAGAACTACAACCTGCTTTCTGAAAAACTTGCAGAACTGTCGTTCGGCATTCTGGTTGTTGCGGCTGTAATGCTTGTAATTGCCTGTGTCGTCGCCCTGTTTGTCGGCAATTCAATCGGCAACAAGATGAACATTGTAGAGCGCATTCTGCGCCGCATGTCAGAGGGCAATTACGTTGAAACCGAAGAAGAGCGCCAGGCTATCGACCTTGTACTCGGCCGCAAAGACGAAATCGGGCGCATGGCAATTGCGCTTGAAGACATGCAGAGCACAACCGTAAATTTGATTGAAACTATTACCAATTCGGTCAATCAGATTAACGACGGCAACTCTCAGATAACCGCGTCGAGCCAGGCAATTTCTACAGGAGCAAGCCAGCAGGCTTCGGCAAGCGAACAGATGTCTGCTCAGGTTCAGTCAATCGGTTCGAGCATAAGCAAGACCGCACAGAATACGCAGGGTGCTGTAAAGATTTCTGAAACTGTTGCAGAAGACGCAAATACCGGCGCTGCGGCTGTTCAAGAAACTTATGACATGATGAAAGAAATTGCCACAAAGGTAAAGCTTATAGATTCTGTCGCTTCTCAGACAAACAGGCTTGCGCTTAATGCCGCAATTGAGGCTGCGCGCGCAGGCGAGTCTGGCCGCGGTTTTGCTGTTGTTGCAGGCGAAGTCAGAAAACTTGCCGAAAGAAGCCAGACTGCCGCCGCAGAGATTACGGAACTTACGTCAAAGAGCCTTGCTGTTGCAGAAAATGCAAACGAAAAGATTATCGCCATTACAAAGGGCATAAAAGAGACAGCCGAGATTATCAAGGGCATTGGCGACGAATGTGAGGCGCAGAATGCCGAAGTTTCGCAGATTAACACCGGCATTGTTCAGATGGACAATGTTATTCAGCAGAATGCGTCTGCTTCAGAAGAGCTTGCTTCTATGGCAGAAGAACTTTCGTCACAGACAATGTCCCTTAAAGACACAATTTCGTTCTTTCAGATTGAAGAGGATTTTAGTCCCAAGTTAAACACAAAGCGGAAGCTTTTGACAAATTAGGGGAGAAAGTACATTACCGTTTCGTCTGAAACTTCTGAATAGTGGCGCATAAAAATGCGGTAGCCGCTGTCTATTGAAAGTACCTGCTCAGGTATTTTCCAAAAATCGTCCGGCTTGTGGTAGACGCATACTGCAAGTGCAGGGCGGTTTTTTTTGATTGCCTGTACTGCACCGCGGAGAGCTGCTGATTCTTCGCCCTCAATGTCCATTTTGATGAAGTCAATCTTCGTTTCTGATCCGATGAAGCTGTCGAGCGTGTCTATCTCAATTTCAGTTTCACCGTCTTTGTCGATGCAGCTTGCAAGTCCCTTTGAACTGAACCTTACGGTGCTCTTTTTATCCGAAAGACCTTTTTCAACAAAAAAGATGTTCTTGAAATCTTTAAGATTTTCCTCCGCCTTTTTTAGAAAGTGCTTTTCAGGCTCAAACAGATAAATTTCAGCGTAATCCGGGTAGTTTTTGATAAACTCTAAGCTTGTGTCGCCTGTAAAGCCGCCGACATCGGCAAAAACCGGTGCTTGCGGCAGATTTAAGAAGGACTCAAAATACTGCGTCTGTTCCGGCTGGGCTGCTTGGGCTTCAAGTTCAAAGTCTTTAAGATAGCGCATGTCGCCGCTGTGTTTGAAATTGACTAGGTTATAAAAAGTGCTTTTCGATTCTTCATCGGCGAGCATGTCATAGATTCTGCTGTATTTGCTGAAATTCTGCTCTATGTCCTCTGCCCAACCCGAAAAGTGATAGACTTTAACGCGGCTTTTTGTCTTTACTGAAAACGAAAAGCAGTCCATATTGCGGAATCTGTAGCCGGACAAAAGCCTTTTGACAGCCGCCGCGCCGTTTGTTTCACAGACTAAAACAAGGTCATTGTCTTGCACCGCGTTGATAAGAACAACCGGCTTGCCAAGGAATTCGGTCTTGCGGCTTTTTGTCGTAACAAAGCCGTCAATTTCAAGCTCTTGAGAAAAATCTGCGGCAAGCGGGTTTAGCCCGAAAAGGTATTTTTTGCCCTTATAGCGGCTGTCTAAAAAGTCGCTTATAAAAGCTTGAGAAAAGCTGTCTATGCAGAGTTCATTTAGCCGGAGCATAAGCGCCTTACTTGTATGTGTCTCTTAAAGACGTAATTCTTAAGGAATTCTGAAAGCTAGTCAGGCTTATGGCTCGTGCCTTTTTGACTGTTCCTTTTTCGGTTACTTCGTCGCGCAGGGCAAAGCGCAGAATCTCTTTTTGGCCGGGCAGCAGCGTCAAAAAGTTTCTGTTAAAAAGCCCCGAAATATTTTCGGCTTCTATGCTCACGAAAAATGCCGGCCGCTTTGCGCTTAGTTCAATTTCAAACTGAGAAGCTTTTAGCCCTCCGTCAAGAGCGCGCACAACAGCGCTAATTTCCGGCTTTTCAAGCGGTGCTTTTTTGGGTTCTTCTAAAAACAAAGAGGTCTGAAGGCTTCCATTTATAGAGGCGTATAAAAAACTTTTGGCTTCAAAGCCGTCAAGCGGAAATTCAAAAACCTTAAGGCTGCTGTCCGCCTCAATTGTGACACATTCTGAAAAGCGCTTTATCTCGTTTCCGCAGAAGTCAAAGTTTTGAAGCAAAATCTCTGCCTTACAGGCTTTGTCTGTGTCGTTGTGCGCAAAAACGTAAACTTTTCCGTCTTTTTTAAAAAGCGCGGTGTTTACCGGTGCAAAAAAATCTTTTGCTGCGTAATGCAGAAGCTTCCATTTGCCGCTGTATTCTATTGACGACCAAGAGGCAACCGGCCACACATCGTTGAGCTGCCAGATTATCGCGCCCATGCAGAGCGGGCGGAGACTGCGCCAATAGTCTACGGCGGTTTTTATCGCGAGTGCCTGCTGAACCTGGCTCAAGTAAAGCATGTTGGCGAAGCCTTCCGGAAACCTGAAATAGCGTGAGATATTTTCTATTATAATGGAGTTTCCGCGGTTGTTTTTCTGGTGGTGCTCCATTACGGGGCTTGTGAGGTTAAGCTCTGATTCTGGTGCGTAGCGTTTTACGCCCTCTAAAGACGGAAACGACTGGTAGCCGAATTCTGAGACGAAGCGCGGCTTTATGTCGTAATATGCTTCAAACGGCTTGCCTTCGTGCCAGACTGACCAATAGTGCATGTCGCCTTTGCCGTCGGCGTGCCAGTTGTCGGCAAAATCGTTTTCGCCGGCAGACGGCGAGCTTGGCCACCACGTTCTTGTGCCGTCAAGCTCTTTTATCGTCTTGCCCAAAACGCCCTCGTTGAGCCTGTCGTAGCCGATAAGGTAGAGGTCGCGGTTTGTCCTAGATTCTTCGTACCAGTTGAACGCGCCTAAAACCTCGTTGTTGCCGCACCATATTGCGATGCAGGGGTGGCTTTGCAGGCGCTTAACTTGGTGTGTGATTTCGTCTTTAACGCTTGCCAAAAATTCGGTTGTAGCAGGGTAGAGCGAGCACGCGAACATACAGTCCTGCCAGACTAAAATGCCTTTTCTGTCGCAAAGCTCGTAGAAGTAGTCTGTTTCGTATTGTCCGCCGCCCCAGACGCGCACGCAGTTCTGGTTTGCCGCAACTAAATCTGATAAAAGCCGCTCATATTTTGCTTTTGTCTGTCTTGAAGGCAGCGCGTCGCATGGAATCCAGTTTGAGCCTTTTGCGAAAACCGCTCTGCCGTTCACCTCGAAATAAAGGCTTTTGCCGTCCTTGTCGGCTTTTGAAACTACTTTCAGCGTGCGGAATGCTGTCTTTTTGCAGAGCCGCTGACCTATGGTTCTTACTACTATATTGTAAAGCACGTTCTCTTTTGGTGTGCCTTGCGACGCGCATGACGCAGGCTGCCAGATTTCCGGCTCTTTTACGCACAGCGTTTTGGTAAAGCGGTTTTCGCCTTTTTTAAGTTGAACGCTAAAGGTCTTTTCTGCAGCCGGTGTTGCTTCTGTCTCTTTTGTGATTCTGAACGTAAAAGTTTTTTTGCAGTCTTTTATAGCTGTGCATGTAACGGTAAGTGAAGCTGCCCAGTTGCCGCTTTTTTGAGCCTCTCTGGATTCGGGTTCAGCCACAAATTCAAGATAGTCTAAAAGGCAGTCTGAAGTCTGTTCAATGCATATACCGCCGTAAATGCCGGAAGCCATAATACATGGTCCCCAGTCCCAGCCGCCATGGCACTGAATTTTGCGCACAAAATTGCGGTTAGGCGAATAAACAGGAGCTTTTGAGTCCGGCACAATGTACGGATGCTTTGCGGCAAGCTCTTCTGCATGTTTTTCAGTCGATTCAAAGACAAGCTTTAACTTGTTTTTCCCGGCTTTAAGTGTTTCTGTTATGTCAAAGCGCCAGCGCTTAAAGTAATTGTCGCAAATTCCTGCTTCTTTTCCGTTTAAAATGACGCGGACGAAAGTATCGGCAGATTCAATTACAAGAAACTGTCTGCCCGTAAGAAAGGCGGTTTTAAGCTCAAAAGTTCTTTCTGCAATCCAGTCAGTCTTGCCGACCCACTGAATGTCAAGCTCGTTCTCGGCATAATACGGGTCTGGAATCTGATTTGCATCAATAAGGGCAGAATGAATGTCTCCCGGAATCTGAATGTCTATATTTGCTGTGCGCCCGTCGGCAGAAGCCAAATTCCATTTTCCGTTTAAGTTTAAGGTCATAAAATCTCCGGAAAAGCGTTTTCTTCGTTTTGGGAACATATCATTTTATTCTAGTCTGTGCAAGTGTTTCGGTTTTTGAATACATAGGAAGCGTGCTAAAACTCAGCCGTTGACAAACTTTTAGATTGCGGTTTAAAGTTTTGTATTGAGGTAAAAAAATTTGATAACTGCAACCGGCGCACAGATAATTATAAAGATTCTCGAAAGTAAAGGCATAAAAACGGTTTTTGGCATTCCGGGCGGAATGATTCTACCGTTGTATGATGAGCTTGCCAAAAGCAAGATTCAGCATGTGCTTGTAAGGCAGGAACAGGCAGGTGGCTTTATGGCGCAGGGTGCGGCGCGCATAACAGGCAAAGCGGCTGTCTGCCTTGCAACAAGCGGCCCTGGCGCAATGAACCTTTTGACAGCAATTGCAGACGCGCGCTCCGATTCTGTGCCGCTTATAGCTATAACCGGTCAGGTTGATTCGGCTGCTGTCGGCACAGACGCTTTTCAGGAGACAGACACATTCGGGCTTTCTATGCCGATCTGCAAGCACAGCACAATGGTAAAATCTGCAAAAGAGCTGCTCGACGTGCTGCCAAAAGCTTTTGATATTGCAGAAAGCGGCCGCCCAGGGCCAGTGCTTATCGATGTGCCGCACGACGTTTTTGAAGATAAATGCTCGTTTGCAAGCTGGAATTTTCTTGATGAACTTAACAAAGACAAAACCGAAAGTCCGCGCTATGTGCACACGCCATACACGCGCAAAATGCAGAGCCTTGACTCGCTCTGCGCGGTAAGTTCAGATTTATTTGCAAAATCAGGCAGGGCAGTGCTTTTTTGCGGCGGCGGCGCGGTCTGTTCCAAAGGTGCACCGGCTTTAATTCAGCAGTTTTCGCAAAAATTCAGTGTTCCGGTTTGTACTTCGCTAATGGGGCTTACTGTAGAGCCTTTTGGCACGCCGCTTTTTTGCGGAATGGTCGGAATGCATGGCTCTTATACGGCAAACCGCGCAATGTATGAGTCAGACTTGGTAATTGCCGTCGGCGTGCGCTTTGACGACCGCGCAACCGGCATAGCTGAAAAATTCTGTCCAAATGCAAAGATAATTCACATTGATATAGATGCCGCCGAGATAAACAAAATCTATCAGAGCAGTGTCGCCATCTCGTGCGATGCGGCAGAGGCACTTGCTGTGCTGCTTAAAAAGATAGACACGCCTGAATGCCGCCCGGCTGTAGAGCGCAACAAAGAATTCTGGCTGAAAAATATTCCACTCTACGCAAAAGAAATGGAAACTATTTACCCCAAAGACGAAAAGCATCCGGCGCAGTTTTTGCCGAGAATAGAGGCTTTGTACAGAAAGCTTCACGCGGACAAATGCCCTTATGTAACAACCGACGTAGGTCAGCACCAGATGTTTGTGGCGCAGTGCTTTCCGTTCAGATTTGAACGCCAGCTTTTGACTTCGGGCAGTTTGGGCACTATGGGCTTCGGGCTGCCGGCGGCAATTGGTGCTGCCATGCAGTGCCGCACTACAGCGCAGTGCCAAGACCGGCGTGTTCTGTGCTTTTCGGGCGACGGTTCGATTCTTATGAATATACAGGAGCTTGCGACACTTGCCGAGCAGAATCTTGATGTTACGGTGTTTGTGCTTGACAACGAGTGCCTCGGCATGGTGCGCCAGCAGCAGCAGGTTTTGTACAAGGCAAACTATTCGGGCGTTTTCTATTCCAAGATGCCGGACTTTGTGGCTTTGGCAGAATCTTTCGGCATTAAGGCTTTTGAGCTTGCTGATTTTTCGCGCTTTGACGAGATTATGGAACAGGCTTTGTCGGGCTCTGGCGCAAGATTTGTACATATTCCGATGGAGCAGTACAATGTTCTGCCGTTTGTGGCTGGCGGCAAGCCGAATATTGAAGCTATAAGGGCGGGCAAATGTACGAAATCGAAATAAAGGCATGGGACAAAAGCCCTGGCGAAACTGAAAAGCTTACCGCCGCTTTTGCAGGCTACGAAGGCTTTTTTGATAAATCTGATGTCTATTACAAGCAGAAAGTGCCGCCTAAGCAGAGCGTAAGGCTCAGACTTGAAAAATCTTTTGTTGACGGCAAAGAGCCGGAAGAAAAGAATTGGGTTACTTACAAACAGAAAGAGCGCCGCGAGAATGGGCTTGAAGTAAACAGAGAAATCGAATTTAAGGTTTCTGACGGCGGTGCGTTTTTGGCAATGCTTGAAGGCTTGGGCTTTTCGCTTTCGCTTAAAAAGCACAAAAAGACAAAAAGCTACCATTATAAAGAATTTCACATTGAGCTTGTTGAGGTTGAAGGCTTGGGCAATTTTGTTGAAATTGAAACACTTCAAGAAGACGAAAAGCCAGAGACAGTGCAGAAAATGCAGAATGCGCTTTATGAAGTTCTTGAAAAATGCGGAATCTCAAAAGACGCTGTTGAAAAGCGCTATTATTCAGAATTATTAAGAGAGCTGTAAAAAAATTTCGATTTTAAACTTTACGATAATGATTCTTTATGGTAACTTAAGCTTAATTTTGCATTATTAAATGAAAATAAATGGAGGAAATTATGTTTGATAGGGCATCTTATAAAGGGGCTGCAAAGGAACGTCTGCGGGGCACTTGGTTTCCTGCTGCGGCAATTGTAACTATTGTTTATTTTGTGGTTGAAGCGCTTGTTTCTCGTCTTGCTAATAAAGACAACTATACAATGAGCATTGTGGCTAGTGTTTTGAATATAGTTGTGTCTGGTGTTTTTACTATTGCTATGGCTCATTTTTATTTGGAATATAACAAGCTTGAGGCTGGTGTAAAGCCTGAATTCAGCACCTTTATTGACGGTTTTAGCTATTATATTAAAGGAATCCTCGGAATTTTGTGGTTTTTTATCTGGTATTTTTTGTGGACTCTTTTGTTTATTATTCCTGGAATTATAAAAGCCATTGCATATTCGCAGATGTTCTATATTCTTGCTGAAAATCCGAATATTTCAGTTTCTAAGGCGATGCGCATGAGCATTGAAATGACTAAAGGTCATAAGGCAGATATTTTTATGACATATTTAAGTTTTATCGGCTGGTTTTTGCTGTCTTGTCTTACATGTGGAATTCTTTTTATTTGGACTGTGCCTTATATACAGCTTACGTTTGTAAACGTCTATCAGTATCTTAAGTCTGAAGCTTTGAGAACAGGTTCTCTTACACAGGCTGATTTTGACGAAGGCAAATAAGGCTTGCACTGGAGTTTTTATGAGTGATATTACACCGAACAACGAAGAACACAAAAACGAAGAAGCCGTAATTCCAGCATCTTCTGAACAAAGCGCACAGATTGTGCCGTCTGAACCGGAAAATTCTTCTGAAACAGCCGGAACAGTTGAGCCGGTTTTTGCAGCAGAAGAAAGCGGAACAGCGGCACAGGCTGAAAATACAGAAACTTCGCCTAGTCAGCCGGAAGCACCTGTGTTTATGGCACAGCCGCTTGAAGTTGTTGCACAGAGCGCAGCTTATGAAAGCACTGAGCCTGCTAAGTCTAAAACAAAGCCAAAAGCCAAGAAAACAGTGGGCTTCTGGGTTTTCTGTTTTTTGATTGGTGCTGTTGCTGTCGCAAGCTTTGTCGGCTTGTTTCTGCCGAACAAAGACTTGTCTGGTGTGCTCAATGATTCATCGTTCAGCACATCTATCTCTTCGTTTCCGTCAAAAAACAAGGGAAAAGCAAACAAGCTTCCAAAGTACAACCACGATTATATTGCCAGAATCGACATAAAGGGCGTTATTCAGGAAAAGAACGAAACCTATAACCAGAAATGGCTTCTCGATATGGTTGACAGCCTGATGAAAGACAACAACAACAAGGCGCTTTTCCTTTATGTAGATTCACCAGGCGGTTCAGTTTATGAGGCTGACGAGCTTTATCTTAAGCTGTGCGAATACAAAAAGACCGGACGCCCGATTTATGCGTATTTTGCGCACATGGCTGCTTCAGGCGGCTATTACATCGGCTGTGTTGCAGACTATATCATGGTAAACCGCAACTGCACTACAGGCTCAATCGGTGTAATTATGGGGCCTGTCTATACGCTTACGGGCTTGTTTGAAAAATACGGCATTGAGTCAACTTCGATTACAGCCGGAAAGAACAAGAATATGTTCAATTTGAACGAGCCGATTACAGACGAGCAGCGCAAAATCATGCAGGACTATATCGATGAGGCTTATGACCAGTTTACCGGTATTGTCGCAAAAGAGCGCAACCTTGACATTAAGCGTGTGCGTGAGCTTGCAGACGGACGCATTTATACGCCGCAGCAGGCACTTAACATAAATCTTATTGACAAAATCTGCGGCTACGATGATGCAGTTGACTACATGAAATGCGAGCTGTTCAGCGACCCGGATATTGCACTTGAACATGTTGAATATATCTATGAAAAATCTTTCTCTGATATTTTCTCAAACATTGTGTCAAATATTCCGGGAAAAAATGCGGATATGTTCCTTGACGGTATAACTGAAAGAATGAACAGCTGCCCAAAAGGCCCTGCCTATTTCTACGGAGGTGCTTTCTAGGCAGCACGAACTTCGAGTTTTTAAGATTGTGGTGGCTGAGCGTAGTCGAAGCCATAATAAAAAAAGAGAACTTCAAAGCGAAGTTCTCTTTTTTTGTTGTCAGTCTGACAATGACTCAAAAAAGCTTTTCATGCTGTCTGTAATTTCTTTCAAATGCAGCGGCTTCTGGAAGAACAAATCTGCGCCAAGATCTTTTACCTTCTTTTCAAGATTCGGCTCTTCCAATGCTGTAATGATAATTACATACGGCTTGTTGAATTCTTCTGTCTGTTTTAAGCGTGCGCACAAGTCAAAGCCATTCAAGCCCGGCAAATCAAGGTCGAGAAGCACACAGAAAGGATGTGTTTCTACCATTTTTGCGCCAGCCTCAAAGCCGTCATAGGCCTGGTGAATGACGAGGTCTGGAAATACTTTTTCGAGATATTTCCCTAAAACGGCGTTCAAACCTTTATCGTCATCAACAATGAGAATTGAATTATTTGATTTTTCGCCGACTACTTCGGCAGAAAGTTCATTCGGAATACGCATTCCGCGGCTTTGCATAAACTGAACTAAATCATCCCTGTAGACACGATACTGACCGCCCGGGGTTGAAAAAGCTTTTAAATGTCCGCTTCTAATCCAGTTGATTGCAGTTTGATTTACTACTCCACAAATATTTGCAACTTCAAGTGCAGAGTAAACGACTGTTTTGTTTAAATCTTTTGCCATTTCAACCTTCTTTCCCGTCATGTAATCAATGGGATAAATACTTTTTTACAAATTTTAAGCTATAGCAATTATACGTTATAGCTGAATAATGAAATTATATCATAAAAGAAGCAAAAAATATAGTACCTTTTTGGAAAATCTCAAAAATATTTATTATATCCAGTTATTTTTGATATAAAACTTTATATCAGACCATGAAAACCCAAGTCTTATAAGAGCCTGCTGCGCCTGCTCCTTTGTTTTTCCCTGTTTTTTCAGTTTGTCTGCGGCTTTCTCTAACAGCGAAGCTTCACTTTTTTGCGCAAAGAATTCTTCGACGGCTTTTTCGGCTGTGTCTCTGCTTATGCCGCGCACCGCAAGCTCTGCTAAAAGACGGGTTCTGCCTTCAGCCTTTCTAATAGACCTGTTCCGCAAAAAAGCACCTGCGTAACGTTCGTCTGAAAGCCAGTTTCTATTCTGCGCGTATTCCAGTGCTTTTTGAATTGCCGTATCAGAGTGGCCTTTCTGCTTGAGTTTGCGCCTTAAAAGTTCTGTGCTGTGCTCGGCGCGCTCAAGATATGCAGCGGCTGCATGTTCGGCAGAAAAGGCGAGTGCCGCGTCCAGAATCTTTTCGCTTATTTCGCTGCTGACCTGTGTGTCAGCTTCTAAAGCATCAAAATCGATGATGCATTTTGTCAGGGCTGGCAGTTCTTCTGTTCCGGCTTGTGCATCTGTGCTGCAGCCGCTCAGTTCAGAAGCTTTTACAAGGTGTGCGGGCGGAATTTTCTGCGGCTCTTCTTCAGTTTCATCATTCAGATAGGCGGCGCGCAAAAAAAAAGACCCCAGAGATGTGCTTAGTTTATAAACATCTTCTGAAGTCCTTTCGGCTGAATAAATCAGCATGGCAGTGCTGTCCGGCTCAATAACTGAATGTTCTTGTGCTGAAACAGCATTGCCCATAAAGCGGAAAACCTTGAAAGATTAACGCTTGCTGAACTGGAATCTGCGGCGTGCTCCGCGGCGGCCGTACTTTTTGCGTTCAACCATGCGTGAGTCACGTGTGAGGAATCCGTTTGCTTTGAGTGCAGTGTGATTTGACTGGTCAATCTGGAGCAATGCACGTGAAATACCGTGCAGACATGCACCAGCCTGTCCGTCAAGACCGCCGCCGACTACGTTAATCAGAATATCATATTTGTTTTCGCTTGATGTAACCATCAATGGCTGGCGGACAACCAGAACCTGTGATGGAGTTGCGAAATAAGCATTCAAATCTTTGCCGTTTACAACAACTTTACCAGAACCTTCGCGAACAAAAACGCGTGCAGTTGCTGTCTTTCTTCTTCCAGTACCAATAGCAATATTTTTTACCACGATAATCTCCTAATCCTTATACTTCGAGCGGCTGTGGATTCTGTGCTGTGTGCGGATGTTCTGCACCTGCATAAATCTTTACATTGGTAAGCAGTCTGCGTCCCAAACGGCCATTAGGAATCATTCCCTTGATAGCTTCCATGAGAGGAGCTTCAGGATGACGTTCAATTGTCTTTTCAAAGCTGTTGGCTTTCATACCACCAATATAACCTGTGTGGTGATAATAAATCTTGCCTTTTGCCTTGTTGCCTGTAACAGCAACTTTGTCAGCATTGATGATAACTACGAAATCACCCATTTCCTGATTTGGGGTGTAAGAAACTTTGTCTTTGCCGCGCAACACTGAAGCAGCTTTTGCAGCAACACGACCGAGCGGCTTGTCAGCAGCATCGATAACATACCAGTTGCGAACAGCTTCTTGTTCTTTTAAAAAAATGGTTTTCATGTATGTACCTTAATAAAAAATCTTTTGTGCAGCTTCATCTTGCATCTGATTCTGCTGCTGTGCTTCAAGGTGAGCAAACCTCAAGCACCGCTATTTTCATAGCGCAGATATTACGGGAAACTCATAATAGAATTTTTGCAGGACTAATGTCAAGTCCTATGTAGATTTGCGGCAGTGGTTCAGCAAGAAAAATATTTGAATGTTATTTCGCTTGGCGGAAATCCGTTATTTGCGTCCGACGTCCTGCTCGCATGGCAAGCCATGAGGCAGTCCGCGTCCGCAATTCACTACTTTCCGCCAGAAAAATGCAATCTAAACAGATGTACACATACAAGAACCTGCGTAGGCGCGTTTTGCTTTGGGATTAATCTTCGGTTTTGTAAATATCCTGCAAAACGGCCGAGTTTGCGAAGCAAACTCGTAGCGGAACGCAGATTAAACTATCATTGTAAAGCCGGCTATGTGCGTTCCCGATTCGCTGAACGAAATATGCCGAGAGCGGGTTCTTGCCTGTTACAATTTCTAGATTTGTTTTTTATGCTGAAGCCGTAAGATTTGCGGAAAGTAATTTTGATGCAGGTGTGGCAAAGACAGGCTAGTTTTCGGCGCTTTTGGAGCTTTCTTCTTCTTTGCGGGCTTCAGCTTTGTCTTTTAGGTCAGCGATTCCTATAAAGAATGACACAAGCCCGATTAGAGCCGCCGCCACAGGAATTCCGCCTTTTAAAAAAGAAATAATCTCTGCTCCCCAGCCCAGCCCTGCAGGAAGTGCGGCAAAAACTGTAAACGCAACAAACAAAATACCAAAAAACATTGCAAGCATAGATTCCTCCAAAAAATTTATGTCAAAAAAGCAATAGATCAACAGATTGTGATGTCTAAACAGTTCTTTTTAGACACCTCCATGACACATTTTATGAAACGCGACATTTGATCTAATTATTTTTTCTGATATTCGTCTAATTTAATACCAAAATAAATGACTCCGTTTTGTGCTCTTTAAATGTTGTATAACTTGAATCATGAGTTACATATGTTATTGTAACATACAATTTACTTATATCCGTATCCTTAATATTTAACGTTTTTTCATCTGCTCTATAATAAGTATAATAGATATTTTCTATAATTCGTTTTCCAATATATAAGTCACCATCTTTTTCAATGGAATTAAATCTGCTTGCGTTATCTGAAATAAACCAATATTGCCATCTATTTTCGTCACCCTGTAAAAAGATGTTTTTGTCTTTGTTATTATTGTGTTCTGCACCTCCCATCCATGCTCCATCTGTACTCAATAATTTTGCAAAATCAAATCCTGATTTTGCTCGATTATACATGGTGGGATACTCAGATATATTTATATATATACCTGTATTCATGTTTAATTTGATATTTATTTCAAATGTATCTTTGTCAATAAAATATGTATCATCCTGTTTTGCTATATCCTTATCTTTTTGCGTGATTGAGTAAGAAAAATATGTATCTTTCTTACCTTCCCCGAATATTGTGCTAGAAGTTAAAAAAATCATTAAAAGCACAAGAAATACATTTCTTAAATTCATATTTACTTCCTTAAATTAAAAGCTTTTTGCCTTGCTAAGATATTCTAATTTTTGCATACTTTTCGGCTTAGGTCAAATATTTCACTTAAATAATTTTAGTAAAAATGGAGAAAACTTTTTTATTTTTGCTATTGACAATTCGAGCTTTTTGACACAATTATCAATTAACTTTAGCTTTTAGAAAATCATAAATTTTGCGTTCCTGAAGGAGTACAAAGCAAAGTGAAAGGCAGCACTGTTTCTATTAATCACGTGTCTAAGAGTTTTGGAACATTCCATGCACTTGAAAATGTTGATTTTACTATTAATCAGGGGGAGTTCTTTTCGCTTTTAGGCCCTTCCGGCTGCGGAAAGACTACACTGTTGCGTATCATCGCCGGTTTTGAGTTTCCCGATGAAGGTACGGTGCTTTTTGACGGGCAGAATGTAATTCCACTTGCCGCAAATAAACGCCAGTCTAATACTGTTTTTCAGAATTATGCGCTTTTTCCGCACCTTTCTGTATATGAAAATGTTGCATTTCCTTTGCGTCTTAGAAAAGAAGACAAAAAGGTAATTGACGATAAAGTATGCGAATATCTGCACATGGTTCAGCTTGACGCGCATATGAACAAAAAGCCCAATCAGCTTTCTGGCGGTCAGCGTCAGCGCGTTGCAATTGCTCGTGCACTTATAAACGAGCCGCGCGTGCTTCTTCTTGATGAGCCGCTGTCTGCTCTTGACGCAAAGCTGCGCTCAAACCTGCTTGTAGATCTTGATGCGCTTCACGACAAAATCGGTATTACGTTCATTTATGTAACACACGACCAGTCAGAGGCTCTTTCTGTTTCCGACAGAATTGCCGTAATGAACCAGGGCAAAGTGCTTCAGGTTGGTACGCCTTTTGAGATTTACGAAAGCCCGGCAACAGAATTTGTCGCCAAGTTTATCGGCGAGACAAACCTGTTTGCAACGCGCGTTGAAACCTGCACAAAAATGGAGCATAAAGAGGGCAAACCTGACGAGTACATGGTCAGCCTCGATATTCCAGAATTTGAATCATCAGTTTTGGTTACTGACTATGAGGAAACAAAGCCCGGTCAGAAAGTCTGCTTTACGGTTAGACCTGAAAAAATCCGTATTACGCTCGACAAACCGAACACAAACAGAGACGATATAAACATTTTTCAGGGTGTTGTTGAAGAGCCGGTTTATTCGGGCTTTCAGTCTAAATTCTATGTACGGCTTGAAAACGGCACTTTGATAAAAGTCTTTAAGCAGCACACAAACTACCTTGACGATGGTCCTGAAATTGAGTGGAAGGACAAGGTTTATGTTTCGTGGAGCGCTAACGACGGCTATATTGTGGAGGACATTGACCAATGAGTGAGATTTCTTCTGCAAAACCGCCTGAAGACACAAACGCTACAGGCTCTGAAAAGCCGGCAAAAACCAAGAAAGGCTCGGCTGTTTTTGCTTCGCGCTCGCGCACAAGCATAGGCACTTTATACTCATGGCCGATGGGCGCATGGTTTTCTCTGTTTTTTGTTGTTCCGCTTCTTATAATATTGCTCTACAGCTTTTTAAAGAAAGGCTTGTATGGCGGCGTTGAGTATAAATTCACTTTTGACGCCTATATAAAGATGTGCAACCTGAGCTATTTTAAGATTTTTGGGCGCACTCTTTATATTTCTGTGCTGTCAACGCTTATTACAATTCTGCTGGCTCTGCCTTGCGGCTACGCTATGGCAAGAAGCCGCCATCAGACGGTTTTCCTTTTTATGGTTATTATTCCGTTTTGGACGAACTCGCTTATCCGCATTTTTGCGTGGATGAGCATTTTGGGCAACGAGGGCTTTATAAACCAGATTCTGCATATACTCGGCTTAACCGAAAGTTATCTGAAACTTTTGTACAATCAGCAGGCTGTAATTCTTGTTTCGGTTTATATGTATCTGCCTTATGCCATTCTGCCGATTTTTACCGCAATCGACAAATTTGATTTTTCGCTGCTTGAAGCTGCACAGGACTTGGGCGCCGGCAAACTGACCGCAATCTGGCGTGTGCTTCTGCCGAATATCAAGAGCGGAATTGTTACGGCTCTGATTTTTACGTTTATTCCGATTTTTGGTGCTTATACTGTACCGCTGCTTGTAGGCGGCAAAGACTCTTACATGATAGGCAACATAATCGTTGACCAGGTGAATAAGACGCGCAACTGGCCGCTTGCTTCGGCATTTGCAATGATTATTACCGTTGTAAGTACAGCGGGCGTTTTGTGGATGATGTCTTCGTCTAAAAAGGAAGCTAGTCTTAAGACAAAAGCAGATGGAGACAGACAATGATTAAATCACCGTACAAATCGATTATAAACAGACTGAACAAAAAAAAGCCTCTGACCGAACCTGCAAGACACGCAAAAAAGGCTATGCAGAAAAGGGCGGCAGGCAAATTCTCGTTTTCGGGGTTTGTGCTTGCGCTTACGCTTATTTTCCTGTTTCTTCCGCTTATTGTTATCGGGGTTTATTCTTTTAATCCGGGCAGAGGCTCTGAAATTACAGGCTTTTCGCTTATATGGTACGAAAAACTGCTGTTTGATTCGCGTGAACTTTGGGTTGCGCTTGAGAACAGCTTTATAATCGCATTGGGTTCAGCCGCGCTTGCTACGGTGCTCGGCACTTTAGCCGCAATCGGAATCAACTGGTACAAATTCCGCGGCAAAATCTATATTCAGACAATAAGCTTTCTTCCGATGGTTCTGCCGGAAGTTATTATCGGTGTTTCAATGCTCATATTCTTTTCGGGCATTGGAATGAAGCTCGGCATGATGACGATTTTTATAGCGCATACGACTTTCTGTCTGCCGTTTGTCTTTTTGATGGTGCTTGCGCGCCTTGACGAATTTGATTTTTCAATAATTGAGGCGGCTCACGACTTGGGCGCGACAGAAAGACAGACAATGGTAAAAGTCATAATTCCGGCTATAATGCCGGGCATTTTTTCGGGCTTTTTGATGGCTGTAACAATGTCGCTTGAAGACTTTGTTATTACGTTCTTTGTTTCTGGCCCGGGCTCAACCACGCTGCCGCTTTATGTTTATTCGATGATCCGTTTCGGGGTTTCTCCTGTGATTAATGCGCTTTCGTTTGTAATGATTCTTGTTACGATGATTATCGCTTTTTTCTTGAGAAACTTTCTTAAAACAATTGCTGCTTCTCACTAGAGCATTAAACTATACGGAGGTTACGTTCAATGAAAAAACGTACATTTTCAGGTATTTTGCACTTATTAGTTGCCGTTGCTGCTGTTTTTCTGCTTGCCCTGTTTACAGGCTGTTCAAAAGACGACGGAAAAACACTTTATCTGTTCAACTGGACTTATTATACGCCTGATTCAGTCATAAAGCAGTTTGAGAAAGAATTCGGTGTAAAAGTAAAAGTTGACAGCTACGCCTCAAACGAGGAAATGTACGCAAAGCTCAAGGCCGGCGCGACAGGCTATGATATAGTTATTCCATCTCAGGATTATGTTTCAATTATGATAAAAGAAGGAATGCTCAAAGAGATTGACCATTCAAAGCTGACAAACAAGGGCAATATCAGTGATTTAGTTCTTGCAAAAGCAACTTATGACCCGGAAATGCGTTACAGTGTTCCGTATTTTATGGGTGCAGCCGGAATTGCCGTAAACAAAGACAAAGTTTCAAATTACAGCAGAAACTGGTCTATATTTGCCGATCAGAAATTGAACCAGCGCATGAGTATGCTTGACGATATGCGCGAAGTTTTGGGCGACGCACTTATTTCGCTCGGCTATTCTGTAAACACAACAAATGATTCTGAACTTTCTGCCGCTGTTGAATTAATCAATAAATCTTGGAAGCCTAATCTTGTAAAGTTTGACGCGGAAGGCTTCGGCAAGTCATTTGCTTCCGGCGATTTCTGGGTTGTTCAAGGTTATGCAGAAGCCGTATTCGGCGAAGTGCCTGAATCAGACTGGGGCAAAATCGACTTCTTTATTCCAGAAGAGGGCGGCCCGATGTACATTGACTCAATGTGCATTCTCAAGAACAGCCGCCATTATGAGCTTGCAATGGAATTCATCAATTTTATTCACAGACCTGAAATTTATGCGCAGTTTCTTGATCAGTTCGGCTTTCCAGCCGGTGTAAATCCTGCTGCCGCCCAGTATATGCAGAAAAAAGCGCATTATTCTGTTGAGCAGCTTACAAATTGCGAGATTAAGGAAGACTTAGCCGAAAATCTTGCGAAATATTCCACCTTGTGGGAACAAATCCGTTTTGAAGAATAAAACAAAAGGGGCTGTCAAAAGCCCCTTTCTTTTTGTCTATTCAAGACGGTAATCTGTACTTCCTAAGCCTGCGTCAACCTTTACTGGGTGTCCATATAGGGTCTTATCCCAACCGGGAGTGTTTGATTCGCAGAACTTGAAAAATGCATCTGAAACAACAATCGTTGAAATTGATTTACCTGATGCTTTTGCTTCTTCAACGCTATGCTGCAATTTAGATGCTTCATTAATAAGATTCATATCAATTGCCATGTAAATCTCCTATAAGAATCGGTGTTAGAATAAATTGTTTTCCCCTCGCAGTAATCTAATTATAACATGGGAATTTGTACTTGTCATTTAAAAGTTTCAAAAATCTCCAAAATTTCACATAAAAGGCATAAAAAAGGGCTGCCGGATGAAAATCCATAACAGCCCGATTTTGCTTTTATAACTGAATCAGCTTATGAATGAAGTGTTGTGTTCTTTACGATAACGTCGTGTGCACTGCCTTCGTTGATTGAAGCCTGTGAAACAAGCGTAAGCTTTGCTTTCTGCTGAAGTTCTGGAATTGTAACAGCACCGCAGTTGCACATTGTGTGTCTTATTTTGCTCATGCTCATTGTTACGTTGTCGTGTAAACTTCCGGCATAAGGAACATAAGAGTCAACGCCCTCTTCAAAGCTTAATTTGCTTGCGCCGCCCATGTCGTATCTCTGCCAGTTGCGCGCGCGGTTAGAGCCTTCGCCCCAGTATTCTTTGACGTAGTTTCCGTTTACGATGAGCTTGTTTGTCGGGCTTTCGTCAAATCTTGCGAAGTAGCGGCCGAGCATTACAAAGTCTGCGCCCATTGCAAGAGCCAGTGTCATGTGATAGTCGTGTACAATGCCGCCGTCTGAACAGATTGGAACGTAAACGCCTGTCTTTGCGAAATATTCGTCGCGGGCTTTTGCAACTTCAATTGTTGCTGTAGCCTGGCCGCGTCCGATGCCTTTCTGTTCGCGTGTAATACAGATTGAGCCGCCACCGATTCCGATTTTTACAAAGTCTGCTCCGGCTTCTGCAAGGAACATAAAGCCGTCGCGGTCAACAACGTTGCCGGCGCCAACTTTTGCGTTCGGCCATTTTGCGTGAATGTCGTGCAGGGCGCGGCGCTGCCACTCTGTAAAGCCTTCGCTAGAGTCGAGCGTCATAATGTCTACGCCGGCTTCAAGCAGAGCAGGAACTCTTTCCATGTAGTCGCGTGTGTTGATGCCCGCGCCGACGATGTAGCGGTGCTGCTTGTCAAGAAGCTCAAGCGGGTGCTCTTCGTGGCTTGCATAGTCTTTGCGGAAAACCATGTATTTTAAGTTATTGCTGCCGTCGATTATCGGCAGAGAATTGAGCTTGTGCTTCCATATAAGCTCGTTTGCTTCTGAAAGTGTAATGCCGTCTTTGCCTGTGATAAGCTCGTTGAAAGGTGTCATGTATTCAGAAACTTTAGCGTTCATGTCCGCATAGCCGATTCTGAAGTCGCGGCTTGTGATAATGCCTTTGAGCTTGCCGTTAGGTGTTCCGTCTTCTGTTACGGCAACTGTCGAATGTCCTGTCTTTTCTTTAAGATTGACAACATCTTGCAGTGTAGCGTCTGGTCTTACGTTTGAGTCTGAAGTTACAAAGCCTGCTTTGTGGCCTTTTACGCGGGCAACCATTGCAGCCTGGTCTTGAATAGTCTGCGAACCATAAATGAATGAGATTCCGCCTTCTTTTGCAAGTGCAATTGCAAGCTTGTCGTCTGAAACCGACTGCATTACAGCCGAAACAAGCGGAATGTTCATTGTAAGAGAAGGCTCTTCGCCTTTTTTGAATTTGACTACTGGTGTTTTAAGACTGACATTCTGCGGAATGCAGTCTGCTGAAGTGTAACCTGGAACGAGCAGGTATTCGCCGAAAGTGTGTGAGGGTTCTTCAAAATAATACGCCATAAAATCTCCTTGCAAGCGCGCGTCTATATGAAATAGAGCAACTTCGAAGATTTTAGGTCTGAAATCGTCGAAGATTGCTCTTCATTCGTGCCGAGGGTTTGACACCCCGATGCTCTGCGTCGGAACAAAGGGTGTCAAACCCGAGTGTAATTACTTATTAAGAACAACATACCTCGTCGCCGCTTGAAGCTTCGCTGCGAGTCTGCGGCGAGGTATGTTGATTTACAGCTTAGATTTCAGTTCAATGTATAATTGAGCGATTATAGCAAATTCTAAATTTTTAAGTCAATATGTCTTCTTGAGAAAAGTGAA
The DNA here is from genome assembly GCA_017614995.1 of Spirochaetaceae bacterium. Classification (GTDB taxonomy): domain Bacteria; phylum Spirochaetota; class Spirochaetia; order Treponematales; family Treponemataceae; genus UBA1240. The sequence goes on from JAGAAX010000029.1 coordinate 62,584, forward strand.
AAATAATGTGCTTATTTCAGCCGAAAATCTGCTGCACGAGCTTTTTGAAGGTGTTGCCGCGGTCAAATTCGTTTTTGAACATGCCGAAAGAGGTTGCACCCGGCGAAAAGACAATGACAGGTGTGCGCTCTTCTTTTGCGGAATTGTCAAGCTCTGTTTTGAGTGTGCGCAAAAGCGTCTCAAGACTGTCAAAAGGTTCGTGCTTCAGCACAGATGAAAAAGCTTCTGTCTCTGCGGCGTTTCCGCTCTTTGTTGCTTCAACAAGCTTTTCGGTAGCACTGCCTTCAAGCAGATAAAGCGACTTAAGCCTGTTTCCTGCTATGCTCTTGTTGAGTGCGCTGACAAGCGGCTCAAACGGGCATTTTTTGTCTGTTCCGCCTGAAATAAGGATTACCGGCTCTTCAAAAGAGCATAAGGCTGCGGCTGCTGCTTCGGGTACTGTTGCAGCAGAATCGTTATAGAATGTGTAATTCTGTCCGTTTTGTGCTTTATATTCAAAAAAGCACTCAAGTCTGTGTTCAATGCCGCTGTATCTGCTCAAAATTTCAGCGGTTTCTGGCGCACTTACGCCCATAAGCCTTAATACGGCAGCCGCCTTGAGCATATTCTCTTTCATGTGCAAACCGGGCACTTTCAGCTTTGAGCAGAGCACCTGATTTTCTTTAAGTTCATGCAAACCTGCATTGTGCTTTTCAGTTCTTGTGCATTTGAAAAGCGGCACCTTTATTTCAGGCTCATAGAAAAAGCCCGAACCGCCTTTTCCAAGCCATGCACCTTTTCTGCTTTCCGGCTTAGAATTTGCGGTGCTGTCCGGGGCGGCGTCGTAGAAAACAACTTTAGCCTTTGTTTCAGAAGCAAAAACCGCGCCCCATTTGTCATTTGCCTTGCAGATAGTAACATCGTCCGGCGACTGGTCTTTGTAGATGAGCTTTTTGTCTGCAACGTAAGGTTCCATTGCGCCGTACCAGTTCTGGTGGTCGGGCACGATTGTGGTCAAAACTGAAATTTTCGGTTTAAGCACGCCGCGTCCGCGCAAGTCTGAAAGCTGCCAGCTTGAAAGCTCAAGCACAACAGGCGTGTTTTCGTTGGTTTCTTCAAAAAATGTAAGCGGACTTACGGTAATGTTGCCGCCCAAAAAAGCGTTGAAGCCCGCCTCGCAAAGCCCGAAATGAATTGCGCTGACTGTCGAAGATTTGCCCTTGCTGCCTGTTACGGCAATAACCGGCGCGGGGCTGAACCGAAGAAAAATCGACAAGTCTGTTTCAATGTGCTTTGCGGCGGCAAGAAATTTGTTTCCCTCAAATTTTACACCCGGATTTTTGATAACGCAGTCGGCGCTCTCAAAGTCTTCAAGCTCGTGTTTGCCGAGCACAAAGCGGATGCGGCTCATGTCAACGCCTGATGCTTTTATTGTTTCGACAGATGGCGCAAGTTCTTCGGCTGTTTTCATGTCGGTTATGGTTACAAACGCGCCATGTCGGGCAAAAAACAGGGCAGACGCAATGCCGCCGCCGTTTAAGCCCAAGCCCATAACAGTTACATGCTTTCCGGCAATGTCTTCAATTGATTTAAACGCACATTCCGCGTCGTAAAAATGCTCAAAGTTCATGTTCTGCTCGTTCTAAGTGAAGCGCGGCTCTTTGACCGCTCAATTGCAAGTGCCAGAAGCTTTTCGATAAGGTCAGGGTAGTGCAGACCAGAAGCTTCACACATTTTGGCGAACATGCTTATCGAGGTAAAGCCCGGAATTGTGTTGACTTCGTTCAAGTAGAGCTTGTCTGTCTTTTTATCAAGGAAAAAATCAACACGCGAAAGACCAGACAGGTCGAGCGCACAATAAGCTTTTTTGGCAAGGTCGCGCACTGTTCTCAAAAGTGCGTCGTCCAAATCCGCCGGAATAAGAAGCTGCGCGCCGTTCGGGTCGTTATATTTTGCGTCATAATCGTAAAAACCATGGCTTGAAACAATTTCGCCCGGCGTGTATGCGGTAAGTTCAGTGTTGCCTGTTACAGAACATTCAATTTCGCGCGCGCTTATAAACGGCTCAATCAAAATTTTGTCATCCCAGAGGAAAGCGTCTTTGGCGTTTTTGATAAGCTCGTCTCTGTTCTCTGCCTTTGCCGCGCCGACAGAACTGCCTGCACAGCATGGCTTTACAAAAACAGGGTAGGTAAAGTCGCGCTCAACGTTTTTTATAATAGCCTGAAAAGCTTCCTCGTTTTCGTACTCATAGCGGCGCACGCATACAAAAGGCACAACCGGCAGACCTGCGTGAAGCCAAATCTGCTTTGTCTTTTCTTTATCCATTGAAACTGCGCTTGCCATAACGCCGCCGCCGACATACGGAATATCAGCTACTTCAAAAAGTCCCTGAATTGTGCCGTCCTCGCCAAAAGTACCATGCAAAACTGGAAAAACTACATCAATCGGCAGATTCTTTGCGCCAAAGCTTGAGCCGACTGTTATAAGTCCGCCTTCTGTGCCTCCGCCTGGAATAACAGAAACAACCATGTTTGTGTTCTGCTGAATTGTGAGAACCGCTTTTTTGTCGGCCTTTATTCTGTCCAACTCATTTGAAGACTGCAAAAACCATCTGCCGTCTTTCGCAATTCCTATAAGATAAACATTATGCTTGTCAGTGTTTATATTCTGAACAACGGCTGTTGCCGAGCGTAAAGAAACTTCATGTTCACTAGATTTTCCGCCATAAAGAACCGCAATGTTCATAAAATATCCTCCAAAGCAGCTTTTGCCTCAGCAATTTCGTTGTAAGGCGTAGCAGTTTCATTATATATAATAGAATTTTCGTGACCTTTGCCAAGCAGCAGCACGAGGTCGCCTTTTTTTGCAAGGCTGAATGCTTTTCTGATTGCCTCTGGTCTGTTGTTGATTAAAAGCAGGTCTTTGCCTTCTGTTTTGTTTACGCAGCCTGCCGCAATTTCCTTTAAAATTGAAACTGCGTCCTCTTTGCGCGGGTCTTCGTCTGTAAGAATGATTATGTCCGCATATTTTGAGGCGATGCGTCCCTGTTCTGGTCTTTTCTTGGTGTCGCGCTCACCAGCCGAACCGAAAAGCGCAATAATGCGGTTCTCCCGCCCATGAATGCGCTCTGACAGCGGCTTGAAGATTGTCTCAAACGAAGACGGCGTGTGTGCATAGTCGATAAGCACTTCAAAAGGCTGTCCCTGGTCAATTACGGTCATTCTGCCTGTTACCGGCTTGAGTGTGTTCCACCATTCAATGATTTTGCGCTCATCAATGCTGCAAGAAGCAGAAATCAAGATTGTCGCTGCAAGCGCATTATACACGTTAAACGTGCCGTAAACTGAAAGCTCCGCCTGCTGCTCATAGAGCGTTGCGGTGTTTGCGCCGTCTTTGTGCATACACTTTATAACGCATGTCACGCCTGTGGCAGTTTCTTTAATGTCTTTTGCAACAAAATATTCTGTAATTGAAGGCGGCACTGTAGGATTTTCTTCTATAGAAAAACCGAAAACTTTGTGTTTTGTTGCTTCCGCAAAATAGCCTGCTGCCTTGTCGTCAAGGTTTACAGCTCCAACCGGGGTTATCTGTTCCGGCTCTTTATTGCCGCAAAGAAGCTTTTTGTGGTCGTGCTTGTCAAGCGCCCTAAAAAGATTTGCCTTGTCAAATTTGTACTGTTCAAGTGTGCCATGAAACTCAAGGTGCTCGTGCGTAACATTCATAAAAGCGGCTTCGTCAAAAAGCACAGAGCCGAGCCGGTTCGTTCTTACAGAAAGCCCGTGCGAAGAAGACTCAACAACCGCGTGTGTGCAGCCGTTCTGGATCATCTCGTAAAGCTTTTCGCAGATTATCGGTGCTTCCGGTGTTGTCTGGTGTTCGGGGTTTGGCAGAGCTTCGCCGCCGAGCGAATACTCTACAGTTGAGATAAAGCCGCACTTTTTGCCGGCTTTGCGCAAAAGCTGCCAGATAAACGAAACAGTTGAGCTTTTGCCTTCTGTGCCGGTAACGCCGTAAATGACAAGCTTTTTAGACGGAAAATCATAAAAAGCGTCGGCAACGGCTGCCATTACAAAGCGGCTGTCTTTGACATGCAGAAAAGCGGCTTCTGCGGTTTCAAGCTCTGCCGGTAATTCGTCCTGATAGATTACGGCTTTTGCTCCGTTTTTCAGAGCGGAAGCGATAAAGCGGTTGCCGTTTGTGTGTACGCCGGGCAGTGCAAAAAACAAAAAGCCTGGTTTTACCGCCCTTGAGTCAAAGGCAAGCCCCGTAATCTGAATATTTCTATAATGTTCCGGGCATTCAATTTTTGCCGGTTTAAGTATCTGATACAATGATTTTTGCATAAAAAGATATTAACGCAACTATGTTGGTTTTGCTAGTAGTATTCATAACAAAATATTAGCGCACTTATTATTTCAGAATTTTTGCGTATATGTTACTATGTTAGACATGAAGTTGAGAACAAAAGCTTTAGCCGTTGTGTTCTGCTGTTTAACATGGCTTGGCTTTGCTGAAGAAAACTCAAATTATTCTCTTGCAAGTCTTTTGAGCGGCTATCTTTCAAATGACGCGGAACTTAAAAAGCTTGGGCTTGATATTCAAAAGGCGGCTCTCTCTTCAAAAATAACCGGAATAAACAACGGCTTTTCGATAACGCTTGCCACCGGCACAATGACCTTTTCTTCTGTAAACGACAAATTAAGCTATAGCGTAAACCCCAGCGTCAAGGCAACTCTGCCGCAGGCAAACAACCTTTCGTTTTCAGCAAGTTCAGATATAAGCATTAGCGCTCTTGAAAAGACCATGCACAATACGGCGCTTAGTCTTTCTGCCGACATTGTTTCGCCTGAAAAGGTAAAGCGCGAAGTTACGCTGCTACAGTCTGACCACGAGCTTTTAGCTGCAAAACGAAAGTTTCAGCAGAGAACGCTTACGGTTGAAAAAGCCTTTTACAGCGAGCTTAAGCTTTTGTACGAAAACGCGCAGTCAATTTTCAGCGCGAAAAACACGCTTTATGACGACACAATAAAATTTGAGCAGATTAAGTCGCAGGGCTATCTTTCTTCGTCTTCGACTTATAAACTGACTGAAATGAAGGTGCAGAGCGATGAGCGAAATGTTGCGAGTGCGACGCGCGTTTTTATCCACAATAAAGCTGTGTTCTACAAAAAATGCGGTGTCGCCAATCTTGAAGACACGACCACGCCGCTAAACTGCATTCCTGCTGTTGAAAGCGCATCAAGTTTTGTAAAGATAAAGGATTTTCCTGTTGAAGCGTATAAAACTATTGCTGACGCAGTCTGGACGCATGAAATAAACAGCCGCTCAAGAAGTGCCGCCGAATTCGGGCTTTCTGCAAGCAGCGGCTACACTTTTAAGAATACGCGCACTGATTCAGACTCTGTTGATGCAGGGCTTTCGGCTGATTTAAGCGGCTTAAAGCTTTCTACCGGCGTAAATGTGCCTGTAAACAGCAAAAAGTCCAAGCCGTCCGTTACGCTTTCTGCTACGGCAAGCCCTAATACAAGGCGCGTCTCTAAGCTTGAAAAACAGCAGAAGTCAATCGCCAACGAGCAGGAAATTATTGCTATTCAAAGTGCTTATGAAGCCTACGAAGAAAGCTGCGTTGAGTGTGACTCAAATCTTGACGATTTGCTCTGGCAGCGCAGCACAAATAAAGAAAACTACGATATGTACGATGCGCTCGAAAAAGATTTGCTCAAATGGTACAAAGAAGGCTACATCAAAAGAAGCGAGTATCTTTCAGCCAAAAATAACAGAGACCTTTATAAGGTCAAATGTACGATAAGCGAGATTGAGCTTATTATGTATAACGATACTGTAAAATTATTGTTCTATCACGATGATGAACTGAAATAGGACTGCATAATATGGAAAAAAAACGGAAAAAACGGAGCTTTTTCAAAGCTTTTTTTATAATCATTTTTATTTTAGCTTTAATCGGCGGCGGTCTTTTTGCTGCACGTAAATTCTTTGCTGAAAAGAAAACCGAAAAAACAATTTATGTTGTTTCCAAAGAAGTCTACGAAAACGTAATAGAAGTTTCCGGCACTGTTGCCGCCGCAAAAGAGCAGAAGCTTCAGGCTTTAAGTTCCGGCACTGTAACGGCTGTGTATGTTAAGGCCGGCGACAAGGTAAAAACCGGCGATGTTATTCTTCAGCTTGACGACACAGACCAGGTCTATAATCTTGCAAAGCACGACTTTTCTATGGCAACAACGCGTATTTCCGGGGCGGCGCGCGAGCTTAAATTAATGGAAACCGAGCGGCTCGCTCTTTTAAGAAAGGTAAGTGACCGCAAAGTTACCGCAACTTTTGACGGCGTAATTGCCGCGCTCGATGTAGCTGTAGGCGATTCGCTTGAAGCTAAGGACAATGTAGGTACACTCGTCAATACAGATTATCTTACGGCAGAAGTTGAGGTTGCCGAAACAGACGTGCCTAAGCTTGTTGTCGGTCAGCCTGTAGATTTTACATTTTCAGTTTATAAAGACAAGACGGTTAAAGGCTATGTGGTAAGCTGGCCCGCAATCGGCGAGGTAACTTCGCGTGGCGCAACTGTGGTAAAGGCAAAAATCCGCATTGACGAATATCCGCCGGAAATTCTGCCGAACTTTTCGTTTACCGGCAAAATTCAGATTAGTCCGCCGGAAGAGAACATAATTGTTTCGCGCTATGCTGTTGGCTATGACAACGGCGCCGCCTTTGTTGTGCTTGCAAAGACAAACGAAAAACGCGCGGTTACAGTCAAAAACTATGGCAAAGACTATGTAAAAATTTTAAGCGGACTTGAAGGTGGCGAGGCTTTAATTGCACAGAGCGAGCCTCTCGTTTCAGGCTGGAACAGAAACCGCGGCGGAATGCCGGGGGGTGCTATGCCGGGTATGGGCGGCATGTCAGGCGGCAAAATGCCGGGCAGCGGTTCTGGCGGTTCTTCAAAAGGTTCTGGCGGCGCACCGGGCGGAATGCCTGGTATGGGCGGAAGATAATGGGCAAAACCGTAATTTCAATGACTGATGTAACGCGTGTCTATAAGATGGGCGATACAGAAGAGCACGCGCTCCGAGGCATAAGCTTTACTGTTTCTCAAGGCGAATTCGTCGCGATAATGGGGCCGTCCGGCTCGGGCAAGTCTACATGCATGAACATGATTGGCTGCCTTGACCGCCCGACAAGCGGAATTGTCGCAATTGACGGCAGAGAGACTGACAAAATGAACGAACGCGAGCTTGCAGAGCTTAGAAACAAGACTGTCGGCTTTGTCTTTCAGCAGTATCATTTGATTCCGTCTCTTACGGTGGTTGAAAACGTAATGCTTCCGCTGCGCTATCAGAAAATCGAGAAAAGCGAGCGTCTGCCGCTTGCAGAAGAAGCGCTTAAAAAGGTTTCGCTTGTCGGCAAAATGGACTACCGGCCGCACGAGCTTTCTGGCGGACAGAAGCAGCGTGTTGCAATAGCGCGCGCACTTGTTACAAGACCCAAAATTATTCTTGCAGATGAACCTACCGGTGCGCTTGACAGCGAAACTGGCAGACAGATAATGGCGCTTTTCAACGAGATTAACAGCGGCGGCACAACAATCGTGATTGTTACGCACGATCCGCGCGTCGGTGCTGCAATAAGGCGGTGTATTCACATTTTTGACGGACAGATAAAGGCTGATGTTATGCAGACACCTGTGCCGTTTTCAGGTGATTCATTTGATTCGGAAATTCAGCCTGAAAAACCGAAAGCAGTGCCGTCCGGGCTTTTGGCGCGCACCCAAATACAGCCGCGCGTACAGCCGGCTAAACCCCGCGCAGCACCAGTAAAAGAGCAGGCATCTGAGCAGAACATGCCTGATTTAGGTTCGCTTCCGCCCGCCGCGCGCAATGCGTATTTAAACGGAACAATCTTATGATAGAAGATTTTATTTCAGCCTTGCAGAATTTTGCGCGCAACAAGACAAGAACGCTTCTCTCGCTTCTGGGCGTAATTATCGGCGTTGCGTCTGTCATCGTAATTACAAGCATGGGCGCAAGCTCTACGCAAGAAATTCAAGACACATTCGGTACGTCGGGGCTTGATATGGTAAGCGTAGGTTCCGGCTTTATGCGGCGCGGCAGTTCAAGCTCTACTTTAGTCTTTGATGAAGCTTTTAGAGAAGACCTTTTCGGTTCTGTTTCAAATATAAAGCACGTCTGGTACAAAAACAGCTTTAACGCGACAATCGCAATTGACGACACAAGTTCAAGCATAAACTGCGCGGCAATTGAGACCGGCTATCTTGAAGCCTACAACTTTTACCTTGAATCAGGCTCTTTCTTCAATGTAACAGACAACGAAGAAGGAATGCAGAAAATCATTTTGAATCATGCTACGGCAGAGTCGCTTTTTCCAAAAGGCGATGCGGTTGGCAGCCATGTGATTGTAGTCTGCAACAACATTTCGTTTGGCTTTGTGGTGTGCGGCGTGCTTGCAGAGCAGACTACTGGCATGGAAAACGGCGCGGCATTTGTTCCGCGCGGATTTTACTCAAAAAAGATTTCGCCGAATCCGCCGGCAGCGTCTGTTATTGTTCAGGCTGTTGCCGCAGATAAGACGCCGGCTCTTGTCACAGACATAACAGAATACTGCACAAACAAAACAGGCTCGTCTTATTCGGTCAATGTGTCGTCTATGCAGACCATGATTGACCAGATGAGCGAGATTACAAATTCACTTAGCGTAATGCTTGCTGGCATTGCGGCAATTTCGCTTTTGGTTGGCGGCATTGGCATTATGAACATAATGATTGTTACTGTAACCGAGCGCAAGCAGGAAATCGGTATACGCAAAGCTTTGGGGGCTTCGCCTTTCGACATAAGGCGGCAGTTTTTGGTTGAGTCTGCAAGCATAACGCTCATAGGCGGTGCAATCGGCATTATAATCGGTGTGCTTATAAGCTTTGCGGTGGAATATGTAAAAGGCTCTTCGTTTATAGTGAACATAAATGCCTGTGTTATAGCCTTTGTGTTCTCTATGTTCGTCGGCATATTTTTCGGGCTGTGGCCTGCAATACGCGCGTCAAAGCTTGACCCTGTTATCGCTCTGTCCGGCGAATAAAGGCAAAATTGTATGAAATTTTACTTTAAATATGTATCAATAAAAATTATTAGGATTTAATATATACCTATATGAAAAATGTGTTGAAAGATGAATTTTTTTCAAAAATAATACTTTCTATCTCAGTTTTTATTTGTGCTTCCTGTATTCTTATCTTTTTGTTATGTGAAATTTTCGGTCCTAATGATGAAACTTATGAAAAGCACCTTTATGTGCAGCCTCTTAACGACAACTGGAAGATTACAATAGGCGGGCAAGAACCGTTTACCGTAAATCTTCCGCAGAGACTTAAGCTTGCACCAAACGAAAGGGTTGTGCTTGAAAAGAAGCTGCCCATGCACATTGCCGAGCACGAATGTCTTTTAACACGCAGCTCGCGCCAGAATATGAATATCTATATAGGCGGAATACTACGTCAGATGTATACCGCAGAAAAGCTTCATTATTTTGCCATTGACCCGCCGAGCACAAACATTTTTGTCGAGCTTTCTCCCGAAGATTCTGGAAAACTCATAGTAATTGAAACAGTCTGCTCGTCGCAGTATTCGGGCTTTTTGAATGAAGTAAAAATCGGAACTTCTGCCGCCTTATGGTTTACCGAAATAGACAGCAACAGCTTTTCTTTTGTTATAAACGCCATAATTTTTTCTATGGGCTTGTTTCTGCTTATTTCGTGCATAGCGCTGCGGACCAAGATGCATTATTATTCAAACTTGATTTATCTGTCTTATGGCATGATTTGCGTTGCGGCATGGGGAATCTGCGAAAGCCGTCTTAGACCTCTGCTTTTTAAGATGCCGTCTGTGCCGGGTGTTCTTGTGCTTGTGTTCCTCTGCCTTATGAGTATACCTGTTTTTACTTACTGGAACTGCATACAGAAAAAACGCTATACAATGCTGTACAATATCGTAAATACGTATCTTGTTGCGGTCTGTCTTACGCTGCTCGGTTTGTTCGCATTTAAAAAAGCGGATATGTTTTCGGGCTTGAATTTTATCATCGTTGGAATTAGCGCCGGTACTTTGACTTTGTTTGTAACAACTATAATCGAAGCATTCCGGGGCAGTGTAAAGAAGTACAGCTTTTCTGCAATAGGGCTTCTTGTGGTAACAGTGGCAGCTCTTGTAGAAATAGCTTCTGAGATGGTTTCTAAGCGTCCGTTTCCGCCGGGAACATGCTTAAGCGTTTCGTTTCTGTTTTTCCTGCTCATGTCAATAATTCAGGGGCTTCACGATTTTGTAAAGAACTTTGAGGATCAGTTCAGACAGAAAGATGTGATAACGCTCAAGACAATACAGACTATTGCCGGTGTTATTGATGCAAAAGACAAATACACAGGCGGCCACAGTTACAGAGTTGCAGTTTATGCGTCTACGCTTGCAAAAGCTTTAGGCAAAAATCAGGAATATGTGGACAATATCTATTTTATGGGCTTAATGCATGATATCGGTAAAATCGGTATTCCAGACCTTATTTTGAATAAAAGCGGCAAGCTCTCTGATGATGAATATCTGCTTATGCGTCAGCACACTGTAATCGGTGCACAGCTTTTGAATTATGTAGGAAACCTTGAAGGTCTTGGCGACGCAGTGCGCTATCACCATGAACGCTATGACGGCGAAGGCTATCCTGACGGGCTGCGTGCTACCGAAATTCCGGAAGTTGCAAGAATCCTCTGCATAGCAGACACTTACGATGTAATGACAAGTAACAGGGTTTACAGAACCAGACTTTCTGATGAAAGAGTCCGCGATGAGCTTTTGAGAAATTCCGGCACACAGTTTGACCCTATTATGCTTGAAGCCTTTGTCGAGCTCATCGATTCCGGCAAATTAGTTCCTCTTACAGAAGACGGCTTTGAGGTTGACAACGATTTTGACTGTTCTGTTGTTATTGAGCTTCAAAAATATATGCAGCTTAATCCGCCTTCGCGCCCAGAATTTTTGCGCATGATTATTTATCTTATGAAGATGAATCTATGCAACAATATGCAGCAGTGCGTTGTTATTTTCTCTGCTGCTGCTAAGAATAAGACAGTGGCTGCGTTTGATGAATCTTTGTTTGCTTCTGAATTGCTGAGCAAGGCAGTTTCGCCGTATTTGGGTAATTCAGATATAAGTACAGTATATGCACCTCTAAAAAGGCTCGTTCTCTTTGCCGGAACATCCGCTGAAAAAAGAGACAATCTGATTGAGTCTATAAAGGCAAAGTTCATGTCGCTTGTAGATAACGAAGAATTTACCCTCTCATACTCCATCGTCTGCGAAAGCTCTGCTGACACAGACACAGAAAAATAAGCACCAAAACATGGACACAGCCAGCCTTGTGTCTTGCCATATATATGTAGAGTATTTGTTTGACAATGCTCTTCCCTTATGTTATCCTATATGCTGATTAGTTAGTTTGGAGGTATGGTTTATGAAAGCCATTATGTATTTAGTCCTCCTGCTGGCTGGTGTTATTCTTGGATGGATTATTCGCTGGCTGTATGCCAGATTTCAACTATCTGCGTCTGAACAAAGGGCAGAACGTGTAAAGCAAGATGCTATAAAGGAAGCAGAAGCTCAAAAAAAAGAAATTTTATTAGAAGCGAAAGATCAACTAATTCGGGAACGCAATCAGCAGGAGCGGGAAAACCGGGAGCGCCGCGGTGAATTGCAGCGCCAGGAACGCAGAATTCTTCAAAAAGAAGAAGCCTTAGAAAAGCGTGTGCTTGCATTAGATAAGCAGGAAAGTGAGTTTATAGAGCGTGAAAAAGCAATTTTTACACGTGAAGAGACTCTCGCTAATGAAGAAGAAAAGTACCGGCAGGAACTTGAGCGGATTTCAGGCTTGACGGCAGAAGAAGCAAAGTCTTTGATTATCAAAGACCTTGAAACTGATGCCAGAAGAGATGCACAGGTTCTTTTGAATAAAGTAGAGCAGGAAGCTCAGCTTTCGGCTGAGAAAAAGGCCCGGGACATTTTGGTTGCTACCATTCAGCGTATAGCAACAGAAGTTACCGGCGATATTACAGTTGCAACAGTTTCTCTTCCAAGTGATGAGATGAAAGGCCGCATAATTGGCCGCGAGGGCCGCAATATACGCACCCTTGAAACTTTGACAGGCGTTGACATCATTATTGATGATACACCTGAAGCTGTTGTACTTTCATGCTTTGACCCAGTAAGAAAAGAAATTGCAAAAGCTTCTCTTGAACGCCTCATTACAGACGGCCGTATTCATCCGGCACGCATTGAGGAAGTTGTTCAGAAAGTTACACGCGAAATTCAGCAGAAGATTTACGAAGAGGGCGAGCGCGTTCTCTTTGAACTTGGAATCAACAACATAAACCAAGACGGTGTACGCGCGCTCGGACGCCTTTACTTTAGAACAAGCTACGGTCAGAATGTGCTTGTACACTCTAAAGAAGTTGCCGCTATTGCAGGAATTCTCGCCGCGGAAATCGGTGCAGACAGAAACCTTGCAAAACGTGCCGCAGTGCTTCATGACATCGGCAAAGGTGCGGAGACTGATTCAGACCAGAACCACGCAGAAGTCGGTATGGACTTAGTGCGCCGCATGGGCGAAGACCCGCGCGTTATAAACGCTGTCGGTGCGCACCACAACGATATAGAGCCGACAAGCATAGAAGCTGTAATTGTTCAGATTGCAGACGCTATTTCGGCAGCACGCCCTGGCGCAAGACGCGAGACAATGGACAACTACGTTAAGCGCCTTGAAAATCTTGAACAGATTGCGGAAGGCTTTAACGGTGTTGAAAAGGCTTATGCAATTCAGGCTGGTCGCGAATTGCGCGTGCTTGTCAACAACGAGAAGATTCCCGATGTTGAAGTCAAAGATTTGGCGCGCTCAATCGCAAAGCAGATTGAAACTGATTTGCGCTATCCAGGCCGCATAAAGATAACAATGATTCGCGAAACACGAATTATCGAATACGCTAGATAAGCGAATAAAAAAAGCCGGTTTTGACCGGCTTTTTTATTTTTTAAAGGTTCTGTCATGCTGAATTTATTTCAGCATCTGCACCAGATATAGTATATAGATTCCGAAACAAGTTCGGAATGACATTAGGCGCAGCTTCTAGACAGCTCTATATTATTCCTTAAAAGAAAAAGAACTTCTTTTTGCGCTGCGTGTTGAGCTTTTTGGCAATTTTCTCAATTACCTTATCAGCGTCTTTGTATTCAATCTGACAGGTGCCAACCTGATGGTGACCGCCGCCGCCGTAAGACGCGCACAAAGCACCAATGTCGGTTTTGCAGGTTCTGTTCAAGATGCTGTAGCCGATAGCAATAGAAACATTCTGCTTGTTTCTGCCGTCAACAATCCACATTGAGACATTCTGCTCCGGGTAAAGACTGTAAATGTAGAAGCGGTTTCCGGCGTTTATTGTGCTTACATTGCGCAGATCTGTAATAATTACATTGCCTTCTGTGCGTGTGTGCTCTTTAAGCATTTTGTCAAAAAGCGCGGTCTGCTCGTTATAGCACTCAATGCGCTCTTTTACGTCCGGCAGTTCAAGAATTTGTTCCGGCGTTTTAACGGCGCACTCACTCAAAAGTTTTTCCATTAATGCAAGGTTAGAAACCTTAAAGTCTCTGAAACGGCCGAGACCTGTGCGCGGGTCCATTATAAAGCCGAGCAGAATGCCGCCTTTCGGGTTGTGAATTTCGTCAGCCGTAAGCTGGCCTGAATCAACCTTGTCGCAGGCTGCAACAAGTTCTTTGTAGTTCGGCAGCTTTTCGTCACCGCCATAATATTCGTAGATAACGCGTGCGCAAGACGGTGCAAGTTCGCAGCGTCCGGGAATTTCAACTTTATGAGCCTGACTGAATTCTGATGAATGATGGTCAAACCACATTCCGCAGCCCTGCATATAAGGAACATTTGCCAGAACGTCGTTTTGTGCTATCGGAAATTTTCCGTCCTGTATGTCTTTTGGATGTACAAAAGTCCATGTATCGATGATGCCCAATGTTTTAAGAAGTGCACCGCAGACTAAGCCGTCAAAATCAGAGCGTGTAACTAATCTCATTCAATTCTCCTGTATAAAATAAGTTTATATCAGCTTTTAAAAAAACACAAATTTAAAGAACTATAAAAGATGTGTTTTCTTTGGTCGTGTAATTCTGGTTCTGCCGCTGCTCTTTTCCGGCATAAAGAAAAAGAATCTTTGTATTTTGTTTTGCTGAAATGTCAAAAGGGTTTATCAAGAATTCTTCATATTCTGAATTGGCATAGCTCAAGCGCGTGCTGACGACATTTGTATGCTTGTGCAAAGCTTCGGCGTGCGCGTTTTTGTCGTAGCGGCGTTCATACCAGGGCGCAAACGTGCTTGTTTTTGCCCTGCGGATAAAGTCGAACCGCAGAAGCTCATGCGCAGCTAGTGCTGCATCTTGCAATTCAGTTTCTGTGCATTGTTCAGCGTCAAATTCTTTAGAAACAGGCAGGGGCTCTCGTGCACTGCTGAAATAAACCGGAATAAATTCCGCAAGAAGTGCAAACCAGTCAGTTGTTTTGCGCAGAAGCGGTACGCCGCCTCTGTCTTTGTTGATATAATGCGCAAACTCAAAGAAAAAGCAGAACAGCGAAGTCTTGTCTGTAATGTACCTTATTGTGTAGCTGAAATCACTAGAGTTGTAGAAAATGTCGGTGAGCGTTTCCACGTCCTTAAGCTTCAGAATATCTCTGTAAGGCAGAACCGGCGTTTTTAAAACCTCGTAAGGCGGAATGTGCATAAATTCCCAGCCGGTCTGTTTTGTTGTATCTGCAATCGGCGCGCCCGAAAGCACTTTTAGAAAGCCTAACTGAAGCTGTTCGCCTTTTAGCGCGGCAACATAATCGTAAGAATGACCGAAAGAAATCAGATTTTCTTCCGGCAGCCCTGCGATAAGGTCAAGATGAACGTGAATGTTCTTTGGAATCTGTCTTATGTTCTTGGCGATTGATTCCACATCAGGCGAGCGGTTTACGGCGGCAAGCGTTTTCGGATTTGTACTTTGAATTCCGACTTCAAATTGAATTGCACCGGCAGGAGCTTTTTTTAAAAGCTCAAAAGACTCTTTGCACAAGTTTCTTGCTTCAATTTCAAAATGAAAGGCGGTTTTGCCGTTGTGGTTTTCGATGATGTACTGCCAGATTTTAAGATAATGTACCGGGTTCAGATTGAAGGTTCTGTCAACAAATTTGATAAGCCTGTAACCTTCCGACATAAAAAAGGCAATTTCGTCAAGCACACGTTCAATCGGCAGAGTGCGCACTTTTTTATCAATTGAAGAAAGGCAGTAGGCGCAGTTGAAAGGGCAGCCGCGCGCAGATTCGTAGTAAACGATGCAGTCTTTTATGTCGGCGCGCTCTGTAAAGGCGCTGTTGTTTCCATAAACAAACGGAATCTCGTCAAGCTGAACAGGCAGAAAATCGCCTGAAAAAGAGCCGTCTCTAAAAAACAGTCCTTTTACCGGTTTCAGCGCTTTGACGAAATCACATCCACTTGCGGTCTCGCCTGCTTCTGCAAATTTTTCAAGAATTTCTGAGACAGGGCGTTCACCCTCTCCGCTGATGATAAAAGACGGCGCAGCACATTTTTCAAAGACGGCGCTGCTCTGGTAGGCAACTTCTGGCCCGCCAAAGCCGATTATCATTGACGGGAAAATCTGCTTTATTGCATCAGCGACAATGTAAGTCAGGCTGCAATTCCATATATAGACAGAAAAAAGCAGCAAATCAGGCTCTGCGCCGTCAAAAGATTCCGCAATGTTTCGGATAATCTCTTCTGTCGGCTGGTTTATGCTCCACTCTTTTACGCAAAGCTGAATCTTGCCGTCAAGCTGCTTTTCTTTCAGCTTTTTTGCGGCGTAAGTGCAGAGAGTTCTTATTGCAAGATTTGTGTGGTTATATCTGGCGTTTAATGCGCAAAACAGAACTTTCTTCATTTTTCAGTCTCCGTCACTTAGCAGAACCAGAATTTCTTTTCGATTGTGTCTTTGAACGGCTCTGAAAAAGCCTTATCTGCGCCCTTTGTAGCAAAATCTTCAGCGGCTTTTATCCGCGCATTTATTTCTGCATCTGAATCTAAAAAGCGCAAGTCCACAAGCCATGTGTCAATCTTGTTTTTTAAAAGGCTGAAAGCTTTTGTATATGATACAGGCTTTGCGCTGAAAAGCCCCGAATAAAAGCCCTGCCGTTTTATAGCCCGGAAGGCTTCACCTGCTGTGCCGTTTGCTGTAACCTGCTTTGCGCACTGCTTGATGCAGGTTCTGTCGCAGGCGTGTTTTGTACAGCCGGTGAGATTGTGGAGCAGGCATTGTCTGCTCTGCATCAAAAGTTCATCTAAAACAAGAGGGTAGAAAAGCCTTACGTTTTGCGGAACTTGCAGCCTGCTTATGTCGTTATATGAAATTTCTAAAGACGGAACAATTGCAGTTGCGCCCAAAAGCTTGGAATAAGCCTGAATGCTTTTGCTGTTAGAGGCGTTGCAGAAGCTTCCAAGAATTATGTCAAAGCTTGCTTTTCGGGCAAAATCTGCAAGACCTGTGTTTTCGCACCAGATAAGGCGCTTTGCACCGCTGCCGGTTGTGCTTTTGCCTTTGTCCGCGAGCTTTTTAAGGCAGGCGGCGGCGGTTTTAAAGTCTTCTTCAAAGAGAATGCTTTGAAAATGCGGAATAACAGCCGCGTTTTCGGCTAAAAACTTTTGGGTTTCTTCTGTTATAAAAAGCGGAATCTCAAGAACGGCTGTCTTTTCAGCTTGAACCAAAGCTGCTGCCTGACTTATGCTGCTGCAAAAAAATACAAGTTTTGGCTTAGAAATTTTGCCACCGCCCGAAATTGCGGTGCTTTCTTGAGCCGCGCTTTCTGTAATTTCAGCCTTAAAAACTTTGTGCGGCTCTAATTTGTCTTTGAGCTTTTGAACAGCGGTTCGCCTAAGCTCGTTCAATTCCTGCGGCGCGATAAAAAGCCCGGCTTCAAGATTTGACGCGTCAATTTTGGCGAGTGCAAAACCTGTGCCGCCAAGCCTTCCGAGCTTTTGCCGCAAAGTTTCTTCGTCAAGCCCATGCTTTGAAGCTTTTTCAAGAACCGCCGCGGTCTTTTCTGTTACAGAAGCATTGTCTGCGCTAAAAGTGCAGATAAGCGGTTCGCCAAGCCTGCCCGATATTTCAACAGACAGCGGAATGTCTATAGCTTTCAGCGAATCAATCTGCTGTTTGAGATTCTGCGTTTCAAAAATTGGACTTGTTTTGTAGACCTGCTGGCCTTTTTCGATTTTGCCGTTCAATCTGCCTGTAATTTCAATTTGGGCGCTGCAAACCGCGGCTTCTGCGGTTTTGGCTTCATCAACAATCTTGCAAACTTCTGCATTACAGATAAATTTGTCATTCCGGCTTTTGATTAAAAGCTTATCGCCTTTTTCGAGTATGCCGCTTATTTTTAGCAGCTTCTTATCTGCGCTGAAAAATTGCACCGTTCCGGCCTGCTGCCATGTTGCGTCTTTTTCCCCAAAATTGAAGAAATCTGCTGTCGGGCAGCCTTCAAGATAGTCTGTGGCAAAACCGCGGTTAAACGCCTTGTTGAGCAGTTCTGATTCTTTTGAAGCTTCTCTGCCTGCCTCGATAAGTGCAAGCTGCTCGCGCCACGCTTTTGTGACAGTCCAGACGTATTCGGCACTTTTTATGCGCCCTTCGATTTTCAGGCTGACCGGCGCACAGCCGCATAATTCCTTTGCGTATTGAAAGGCGCAGTTGTCTTTTAGCGAGAACGGCGCTGTAAAACCGCCGCTTTTTGCTGAGAACTGCCGTCTGCAAGGCTGAACGCACGCGCCGCGGTTGCCTGCCTGTCCGTAAAGCGCGCCGCTCAAGTAGCACTGCCCCGAATAAGAGATGCAGTACGCGCCATGCACAAAAACTTCGGGAATAATTCCGTATTGTTTCAGTTTTTCAGAAAAAAGCAGAATCTGCTCAATAGAGAGTTCGCGCGAGAGATTAACCTGCGAGACACCGAGCCTTGCAAGAAATTCAAGCTGCGCAAGATTGTGCGTTGTCATCTGCGTTGAAGCGTGAAGCTCTGCTTCTGGAAATTGCGCGCGGATTGCAGCCATAAACCCTGCGTCCTGCACGATTATTGCGTCAACGCCTCTTTCGAGTGCTGCTGCCGTAAGATTGAGCGCGTCGCTTATCTCGCAGTCGCGGAGCAGGGTGTTCAGCGTAAGATAAAGTCTTATTCCGCGGCTTTTGGCGATAGGCGCGAGCGTTTCAAGCTGGTCAAGCGAAAGATTTACCGCCCTTGTTCTCGCGCTGAACCGCTCAAGCCCAAAATATATTGCGTCTGCTCCTGCAAGAACTGCCGCCTTAAATGAGTCGGCATCTCCTGCTGGTGCCAGTAATTCAATGTTTTTGTTCATATTCACCTTAAAAAGAAAAACTGCCGCGCGCTTTCATGAATGCGCCGGAACGGCTTGTCAAAGCTTTTGTTGTGTTTGAGACCGTTGCGCGCATAACTATGCCTGTTCCCTGTTTTCCGTAAAATTCAAGCATCATCTGGCTGTAGCCTGACGCAAATCTTGAATGAGGGTTTGCAACATAGCAGATATAGCCCACGTCGGCTTTGCAGGTTTTTGTCAGTTCAGCTTTTGAAATTGAAGAAAAATCTGCAACCGTAAGTTCTCTGCCCGAAACAAGACTGGCGCAGTTCAGCATAAAAACAATAAATTCGCGGTTAAAGCTTTGCGTGGTTGTGCCTGTGTCTAAAAAAAGGCAGTGCCGCACTTCTGTGTGTTCATCAGACAAAGATTTTGTGCTTTTAAACGAGCGTGTTGTGCTCATAGAAGAAGGTTTCGGTTTCGGGCGCAGCGCAAATTTTATGTAGAGTTCTGTTCCTTTTTGCGGAACGGCGATGCACTCAAAATTGTCCGGCACAAAAAACTTGACCTTCATTGTTTCAAATGTATTTTGAAGATGCCTGAAATTTGTGCCGAAACTGATAATTTCAGAAAAGCCCTTTGCCGGAATAATGCACAGCAAAAGGCAGAGAATAATCTTGTATCTGAAATTACCAGAAAAGTGTGTCTTCATCATCGTTGTTAGAGCTGCTTGAAAGCCGCGGTCTTGTGGCATTAAAGCGGAACGAATGATAAGTGTAGATAAAGTTTTCAGCCGGTTCTGTAAATACAGTCTCGTCGTCTGTAAGAATTGTGCGCATTACAATGCCCTGGCTCTCTTTGCAGAAAAACTCGATGAGCATGTATTTATAGCCTTTTGCGTAAGACGATGACGGATCTACGACAAAGCATGTGTGACCGAAATCTCCGCCGAATTCTTCTTCAACGTCTGCGTCTTTAAACGGAACAAAGTCTGAAGCTGTCAGTGTTCTGCCTGCTGCTTTTGAAGCATATTCCAAGCCGACTTTTGTGTATTCCATTTTGCGGCTTTTGTCTTTTGAGCCGGTGTCTTTAAAAAGCGTAAAACGCTCTTCGTAAAGTCCGTTGTCAACTGTAAAAGCCTGTGTTACAGGAATTCCACCTGCGCGGCGGAGCTTTGAAATTTTCATTGATTCATGCTGAAAATATGTTACGTCAAATTCTTCGGCTGAAGTAACCGGCTCGTAATGAGAAGAGAATGTTTCAATTTCTGCAAATACACAGAAAGAAAGAACTGCAATCAAAAGACAAGACAAGATTTTCTTCATATTTATTCCTTTTGTTTAACTTTAAAAGAAAAACTTACTCAGCGTTATAGTCTATAAGTGTCTTAACCGGAACAGGGTCAAGCACTTTCTGATAATTCAAGAAAGGAAGCCCTACAATTCCGAAGAAGCCGAGAACATTTGCGCCGCCCTGTTCAAGCACATTCTGCGCTGCTTTCAGTGTTCCGCCTGTTGCAATCAAATCGTCAATAATGAGAATTTTCTGACCGCGCTGAACGTCAGCTTTGTGCACTTCAATTTCTGCAAAACCGTATTCGAGCGCATACTTGCATGAATATGTGTCGCCCGGCAGCTTACCCTTTTTGCGTATAAGTATCAGCGGAATACCGAGACGCTCTGCAAGCGGTGCTGCAAAAACAAATCCGCGCGATTCAATTGCGGCAAGCGCGTCAAGCTCAAGCCCTTTGTAAAGCTTTACCATCATGTCGATGCAGTATTTAAAAGCTTTTGGATTTACCAGAATTCCGGTAATGTCATAGAAAAGAATTCCCGGCTTTGGAAAGTCAGGAACTTTGCGTATTACTTCGTCAAGTGAAAAATCGTTACTCATAAATCTATTGTATTCCTTAGACCAGAAATTTTCAACCTTAATGTGAAACACGCTGTAATCCGCGCTTGAAAGCCGGAATACGCGGGCTTGCGGTGGTTGTCCAGGGGCTTGTTTCGCCGCGCTGCAAATAATGGTATGCAACGCCTGCAATCATTGCGCCGTTGTCTGTGCATAGCTTTAAAGGCGGAAAAACGCAGTTGATTTCGGTATGTTCGGCAAGCATAGAGCGCAGCCTTGAATTTGCGGCAACACCGCCGCCGGCAACAACCGTTTTAAGCCCTGTGTCTTCAACTGCCTTAAAAAGCCTTGAAAGCAGAATTTTTACCGCTGTTTCTTGGAAAGCGGCTGCAATATTTTCGTTTGTCTTGGCGTAGCCTTCAACCCAGAACTGGTCAAGCTGGTTTATAACGGCGGTTTTCAACCCCGAATAAGAAACATCGTAGCGGTGGTCTTCGCCTTTAAGCAGCGGCATCGGAAAATTTGCTGCCTTGCAGTCGCCGTTTTGTGCAAGCTTGTCGATTATAACGCCGCCCGGATAGCCGAGCCCGTAAAATTTTGCAACTTTGTCGAAAGCTTCGCCTACAGCATCGTCGATTGTCGTTCCGAGAACTTCAATATCGTCAAAGTCGTTTACGCGGCAGATTATGCTGTGCCCGCCAGAAACCAGAAGCCCAAGATACGGGTAGCTTATGTCATTTGCAAGATGCGCGGCGTACATGTGGCCGAGCATGTGGTTGACGGCTATAAACGGCTTGTGTGTTGCCCAAGCGAGTGTCTTGCCGAATGTCAGCCCGACAAGAAGCGCGCCCATAAGCCCCGGCCGGTTTGTTGCGGCAATTGCGTCTATGTCGTCAAGTGAAAGCTCCGCTTCTTTTAATGCTTCAGCGACTACCGGCTTAATCCATTCCGCGTGCTTGCGGCTTGCAATTTCAGGCACAACGCCGTTGTATATCTGATGAAATGGAATTTGTGTGGCAATGACATTGCTTATTATTTTTTTGCCGTCCTCAACGATGGCGCAGGCTGTTTCGTCACAAGAAGATTCGATTCCTAAGATTTTCAAATTACACCGTCCTGTGTCTTTGTTATACAATGTTTTGGAGTTTATGGAAAGACTGTACAGGCGGGCTTTTTTTCGTCTTTATTTGGCTATAATACAAAATCATAAGTATGCAAAAGCCTGCTCCCGCCAGATTCTGTTCCGCGAATTAGATTCGCACCTGCGGTGCTCATGTAATTCACGTCACAAAATCTGTCTACGCAGGCTTTTTCGTACACACAATGTTTGTGATTGTATTGCAAAAGTTATTTTTCAAAACTTCTCATAGTCATATTTCAAATTATCATAACCGAATTCTTTTACTGCTCTTTCTATACTGGTTTTGTAGAATTTATAACCACTTTCATAAGTTCCATCTTTTTTCTTTTCTAGTATAGAAAAAGGAATGTCATTTTTTAGTTCTTCAGGAATTTGATTTTCCAATGGTTCTCTATACTTATAATCGAATTTTTTAATATAAAAGGATTCTCCGTCTGGTAATTCTGGCAATTCGGAAATAAAACTATAAACTGTATCAAGATTGCTGATAATATCAAACACATTATCAACTTTAAGCTGAGGTGCAATTCTTTTTAAAAGTTTGTTTTCTAATAAATGATTTTCTACACGAAAAAATTCATTGCCAAAATCATAATGCTTAACCATAAAGCACTGTTCAATTGGGTGCAAATCATTTATTTGAAAAATAGTCATATCGCTTACAAAATGATATAACTGACCTGAAAATTGAATGTATCGATAATTTGATAGATAAACATGTATTCTGTAAATATCATCGTCTTGATACAAAGCCCGTCGTTCCACTTCAACCTTTTTCACATCTTTGCATTTTAGAATCTCTTGTCTTACATATTCTTCATCGCCTATAAAAAGGCTTTTGAAAAATGGAATATCACCGGCAATAAGGGTGGAACTGAAAACTGCGGTAAACAGCATTAACAGAATTGTCTTTTTCATTTTTGTCTCTCTCCTTATGGTGTGAGCTGACAGGAAATTTTCTGCTCTAATTAACAGCGGTCAGTTTCCGGTGATTTTGCTTCGGGATTTTGAGATGGTGGAAATGGTAAAGCCCTGCATTATCATTTCGGGGTAGAGGTCAATCAAAATTGAAGGCAGCGAGCTTGTCCAGACGTGGCCTATCATTATTGCAGAACCGTTTTTTGCAGCCAGTTCCATGCCGAGCTTAACGGCAGTTTCAATGTCTTTTTTGTTCTGCGTATTGTCAAGAAATACGGTGCGTTCCCAGATTGGCAGGCTGCGCTGGGCGGCAACTTTTTTTGCCACACTTGCAGAAGTCGTTCTTGAATCTAAGAAATAAAGCTGTTCGGCGCGGCACACGTCCATAACTGCGCCCAAAAGGTTTTCATTTTCAGTTATAAGTGAACCTTCGTGGTTGTTTATGCCAGACACCGGCCCTAAAGACGCAATATTCTGTCTTACAAGGTCATAAACTTCGTCGGCGGTCATGTCAGGCTTTATTGCGCATGGACCCGGGTCTACAGAGCGGTTCTTCGCCTGCATCGGCTGGTGCAGAATCACCTCTTTGCCGCTGTTTCTGGCTTTTTGTGCCGCCTGTGCAGAATAATCTAAGCCAGGCAGTACGGCAACAGTTATTGGAAACGGCAGCTCTAAAAACGGCTGAAGCTGTGTCATGTTGTGCCCGGCGTCGTCAAAGACAAAAATCAGCGTGCCGGTTGACTGTATGGCAGGTGCAGCGGGTGTAAGTCCGTTTTTGCCTGTTATTGACGTAGACTGTGTTTCCTGCTGTGCCTTGGCAACAAGGCTGCCTGATTCTGCGTCCAAAAGATTGTCCTGTACTGTGTTTTGGGCGCTCAAGCCCTGCGAAGCCCCGCTGTCGCCGGTGTCTTGCGTCTGAATCTGCTCGTTCTGAATTATCGGTGCCGGAATTGCTGTAAGCGGCACAGCTTTCATTAAGCCTGAAACTTCGGCTGTTACAGCATCAATAGACGGATTGCCAGAATTCTGCGCATCAGATGCTGGCTGGTTTGTTTTTGCAGAAACCGCGTTTGACTGATTCGTTATTTCCATCTTGCCGTTTTCTGAACGCAGAATGCGCGTCTGGTTTTTTTTCGATTTCTTTTCCTTTTTTTGTTCCGCATCTGCGTCTTTTTTTGCCGTTCTGGCATTTTGAACAGACGGTTCTATGTCGGCAATTGTCGGTTCAGAATATCTTGACTGAATTAAAATACATGCAGATAAAAGCCCGATAAAAACAACAAGAATAACTGAAAGCAGAATAAGAATCTTGTTTTTAGGTAAATTTATTTTTTTTGTCTTTTTCAATTGAATACCGCCATGAAGAGCAATTTTTGCACTCTATAATTTCGGCATAAATGGAAACTGAATTTAGCAAAAGGTTTACAGACCGTTTAAAATACAAAAGGCTGCGGTATGTGCGCAGCCTTGCTTCAGACTAAAAAATTATTCAACGTAAAGTATCGATGCGGTTCTGCCGTCTACGGTATATGCCCGCTCGGAATTCTGCAAATCAATCATGGCATTTATACCGTTGTAGAAGTTGTAGTAATAAACTCCCGGCGGAAGCGGCAGCTCAATCTGGTAAACACCCGGAGAAACTTCTGTAAGCTCGTACATGTAAGAATCCCAGTTGTTGAAAGTGCCGCCCAAGCGTATTGTCTGACCGCTTGTTCCATAATATACAAAGCGGACTTTGCCGTTCTTTTCTTTTTCTGTTACCGGAGCAGGTTTTTCAACCGCTATAATAGAAAGCATTGAATTTGTCGTCTTGTCAAATGAACGGCGCGCATTAAGCGGGTCTGTTGTCCATAAGCCGTCAATTACAAGCTTGTAAGAAACTTCGTCGAGGTCTTTCGGGTATTGGGTTATGTAAAAAAGAACAGAATCAACCGGCTTTCCGTCAGTCTCGTAGTGAGAAAGTCTCTGAAACGGGTGAATAATGCGGAAATTTTCAAAGCCAAAAGCAATGCCTACAAATCTTGCCGATTTGTCTGCCGTAAAAATAAGGTAGCCGTCCTGAACGTAAGGCGGGCAGGGCTGCTCAATCTGGTCAATAATTTTTGAGCGTGCATAGTCAGCAATGTCTTTAGATGTTGTAGGCTCTATTTTTTTATCTGCAGCAAAAATGCTGAATGAGATTATCAGAAATAGAAATAAACATAAATATTTTTTCATGCACTCCGGCCTTTTAAAAAACTTGATTAGAAAACACCTTATTAATCGGCAATTAAAAGATAAAACATAAACTAAAAAAGATAAAGCTTTTTTTCTGTTATGAGGCAAATTGAGTGTGCATTCATAGTATGAAAAATATATGTTGTAATAATAACCTAAAGGTAATATAATTAATAGAAAATAATTACTTATAGGTTATATTATGGATGCAAGAATTTTACATATAAAGGCTTTGGATAAAAAAACTTCAGACTTGAAGAGTGCAAATAACATAATTCCAAAAGATTCCGGCTGGATAAGCTCTGTTCGCGAAGCTATCGGTATGACGGCTTCTCAACTTGCAAAGCGTCTTGGTGTTACGCAACCAAGAATAACTAAGATGGAATCAAATGAAGAAAATCTAAAGCTCTCAACTATGAAAAAAGTTGCAGAGGCTTTGAATTGTGAGTTTGTTTATTACTTTAAGCCAAAAACAAGTTTTCAGGATATTGTTGAAGAACAGGCTGTTAAAAAGTCTTATGAGATTTTAAAGAATGTAAATATAAATATGGCTCTTGAAAATCAGGGAATTTCTATCGAAGAGGCTATAAAAGATTTTGCTTCTGATTTTATAAACAATAAAACAAAGCAAATCTGGGATTAATGCAGTATGGATATTTTTGAAGCTGATGACAATTCAACTCCGCTGACAACAGAGGAAAAATCTGGCTTGAAGCTAAAGTGGATAACTCTTCGGTCTGAACTAAACGAAGCTGAAGCACGGAATATTGCGCAGGCTCAATTATGGCTTATGACCGCTAAAAAGAAAGATATTTGTTCTGCTGCTTTTCTTTGTAATCTTCATAAAAAGATGTTCGGTGATGTTTGGATTTGGGCTGGTGAATACAGAACTACAGAGAGAAATATTGGAGTTGCACCATATCAGATTCCAACAAAGCTTATTCAGCTTTTTGATGATGTGAAATTCTGGATAGAGAATAAAACTTATTCAAATCAAGAAATAGCGGTTCGTCTTCATCATAAGCTTGTTCAAATTCATCCGTTTCCAAATGGCAACGGACGTGTTTCACGCTTTATGGCAGATTTAGTTCTTCAAAGACTTGATGGCAGAAGTTTATATTGGGGAAATGTTGATCTTGTTAATGTTTCTGATATTCGAAGCAAATATATTGATGCTTTGAGAAAAGCTGATACCGGTGATTATTCTGATTTATTGGCTTTTACAACGGGGCTTGATGAAATGTCTTTTTCATAAAAATAGATTTAGAGATTCCATTAATGAAAAAAATGAGTTATCATCTACAGTATGAAACATTTAAGATTATTCACAGCATTGCTGGTTTTCAGCTTTGCGGGCGTTGCTGTGTTTGCAACAGGCGCGCAGGACACGTCTCTTAACGAGGCCAGACGGGTATTAGGAACAGAATCTTCTGAAAGTTCTGCTTCAAAAACTAAAAAAACAACAACTACGACAACTACAAAAAATACTGAATCTGCACAGGTCAACAGCAGATACGGCTTTTCTAATGATGATGCTGTTCAGGCATTAAAAGCTGCTCTTAATGAGGGCGCAAAAGTTGCGTCTTCGCAGCTTTCAAAAGAAGACGCTTATTATAAGAATCCGCTTTATTACATTGACTTGCCTCCAGAAACCGAAAAGCTTGTTGCTACAGTTTCAAAGCTTCCGAACGGAAAGAAAAACATTGAAAATGTAATTCTCCGCCTGAACCGGACGGCAGAAGCCTGCGCGGCTGATATTATTCCGGTTTTTGCAGAAGCCATTACAGGCATGACTGTCGGCGACGGTGTTGCTATTGTTACAGGTAAAGACAATGCGGCAACAGAATATCTTAAGAAAAAGACTTACGAGCAGCTTGTCTCTCTTTATAAACCGAAGATTTCTGCCGCGCTTGACCAGAAGCTTGTCGGCGGCATGTCTGCAAACGAAGCTTGGGAAAAGCTTACGGCTACATACAACAAGGCTGGCGGTACGGCAAATAAGGTTTCATCAATTTTTGGAAAAGAAGCTGTAAAAGAAGTTGACATTGACTTGGCGCAATATGCCACAGAAAAAGCACTCGACGCTGTTTTCTTAAAGATTGCAGACGAAGAAGCTGAAATCCGCGACAAGCCGCTTGAGTATTCTTCTGACATAATCCGCAAAGTTTTCGGCTCAAGAAAGTAAGCGCTTTTTTAAGCTGACTGGGCTTTTACTGCCCTGTTTTAAAGCCGTTTGACAAGTTCAGACGGCTTTAGTTTTTTACGCGGAATTCGACCCACCTTATTTTTTTCTTTTCTACTGCTTCTTTAAGTGAACGTTCTCTTGGCGAGAGCTGCGAGCTATTTGTCTTAACTTCAATAAAGAGAATCTCATCTACATTGTCGTGTTCTTCTAAGCCTGCAAAAGCTATAAAATCCAGAGGCTTGCCGATAAAGCGGCAGTCAGCCGGGTTGCATGGAAAATTCGGCAGAAACGGCGCAACCTGCTCAACAAGTTGACCGTTCAGCACTGAACGCGAGCGCCTGACAGCATCGATTCTTGCTTCTTCAAGAAGTTTTTCCTGATTTTTTTCTGCCTCAATTGCCCCTATTTTTTTGCCAAAACGGAAGCAGAGCACGAAAAGCATTAAAATAATCAGCAAAACAGCAAAACTTATGAAAAAAATCCCGATTTTTGTTGTAGCCAAAAGCGTATTGAAATTGTTTAATGCAGTGTTCATAGCAGATTCGACGTTCATAAGCCAACATTAACGGTTTTGAGCGTTACATACAAGCATTAAGGGAATCTCTAAAAACTTCAGTTTTTAGAGATAACTTTGAAAATGCGATGTTGGAAATCGCGCCATTATAGCGATTTCCAACTCGGCGGCAATCTCTAAAAAGTCACGACAGTGAATTTTTAGAGATGCCCTTAAAAATGGTTATATTTTTAACCGATAGCTGAATAAGCAGAGGAGATTTTATGCAGAATAGAATCAATTGTATTTCTAAATTGAGAAAATGCCTTTTTCTGTTTTTGTTTGCATCCGCTTTTATGTATTTAAACGCGGAGCGTTTCACGTTTAAATATGATGAAAGTGATAAATACAGGGTGCTTTCATCGGTGCACGAAGATATTTATTATAACGGACTTTTCGACCACCATGCGGAAATTGTAAACCGTATTTCTGTTAATGTTCCGTCTGTTGACGGCGAGTGGGCTGAACACGATGCAGTCTTTATGACTTCAGAAGCATCGTCAGACCGTTCGGGCAGACCGGTTTTTACTTGGGGCGAAGAATACCACAGCATTTTTAAGCGGGACAAGTTTGGTAAATATGACATCGGCGACGAATATTTCATGCCTGTCGTAAGAAATGTGCCGGTTTTTCCAGACAAAGACTTGCAGCCCGGCGACACTTGGACTGCTGACGGCGAAGAAGCCCATGATTTGCGGCGTGGCTTTAACTTGAACACTCCGTTCAAAGTTCCTGTTAAAGTTCAGTACACTTATGTCGGCCCTGAAACCGTAAACGGCAAAGTGCTGCACAAGATTCTTGCAAAATACAACATGAATTTTGTAAACAGACAGAGACCGGTTGACAGAACTATAGATTATCCTTTTGAAACAATGGGCTTTTCAAGCCAGACGATTTATTGGAATGCGGAAAACGGTGCAATCGAATTTTATGACGAAGAATTCCGCATTGTCTTAGAAACAATAAGTGGAACAACCATTGTTTTTGAAGGCACAGCACACGCAGAAATTGCTGACCTTGTGCGCATTAAGCCTGAAGTTGTTGTAAATGAAGTGCAGAATCAGATTAAAGATTTGGGCATTGACAACACACAGGTTACTGCAACTGAAAAAGGTATTACAATCAGTATCGAGAATATTCAGTTTAAGCCAGATTCTGCTGTTCTTCAGGACAGTGAGAAGCGCAAGCTTGAGAAAATTGCAAAGATTCTTGAGCTTTATCCTGACAACGACCTGCTTGTTACAGGACATACCGCTCTCGCAGGCAACGCTAAATCAAGGCAGGAACTTTCTGAGGAGCGCGCACAGGCTGTTGCAAATTATCTGATTGAATTGGGCGTAAAAGACGCGTACCACATCTTCTCAAAAGGTTTCGGCGCAGAGCAGCCAATTGCCGAGAACCGCACAGAAGCCGGCAGAGCCAGAAACCGCCGCGTAGAAATTACGATTTTGAACCAGTAAGGCTTTTTGCCAAGCCTGATAAAACAAACAAACCCCGGTCATTTTGCGCCGGGGTTGTTTTTTGTAGATACAGAAAGTATAATCGAATTACTTAAAAACAATAGCTTGACTTTTAGATTATGAAAATACTTTATGACAGTCAGATTTTTGATATGCAAAAAACGGGCGGCGTTTCCCGGTATTTTGTCGAAATAATCTCAAGACTAAACAACTTTAATGTTGAATATGAATTGCCATTGACTTATTCAAAGAATGTTTATCTGCAAGAGAATCCTTTAACTGCTTTGAATTCATCTTACTTAAATTGTTTATACGAAAATTTTCTGCCATCTATGCAGTTTCGCGGGAAAAGAAGACTTTGGAATTTACGGAACAAATTTTTTTATAAAGATTTTCTTACAAACCGGCAGCGTGATATACAGTCTCTAAAACAGCAGGATTTTGATATATTTCATACAACTTATTACGATCCTTATTTCTTAGATTATATTGGGAAAAAGCCATTCGTTCTGACAATCTATGATATGATTCATGAAAAATTTCCAGAAATGCTTTCAGATGATATTGGTATCATAAAAAAGAAAAAGCTTGTTGCAGAAAAAGCAGCAAGAATTATAGCTATTTCAGAAAACACAAAACAAGATATTATAGACATACTGAAAATTCCAGAAAATAAAATTGATGTTGTATATCTTGGAGATTCTGTTTTAGAAAGTAATCAGCAGCAGTCAGATAATCAATTTGGAAAATATTTTCTTTTTACTGGAAACAGACATGCCTATAAGAATTTTTATTTTATGCTAATAGCTTTATCGGATTTTTTAAAAGAAAATCCTGATGTAAAAATTGTTTGTACTGGTTCAAAATTTTCAGATTGGGAATTAAAACTTATAAGTGATTTAGGACTGTCTTCTCAAATAATTCATCATTTTTTTGCTGATAACAATGAAATGTATTGGCTATATCACAATGCGATTGCTTTTATTTTTCCTTCTTATTATGAAGGTTTTGGTATTCCTATTCTGGAGGCATTTTCGGCGGGCTGTCCTGCTATTTTGGCAGATGCTTCTTGTTTTAGAGAAGTAGCGGGTAATGGAGCTTTGTATTTTGATTTTAAGAATAAGCAGCAATTAGTGTCATGTTGTGATAAATTATTAAAAGATGTTTCATTCAGAAAAGAAGTTATAGCAAATGGAAAGGCTATATTGAAACAATTTTCATGGAAAAAGACATCAGAAGAAACTGTGAAAATTTATAAGTCCATTTTGGAGTAAAAATCGTGAAAAAAGCCTTAATTACAGGAATAAATGGCCAGGATGGTTCATATTTGGCAGAATTATTGTTGTCAAAAGGTTATGAAATCTATGGCGTTGTAAGAAGAGAAAGTATTGAGAATTCTAAAAAGATGGAAAATATAGCACATCTTCTGAATCAAATAAAAATTGTAACGTGTCAGCTTGAAAACAGTCTTGCCGTTTATAAATTATTCAATGAAATAAAACCAGATGAATGCTATCATTTGGCAGCTTCTAGTTTTGTAAGTTTTGCAGTTGAAGATGATTTGTCAATAATGATGAATAATTTTACAACTACGCATAATATTCTTTTAAGTGTTTTGGAATTATGTCCGGCTTGTCATATCTATTTTGCAGGGTCGAGTGAAATATTCGGTAATGCAACAGAATATCCTCAATCTGAAAAAACTCCATACAATCCCCGCTCTGTATATGGAATATCAAAATTATCAAGCCATTCTCTTATTAAAAACTATAGAGAGCGCTTTAATCTTTTTGCATGTACTGGCTTTACATACAATCATGAATCACCGAGACGGGGCAGAACTTTTGTAACAAGAAAAGTTACATCTTCTGTTGCAGATATTGTTCATGGAAAACAGGATTTTATTGAATTGGGTAATATTCAGGCAAAACGCGACTGGGGTTATGCACCTGAATATGTACAGGCTATGTATCTTATGTTGCAGAATAAAACTCCAAAAGATTATGTTATATCAACTGGAATTCTACATACTGTAGAAGATTTATTAAAAATAGCTTTTGATACTGTAGATTTGGATTATCATAAATATTTAAGGATTAATGAGTCCTTTATCCGTCCTGGTGAAAAGATTCCATTAGTTGGAGACTCTTCGTTGATTTATAAGGATCTTGGATGGAAAGCTAAAAAACCTTTTAATGAAATAATTGAAGAAATGGTTCGCAGTGATTTAAAATAGAGTGATAAATAGCATAAAACAAATAAACCCCGGTCATTTTGCGCCGGGGTTGTTTTTTGTTCAAAGCTTTTGTTGCGTTTGAGGATTATTCTGTAGTTTCGGCTGATGCTTCTGCCTGTGCTTCGGTTGAAGCAGCTTCCTGTTCTTCTTTCTTGACAGATGCTTGAATTGCTTTCAGTTTCTTCTTGCTGAAGTGCTTCGGCTTCTTACGATAATTGACTATATAAGCAATCAGCTCGAGATATGCAATTACGCAAATTGTACATAAAATAACGCGGAAATCTGTGAAAACACCCTGTATAACGTCTTGAACTTCGGAAAAATTCATATCATAATTATCGGACAAATTACTAATTTCTTTATGGACTCACAATGATTGGTATAATCGATTACAATGCAGGCAACATTAAGAGTGTGGAAATGGCACTCGATTCAATGAATATTCCGTATATTCTTGGAAAAAAGCCGGAAGACTTGAAAAATGCCGACAGATTGATTTTCCCGGGGGTAGGCGATGCGGCTTATGCCATGGGACAGCTTAGGCAGACAGGCTTTGACGTGTTTTTAAAAGACCGGGCACAGGCATCTGCTCCAATTATGGGAATTTGTCTTGGCTCGCAGATTATTTTTGAACATTCTGAAGAAGGCGACACCGACTGTCTCGGCTTAGTTCCCGGCAAAATTACTCACTTTAAGAATATCTTTGAAAGAGAAGGAATTCCGACCGACGGCTTGAAAATTCCGCACATGGGTTGGAACGACGTGCACTGCAAGGAAGATTTGATTTTTAAGAACATAAACGAGGGCACTGCCTTTTATTTTGTTCATTCTTATGTAATTGAACCTGCTCATTGGAATGATGTCCGCGCTTTCTGCGAATACGGAATAAAAGTTCCTGCCGTAATAAGGCATGGCTCAATTATTGCCTGTCAGTTCCACCCGGAAAAGTCCGGTGAACCAGGCTTAAGGCTTTTGAAAAATTTCTGCCTCCCGGAAGGAGACCTTTCATGCTAAAAAAGAGAATCATTGTCTGCCTTGACGTAAAAGACGGACGTACTACAAAAGGCGTAAAATTTTTGAATAATGTTGATGTCGGCGACCCTGTTGAAATGGCTGCTGAATATTACCGTCAGGGAGTTGACGAACTTGTTTTTTATGACATTATCGCTTCTGCCCGCGGAAGAGGCCCGATTCTCGACTTGATTCACCGCGTAGCTTCGCAGGTTTTTATTCCGTTTTGTGTAGGCGGCGGTATTGGCACACTTGATGACATACGCTCTACAATTCTTGCCGGCGCTGAAAAAATCAGTCTGAATTCTCAGGCTGTGAAAAACCCTTCACTTATAACAGAAGGTGCGCGCGTATTCGGCAATCAGTGCATTGTTCTCGGCATGGACGCTAAAAAAGACCCAACCTGTCCGAGCGGTTACCGTGTCTACATTAACGGCGGCCGCATAAAAACAGACCTTGATGCAAGGGAATGGGCTGTGCGCGCTGTAGAACTTGGCGCAGGCGAAATTGTGCTTAATTCAATGGACGCAGACGGAACCAGGGCAGGCTACGAGCTTGATCTTACGCGCATGATTGTTGAGGCTGTAAGTGTTCCTGTTGTTGCTTCTGGCGGCGGCGGTACACCGGCTCACCTTGCTGATGTTCTTACTAAAGGAAAAGCTGACGCTGCCCTTATTGCTTCAATGGTACACTCTGGCGAATATACTATTGAGGGCATTAAAAAAGACTTGGACAAGCAGAATATTCCAGTGCGCTGCCTTTCTTGCGGCTGCGACAACTAGAGCTTAGTCTGCAATATAGCGCGCGCGGCTTGTTGCTGTTTCAAAAACGTCAACAGCATAAAGCGGCGCGTCTGGCAGCATCTCTTTGATCTTGTCAAAAATATAGCGAGCAATGCGTTCTGCGCTTGGGTTCTGGTCAAACACAAAGCTATTGTTTTCTACAAGGTCGTTTAAGTTTGTGTGGTCAAGTGTGGCACAGACTTTGCGCAGCGCACCTTTCAGCTCGCCAAAATCAATAAGCATTCCGCCCTCGTTCAGCGAAGAACCTTTTGCGTGTGCGTAAACTTTGTAGTTGTGCCCGTGCAGATTCTCGCACTTTCCGTGGTAGTCGCGGAGAAAATGCGCCGCGGCAAATTCTGTTTCAACTCTTACTTCAAACATAGCGCAGCCTTTCTATCTGTCTGTGTAATTGCTCTTTATCCAGTTGGCGTATTCGCCACTTTTTACGTGTGCAATCCAATCAGCATTTGAAAGATACCATTTGACTGTTGCGCGCAAGCCTTCTTCAAAAGTATGTGCCTGCTTCCAGCCAAGTTCAGTCTTTAATTTATTGCAGTTGATTGCGTAGCGTCTGTCGTGTCCGGGGCGGTCTTTGACCCATTTAATTGTCTTTCTTATTTCATTTGAGTCTTTGCCGGTTTCTTCTGCGACAATGTCGATGAGCTTTTCAATCAGCTTTATGTTCTGCCATTCGTTTTCGCCGCCGATGTTGTATTTTTCGCCTGTTCTGCCTTTGTTCATTATAGTCCAGACCGCGCTGTTGTGGTCTTCAACATACAGCCAGTCGCGTATGTTTTTGCCGTCGCCATAAACAGGCAGATCTTTTCCGTCTACCATGTTTATAATCATTAACGGAAGAAGCTTTTCTGGAAACTGGAACGGACCATAGTTGTTTGAACAGTTCGACAATGTTGTAGGCAGCCCGAATGTATGCGAATATGAACTTACAAGATGGTCGCTTGAAGCTTTACTTGCAGAATATGGGCTTCTCGGGTCATAAGGTGTTGTTTCTTCAAAATAGCCTGTTTCGCCGAGCGAGCCGTAAACTTCATCTGTGCTTATGTGGTGAAAGAGCACGTCACTGCGCATTGTTCCATCTTGGTTCTTCCAGCTGTTACGCGCTGTGTCAAGCAGATTGAATGTTCCCAAAACATTTGTTCTTACAAAAGCTTCAGGTCCTAAAATACAGCGGTCAACGTGAGTTTCTGCGGCAAAATGTACAACAGTATCAATTGCATATTCTTTAAAAATGCGGTTTACGGCTTCTTTGTCTGTAATGTCGGCGTGTTCAAAAATATATCTTGCCTTATCTTTTCCAAGTGCCTCTACACCAAATTTTGAATCAATGTCTTTAAGGCTTTCAAGATTTCCTGCATAGGTCAGTGCATCCATATTGATAATGCGGCCTGAAAAATCTGTCTTATTGAAAATATAGTGAATGAAATTTGAGCCGATAAAACCGGCTCCGCCAGTAACAAGTAAATTTTTAAGTAATCTTTTCATATTATAACCTTATCATATAATTTGAAATCAGTCATTAGACCCATTCGGAAACTCGGTTAGTTTTCGAACACGTCTGTTTAAAATAAAAAACCGCAACTGGGTAAAGGAGTTGAAACCAGTTGCGGGCTTAATCAAAAATAACATTTGTACCTTTCTTGCTTGCAATTACACCATGATAAACACCAGCGGATAAAAAGGTTACAAAAAAATTTTAATTTTTTTCATTTTTTTGGAGATTTTTTAAATCAATAATGTTCCTTCTTTTTGCTGCATTTCAATGCGCTTAAGACGCTCTTTATCAAGGGTTATAGAAAGATTCTTTTCGTTAGACGGAAGCACTGTGCCCTTCGGCGCGTTTTTTGCCCGGCGCAAATGCTTGACCTGCGTATAATACAAATCGCCTTTGCCGTCTTTTCTTCCCTTTGAGTAGAAAAGGGCAAGATTGCCTGCGTCTAAAAGCGTGTCTAAAGGCACAGATTTGCCGTTCTGGTTTTTGATGAATACATAGCCGCCCGGCCAGTCTCTTGCATGAAGCCACCAGTCCTGGCCTTTTACATGACGCCGTAAAAGCTCGTCGTTTTCTGATGCCGTTCTGCCAACCAGAATGTGCCAGCCGTTTATGGTAAAATCTAAACCCGGGTGCTTTTTCTCGATTTTTTGGCGCGGCGTGTTCTGCTTGTGCATTTTCTGCTGAATTACGAGCGGGTCTTTTTCAGCAAGCAACTGCTCATAGTCTGCCTGCAATTTTGCAAGCTCAGACTTTGAGACTTTTATGTCGTATTCAAGCTCTTCCAAACCTGAAACTGCTTTTTTATAGCGCTCGTAGAAAAGCTGGGCATTTTCCTGAGCCTTTTTCTTTGGGTCTATAAAAATTTTGACTGTGCTGCCTGTGTCGTAGTCTTCGCACTCAATAAAGTTTTTGCCTTCTCCGGCGGCTTTTTCTATAAGATAGCCGTATGTCAAAAGCAAATCGCCCTGATGTTTCCACTGCTCTGCATTGAGAAAGCTTTTGCGCTTTGCTTCAAGCTTGTCAATTGCCGCCTGTAACCGCGTTGAGCGTGCATTGAACTGCTTTTCTGCCTGCTGAAGAAGAGAAGCTCTTGAAAGCGTGTCTGCGTGTTCGGTGTACCAAAGCTCGATTTTTTGGTTGAACGAAAGGTTTTCGCTGTTTTCAAGCTCTTCAAAGCCGCGCACTTCAAATATCTTTTTGTTTTGCTGTGCGCCAGCGGCTTTAATTTCAGGCTTATAAAAGCCGTCTGTAATTTCGTTCTTTTTTGGGCGGCGGAAAAATACGTCGAGGATGCGCTCTTCGCCTTTTTCATTTGTTTCAAGCGGGTTTGTTACGATGATGTTTGCGGCATTGCTCCACAGGCGGATGTACATGTTGAACAAGTCTTCGCCATGTGAAAGCTCGAATTTTATTATGCGCTCCTGCTCAATTTGAGCGGCTTTGTTTATTCTTGAGCCTTTAATTTTTGAGCGCAAGAATTCCATAAAGCGCAGTGGTTTGTCATTTCTCGGGATTTTTTTCCGTGTTGTGTGCAGACGGCACGCGCCTGGTGCAAGGCAGACAAGCAGCGTCTGCGATTCACCCTGGCCGTAAAGGTAAAAGGCGATGCTGTCAAATGTCGGCTGCACAATCTGCTGAATAAAAGTGCCTTCAAGTGTGAGTTCGTTTAGAATAGCGTCAATTTCTTTGCAATTTAAGGACATGACCTAATAATAGTTGATTTTATTCTTTTAGAAAAGCTTCGATAAAGCTTAAGACATACTAATTTTTCACCGATGATAAAACGAAGAAGTACTAATCTAAAAAGTACTTTTGGCAAGAGTGTGACAAAAAGACGCATTTCGCCTTGTTATTTCGTTTTTTAAGGGATAGAATCAGATAATATGCCCGGATTAAATCAGCTTAAGAATTTTGTTAATAATCTACAATCGTTAGGTAACGAAGCCTCTGTTCGCGCTGCACGCGGAGAAACTCTCCGTACGTTGCCTTTCCCTGAAAATGCTTCAGAAGCAGACGACTCAGAAGATTTTCTCTATGGCTTGCCTGTAAAAGAAGAGGAAACAGAAGCCGCTTCTACAGACACTCCTGCCGATGCTTCATCTGATGCTCCGGCTGAGTCTGCATCTGTTCCGACAACATCTGACGGCGAAATAGACATTGACGCGCTTTTAAATACAAATATAGACGGTTCTGTTGATACACAAAATGCACCGGCCGCTTCTGAGCCTGCGCCGCAAGAAACTGCACCAGAGCAGAGCGCACCGGCAGAAACTTCGGCTGAAGCTTCTGCACCAGATTTGCCGGATTTCGGCGATTTGCCTGACGTAAACGAAGAGCCTGTTGTAGAATCTTTTGATGCGTCTGCTTCAAGTGACGCACCTGCTTCAAGCACAAATGACGATTTTGAAATGCCTTCATTTGACGGCATTGACGGTATAGATGACACCGCCGGAATTGCTGCCGGTTCAACCGACGACGCAGCAGCTTCAACTGATTTTGAGCTGCCTGACTTTGACGGCATAGAAACTGATTCTTCTACAGCCGCAGATACCGGCTCTTCTGACAGCGATTTTGACCTGCCTGATTTTGGTGATTTGCCGTCTCAAGACATAACTTCAGATAACGGAGTTTCTGCACAGGCAGACGCTTCTTCTGTTGCTGATGATTTTGAGATGCCTGATTTCGGCTCAGATTTTTCTGTTGACGATACACCGGCACCGGCTGAAACAGAAGCCGCAAAGCCTGCTGATACAGGCTCTTCATCACTTCCAGATTTTTCTCTTGATTCAGATTCGCTTGACTTGCCGGACTTTGACCTTGACGACCAGAACAATTCAGCTAAAGGTACTGATGAAACTCCGGGCGTAAACATGAATCTTGACAGCGCAGCACCTTCTGCTGATTTTGACATGCCTGACTTTGGCGGAAGCGATGCAGCCGGTTCATCTGCTGATGCCGCTTCTGAAACTTCAGCAGATGAAACTGCAAAAGACGATTTTGCAATAGACGGCTTAGGCGCAGACGAGGCAGAAGAAGCTGACGATGAATTCAGTATTCCTGGCTTCTCTGATGTAACTGAAATTGTCGAGCCTAAAAAGAAGAAGTCTCTTTCAGCTATTCCAGAAGAAAAGGTTGAAAGCAATCAGTTTACTAATGCTGAATATCAGAAATTTATAGAGAACTTAAACTACTATCCGTTAAACCTCCGTGTTGAAATTGAAAACATTATTGTAGAAGACCAGTTTAACGAAGAAGAGAACCTTAAGCTTATCCGCATGGTTATTAAAAAGGTGCCTGTACGTCAGCTTGCAAACCATGTCGGAAAAATGGTTGACAAGGTTATCGAAGTTCCGCGCAACTACGAAAAACGCACTGCCGCCCAGTACGAAGCTTACAAGCAGTCTACAGAATATCAGCTCAAAAACAGGATTATTCCGTTTATTGCAGCCTGTCTTGCTATTGCTATTCTGGCAGCTTCTACATTCTTCCTCGGCAAGACATTTGTCTATGAACCGGTTCGTGCTGAAATACTCTATAAAGAAGGCTATACACTTCTTGAAGGTGAATATTATCCGCTGTCTGAAGAAAAATTCATTGCGGCGGCAAACTACAAGAAAAAGAAAGCATGGTTCTTTAAATATGCACGCGGCTACCGCGAGAAACGCCAGTATGAGCGCGCAAGCCAGATGTATAAATGGATATTGTTCTACTTCCCGAAAGACAAGCAGGGCGGCCTTGAATATGCAGAAATGAAGCTTTATGACGAGCTTAAATATGCTGAGGCAGAAGAGATTGTCCGCAGAGACGTGCTCGACAAATTCATTAATGACCCTGATGCAATGCTTCTGCTTGGTGATATTTATCTTGAATGGGCTTGCAACGAAGACCCAAGCAAGTTTGAGCTTGCGCGCGCTCAATATGAGACGGTTCTCGACATATACGGTCAGTCTGACAAGTATCTTGCAAAGATGCTGCGCTACTATATCCGCACAGACAATTTGCGCGAGGTTCTTCCGTTAAAGAACTATTTCTACCCGGATAAGAAGACAGGACCTAAGAAGATAAAGGCTTTGAGTGCGCCTGATATTCTTGAATTGAGCCGTTATCTGCTTGATAAGCTCTATGGCGAGCTGACACCGGCAGAAGAATACCTCCGCTCTTATATTGAAGATGTACGTGCTTTGCTTGAGCGCGCAATTGTTGCTGACCCGACAGTGCCTGAAGCTTATTACAATTATGCGCGCTACTTTATTTATACGGCTGACATCTCGAAAGCACAGGCTCAGCTTGAACATGCACTTGACGTATTTGCAAAGGCAAAAGTCAGAACAAAAGAACGCATTCT
Organism: Spirochaetaceae bacterium; assembly: GCA_017614995.1. Taxonomy (GTDB): domain Bacteria; phylum Spirochaetota; class Spirochaetia; order Treponematales; family Treponemataceae; genus UBA1240. Next base: position 101,238 of record JAGAAX010000029.1, read on the forward strand.
CAAATATATTGATACATACCGTCTTCTTGGTGAGTTGTATACAGATCAGCAGGAATACTTGAAGGCTGAAGAAGTTTATGTAGCCGGTATTTCGCTTTTTGAATCAGAAAAAGATGCAAGCAGTCTTAATGCTGGAAAAGAAATCGGTCTTTTGTATGCTGATATGGCTGACCTTGATTACTTTATTTCAGGCGATAATGACAATGCTTTGAGAAATTATCTTCATGCTGTTGAATATGACAATGATACTTCGTCAATCCGCTATAGAATTGGTTATATTCAGTACGGCAAGAAGCAGTATCTTGATGCACTTGGCGCATTTATTGCTTCATCTGAAGAAAACGGCAACGATCTGCACCTTCTGCTTTCGCTTGCAAACACATTGTCTTTGCGCGACGACAACTTTGCCGCACAGGGCTATTACCAGCGTTTTGTTGATGAATTTGCAAAAGTTAAAGCGCAGAAAGGTCTGATGTTCCCACAGGTTCAGGCTGAAGATGCTGACCTTGTTGATACTTACATGAAAGCTACCAACAACTTTGGTGTAACGCTCGGCAAGCTTGCCTTCCGTACAGGCGACAGTAACCAAAACGCACTTGCAATGGTTTATATGGCAGAATCAATGCGTGCATGGGATGCGCTAACACGAAACCAGGAGACTTTGGTTCGTCTTGACGGCAGCAACCTTGCAGCACAGAATATGCAGTATCTGCGTTATCCTATAAGTCCTTTTGAACCTGCTTTGTACTTTGACATTCCAAGAACATTGCAGAATGAAAAAGTACTGACTCAGCCGGCACTGAAAACTCCAAGATAATGCAGAAAAACTTGTGGTTGTCTAGAAAAATTGTCATGCTGAACTTGTTTCAGCATCTACACTGTAGTTAATGCAGAGATTCCGAATCAAGTTCGGAATGACAATACGATTTATTCTTTTTTGGACAGCCCCAATTCATTTTGTTTTGCTTATACAGGAGATTTGAATGGTACGAACGACTACCGACATGAACAATGCTGTTGGCGCAGCTTCTTTGTCCGGTGTTCCTGCTGTTGAAACAGGTCTCTGTAAAGAGCACATGATGCACAGACGCGGCATTTTGATGAGAAGCCGCGTCATTTCTCTCCGCAAAGAAATATTCAGAAAATCAATTCATTTGTGCACAGCTTTTGTGCCGCTTATGCTTCATTATTTGTATGGTCTTACGATTGCAGGCTTGTTTTCGGTGCTTGCCGTTTACATAATCTCTGAAATTTTAAGGCTTAACGGCAGAAATGTTCCTGTTTTTTCGGCAATAACTGAAGCTGCTGCAAGAAAGCGCGACGAAAACCGCTTTGTTCTCGGTCCTGTAACTTTGTGCTGCGGCGTTTTGGTTTCAGCCTTGTTCTTTAACGAAACAGCAGCCGCTGTCGGCATAATCGGGCTTGCGGCAGGCGACGGCTTGGCAAGTCTTTTCGGCAAAATGTTCGGCGAGGTGAAAATTCCGTTTACCGGCGGAAAATCTGTCGTCGGCAGTCTTTCGTGCTTTGGCGTAATATTTCTGCTCTCAAGTCTTATTACAAACAACACTGCGGCTGGTCTTGTCTGCGGTTTTGCCGGCATGTTCGCCGAAATGCTTCCTCTAAAAGATTTTGACAATCTCCTCATTCCAGTCGTTTTGTCAGCAATAGTACAATTCTGCTTCTAGTTCAAGCAGAGCTTGCGGAATAGACCCACTTGAGTATTATGCTTGTTTGTGATATATTCCGTTATCGACGGCTCATATAATCTTATTAAAGGTAGGTTTTCTTCTCTCCTCATTCCTGCCTGGGAATAAGAGTTTCTACCTGGCTTCCCTAAAGCCGGACTATGAGTCGCACCTTTTTTTGCGCTCGTGCAAAAGCCGCCGATTAAATTCGAATTTATGGTTTATGGGGTGTTGCATGAAAGTTGCTGTCTTTTTTGGCTCAAAATCAGATACAGAAACTATGAAAAAAGCTTCGGCTGTACTCAAAGAATTCGGAGTAGAGTATGAAGCTTTTATTTTGTCGGCTCACCGTTCTGGTGAATTGCTTGCACAGACTGTAAAAACAGTTGAAGAGCATGGCGCGGAAGTTATTATTGCCGGTGCTGGGCTTGCGGCTCATCTGCCGGGCGTAATTGCGTCCATGACGGTTCTGCCTGTTATCGGAATTCCGCTTGAGTGCATGAGTGCCGACGCAAAAGGCCGCTCTTCTAACGGTCTTGGCGGAATGGACGCTCTGCTTTCGATTGTGCAGATGCCGCGCCAGATACCTGTTGCGACAGTGGGCATAAACAATGCCGCAAACGCAGCTTATCTTGCACTTGAAATTCTTGCTGTAAAAAACCCTGAACTTAAGAAAAAGCTTGTAGAGTTCCGCAAAAAGCTTGCTGAAGAATCTGCTGAAAACGGTGGCAGAGGCGTTGAGCTCTAACAGTTTCAATTAAACATATAATTAAACATATATTAGGAGAACTTATGATTGATTACAGACAGTCTGGTGTAGACATTGAAGAAGGCTACCGCGCTGTAGATAAATATAAAGCCCATGCAAAGCGCACACAGATTCCGGGCGTGCTTAACGGCTTGGGCAGCTTTGCCGGTATGTTTGCCGTTCCTGGCGGCATGAAAGAACCTGTTATGGTAAGCGGCACAGACGGCGTAGGCACAAAGCTTGATATCGCCTTTGCAATGAAAAAATACGATACAGTTGGAATTGACTGCGTTGCAATGAGCGTAAACGACATTCTCTGCACTGGCGCAAAGCCGCTCTACTTTTTAGACTATATCGCCTGCGGAAGCCTTGATTCTTCCATTGCGGCAGATCTTGTAAAAGGTGTTGCAGACGGCTGTGTTGATTCAGACTGTGCGCTGCTTGGCGGTGAAACAGCAGAAATGCCTGGCTTCTACGACAAAGGCAAGTACGACATCGCAGGTTTCGGCGTAGGCATTGTAGACAAACAGAACATCATTACAGGTGAGGCTATAAAAGAAGGTGACGTTCTTATCGGGCTTTCTTCAACCGGCGTACACTCAAACGGCTTTTCTCTGGTTAGAAAGCTAGTAACAGATTTTGACACGCCTTTTAACGGCAGAAAAATCGGCGAAGTGCTTCTTGAGCCGACCCGCATTTATGTGCGCCCTGTGCTTTCAGTTCTTGAAAAATTCAGAGAACATGGCGGTGCAAATGCTGTTCATGGCATGGCTCATATTACAGGCGGCGGCTTCTACGAGAATATTCCGCGTATGTATGCCGACAAGACGCTCGTTTCAGTAATCAAGAAGGGCAGCTGGGAAATTCCGCCGATTTTTGCTGAGCTTGAGCGCCGCGGTGCAGACCCGTCACGCATGTTCAACACATTCAATATGGGAATCGGTCTTGTTCTTGCAGTTGAAGCAGACAAGGCTGACAATATCATAAAGTCATTTGAAGAATTTACTGTTTCATCTAATGCCGGTTTGAACTCAACAATGAAGGCTTATAAAATCGGGCGCGTTGCACGTTCAGGCCAGAAAGTTGAGACACAGGAAGACGCAGTTATTTTTGAATAGGTGAAAATTGTGAGCAAGCCCTTAAAAACAGCAGTTTTAGTTTCCGGCGGTGGCACAAATTTGCAGGCTCTTATTGACGAAGAGCTTGCAATGAAAAGCCGCGGCGAAGAATGTCCGTATAATATCGCGCTTGTAGTTTCAAGCTCTGCAAAAGCGTTTGCGCTTGAGCGTGCAAAAAAGGCAGATATTCCGGCTTTTATTGCATCGCCGTCTCTGCTTTTGGGTGAAAAGGCTAAAGACGCAACGCGCGATGAAAAGCGTTTTGCTGTCTCTGCAAAAGTTCTTGAGCTTTGCAAGTCTTATGAAATTGAAGCAATTGTGCTCGCCGGTTTTCTGACTGTTCTCGGCGGCGAGATTCTTGACATCTATTCAGGCAAAATCATAAACCTGCATCCTGCTCTTCTGCCAAAATACGGCGGTGTAGGCATGTTCGGGCATCATGTGCACGAGGCAGTGCTTGCCGCCGGAGAGAAAGAATCCGGCATTACGATTCATCTTGTAGATGCAGGCTGCGACACCGGCACGATAATCTTGCAGAAAAAAGTGCCTGTTATGCCCGGCGACACGCCCGAAACGCTTTACGCAAGAATTGCACCGCATGAGCATCAGGCAATGGTTGAAGGCTTAAAGCTTTTGGCGGCAAGGCTCGCTGATAAATAACCGACGTACAAGGAAACATTATGGCAGAATTATTAGCTCCTGCTGGAAATATTGAGGCTCTTGATGCTGCAATCGGCGAAGGCGCAGATGCAGTATATTTGGGCTTAAAAAGTTTTAACGCACGTTTACGCACAACAAATTTCGCGTGGAATCAATTTGAGGCGACGGTCAATTCTGTACACAAGCTCGGCAAAAAAATCTTTGTCACTGTAAACACCGTTCTTGAAGAATATGAGACCGAGCGCATGTACCGCTTCCTTTCGTATCTCGATAAAATCGGGCCGGACGGCTTAATCGTTCAGGATTTTGGTGTAGTCAGAATGGTGCAGCAGTTTTTTCCGAATCTGCGTCTGCATGCTTCTACCCAGATGAATATTGCAAGTGCCAAAGCTGCCAACACTATGAGCAAAAGCGGTTTTAAGCGCGTTGTTCTGGCACGCGAGCTTGGGCTTGACGAAATAAAGCAGATTAAAGAACGAACAAATGTTGAAATCGAAGTTTTTGTGCATGGCGCGCTTTGTGTAAGCGAGTCTGGCTTGTGTCTTTTTTCAAGTTATCTCGGCGGAAAGTCTGCAAACCGCGGAATGTGTACTCAGGCGTGCCGCCGCTTGTACGAAGCTGAAATTGAAGGCGGCGTAGAGCAGGGCTTTTATTTCTCTCCTTATGATTTGCAGCTGATTGAGCGTGTGCCCGACTTGGTTAGCGCCGGTGTAGATTCGTTCAAAATTGAAGGCAGAATGAAAAGTGCTGAATATGTTGGCAGTGTTGTTTCCGCTTACAGATATATGCTTGACCACTGGCAGGAGGACAAAAAAGGTTCGCTTGCAACTGCAAAACGTATGCTTTCTACGGATTTTGCCCGCTCAAAGACAATGTACTGGTACACTTCGCCAAAAGCAGAGAATATACTGAATCCAAAACAGGCTTCGGGCACAGGCATTTATCTTGGAAAAATTACACAGGTTAAGAAGATATTGCCTGATAAGTCAGGAAACGAAGCCGGTGCAGCTTATTATGCCGTAATCAAGGGCGGCACATACGACCCGGACATAGGCGATTCAATCCGTCTGCACAAAAAGGACGATTCTGTGCGCGAAAGCCACAAGATTAAGTCAATTTATGAAGACGGCGAAAAAAACTGGGTAGATATTCCGCAAGGCTTTGGTACAGGCGATTCGGTTTATCTGTTACAGACAAAGTCAATGTCAAAGCGTTACCCGCGCGTGCTGCCGAATGACATAAGCCGTTACAGAATGCAGCCCGGCGCTCAGGTTCTGCCGGTTCTTGATTTGACACCGCTTGAGAAAGACAGCCTGGACTTAATGCCGGAAGGGCTTTATGTTCAGGTTTCTACTGTAAAAGATTTGTTCGTGGTTCAGTGCGAACAGCCTGTCCGCGCGATTCTTGAGCTGAACAGTGTTACGCGCGAATCTCTGCTTGAAAAAAAGGAAAAGCTTCCGTTCTCAAAGCGCCAGATTTTTATTTCGCTTGACCCGTATCTTCCGCAGAACAAAGAGGACAGCCTTGCTGAAACTATTGCTCAGCTTGTCGCGGAAGGCTTTACAAATTGGGTTGTAAATAATCCGGCACATATTGCAATGCTTAAGCCGCTCAAGGTCTTTATGATTGCAGGGCCTTATCTCTATACTTTTAACAGATGGGCTGTTTCATGGCTTGAAAATCAGGGTATTACCGGCTTGATAACTCCGCTTGAGAATTCTAAGCGCAATATTGAGGCAACTTTTGAGCCAGACCAGCGCAAAAGGGTTATGATTACGCTTTTTGCTTATCCTGCTTTGTTCAGAATGCGCTTTGAGCTGCCTGAATCTTATGATTTCCTCTATTTCAAAGACAAGGAAGAATCTGTTTTCAAGGCATTGTCTACAAAAGACGGCTCTTTTGTTATGCCGGAACAGCCGTTTTCTATTCTTGACAAGGTGAAAACAATAAAGGACATGGGCTTTACCCATTTTCTTATAGACCTTTCAAAAACCGCCGTAAGAAAAAGCGACTTTAAGCAGATTATGACGTCTTATCACACATTAAAGCCGTTGCCAGAAATTTCGCGTTTCAACTGGAAAGAAGGTTTCTTTTCGCCTGAAAAAATGGAAGAACGCCGTCAGATGAACGAACGTGCGCAGGCATTGCGGGCTGAGGGTGGTGCACAGCAGGGTGGCCGCTATAATCAGCCTAAATCAAAGAAAGGCGGAAATAACCGCAAGAATTACGGCAAGAACCGCCGCGGCTGACACTGTACATAGTTAGCCCCGGACAGCCATGCTCTGTAAGAGAAGGGCAGGGCGGCTGCCGGGTGTGCGTCTGCTTTAATCTGAGACCAGACTAAAAAACTGAAATTTCTTCCTGCTTTGCCGGTGCAGAGCCTGGCAAAGGTGCAGCTGATGTCGCAGCCGCTTCAAGCGGTTTCGGTTCTGGCTTAAACTCAACGTGTTCAGCTACAATGCGTACTTTTGAGTTTTGCTTGCCGTCAGAGCCTTCCCAGCGGTTTTGCTTTAAACGCCCCACAACACGTACACCGCGGCCTTTTTTGCATTGATGTGAAACACGTTCCGCGAGCTTTCCCCATGTTTCAATATCAAAAAACGAAACTTCCTGTTCAAATGTCTCGCCGATTTTGTAAGTTCTGTGGCTTGCAATTGAAAAAGTACATATTGCAGTTCCTTTTCCTGTAATAGTTACATTCGGTTCTCTTACGCAGTTGCCTTCGAGAATAATGCTGTTTAAATTTTTCATAGATTCGCTCCTTTTGCTATGTGTGTTTTTTGATACGTTTACCGACGCACACTTATTAATTGAGCGGAAATTTAAAATCCTGTACCAAAACGGGAAAAATGGCTGTTGTTTTACTTAAAATTTACATAAAAGGTGAAAATGCAGGCAAAAAAAGCCGGCAAACATTTTGTCTGCCGGTCTTTTATAAATAAGAATAATCTATGCTTTTTTAATCAGTCTCAGCATATAAAGCTGAACATACATGTGCAGGTTCGCATGGTCGTTAATCTTCTGCAAAGCAGGAGTTTTAACGAGTGTTTCTGCAAGCTCATTTATGCGTTCAGGCGTAATGCTGCTTGGCGAAGCGGTGCGCAAAATCTTTCTAAGATAATCTCTGATAAGAGAGTTTACATCTTCTGTAAGATTTTTCTTTGCTTCCTTATCAAGAATGTGGTTCCATTCGTTGAGATAAGAAGTCAATTCAGAATCAAGAGAAGAATCCGGCGGAACAAGAATTTTTTCGATTGAAGCTGCCGCCATCTTGAATTCTTCTTTTTTGTTGTTGGCAATATTCTGCGACTTCGGGCTTTCTGTAGACACAGACATTGTAGAAGAAGACTGTATTTTTTGAGCCGTTGACTTTGAGGCTGATTCCTTCTTTTTCTTCTTTGCCTTTGCCTTCTTTGACATGCTTCCGCGTCCAAAAATAAGCGCAAGAATGAAAGAAAGACCCGGAAGTGTGTACCATACCGGCAGCAGAATTTTCGCATCTGACATAACAGAATGCGGCGTAAGCATCAAAAGCTCACTGTATGGCAGCAGCTCGCCGTCATTGAAAAAGTTGAACTTATCGAGGTTGTTTGCATTTTTGCTGTCCACTGCATCGTAGTAGATTGTCTTTAAGAAAGGTGCATTAAGCAGTGAATACAGAATAGGTTCTTCTGTCTCAACAATTTCTTCAAGACGCTGGTCAAAGTCTTTTATGTTTTTCATTGCAGGAACACTTTGGAATTTCTGCAAAAGACCGAACCATTCTTTTGTAATGGAATCGTGAACGGTTTTTCTGGCTTCTGTACACAATTTCATTAACAGAGGCAGTGTTTTTTCGTTCAAAACAAAATAGCGGTTGCCGTCAGGTGTCTTGAATGTAAGCAGCGGCGGCATGTGATTGTCTACTGTCGGTGTCGTAGATTTTGTAAGATAGTCGTTGAGATCTTCTTCAGAATACTGACCGAGAAGCGGAACGCCGCGCGAGTCTACAAATTTTGAGATTGCGGCTGCATCAAAGTAATAAGGCTGCTTGCCCAAAGAAAGCTCAAGGTTCTTTAAAGCTGTGTCTTTCTGAAGATTAAGCTGTACCTTGTTCTTGTAGAATGATGCGCACAATTCAGCGATGTATACTGCCTGAAGCAAATCGACGTCTTCAGGTGTCTTGTCCTTGATTTTCTCAAAGTCCTGGCGGATGAAAAGAAAGAGCTGGTTCAAGAAGTAGTAGCAGTCTCCGGCTTCTTTAAATTTTATGATTGTCTCTTCCTCATTTGAGATAAACTGATTGAAGAAGTTTTTGACTGCAAGGCTTCTGCCGCCGTTTGATGTCATGAGCTTCTGCAAAAAGTAGTCGTGCTGTTCGCCGTGGTTCATCAAATCTCTGAGTTTGGCAATTGAAGACTGCATCAGAAATTCTGCTGTAACGCCCTGCGGCAAAAGCACAGGTGCAATTTCGCGGCGGAACACAAGCGAATAAATGACGTTCTCACCATGTTCTTTGCCGTCAAGCAAATCGTATATTATAGTGCCTGCGTCCTGCTGGCTTATAAGTTCCTGCGGAAAGTCTTTAGGCAGGTCTGTCGGAATCGGATAAGGAATAGAAGGGTTTGTTGCCATCTGCTTGTAGCGTGAATTTACAGTTTCCCTAAAATAAGCGGAAATAACAATAATCTGGTTGCCTTCTTCTTCTTTGAGAATGACTTTGTTAGTCGCAGCCAAATTGTCAAGTTCTGCCAGTAAAGATTCGCGCGGTGCTTTCGTGTATTTTGCAAGGTCAGGCTGTTCCGTTACGTAGTGCTGAGCGTACTTTAAGAGATAATTGCAGAATTCTTCTACAGAAATCTGCGTCCGGTGCTGTTTTTTGCCGTAAAGGCGTAAAAGTGTATAAATATCAGATGTTGAACCCATAGTTTAATATAATAACAGTATTTTCAGTATTTCTCAATAAAAATTTAAAAAGTGCTTTTTTTTTATTTCTCACTGCTTTATACTCTGCTTATGTTTGCACAAAGACTGAAAAATTTGAAACCCTATAAACCGGGTGAACAACCTAAAGACAGAGATTATATAAAGCTTAACGCAAATGAGAACCCTTATTTGCCGTCGCCCAAAATTAAAGACGCTCTCAAAGACATTGAGCTTCAAAAACTTGCGCTTTACCCTGACCCAGATTCGCATGAACTGAAAAAGGCAATAGCCAGAAGCCTTAATAAAACTGGCGGCGTGCTTGTTCCTGCCGCAGACCAGAAGCCGCTTGGCTTTGAAATTACAGAGGACATGATTTTCTGCGGAAACGGCTCGGACGAGGTTCTGTCTTTTGTTTTCTACGCTTTTTTTGACAGCGACAAGCCTCTTGTTTCGCCGGAATTCTCATACAGCTTTTATCCTGTTTATGCAGGCTATTACGGAATTAATCTGCTAAAAGTGCCTTTAAACAAGGATTTCTCGCTGAATACAAAAGCCATGCTCGATATTGATTCGACCGGCATGATTTTTGCAAACCCGAATGCACCGACAGGCATGGCGCTTTCTGTTGACGAAATTGAGGCGATGCTTAAAGCATCCCCCAAAGACAAAGTTTTTGTAGTTGACGAAGCTTATACCGATTTTTCGGGCTATACGGTTCTGCCGCTCTTGAAAAAATACGAGAATCTGCTTGTAATCAGAACTTTCTCAAAGAGCATGTCTTTTGCCGGAATGAGGCTCGGCTTTGCAGTCGGTGCGCCGGCATTGATTCAGGCTTTGACCACAACCAAAAATTCTTTCAATCACTTTCCGACTGACGCGTTCTGTCAGGCTTCTGCAATTGCCGCCTGCTCAGACATTGAGTGGTATTCTGAAAATTGCAGAAAAATCATTAAGACAAGAGGCGCTTTCAGCAAGGCTCTTGTAGATTCAGGCTGGAACGTACTGCCGTCTAAGACAAACTTTGTGCTTGTCTCAAAAGACGGAATGCCGGGCAAGGCGGTTTACGAGGCAATAAAAGCAAAGGGCATTCTTGTCCGTTACTTTGATATTGACGTTATAAGAGATTTTGTACGCATCACAATCGGAACAGACGAACAGATGAAAAAGCTGCTCGAGATCATACGCGCAATTTAGGAGGGACTATGCATTTTTTAGTTTTATCAGACGCACACGCAAATACTGAATATTTTGACAAACTTGATGACGAATTTAAAAAGGCTGATGCCGTAATTTTTGCCGGAGACTTTACAAACCAGAACGAAGCTGAAAAAGCCATGCCTGTGCTTGAACAGCTTGAGAAAAAGTCGCCCGCTCTTTATGCGGTTTTGGGCAACTGCGACGAGCCTGCTTTCTTAGAAGAACTTGAAAAGCGCGACATCTCTGTTCAGGGCACAATGATTTTCCGCGACGGACTTGCATTTGCAGGCTCTGGCGGTGCTTCTATCTTTACTAGAACAACCCCGAACGAGCGCACCGAAGAAGAGCTGCAAAGCGATTTTGATATGGTTGCGGAGCATTCCGCCGAGTACGAAGAGCCTGATGCAGACGGTGACGGTGAAGCAGGTGCGGACGCAAAGGCTGAAACCGGTGCGGCACAGTCAGACGCTTCTCTTGAATGGAACAATCTGATTGTTATTTCGCATAATCCGCCGAAAGACACAAAAGTCGATAAGATTACATGCGGGTTTCATGTCGGTTCGGCTTTGTACAGGGCATTTCTTGAGACTTACCAGCCGCTTCTTGCTGTGTCAGGCCATGTGCACGAGGCAGCCGCTGTTGACACAATCGGCAAGACAACCGTAATAAACCCGGGTCCGCTTATGGAAGGCTGCTACGCTGTTGTAGACATTCAGAAAAAAGACGGTGCATGGGCTGTTACCACAGCTTCTCTAAAAAAGCTCAACTAGCTGCCGCACTTTTATTTCCTCATACTGAATTTACCTTATATGTCAGACTGTACAAATTAAAAAAGTGTGATATACTGGAGAAAATAAACATTTTTTAGTCTAGGAGCAATAAAGTGGCAGAGAATAAAGGTTTGCGTGTTAAGCTCGCGGCAAAGCTTTTGATTATGTATCTTGCTGTAGGAGCTACTGTAAGCGTATCTATTGGAACAATTTCTTATAGAACAGCCGAAAAGGCAATGTCAAAGAATGTATACGATAATATGGACGCACTTGCAACTGACGTAGCACATCAGATAGATGCAATCAATAAGCGCCATTTTCAGACTATGCATGTTCTAGCAGAGCTGAACATAATTAAAGACGAGAATGTTTCGCTTGCAGACAAGCAGAAAGAGATTGTAGGTTCAAAATCTTGCTTTGGCGCAAACTGTATAGACATAGCTTTTTATGACGCTAACGGCGACGCCCTTCTTGCAGACGGAAGAAAAATCAACTTTGCAAACCGTCCTTACTTCCAGGAGGCTTTTGCCGGTAAAGATTATGCTTCTGACCCGAAATTCAGTACCGTTACAAACAGCGTTCTTCAGCATTACAGCGTTCCTGTTTACAATAAAGACCGCAAGGCAATCGGTGCAATTGTTATGGTAATTGAGGGTAATACAGCTCTCAGCACTATTGAAAAAATTGACTTGGGCGGCGGAATGCATCCGTCTATTTTGAACTGGGCAACTGCAACAACTATTGCAAATGCAAATGCGGCTGAAACAGAAAAATCAGAAGAAGAGGGCGGTGCAAAACTTGACGAAAATGAAGGTCTTGGACTTGTTCTTTCAAATATCTTTCAGGGAAAAGAAGGTGTTTCAGACTTTGTAGACCCGAATATTCATGTGCATCTTATTGCTGCCTACAAAAAAGTACCTGATTCAACCTGGACAGTCTTTGCCGTTGCTCCGTATGATATACATTTTGCTGCTCTTACAGGAACACGAAAAAAATCTGCGCTGTTTATCGGCATAGCGGTCGCCATTTCTGCTATTATTATCGGTGTATTGATAACTATGCTTATCAAGCCGCTAAAGACAGTAAAAGAGTCTGTTGCCGTAATCTCAAGCGGAAACGCAGACCTTACACAGCGTATTCCGCCTGTTTCAAACGATGAAATCGGTGACGTTGTATCAGGTTTCAATGCATTCGTTGAAAAGCTTCATGGAATTGTTGCAAACTTGAAGAGTTCAAAGGAAGACTTGATTTCTGTAGACTCTGACCTTCAGTCGAGCACACAGGAGGCGTCTGCTTCAATTACAGAGATTATTTCTCATATAGAGAACGTAAACGGTCAGATTGAGACACAGGCAAATTCTGTTCAAGAAACTGCCGGTGCTGTAAACCAGATTAGCTCTAACATAGAATCTCTTGAAGGAATGATTTCTTCTCAGGCAACTTGTGTTACACAGGCTTCTACGGCTGTCGAAGAAATGATTGGAAACATCAATTCTGTAAATGTTTCAGTCAACAAGATGGTTGACTCGTTCAAGCAGCTTGAGCTTCATTCTAATGAAGGTTCTGAAAAGCAGAACAATGCCAACGAACAGATTATGCAGATTAACGAGCAGTCAAAAATGCTTCAGGATGCAAATGCCGCCATTGCAGGTATTGCCGAGCAGACAAACCTTCTTGCTATGAACGCGGCTATTGAGGCTGCTCATGCAGGTGAAGCCGGTAAGGGTTTTGCTGTTGTTGCGGACGAAATCCGTAAACTTTCAGAGACTTCTACAGACCAGTCTAAGAGAATCGGTTCTGAGCTTAAAAAGATTCAGGAAACAATTCAGGATGTTGTTAATGTTTCAAAGGAAACAAATATTGCGTTCTCAGACATTGCGTCTAGTATTAATGAAACAAGCCAGATTATTGAGCAGATTAAGCACGCAATGGAAGAGCAGCAGGCAGGTTCTAAGCAGATTATTGATGCGCTCGGCTCTATGAACAACTCAACTTCAGAAGTCCGCATGGCATCTTCTGAAATGATGAACGGAAACAAGCACATTCTTTCAGAAGTTCAGAAGCTTCAGAATGCTACAGAAGTGATGAAAGAAAGTATTCAGGAAATGCACGCCGGTGCTGACCGGATTAACAGGACTGGTTCTTCGCTTTCTACTATTTCAGGCAAGGTTGCCGACAACATCAAGAAAATCGGTACAGAAATCGACCTTTTCAAGGTTTAAGACTGAAGCGCGCCTGCGCACACTTTTGTTGTGCGCCTTTAGGTGTGCAGTTTGAAAAGCCTGTCAATACGAACAAAAAGCCCTCTCAAGCGCTTATGCTTTGGAGGGCTTTTTGTTTAGCCGGAGTTATTCCGGGGCTATTTAGCCTGTTTTGTTGCTTCAAGGTACAGCGGATAAACTGTTTCAGCTATTACCTGCAAGTCTTTGATTCGGGTTGCATGAGAAGGGTGGGTGCTCATAATTTCAGGTACGCTTGTACCAGAAACTTCTTCCATCTTCTGCCAGATGGTGACTGCTTCATGCGGATCATAGCCTGCGCGCGCCATCAGTTCTGTTCCGATGTGGTCAGCTTCTGTTTCATGTTTTCTTGAAAATGGAAGCCCGAGCGTAAACTGTGCTGCAAGCCCCAGAAGCTGTGTTCCGGTTTCTTTTACACCGAGAATTGCGGCTGCTGCAGAAACACCAAGATTCTGCAAAGCTTCCTGGCTTGCTCTTTCGCGGCTGTGCTCTTTGAGTGCGTGCGAAATTTCGTGGCCCATTACAGCAGCAAGCTCACCGTCAGTAAGCTTAAGTGAATCGATGATGCCTGTGTAAACTACAATCTTGCCGCCCGGCATACACCATGCGTTTATGGTGTCTTCAGTAATTACGTTTACCTGCCAGTCCCAGTTTACTGCATCTGTACGGAAAACCGTTGTCTGTGCAATCAGCTTTTTCGCAATTTTCTGAACACGCTGAAGAGTAGCCGGGTCTTTGTTGAGTGTTCCGGCTTTTTTTGCTTCGGCAAGAACCTCTGCATAAGCCTCAACCGCACTCTGGTTCATTTCCTCTTCGGAAACAAGCATAACCTGCTTTCTGTCAGCTCCAACATTTCCTGCTGCTGTAGTTGTTGTCATACAGCTTGTAAGGAAAAACAATGGGAATAAAATTAATGTAAAGATATAAAAATATTTCTTGCTCATATCTCAAATTTATCACATTTTTGTGCAGTTTTCCAGTAATTTTTAATAATTGTTTGGCATGGCTCACTATTACCGGTGCTAAAGTTGTGCCGCAATCCACTTGGCAACGCCGTCATTTTCGTTTGAAAGACAGATTTCGTCTGCAATCTGCCTTACTTCGTCAATGGCGTTTTCCATGGCAATTCCTTTTCCGCAAAGCTTGAGCATACCGATGTCGTTAAAATCGTCGCCGAATGCGGCAATCTTTGAAGGCGGCATCTTTAAGTGTGCGCACAAAGCTTCAATCGCCTTTTCTTTTGTAGCGTCTTTTTTGCTGAGCTTATACCAGGGAATGTCTGAAAAGGGCAGAAAGTCTATGTTGTCTATGCCCACGCTTGAGGCAATTTTTGTCACTTTTTCTTTGTCCAGAGTTTCAATGCACATTTTCATGCAGGTTTCGTTAAAGTCCGAAAAATCGTTGAAAGTCCAGAATTTGTCGCCGAGCTCTTCCTTTGAGTTTGAATAAAGCCCTTTTTCGTTGTCTACGCTTATTATAGCGTCCGGTCCGCAAATTTCAAAAGTTGCCTTGATAAGCGTGCGTATTTCTTCAACAGAAAAGACGCAGTTGTAGATTTTTTTGCCTTTAAAAGTGACCATGCCTCCGCCGTTCGTTATAAGCACGTCCGGTTTCAGCCCGCCAAGAAATTTTAAGGCATTTACTCCAGCCCGCGCTGTTGAAATGCCGAACATAACGCCTTTTTTCTGGGCTTTGGCAATTACTTGTTTTGAAAAATCTGAAATTGATTTGTCGTTGCGGAAGAGGGTTCCGTCTAAATCTGAAAGAATTAAAGATATGTTTTCCATATTCAATTATGAAAAATAATTCAGATTTATGCAATAGCCCTATTTTATAATAAAAAGCTTATCAACAAAATCAAATTGAATTATATGGTCATAAAAAAAGACATTTCCAAGATTATTCAGTTTCATCATGTGAAGCTGGGCACCTTTTCCAAAACCAGAACCTTCAATTGTAGAATAAGCACCTTTTATGTTGCTGTAGGTAACGCCGCCAATCTGAATATTATCATAAGTCTGCATTACGCGCGGAGTAACAGGCACATCGTCATTGTATGTCAATCCATAAGTTGAATAATCATCAATATCATAATCCTGTTTGCCGTCTCCAATATTATGGCGTGGAGTAAAACAATAATTGCCGGTGTCAATCATCGCCAGTTCCTGCTGCCCGTTGTAAGTAAAATTAATCAAAATTTCGCTGTTCGCGGTCTGTATAAAAGGAATTTCAGTTCCGTCGAGTTTTTCATCATTAAGAATCATATAATTGTTGATATAATCAAAAGTAACTCTGTCATAATTCATTAAATAATCAGCTCCAAGAACACCGTCATAGCTTTGCTTTTGCACTGAATCATATCTAAGAGAAATGCCGTTGATGTAAAGCTTTGCAAGATAATTCAAATTATAGTTTGCCCATTCATTTTTTAAGAAACTGCTGAATTCTTCGTCTGTCGGGTGCTCGTTTGAAATTTCAGGCTCATTCTTTCTTAAGTCTTGAATAATGATTTTCATAAATTCATCATCTGAAAGGTTTGCCTTTTCAATAAATGAAGAAAAATACCAGTTTCTTGTACAGCCGGAATCTACCATTACATAAATATGTCTGTCTGAATCAAGCTCAATAACGGGTTTTCCTAAACATTCTGAATAGTTCATTGTAAAGGGAATTCTGGTCTCTGTTCTTTCGCGGGTCATTTCTTCAACAGCTTTTGAAGTGTCGAATTTTCTTTGAGTTAATTGCTCGGTCATTTTCTGCCCGTCATAACTGATTTTTTCCGGGCTGGTTGGGTCTTGTACACATGAGCATAGAATTACAATTAAACATAAAACAATCAGACTTTTTATTTTCATTTTTTTTCCTGAATTCTATTTTGTCTTAATTTCGAGTTTTTTAAAATCGTGCTTTTTAGAGGAAATCAGGTCATTGAGCGTAGTCGAAATGACCTCTTTTACTGGCAGACTTTCCGCTTATCGTGGCTTCGACTACGCTCAGCCACCGAAATATTTAAACTCGATATTCGGGCTATTCTGATAGAATCCCGGTCTTTAAGTCAACCGCTTTTGGAAATAATCTGAAAAACAGAAAAAATTGCGCCTAAGTCAAGAACCGGCTTAGAGGATTTAGTTTTAATGCTTAAAGTACCCATTGAAGTTTTAGGGGAAAACTGCCGATAAACTATAGATAAAAGAAAGTTGGACATTTATTCAGTTTTAAGGAGTTATTTCATGAAGTTTAAATTCAGGACTGCTGTGTTCCTACTTCTTTTGTTTATACCGTTTGCTGCCAGTGGTCAGAATTATTCAGCAGAAACAGGCGATATTGAAGGTATTCTTAAAAGAGGAGAACTTCGGGTTGCAATTACAGCGGTAGATCAGCCGCCTTTCTATTTTGTTGACAAAAACGGAAAATTAACCGGATACGACATAGATCTTGCCGCTAAAATGGCAGCAGAACTTGGGGTAAAACTTGTAATAACACGCGATGCTCCGGCTTTCAATGATCTTGTAACATTAGTAGCTTCGGGCAGGGCAGACCTTGCTGTTTCAAAGTTGAGCCGCACGCTTTCAAGAGCAAAAACCGTTAAGTTTTCTACACCATACATGACATTCAAACAGGGTTTGTTGTTTAACCGGCTTCAGCTTGCTAAAGTTGCGAGCGAAGGCGAAGTAAACACTTATGTCAGAAACTATAAGGGAACAATCGGCGTTATAGCAAAATCTTCTTATGCAAATTATGCCAAAACGAATTTTCCGCACGCACAGATAAAAGAGTACCCCACATGGGAAGCTGCCGTACAGGCGCTTAGAAATGGTGACGTTCTTTCTGTTTACCGTGACGAGCTTGAAATAAAGAGGGTTCTTTCTTCAATTCCGCAGGCTTCTCTTACTTTAAAACCGCTTTACTTTACAGATTTAACTGATCCGATAGCAATTGCTGTGAAAAATGAAAATTCACAGCTTCTTTACTGGGTCAACATTTTCCTTGAGAATCAGCAGAAAATGACGGCTGATGAAATTCTTTCAATCTACGCAAATCAATAGGAGAGATGTCCGTATGTTCGGTAAAATACTAAAGAATCCAATCACTATTTTCATTTCCGTAGTACTGGGAATTTTATTCGGCTTTTATGAAAAAGAAATAGCATTGTCGTGGGGCGTAATCGGCGACATGTATCTGAATCTTTTTCAGATGACAGTTATTCCTATTCTTGTAACTTCTATTGTTGCAAGTCTTGCCCAGCTTATGAAAGACAAGAATGCCCGCAACCATATTCTTAAGATAATTTTAGTATTCTTAATAATGCTTGTCGCAGTTTCTGTTTTTGGCACATTGGCTGGTATTGTCGGACGCCCGGGCGAAAATTTAGGCGAATCTACGACAGAAGTTCTCGACAACATAATTAAAGACTCAGAAGATACTTCGCAGAACGAAATTGCGCTTTATGATGCCTCTAAAGATGTTGCCACAAAAAAATCTTCAGTAGTTGATTTCTTTGTAAACATTATTCCTGCCAACATTTTTAAGGCATTCAGCAACGGCTCAATTCTTCAGCTTGTATTTTTCAGCATAATCTTTGGAATAGCCATTGGCTTTTTAAGTGAAGATTCTTCGTCGCGGCTTATAAACGCGGTTGTATCGCTGAAAGATTCGTTCCAGAAGCTTATAAGCTGGACAATGTACGGTCTTCCTGTTGGTCTGGTTTTCCTTATGGGAAAACAAATTGCGCAGGTTGGTGTAGAAATTCTTCTGGCAATGGTAAAATTCATTGTTGTTTTTTACCTTGCAGGCTTGGCTGCAATGCTTATTGGCACTTTAATAATCTGGCTGAAGTCTGGAATCAAAAATCCATTGACTGTTCTAAAAAAAGTTTTAGACCCGATTATTATTTGTTTTGCAACAAGAAACAGCTTTGCTGCTCTTCCTTCTTCGATTTCTGCATTGAAGGGGCTTAACTACAACGCCAACACTGTAGACCTTGTATTTCCTTTAGGACTTACTGTGCTGCGCTTTGGCAACATAATGTATTTTGCTCTTGCGTCATGTTTTGTTGCCCAAATATACAATACGGCGCTGGCAGTACCGACTCTTGTGCTTATAGTTGTCGGCTCGCTTCTGGCTGGTACGGCTACAGCGGGTGCATCTGGTCTTTTGACACTGCCGATGATTTCGCTGATTCTTGACCCGATCGGTCTGCCGGTTGAATCTATTCTCATTGTTTTTATGGCAATTGACTCTTTGATTGACCCGATGAGAACGCTGCTCATTGTTTATGTAAATATTGCGACAACTGCTCTTGTTTCTGCAAAGGGAAAGAATGAGCCGCAGGAACAGCTTGAAGATTCTACTACAACAGAGAGCAGCTCTGTACGGCAAAATGTTCTGCCGCTTGTGCAGCCACAGCCGCAGAAAGCATATTCTGTTCCAGAAAAGAAGGCTGCCGGGCTTGAAAATTATTCTATAGCACAGCCGGCACAGGTGCGTCCTGTATCACACAAAGCAGCTCCGCCCAAGCACTCAGACGGCTTCAAAGTCAAAATCCGTGATGCTCTGGTTATTATAAACACACTGCTTCTTGTAGCAACTGCCTCAATTATTATGCGCATAAATTCGCGCGGAACACAGGATTCAGTTTATTCAGTTTCTACAAATTTGGTTACAGAAATTCTCAAGTCTGTAGACACAAAGCTTGAGGCATATTACACACCGGCATCGCAGGAAATTCACAGCATACTTTTCCATTATTGGAACGAAGACACATTCCATTTTCAGAATGACAAAGAAGCGGCGCTTGACTACTTTATGGAAATTCTGAACACGCACAAAGAATTTGCGATGGTTTACTTTGGAGATACCAAAGGCAACCTGATAATGGGCCGCCGTATGCCGGACGGTTCGCTTACACGCCGCTACATTACAAGAACGGCTGATACTGTAAGCACAAAATACATTCACGAAAACAAAAGCTATAGCGCAACATACCCGAACACAGTAGAAAGCGCGGCGACAGGCTATGACCCGAGAACGCGCGGCTGGTACAAAAAGGCTGTAGCGCAAAAGCGTACGATTTGGACAAACGTCTATATTTTTGCCACAGACAATATGCCGGGCTTCTCATGTGCATCGCCTATATATGACGAGAGCGGAAGCCTGATTGGTGTCGCCTGTATCGACATTGGTATCCGCGACCTTTCGCTTTATCTTGGAAACATCTCGACAACAGAACATTCGCGCCTTTTCATTTATGACAATGACAACCAGATTATTGCCAAGCCGATGAAGGCAGATGACCCGATTGATACGCTATTGAATGTTTATCCGGGCGCAGACGGAAGCAACACTTACAGCATGAAGAAGGTTGACGACAGCTCAGACCCGATAATTGCCGAAGCTTTTAAGAACAGCAGCGGCAGAGAAAATGCCGAGGGCATTTATTCGTTTACTCTGGATAACAAGAACTATTTCTGCAAAGTTGATTCAATGACGCTTGATTCAGACCTTTCAATGAATATCGGCATGGTTATTCCTGATGAGGACATAATGGGCAGCGTCTACAAGAACAACAGAACTGTTCTTATGATTTCAATGATTGTTATTCTTATAGCGATTTTCATTTCTATAGTGATTTCTTCGCTTATCTCAAAGCCTATGAAGACTTTGTCTGATGAGATGAACAATATAAGGAATCTTGCTATTGAAGAAGATGACGAGGAGATTGATTCAGGTATTCAGGAAATAGACACAATGGTTTATTCGTTCCAGGGAATGAAACAGGGACTTATAAACTTTAAGAAATATGTTCCGGCTGACCTTGTTTCGCTTTTAATTCAGAATAACCAGGACGCAGAAATAGGCGGAAAGAGACAGACGCTTACGCTTCTGTTCTCTGACATTGAGAATTTCACCGGCATTACAGAGCAGACAGACCCTGAAGAAATGATTAACCGCCTTTATGTTTATTTCTCTCTTCTTGCCCACACAATTACAGACAACAAGGGAACAATCGACAAATACATCGGCGATTCTATCATGGCATTCTGGGGTGCGCCTGTTGATATAGACGTGAAAGTACATGCAAAACTTGCCTGTCAGTCGGCTCTCACCTGCCAGATGCAGGGCTTTAATCTGTCAAATTCTTGGATAAGAGAAGGTAAGCAGAAATTCCGCACAAGATTTGGTATTCATACCGGCGAAGTTGTAGTCGGAAATATGGGTTCTGACGAGCGCATTAACTACACCGTTCTCGGTGACAACGTAAATCTTGCAAGCCGTCTTGAAGGGCTCAATAAGTATTACGGCACAGAAATCATAGTCAGCGGCGCAACACACAGCCTTGTAAAAGATGATTTTGAATTCCGTATTCTTGATAAGATTACGGTAAAAGGCAAAACCCAGCCGATTTTCATCTATGAGCTTCTTGCCGAAAAAGACAAGCTGGATCACAAAATTCTTAAATATTATAGAATTTACGAGATGGGCTTAAAGTATTACTTAAGCGAAGACTGGGATAATTGTATCAAGTACATGTCAGATGTTATAAGGCATTTGGACGATAAGGCAGCACGTGTAATAAAAGAACGGGCTGAAAACTTTAAAGTTAATCCTCCGGTAAATTGGACAGGCGTATATGCATTCGACAAAAAATAAACGCGCCATCGGCATTGTCGGCGGTCTTGGGCCTTATGCCGGTTTGGACTTAGAGCGCAAAGTCTTTGACAGTGTAGAGGCAAACAGCGACCAGGATTATCCTGATGTAATAATGATTTCTGTCTCGCGGCTTATTACGGACAGAACTTATTACATCATGCATCCTGAAACAGACAATCCGTGTACGGGAATTGAATATGTCATACAAAAGCTTGCAGACGCAGGCGCAACGCATATAGCTATTCCATGCAATACTGCCCATGCTCCAATTATCATGAATCAGGTAAGAAAATTCATTGAGATAAACGGAATTGATGTTACTCTGCTGAACATTGTTGAAGAAACTCACAAATGGATGAAAGAGAACTGTACAAGCAAAGAAGCAGTGCTTTATGCAACGCAGGGAACATATTTTTCCGGCGTGTATAACAGCTTTTTTGACAACGATAAAACCTTCAATATTGTTGAGCCGGATGACGACGACAAAAAGCTTATCTGGGACGCAATTTACAGCCGTCAATTCGGTATAAAAGCCTGGTCAAATCCGATAAAAGAGCAGGCAATTGAAAATTTTAAGATTGTTACAGAAAAAATGCTTGCTAAAGGCTACGATACATATATTATGGGCTGCACAGAAATTCCGCTTGCTATGGGCCGCCTGCGTATGCCTATAAAACTGATTGATCCAACCAAAATTCTTGCCCAGGCACTTATCAAAGCCGTCTGTCCCGAAAAGCTTAGAAAGTAGTGCAGAAATTCGATAGTTTACTCTCATTGATTAATAAAGCTTGTGTGTAAGTGAATAAACTACATAATCTATAATTTTCATGTTATACTAAAAATCAAGATTAGTAACACAAGGTTATAGAATGAGCGATATTCTTGATATTCATCAGATGTCAGAAGAAGATATTAAACTCCAGTACATTACGCCAGCTTTAACAGCAAAGTGGGATATTAAAAAGATTACAATGGAGACTTCGCCTGTAAATAATTTCACTGATGGTAAAGTCCGAATTAAAGGTAATATTCCAAGCCGCGATAAAGGCAAACGCTGTGATTATGTTCTCTGGTACAATAAAGGAACACCGCTCGCAATTGTAGAAGCAAAAGACAATAACAAAACTTCATCTTATGGAATGCAGCAGGCTATAAGCTATGGAATGATGATGAATGTTCCATTTGTTTATACTTCTAATGGTGACAGCTTTTTTGAACACGATTTTACTACTGGGCTTGAAAAAGAGTTCCCGCTTTCTGAATTTCCGACTGCTGATGAGCTTTTTTCAAGATGGAAAGGCGTAGATGCAACAAAAATTATTGAAGTTGAAAACCGCGAAAGATACGCTATAGATGGAGAATCAAAAGTCTATGATGTTCCTCTTTGTTTTGAAGAGAAGCTTATGAACACGCCGTTCTATTCAGGAGCAGGAACATATCCACCGCGTTATTACCAGCGGAATGCAGTAAACAGAACACTTGAAGCAATTGCCAAAAAACACAACCGCATTCTTATTGCTATGGCAACTGGAACAGGAAAAACTTATACAGCTTTTCAGATTGTATGGCGTCTTATTGAATCCGGCACAAAGAAGAAGGTTCTTTACCTTGCAGACAGAAACAATCTTGTAGACCAGACAATCAACGGTGATTTTAAGCCGCTTGAAAAAGTAATACATAAGATTAATTTCCAGAAAGAAGACAAAGCAAAAATTTCTTCTTATCAGGTTTATTTTGCACTTTATCAGCAGTTGGATTCTTCAAAACACAAGGGCGAAGAAGTAGAAGAAACAGAAGAAGAAATTGAAGCAGAAGTTTCAAAGTATAAAGATTATTTTGAACCAGACTTCTTTGATCTAATTATTGTAGATGAATGTCACCGCGGTTCAGCAAAGGCTGATTCACGCTGGCGAAAGATTCTTGATTATTTTAACGGCGCAACTCAAATCGGCATGACCGCAACACCAAAAGAAACCAAATATGTTTCCAATATAGACTATTTTGGAGAACCTGTTTATCAATATAGTCTTAAGCAGGGCATAGAAGACGGTTTCCTTGCGCCGTTCAAAGTAGTAAATGTTCATACAAGTATTGATGACTGCTGGCGTCCAAAGAAAGGGCAGAAAGATATTCACGGAAACGAAATTGAAGACCGCGAATATAATCTTTCTGATTATGACTACAATATAATCATTCAAGACAGAATTGATGAAGTTGCAGCAGAAATAACAAAATATCTTAAAGAAACAGACCGCTTGTCAAAAACAATAGTATTCTGCCCTACAGAGGCTGCGGCAGACAGAATGCGCATTGCACTGAATAATTTGAACACAGACATGATTCTTCGTGATAATCAGGGCAATGTAAAAGAGCAGTATGTAGTGCGCATAACCGGAAGTGATAAATACGGAAAAGATAAACTTGATTACTTTATTTCTGTTTCTCAAGCCTATCCTGTGATTGCTACAACATCAAAGCTTCTTTCTACTGGCAGTGACTGCAAAATGGTAAAGCTCATTGTCCTTGATGAGCTTATAAATTCAATGACTGAATTTAAGCAGATTATCGGCCGCGGAACACGGCTTAGATATGATGAAGGAAAAACTCATTTTACGATTATGGACTTTAGACGGGTAAGCCGTCTTTTTGCAGACCCGGACTGGGATGGCGAAATTGAACAGGACGATGAGTTTGGTGCTTCGGCAGGCTCAGCCACCGTTGAAGGAAGCAAAAACTCGGACACTGAGCGTAGTCGAAGTGTCGAAAATGACGCTCACCGCACAGTTCAGGTTGTAGGAAAAGGCGGCGTAAAAGTTAAAGTTCTTCAACGCATGGTAAGCATTTATGATACAGACGGAAAACTCTTAAAGCAGGAATCTATTGAAGATTATACAAAAGAAAGCATCATCGGCACATACCAGACTCTTGAAAACTTTATTCAGACTTGGAATGAAGAACAGAAAAAAGAGGTTATCCGCAATATGCTCAAAGACCTCGGTATAGACCTTGAGCTTATTAAGAAAGAACAGAACATGACTGACGTAGATGACTTTGATTTTATCTGCCATATTGCATTTAACCAAAAGCCACTCACAAGACGAGAGCGCGCAGAGAAAGTTAAAAAGCGTGATATTTTTGGAAAATACGGAGAAGCCGCAAAAGAAGTCATCAATGCTCTTTTAGATAAATACGCCGAACTTGGCATCTATGATATTGAATCAACAGAAATTCTAAAGCAGAATCCTTTCACAAAGTATGGAAAACCAGCCCGCATTGCAGCCTTGTTTGGCGGCAATGACAAATACAGAGCTGCCCTTCGCGAACTGGAAAGTGAATTATATAAGACAGCATAAAATATATATCACACGGATTTGCTGATTCCTACGGAATCAGCGGAGAAAATAAAAAAAGTGATTTACGTAGTAAATCACAAATCCGTGTGATGAAAGAGGAGAAAAAACTGTGTTGAAATTTGCAGAACAGACTGAAAAAATTATAAATGCCTGTCTAGAAGTTCATAATGAACTGAAAAATGGATTTCTTGAACCAGTATATCAGGAAGCTCTTGAATGTGAATTCAATATACAGGGAATACCTTATGAACGGGAAAAGAAACTTAATATCATGTATAAAGGAACGAAATTAAATAAAGAATATTTTGCTGATTTTTATTGCTATGATAATATTATTGTTGAGCTTAAAGCTGTATCAAAGCTAGGAAATGAGCACAAAGCTCAAGTAATTAATTACTTAAAGGCTGTTAATAAAGAGATTGGATTGTTAATAAATTTTGGGAAGTCTTCTCTTCAATGGGAACGTATTTCAATCTTTGGATTGACAAAAGAAAATTAAAAAGTGATTTACGTAGTAAATCACAAATCCGTGTGATAATGAAAAAAGGAAAATATAAATGAGCAACTTAAGTAGTTTTGTAAAAAGAATACGCGATGTAATGCGTAACGATGCCGGAATCAACGGTGACGCACAGAGAATAGAACAATTGGCATGGATGCTTTTCTTAAAAGTATATGATGCAAAAGAAGAAGACTGGGAATTTGAAGATGAAAAATATGAGTCAATTATTCCAGAAGAATTGCGCTGGCGAAACTGGGCTCATTCAGAAAACCAGAATGAAGGTCTTACTGGCGACAAGCTATTGGACTTTGTGAACAACAAGGTTTTCCCAACACTTAAAAAGCTTGAAATTACCCCTGACACGCCAATCCGCCAGAGCATTGTGCGCACAACTTTTGAAGACGCCAACAACTACATGAAAGACGGTGTTCTTCTCCGTCAGATAATCAGCATTATTGATGAACTTGATTTTGGAAGCTACGAAGAAACTCATGCTTTTGGAGAGATTTACGAAACGATTCTTAAGGAACTACAAAGTGCTGGAAGTGCCGGTGAGTTCTATACACCGCGTGCCGTAACCGAATTCATGGCAAAAATGATTAAGCCTCAGATTGGTGAAACAATGGCAGACTTTGCCTGCGGAACAGGTGGCTTTCTTTCAAGCTGGATAAAAGAACTTGAAGCGCAGAAAGATGCAAAAGGTTCAATCTCTAACGAAGATTCGGAAAAACTTTACAACTCAATTTACGCAATCGAGAAAAAGCAGTTCCCATATATGCTTTGTGTAACAAACATGCTGCTTCATGGAATTGATAATCCAAAAGTTTTTCATGATAACTCGCTTACTAAAAAGCTTTTGGACTACACAGGAAAAGATGCCTTTGATGTAATTCTTATGAATCCACCTTATGGCGGAAGCGAAAAAGAAGACATTAAACAGAATTTCCCGGCAGATTTAAAATCATGCGAAACAGCCGACCTTTTTATTGCAGTAATCATGTACCGTCTCAAAAAGAATGGACGTGCAGCAGTAATTATTCCAGATGGCTTCTTGTTCGGAAATGATAATGCAAAAACAAATCTTAAGAAAAAGCTCCTTACAGATTTTAATCTGCATACAGTAGTCAGAATGCCGCAGAGTGTATTCTCTCCATATACAAGCATTACTACAAATATCCTGTTTTTCAACAACGAAGAAAGCAAAGGTAAAACATGGTTCTACCGCGTAGATATGCCAAAAGGAGTGAAGCACTTTTCTAAAACAAAGCCGATGAAGCTCAGCGACTTTGACGACTGCATTTCTTGGTGGAATAACCGAAAAGAAATCACCGACGAAGACCTGTCTGCCGACAGGCAGGCGGTAACATATAAAGCAAAATGCTACACATCGCAGGAACTTTTTGACAGCGGCTTAAACTTTGACCTTTGCGGCTACCCTCACGAAGAAGAAGTAATTCTTAGCGTTGCAGAAACAATTCAAAACTACGAAGAAAAACGAAGCAAGCTTAATGCAGACATAGACAGTATTCTTCAGCAACTTTCAGATTTACACCAGAAAGCCCAGAAAGGAGAAATTTAGGAGAGAAATAAATGGAAAACGAAATACTCATACACAACATCGATGATTTGAAAAACAAAATATACACAATCCGAGGCGTTCAAGTAATGCTTGATGCTGATTTAGCCGTAATTTATGGCTATGCAACTAAAGACTTTAATAGACAAGTCAAAAACAATATCGAACGCTTTGATGAAGATTTCAGATTCCAGCTCACCGATGAAGAGGTAAAAGAACTTTCAAGGTGGAAATTTTCCACCTTGAACAATGATAACCTTGACAACTTGAGGTGCAAAATTTCCACCTCAAGTGAAGCAGAAACTAACTTGAGCTCGAAAAATTCGGCCTCAAGTACAAAACGTGGTAGTAACATAAAATACAATCCGTATGCCTTTACAGAGCAGGGAATTTATATGCTTATGACTGTTCTGAAAGGAGAACTTGCAGTTGCACAGAGCAAAACATTAATCCGTTTGTTCAAGGAAATGAAGCATTTTATCCAAAACAATGCCTTTTTGTTTGATGAAATCATTTCTGTAAAACAGCATTTATTACAGCACGATGAACGCATTGACGAGCTTTTTACGCTTATGGACAAATACAACATCGAAGAAAAGCAGGGCATTTTCTTTCAGGGACAGATTTTTGATGCTTATGCAAAGTTTGAATCTTTTATCGTACAGGCGATAAAAGAAATTGTCCTGATTGACGGCTATGTTGATTTGTCTGTTTTGGAACGGCTTGCAAAGAAAAAAAGCGGTGTCAATGTAACGGTTTATACTGATCCAAAAACAAAACTGACATCTCAGGACATTCAAAAGTTCAACGCTCAATATCCGACTCTTAGCGTTAAGCACACCACAAAAATGCACGACCGTTTTTTGATAATTGACCAGAAAGTGCTTTATCACATCGGAGCGTCGCTGAAAGACTTGGGCAAAAAATGCTTTGCATTTGAAATTCTAGATTCAAGTCTGATTCCGCCTATTTTGCAAAATGTGTGAGGGACAAAAATGACAGCCAAAGATTTGAAAAACGCGCTTTTACAGGAAGCTGTACAGGGAAAACTTGTTCCTCAGATTGCAAGTGAAGGTAATGCAAGAGATTTGCTGGAAGAGATAAGAAAAGAAAAATATCACACGGATTTGCAAATTCCTACGGAAT
>JAGAAX010000030.1 GCA_017614995.1 Spirochaetaceae bacterium
AATTTTTTTCAATTTTTTTTGAGGGTGTGTTAATTCATGAAACACCCCCTGTTTTATAATTAATGCAGAACAATTGTGAGGTGCTTATACGTCCACGTCAAGACACGCTGCGCTTAAAGCCTTGACATGACCGTTTATGCATCTCTCAAAAAAATTATGAGGTGCTTATGAATAAAAACTGCATAATTCTGCATATTCCCCATTCGTCTTTAGTTATTCCAAAAGAAGCTTTGCAGCAATATGACAAGAGCTTTCTTCAAGAAGAACTTCTGCTTATGACGGACAGATACACAGATGAACTGTTTTCTCTGCCCTATTCTTCCATCGTGTTTCCGTATTCACGTTTATTCTGCGACGTTGAACGTTTTAGAGACGACGCAAAAGAAGAAATGTTGCAAAAAGGAATGGGCGCAGTTTACACAAGAACGCATAATAATATTGAATTCAGAAAACTCTTGCCGGAAGAAAAGCCCCGGATTTTGACCGGCTACTATGACGTGCATCATCAGAGATTTGAACAGCTTGTAAGTGAAAAACTGAAAAAGTACAATGAGGCACTGATTATCGACTGTCATTCTTTCAATCCGTTTCCGCTGCCGCATGAAAATGACAAATCTGAAAGAGCAGATATTTGCATCGGTGCTGATGATTTTCATACAGATAAAAGGCTTGCTGAATATTTTAGAACCAGCTTTGAAACTAAAGGCTATACTGTTAAAATTAATTCGCCGTTTGCAGGCTCGATTGTTCCATTGAAATATTATGAGAAAAACAAAAATGTGCAGTCTGTTATGATTGAACTGAACCGGGCATTGTATATGAACGCTAAAGGCGAAAAACTTGAAAATTTTGAGAAACTCAAAAATGACATCGCAGACATTATTTGCGGATATAGCGTAAAATAATATTATTAAGGAGGCTACTATGGACATTTCAGAAGAAAACAAAACTTATATTGAAAATGTATTAAACTGGACATTTTCAGGAAGCCGGTTCTATTACCGCGATACAAATGAGGACTTAAATGTTGAAAACATATATAAAGCCGGAAAGATTATTAAAGCCGGTTTTTTCATCGATGCTTCATTAAACGCAAAAAAGCCTGACAGCAGGATACGTTTTATAATTGGCTCTGCTCATGCCGCAGAAATATACAAGACTGATTTTTGTAGTCCATTTACACGAGAATGTGAATTGTGCGTTTTTCATCCAAATTCATTTTTCAAAATAATGGATATTTATAAAGTCAAAGAACAGTATCAAATTTTCTTATTTCACATTCCGCTGCATGGTATCCCAATTCTCGAAAATGCTTCGTTTAATTTTAATAACGAAAACACAACTGATTATTTTGTTGAACGTGCCAGAGCTAGTTTTGATGAAAAATTGAAAATGGATATAGACGAAAAACTAGAATCTCCTAAATGGAAAAAACGGACTAATGATCCTGTCGGTATAAAAGCAGACGGTTCTTTGTTTCCACCAGTCTTTGAACTTTCTGGAAATAGTAAAATTGACAATCTGGAAATGAACTTTAGAAAAATAGCCGGCGATTTAGACCCGTTAAATCTACCTACAAGGGAGGAAATGAAATGAAACTTTATATAGATATGGACGGCACACTTTCTGGAAGGATAAACCGGATAAATCAACACCACATCCTGCCAAAACCACAGGATGCGGTGTAAAATACTTTAAGTGAGGTAATTATGGCAGAGTACATGGATTGTGAATATACAGAGTATGACGTTAAACACAGCAAAGACCCTATTCCAACTTATGATAAAGACAGGGCTGAAAAAGTCATAAAACGCAGTGAAGAAATAAGTAAAAGAAAACTGACAGAAGAAGAAAAAGACAGAATCAGGAAAAGCTATAAATACATCGGTAAGTAAGGAGTAGCTGAAGGCCGCTATATTTTTTGTCAAGCAACAATAAATAGACCTGTTCGGAAACTCGGATGGTCTTTGAACAAGACTAATAATTCGGAGGAAAATATGAAAATAATTATCTGTAATACAGAATGGGCTAGTGGAAAACGCCAAGAACTTTTAAACGAGATAATATTTGGACTGAATCCAGATATTGTATGCGCTACAGAAATTAGAGAAAATTTTTTCCAGAAGCAAGGACATATAATTTATTCAGAATCAGATTATGGATATAACACAAAAGGAAGATACAAAGTAAGTTTATGGAGTAAGAATCCTTGGGAAAAGGTAAAACAAACCCTTGTTTCCGCACCATCAGGACGGTTCATATCAGGTTTTACTGATTTTAATGGACAATCTGTCGGTATTATTGGCGTTTGTATTCCATGGAAATCTGCTCATGTATCTACAGGCAATAAAAATCGAAAAATATGGGAAGACCATATTTCATATATCAATGCATTGGAGAGCTTTTTAAATTCTACAAATGGTATATACAACTTTATCTGTGGAGATATGAATCAACGCATTCCCAGAAAAACTCAACCAGACACTGTATATGATAAGCTAATAAATGTTTTTTCTAAATATAATGTTATAACATCAGGAAATCTTGCAAAACTCAATACACAGGTTATTGACCACATTGCACTAAGAAATTTTAAGGCAAAGGAAGTCTATGGTATTTCAAGAATTCAAAATGATTTAGAACTAACAGACCATGACATAGTTGTTGCAGAAATTGAAAGGGATATAAAATGAAAAACTTAAAAAGTTTATAGCAGAAATCATTTGCAGAACAGGAAGCTAAATTACGGGGGGCTTATGAAAGAAAAACCAGAATGGAAACAGCTTAAAGACGAAAAAAGCGTATTACTCTACGAAGGTTTCACATTATTCAATAAGCCTTATGGAAACGGAAGGACATTCTTTTCAAACGGAAATGTATATCAGAAAGGCGAATTTGGCATCAAAGGACTTCTAAAAGGAAAAGAATACTATTCGTCTGGGAAAGTTCGATTTGAAGGAACTTTCAAAATTTGTTATGGATATGGCCCCAACTTTCCTGTTGAAGGTAAATGCTATAATGAAAAAGGCGAGCTTTATTATGAAGGTGAAATCTCCTGTTCTTTTGGAGGCGTTGGCTATCGGACTGTAAGAATACCAGCCGAATACGGTCCGATACCTCAAAATGACAAACCGGATATTTGCTATTTTATGTGGGAAGACGAGGAAATGCTCAAAGGCAGATAGTTTTCATTTGAATAATTATGGAGATGCTTATGAAGAACTTGAAACTTTATCTTGATATGGACGGCACACTTGTGGATTTTATTTCTCAAGTCAACAAGTACGGTTTCTGGCGGAAAGACAAACAAAACAAGGTAGACTGGAACAAAGTTATTGCAAGAGGCCCGGAGTTTTGGAATGAAATGGACTGGATGCCCGGTGCAGAGACTGCATTTGAAAAGATGCAGAAAATGGCGGCAGACGGTCTGCTTGAGCTTTATATCTTGAGTTCCATTGACTTTGACGAAGGGCGCGAAGGCAAAAAAATGTGGATAAAATCACATACGGATTTTCCGCTTGAAAAAGTGATATTCTGTCTTGAACCCGAATATAAAGCCCAATGGGCAGATGCAGATTCATGGCTAGTTGACGACCGTAAAAAGTCGCTTGAGCCTTTCAAGTCAGCCGGCGGAAACGTGATTGAGTTTACAGGAAACTGGAAAGATGTTCTCCAACAAATTAAGGAATTATGCCGGAAATAATATGACAGTTTTTGTAGATTTTATGTTACAATAAGAAAAGAATTTATGTACATATGTACTACAAAAACACCATCAACAAAATGAACAAATAGGGATAATAACTATGGAAGCACAAGGACAACCTTTAAGATTTTTATGCGATGAACAAATTCTAGAAATACCGTTTTTCCAACGTGCATATGTCTGGAATGATGAGAACTGGAAAGATTTATTGGAAGATTTATTAAGAACTTCTGGAAGTCACTTTTTAGGTTCTATAATTCTAAAATACGCAAATGCACGAGCCGCAACTGCAAAAAAAGCTATTGTAATTGATGGACAACAACGCCTTACTACATTAAGTATTCTTATTAAAGCTCTTTATGATTCTATTGAGAATAAGAAAACGAAACTAATTAACGATGCTACAGAAGCATTATTTTATACTCTAAAATCCTCGGATTCAAATTATCTACTTTCGATTAAGCATTCACATAATGATACCGAACAATTTCAGGAAGTAATGGGAACTGTCGTAGACGGCGAAATTCAATCGCCGGTGCTTAATGAATTAGATAAAATTAATGAAGAAGATCCTAGACAATTAATTAAACGTTGTTATAAGTTTTTCTATACTCAACTAATGAACATCTCAAATGATGAAAGAATTGACCTTTGGGATAATTTGTTTGATAGAAACAATAAGATTCTTGTTGTAATTGACCTTGATGACAATGATCAGGAACAAAAAATATTTGATACTATCAACAGTTCTGGAGTACGGCTTACTTCAACAGATATAATTAAAAATGCTTTATATCAAAAACTTATAGAAATTACAAAAGATTCTGAAAAGATTGCAGAATATTACAAAAAGACTTGGGCAGAAACATTTGAAAAAGATGATGACATTGTAGCTTATTGGAATACTGAAAAATCTATTGGTCGTTTAATGCGCCAAAACAGCGAATTACTGTTACAGACAGTCGCAATCATAAAAGGTATTTTTGATTTAGAGAAAAAGCATACAATCCAACAATTAGCAGATTTATACAAAACTGAAATAGAGAATTACACAGAACAACAGCTTTATGATTTTATCGATGAAATTACTGGCTATGCAAGAATCTATAAGGAACATATTCCTGATTTCAACAGTAAAGAAAATTTTGAATATAAGAATGATGACCTTGAAGCTGTTGAATTAAGAGTTATGCACATTCTTGATAAAAATGATATTTCGACTTTTAATCCTTACATCATTTATATTTTCAAAACTTACGAAGGACAGGATTCTGTTATTATTGAAAAATTACGAGAGATTGAAAGATATGTAATGTGCTACCTTATTACCAAAACTGCAACCAAAAACTTCAACAAAGATTGTACAACTTTTATTAATGATAAAAATGGTAATGAAATTAAGAAACGAATTGATGAATTCTCTAATGCTCAATTAAAAGCAGGAATATCGGAAAATGTTTCTAACAAGCTTGGTGCAGAAATTCTTTTCTGGATTGAACTCAAGAGAAGACTGGAACCAAAATATGATACAAAAACGCTTCAATTCAATTATCAGCTTGAACACATTATGCCACAGAAATGGGAAACAAATTGGAAATGCGTACCATATGTTGATGATAATGGTAAAGAGTTGCCAGATGATGATGAATCAAAAAAGCGAAGATATAAGAAAGTTTATTCTCTTGGTAATATGACTTTGCTTAATGGTCGTTTGAATGCTTCTATAAGTAACAATAATTTCAAAATGAAAATGGAAGGTGAAGGTAAAAAGAAGGGCGTGATAAAATATTCTTCTCTTTCTGTTACAAAAGATGACCTCGTTGAAAATATTTACAATCAAAATAAGCAATGGAATGAGCAGTCAATTTCCGAACGTGAAAATTATCTTGGAAAAGAAGTTGTAGAACTTTGGGGAAATTAATATATGTACGAACAAGTAACCGCATATCTAAGAAAACTCAAACCAGCTCACTGGAAATATCCTGAAAAGCAAGGAGATGGATCACATGAAAATCCGTACATTGCAGGCTGGCCAGAATACGATGAAATCACAAGTGAGTTTATGCACAAGATGTATAAGTTTGTTCCGAATGGGGGCAAGAACTATGACAAAGTTATCTACGAAAACACAGATCTTGATTGTCAAGGTGATTTAACAAAAGTTGATGTTTCAAAAATTGGCGGAGACATAATTTTATATATGATTTTTTCCCTTGTCCGTGGCGAGCGCTTCAGCGACGGACTGTTTGGAAGTTATGTTACAAATGGAACTCTGGATAAATGGCTCAACAGACTTAAAGAAATTGATGAGAAATCCAATTACAATCAAGGAGCGTTACCATGAACAATTTTCTCGGACAAAACAAAGCAGATGATTTATTCTTGATTCAAATACGCTTGTTTCGTCTTGCTCAAGATAAATAGAATATTGACGGAGAAAAATGCAGCGAGATTTTTGGGGGATAGCTTTAAAAAAAGACTGCCACGGTCCCTGGCACTGCAAAGCAGGAGAAAGGATAACGTGGCTTACTGTTTGAATATATGGTATAATGAGCTAAAAGTCAAGGAATTAAAAAATGGACATAAATACTTTCAACAGCTTAAAGAAATCAATTTCAGAAGAACGGCTTGCTGTTTACCGTGCTGATGGCGTTGATGATACAACAGCGATTGCAAGATACATTTATAACATTGCTCTTTGTAAAAGTCTTTATCCTCTAATTAACATTTTTGAAATCAGTTTAAGAAATGGTATCGATAAAGCTCTTGAAAATTACTTTAATCAGCCGGACTGGAATAATGTAATTCAGCTTCAGCAGACTGAAGTTATGATGATAAATGATGCTCTGCTTAAAATAAAAAGACAGGGCAAAAGATACAGCCACGGGAGACTTGTCGCTGAACTTAGTCTTGGATTCTGGGTAGCCCTTATGGGAAGGAAGTACAATAATCAGGGTTTTCAGTTTGCTGTGATTAAAAGCTGTCTACATGGCTGTCCTTCTAATCAAAAGAGTTCCGCTGCAATCCAGAAGAATCTTACCGAAATCCGCTTTTTAAGAAACAGAATTGCACACCATGAACGCATTGCACACTGGAAAGACCTTAAGCAGAAACATGATTTGATTTTGGATTTTATTAAATGGCTTAATCTTGATATGTATAAAATAGCCCTCGAAAAAGATACATTCGACGAAGTGTATAATAATGGTGTAGCTCCATTTATTACTTTTGTGAATGATAAATTGTAGAACGATATGCTTATTGCAGATTGCTTCAAGGTAAGCAAAAAGCGACGCTTTTCGCCGAACCATCTCTATTCGTAGGTTAAGCTGCTGCGAAAAGAACTCAGCTTGTTGTTTTCGGGCTATTTCAGTAGAATAGGCGCATGAGTTCAGACATTGATTTTAGCGGCTATTTTGACTGGGCGGCTACTACACCGCCAGACACAGCTATTTTACAAGATTCACTTAACAGAACGGCTGAATGTTTTGCCAACCCTTCCAGCGTGCACAAGGCAGGCTTGAAGGCAAAAGAGCTGCTCGGCGAAGCGCGCACAAGATGCGCAAAAGCGCTCGGCGTTGCAGCAGACACTTTGATTTTTACTTCCGGCGGAACAGAAAGCGACCACTGGCCTATTCTTTCGCTCTTGCAGAGACCGCGGACAAAATCGGCACAGCAGCAGGGCAACATCATCATTTCTGCAATTGAACACCCTGCAATCAGAGAAATGTGCGAGAGCATTAAAAACTTAAACTATGACATAATTTCCGTTAAGCCTGAAAAAAACGGAATTGTTGACGCGGAAAAAATGCTTGAAAAGGTGAACGAGGACACCCTTCTCGTATGTCTTATGGCTGTCAACAACGAAACCGGCGCGGTTCAGCCTGTCCATCAGGTTGCAGACGGTCTTATAAGGCGGTGTCAGGGCAAGCGTAAGCCCAAATTTCATGTTGATGCTGTTCAGGCTGCCGGCAAGATTCCGCTGCAACTTTCGCACCCGGGCATAGACAGCGCGGCTATAAGCGCGCACAAACTGCGCGGACCTAGAGGCATCGGGCTTTTGTACCTTGCAAAGCGTCAGGAATCATTTTTGCGCGGCGGCGGTCAGGAAGGTGGCTTACGCGCAGGCACAGAAAATGTTGCTGGTGCTCTTGCGCTTGCAGCCTGTCTTGAGAAATACGTTATAAGCCCAAACAACAGCGCAAGATACAGCGCACAGCTTGAAACTACAGCGCAGTTTGTAAAAGACATTTCAGTTTTGAAAGGCTGCAAAATTATTCCAGAAATGCGCACCGGCTTATCAGCAGAAGAAAGCGCGGAGCTTTTTTCGCCATGGATTGTACAGGCTTCTTTTGACGGCATTCCGGGCGAGGTTATGGTGCGCGCCTTAAGCGAAAAAGGTTTCAGCATTTCTACAGGTTCTGCATGTTCTGCAAAAAAGCTTTCAAGACCAATCCTTGAAGCGATGGGCATAAAAAAAGAACAGGCTTCTACCGCGGTGCGTTTTTCTTTTGGCGCAGAAACAACAGCAGAAGCCACAAACGCCCTTATTCAGGCTTTAACCGAAATAAGGGCGTTGTTTAAGATTTAGTTTTTCGGCTTGTCGGTATTTTCTTTTGTTTTTGCAGATTTCTTTCCGGCTAAAGCAAACAGCTTTCTTACAAGCCCAAGTCTGCCAAAGCAGATGAAATACAGCAGTGCTGCTGCAAGCACAAACGGCACAGCATAAACTACAAAATAGAAGATTCCCACTAAGAAAGAAGCCAAAAACTCAAGTGCATCTGCCCAGAACTGAGAGAACTTTTTGCCCACGTTTGGATAAGTAAAGCCCTGTTCTGTCGTGTTCGGCGGCAGCGATGCGTCAAAATATATTGTCGCAAAATCAATCTGATTTGAAAGCCGTCTGAACTGACCTTCCATTGATTCAATTTCACCCTGAACATCGTTTAATTCTCGCTCAATAGAAAGCATGTCCTCGATTTTTGGAGCATTCTTCAAGTAAGATTCAAGCCTTTCGCGCAAAATCTTTCTTGTTTCAAGTCTTGCAGAAAGGTCAAAGAACTGCTCTGTTACGTCCTGTGTAGAAACTGAACGGTTGTTGAGTGTGCCCAAAGAAGAGCCTTCTTCAAAAGCCTGATTGAATCTGCTCTGCGGAATTCTTGCAACTACGTTGAGGTATCTTCCACTTATAGAGCTGCTTGTTATGTAGCCGCCGAATTTTTCAACCCAGCCTGCAACGTTTTTTTCTGTTTCTGTCAAATCAGTAACCTGAACAGAAATATTGCCTGTGTAGATTAATTTTCTTGCACCCTGAACGGCTTCGCCCTGTGCTTTTGAACCTGATTCAGCCATGTAATCGTCAACTGCAAAGTCGGCGGCTTCTTCAACAGCAAAGCCCGCTGCTTTTGACATTACGGCGGCAGGCGCAGCCTGTTTCATGTTTATGGCTGATGTAGATACAGCACCAAAATCTGCTTCTGACCTATAACCGGCTTTTTTTGCGCTACAGCTTACAAAAGATGCGGCACCGCTTAAAATAACAACAGCAAGTACAAGCACACAGAATAAAGCCTGAAATAAAGACTCATGTTCCTTGATTTTCTGGAATATTTTGTTCATAAAATCCTCTTTTAAATTGTTTAATATTGAAACAACAAAAAAACTAAAAGTTACAGCACACATAAACAACCAAGGTACAGTATGCAAGGCATTACAATGTGATTTTACTTGGCGGAAATCCGTTACTTGCGTCCGACGTCCTGCTCGCATGGCAAAGCCATGAGGCAGTCCGCGTCCGCAATTCACTACTTTCCGCCAGAAAATACAATCTAGATGTACACATACAAGAACCTGCGTAGGCGCGTTTTGCTTTGGGATTAATCTTTGTTTTTGTAATAATCCCGCAAAACTGCCGAGTTTGCGAAGCAAACTCGTAGCGGAACGCAGATTAAACTATAATTGTAAAGCCGACTATGTGCGTTCCCGATTTGCGGAACGAAATATGCCGAGAGCAGGTTCTTGCCTGCTACAATTTCTAGATTGATTTTTCATGCTAAAGCGGAACATAAACAGCGTTCTCATGTAGACACATACCCCAAAAGATTGTATATTCGCAACGTAAGTATTTAAATTAGGAGTATCACTATGCAGTACGGACATTTTGACGATGAGCACCGCGAGTATGTTATTACCAACCCGAAAACGCCGGTAAAGTGGATTAACTATGTTGGAACACTTCAGTTCGGCGGTTTTCTTGACCACACAGGCGGTTCGCAGCTTTGCAAAGGCGACCCTGCCTTAAACCGCATTACTAAATACATTCCACAGCTGCCAGCAGGTGAATTTAAAGGCGAAACAGCTTATGTCCGCGTGCGCAAAAACGGACAGTCTGCAAAAGATGCGCAAGTTTTTTCTCCATATTTTGTGCCTACGCTTATTAAGCCGGACAGCTTTGAATGCCGCGTCGGCATGTACTATACACGCTGGGTATGCACTTTCGGCAGCCTGAAATTCGATATTCTTGCGTTTATTCCGCGTGGCGGCAGCGAATTAATCCGCCAGTATACAGTCACAAACACAGGCAAAGAGCCGCTTAAAGTTGAGCTTATTCCTGTTGTGGAATTTTCTCATTTTGATGCGCTTAAACAGCTTACAAATGCTGACTGGGTTCCGCAGACAATGCAGAGCCATTCAATTGAAACAAAGAGCGGAAACGCTGCAATTGCAGCTTATGCCTACATGAAGCGCGACATGGGCGTAAACGTCTTTTCTGCAAACGTAAAGGCTTCTTCTTTTGAAACAGACCGCAAGCGTTTTTTGGGCGACAACGAATACGGCACATGGCAGAATCCGCTTTCGCTTAAAAACGAGGAACTTTCTTCTATAAATGCTGTGCGTGGCGACACTATTGCGTCTTTCATTCTGCCTATGGGTGAAATTGCACCGGGCAAGAGCAGCACAGTAATTACACAGCTTGCACAGGTTGACCGCCTTGATTTGGCAGCAGCCGCAACAGAAAAATACACAACCACAGAAGCCGTAAAAAAAGCTTTTGACGAGCTTTCAAGCTTCTGGGACAAGTACCTTTCAGTTATAAAGGTAAACACACCGGACGCAGCTTTCAACTCTATGCTGAACCTGCACAACCCGAGACAGTGTTTTACAACAAAAACATGGTCGCGCTATCTTTCGCTTTATCAGCTCGGCTACGGTTCAGACAGAGGAATCGGCTTCAGAGATTCTTCGCAGGATGTAATGGGCGTTATTCCGCAGATTCCAGACGAAGCACGCGAGCTTATCGAAAAGCTGCTTTCTGTTCAGAGCACTGACGGTTCGGCATATCATCAGTTCAACCCGCTTTCAATGGTTGCAGGCAGGGGCGATTCTCTTGAATACGAGGACAGACCGCATTTTTATTCAGACGACCAGCTTTGGATTGTTCTTGCGGTTAGCGCATATATAAAAGAGACCGGCGACTACGAATTTCTTAAAAAGCAGATTCCTTTCTACGAGAAGGATAAGGCTGAAAAGCCGCTTGAATCTGGCACAGTCTACGAGCATTTGCAGCGCGCCGTTAAGTTCACGCACGAGAACTGCGGCAAGCATGGCATTCCGCTTTTGGGCTTTGCCGACTGGAACGATACAGTAAACCTTCCGGCTGGTGCAGAAAGTCTTTTTACAGCAAATCTTTACGGCTGGGCACTTCTTGAACTTGCAGAGCTTGCAGACTTTAAGAACGAAAAAGACAATGCCGAAAAATGGCGCGGCTGGTACAATGACATGAAAAAAGCTGTGCTTGATTCAGCATGGGACGGCGAATGGTTTGTACGCTACTTTGACGACAAGGGTGAGCCGTTAGGTTCAGCTAAAAACGAATACGGCAAAATCTGGCTCAACGGCCAGTCTTGGACAATTCTTTCTGGCTTTGCAGCAGACACAGACAAAGGCAGAAAAGCAATGGATTCTGTCAAGAAGTATCTTGCAACTGACAAGGGCATCAAGCTTTCTTGGCCGGGCTACAAGGGCTACGACAGAGAAAAGGGCGGCGTCACCACTTATCCGCCTGGAGCAAAAGAGAACGGCGGAATCTTCCTCCACCCTAACCCATGGGCAATTATCGCAGAGACAATTCTCGGCGACGGCGACCAGGCTTTTACATACTATCAGCGCATTAACCCTGCCGCCAAAAATGATTCAATTGACGAATACGAGTGCGAGCCGTACTGCTACGCGCAGAATATTCTCTCAAACGAGCACCCGAACTTCGGCTTGGGCAGAAACTCTTGGCTTTCTGGCACATCAAGCTGGACTTATCAGGCTTCGACTAAGTACATTCTTGGAATCAGACCTGAACACACAGGCCTCCGCGTAGAGCCTTGTATTCCAAAAGCATGGAAAGGCTTCACCGTTGAAAGAACCTGCCGCGGCGCAATCTACAAAATCACCGTAAAGAACACAAGCGGCGTTTCTAAAGGCGTTAAGTCTATCAAGCTTGACGGAAAAGCAATAGACGGCACAATCGTTCCATGGCAGAAATCCGGCACGACACACACCGTCGAAGTCGAAATGTAATTTTTCTGGGAATATTTCAGGGCAGAAACAGCGCAAGCAGACTGTTTCTGCCTTTTTTTTGTATCAAGAGTATTTTCAAGTTTTCTAGAATTCAGCTTAAAGTCAAGGCATTTTTCTCTAATCAGATTTTAATCTTAGGCATGTTACAAAGTTTATTTAAGCATGTTTAACGGATAACTATGAAACGACATACAATTTTTTCATTATTTATTCTTACAGTTTGCGCAGCATTCAATTTGTCTGCACAAGCAAAAACGATTCAGCCACGAATCAAAATGAGCGCCGGAACTGACGGAAAAGCAATCCGGCTGTCGAATCTTTCTATTGATATTGCTGTAACCGGCAATATTGCGACAACAACTTACGACATGATTTTCACAAACAGCTCAAACCGCATTTTGGAGGGCGAATTTGAGTTTCCGCTTGATAACGGGCAAACTGTTTCACGCTATGCCTTGGACATCAACGGAAAACTTCGTGAAGGCGTAGTCGTTGAAAAAGAAAAAGGCCGCCAGGTCTTTGAGACAATTGTACGCAAAAACATTGACCCGGGTCTTGTCGAAATGACTTCTGGCAATAACTTTAAGACAAGGGTTTACCCTATTCCGGCAAACGGTTCAAGACGCGTCGTAATTGCATACGAGCAGGAGCTTAAAACCGTAAACGGAAACCGCACATACATTCTGCAGCCGCTTACAGACGAAACTATAGACACTTTTGATTTTTCTATAAAAGTGCTCAATTCATCGTTTAAGCACGAAAACGGCGGCTCTTCATCTTTTGAGACAATTTCTTTTGAGGACTGGAACAATTCATACAATGCCCATGTCAAAAAAGAAAATTATAAGCAGACAAAGCCGCTTATGTTCTCTCTGCCGACAACAAAGACTGATAATACTTTTGTTCAGACGCTTGGAACTGACACATATTTCTACTATTACACGCCGGTAGAAGCAAAGACCCGCGACAAGAAGCTTCCGTCTAAGCTTACTGTTCTCTATGATGTTTCTGCTTCTTCAGCAAAACGCGACAAGACAAGAGAATTTGCTCTTCTTGAAAAATACATTGCGGCATGTAATGCAAAAAACATTACAGTTGTAACTTTCAGCAACGAAGTGCACCAGACAAAGACATTTAACTCTGCTGCCGCGGTCAAAGAATTCCTTGAAAAGCAGGAATTTGACGGTGCAACAAATTTCAACGCACTTGACTTTGCATCTCTCTCAGCTAAAGCTGACGAAGTTCTGCTTTTTTCAGACGGAATGAACACATGGGGAAACAGCATAACTTTATCTGGAAATTCCAAAAAGTTTGAATCTTCTGCGCCTGTTATAGCCGTAAATTCATGCGCCTCTGCAAACCATTCTCTGCTTACAATGCTCTCGTCTAAGAACAACGGCGTATACATAGACCTCTGCTCAAAGACAGACGAAGAAGCGTTCTCAATGCTAACAAAAGAAACTTACAGACTTCTCGACATTGAATACGACGGCACAAAATTCAGCAGCGTCTACCCTGAAAAGGGCGCAGCCGTAAGCGATGTATTCTCAATGTCAGGGCTTCTCAAGAAAAAAAGCGGAACAATCAAGCTTGCTTTTGGCTACGGCAAAGAAGTTACAGACCGCATAAGTGTTGACATTTCAGCTGTAAAGGGAATTGAAGCCGACAACGTACAGCGCATGTGGGCACAGAAAAAGATTGAGAACCTTTCAGTCTTTTACGACGACAACAAAGAAGAAATCATAGAGCTTGCAAAGAAATTCAATATTGTTACGCAGGACACTTCTTTGATTGTTCTTGACAATGTTTCAGATTATGTGCGTTACGGCATAACTCCACCGGCAGAGCTTAAAGACGAATATGACAGACTTGTACGCTCTGGCAGCAAGACACCTGCCAAAGACGGAATTCCGAATTCGGTTTATAGAAACTTTGAAGCCTTTAAAACATGGTGGAACACTTCATTAAAGGAATTCAAAGAGAAGAAAAAGCAGAAAAAATCTAAGGGCGAATGGAGTGGAACAGGTTTCAATCCTCCTGTTTACAGCGAAGCCGAAGCTATGGCGATGAATGCACCAGTTTACAACGACATGGCTGGTGACAGCTTAATGCTAATGGAAGCAGCTCCGCGTACTATGAGAGCCGCAGCACCGGCAGCCGCAAATACTATGGCTTTACAAGAAAGCGTTGCAAAGTCAGACGATTCTGATGTCCGCGACGGTAGAAGTCTTTCTTCAAAAATTGAGCTTCAGACATGGTCGCCTGACAACGACTATCTTAAAAAGCTTAAGAAAACTTCGACAGAGAATATGTATTCTGTTTATCTTGAGCTTAGAGCGCAGTATTCGGCTTCGCCAGCTTTCTTTATGGAAGTTTCGGACTATTTCTTTGAAGAAGGTCTTGAAAAAGAAGCTTACCGCATTCTGTCTAATCTTGCTGAAATGGAAACAGAAAATTCTGACATTCTGCGTGCATTGGGCAACAAACTGATTGAACACAAAGATTACGCAAATGCAATCTGGGTTTTTAGCAAGCTGACAAAAATCAGAAGCGAAATTCCGCAGTTCTACAGAGATTTGGCAATGGCTTACCACTACAACGGCGAAAACCAGCAAGCTGTAGACACACTCTGGTACATGGCTTCTAAGGCATGGGACAACCGCTTTGAAGAGATTCAGCAGATTGCGCTTAACGACATGAACAGCATAATCGCGCTTAACGACAAAAAATCTAAGCTTGATACGTCAAACATTGACAAAAAGCTTATGGAAAATTTCCCTGTAGACATAAGAATTGTGCTTACATGGAATACCGACAACTGCGACATTGACTTGTGGGTAACAGACCCTGACGGCGAAAAGTGCTTCTACCAGAACAAACTGACTGCCAACGGCGGCCACATGTCAAGAGACTTTACGCAGGGTTACGGACCTGAAGAGTTCTGCATAAAAGAAGCGCCGGAAGGCACATACAAGATTGAAGCAAACTATTACGGCACATCAAGTCAGAAGATGCTTCAGCCGGTTATTGTGCAGGCAGAAGTCTTTACAAACTTTGGGCGCAAAAACCAGAAGCGCGAAGTCTTAACGCTTCAGCTTGATTCTGTTAAAGGCGTGTTCACAATCGGAACAATAACATTCAAAAAGTAAAGATAAAAAGTTAAAAAAATGGAACGGGCACCCCGCGGCTGAAGATTCAGTTTCGGGGTGCTTTGTTTTTAATTGACGGTCTGCAAAAGAGGTGCGTCTGCACATGCGACAACCTGCACGCCTGTACCGAGCAGGTCGTAAAGCAGAACATCACCGCGCTTTATTGGTGCCTTGCATTTTGCGCGGCGGATAACTTCCATAGCTTTTAACAGCATGTCTTTGGGAATTTCTCCGGCTGTTTTGACCGGCACAAGTTTAAGGCTTGAGCCTGTTACAGCTATTGTTGTGGTCAGCGTTCTTGTCGGAAACGTAAGTTCTTTTTTTGCGTATTCTTCGCCGCGCCGGCAGTTATTGCCTGTTACAGAAGAAACAGCGAAAAGCCCGTCTTTTTCTTCGCCTGTTATTTCAAGGCTACAACCCATCGGGCAGATAATGCATGTAAGATATTTCTTCATCAGTCTATATCCTCCTCAGGCAGCTCAATCGAAACAGTTACAGAATCTTTAATCTTTTCAAGCTGGGCTTTATTAAGCTCAATAACCTGCATTTCGCCGGGGCGCACAATTCTGCGCTTTGCAGAGCATATGCGTTCTGTTCCGCTTGAAACGACAATCTGCACGTCGCGGTACACGTCTGTAACGCGGAACATAATAGAAGCTTTTTCGTGGTCAAGCGAGTCTATGTACTGCGGCACAGTATAGCGCACGCGGTTTGCGCCCCTAACAGGAATTCTAAGCCGCGCTTTATGCTCCTTGCGCTTTACATAAGCCGCAGCCTGTGCGCCTGCTCGCAGACTTTCTGCTGTAACAAAATCTACAAGGTCATGTACATGAACGGTGTTGCCGCATGCAAAGATTCCG
This sequence comes from Spirochaetaceae bacterium, assembly GCA_017614995.1. Taxonomy (GTDB): domain Bacteria; phylum Spirochaetota; class Spirochaetia; order Treponematales; family Treponemataceae; genus UBA1240. Next base: position 16,287 of record JAGAAX010000030.1, read on the forward strand.
TCTATCGAAGTTTCCATCGTTTCGTTTACAACAGGCCCTGAAGTTGCGGCATCTATGGCAACACCACATTCTGTAGACAATTCATTTTCAGGAATAAGCCCGACAGAAAGCAGCAGCGTATCGCACTCGATGTAGCTTTCTGTGCCGGTTTTTGGCTTACGCTTGCTGTCAACTTCAGAAATAGTAACGCCTTCAAGCCGCTGCTTTCCATGTATTTTTGTAATTGTATGCGAAAACTTAACAGGAATATTAAAATTCTCCACGCATTGAACCATGTTGCGCGCAAGCCCTGCCGAAAACGGCATTACCTCGCAGATAAGCTTTACCTCTGCCCCTTCTAGCGTAAGGCGGCGCGCCATAATCAAGCCGATGTCGCCAGAACCGAGAATTACAACCTTTCTGCCGGGCAGATAGCCTTCAATATTGACAAAACGCTGCGCCGCACCCGCTGTAAAAATACCGGCAGGGCGCTCGCCAGGAATTACGAGCGCACCGCGCGTGCGTTCGCGGCAGCCCATAGAAAGCACAAGAGCCTTTGTCTTTATAAAGAGCAGACCGTCCTCTGTGTTAATCGCCGTAACAAGCTTGCTGCCGTCCTCAAGCTTTTCTATAGAAAGCACAGTCGTGTCTGTCTTATATTCGATATTGAGCTGCTGCACTTCTGAAACAAAGCGCGCGGCGTATTCTGTGCCGGTCAATTCCTCGCCAAAATGGTGCAAGCCAAAGCCGTTGTGTATGCACTGAAGCAGAATGCCGCCAAGTCTTGTATCGCGCTCTAAAAGCAGCAGCTTTTCAACACCGTTTTTGCGCGCCTCAATGGCAGCCGCAAGCCCTGCCGGGCCGCCGCCCACAACGACAATTTCATATTCAAGTGAAACCGACTTTTCGCCGGAATTTAGTTTTTTCTCATTCATGATGAACCTCGTCTGTGCTACGTGTTTTGTCGCAAAGCACATAAGAACAGCCACCTTTCTTTGTAACTTCAATCATAGGAATTTTCAGCTCGCGGCTGATGATTTCTGTAACACGCGGCGAGCAGAAACCGCCCTGACAGCGCCCCATTCCGCTTCTTGTGCGCCTTTTTACGCCGTCTAAATCAGAAGCGCCTATAACAGAATGAACCGACTGAACAATTTCGGCTTCGGTTATCATCTCACAGCGGCAGATAATGCGGCCGTATAATGCGTTTTCTTCTATAAGCTCGGCTTTTCTTGAAGCAGAAGCGCGCGCAAAGCTTTCAATGCCTTTACGCACAGGCACAAAGTCCTGGTTTGGTGTAAGAACAAGTCCTTCCTTTTGCAGAAGTTCTGCAACATAAACGCCGATTGCAGGCGCGGCAGTTAAGCCCGGCGAAGCAATGCCGCCGACTGTGATAAAGCCCCTGACCGTTGAATCTTCTTCTATTATAAAGTCGTTTACAGGCACAGGCTCTTTGTCTGAACCGGTAAAAGCCAAAGCGCGTACACCTGCAAAAGAGTTTATGATATTTCTTCTAGGCAGGTCTGGAATTGTTCTGCATGCTGTATCAAAGACAAGTTGCTGACCTTCCTGCGTTGTGGCAGTTTCGTCAACAGAGTTTACAGAATCTGCGCTAGGCCCGACCAGAATGTTTCCGTCTACCGTAGGCGTTACAAGCACGCCTTTGCCAAGCTTTGAAGGCGGCTGAAACAAAACGTGACTTGCAAGCTGGTGGCAGTTGCTGTCAAGCAAGCAGTATTCTCCGCGACGCGGCTTTGTTATAAAAGCTTTTGCGCCTGCCATTGCATTTATTCTGTCTGCATAAAGCCCGGCGGCATTTACCACAAAGCGCGTCTTAATGCTGCCCTTTGCAGTCTGAACTTCAAAAAGCTCTGTTTTGTCAGCTTCAACAGCTTTTGTAATTGCACGCACCTGACTATTAAGATAAAGCTTTACACCGTTCTGAACGGCATTTTCCGCAAAAGCCCATGTCGCCTGATACGGATTTACAATTCCGGCTGTAGGTGCAAAAAGCGCGGCACAAGCTTCATCAGAAATATTAGACTCAAGCTTTTTAAGCTTCTCCTGCTCAATTATGCAGAGTTCCTTTACGCCGTTAGTTTTGCCCCTTGCCAAAAGCTTTTCAATATGCGCCCTGTCTGCATCACTAAAAGCAATGACAAAAGAGCCTGTCTGCTTAAAGTCAAAGTGAAGCTTCTGTGCAAGCTCCGGGTACATTTCCGCGCCTTTTACGTTGAGCTTTGCCATTAGAGTGCCCGGCTCAGGGTCATAGCCTGCATGAATTATGCCCGAATTTGCCTTTGAAGTTCCGCAGGAAACATCGTTCTCTTTTTCGAGAATGCACACATTCAGCTTGTATTTGCTTAGTTCGCGAGCAATGCACGAACCGACGACGCCTGCACCAATAATTGCAACATCAAAAATCATTATTTTGCCTCTTCCCATTCAAGTGAACGTGAAACTGCCTTTTTCCAACCGAGACAGCATCGTTCCCGTTTTTCTTCTGACATTGAAGGCTCAAAAATCTTCTGGGCTTTCCAGCAGGCTTTAAGCTCATCTGTATTTTTCCAGAAACCGACGGCAAGTCCTGCAAGAAATGCAGCACCAAGCGCGGTTGTCTCAACATTCTGCGGTCTTATTACAGACGTTTTAAGCAGGTCAGACTGAAACTGCATCATCACATCGCTTACGCACGCGCCGCCGTCAACTTTAAGAGATTCAAGCGGTCTGCCTAAGTCTTTTATCATACAGTCGATTACGTCCTTAACCTGAAAAGCAATGCCTTCAAGAGCGGCGCGGCAGACATGCGCCTTTTTAACGCCGCGCGTAAGCCCGATTAACGTGCCGCGTGCGTACATATCCCAATAAGGCGAAGCAAGCCCGGTAAAGGCAGGAACAAGATACGCGCCGTTTGCGTCTTCTACAGATTCGGCGAGCATATCGCACTCGTGTGCAGTTGAGATAAGCCCAAGCTCGTCGCGGAGCCACTTGATTACAGCACCGCCCATAAAGACGCTGCCTTCCAAAGCGTATGTAACTTTTCCGTTTAAGCCGAGCGCAATTGTTGTAAGAAGATTGTGCTTAGAAACGACAGGCTTTTCACCTGTGTTAAGCAGAAGAAAGCAGCCTGTGCCGTAAGTGTTTTTTGCAGTACCTTCATCAAAACAGCCCTGTCCGAAAAGCGCAGACTGCTGGTCGCCTATTGCAGAAGCAATCGGCACTTCAAAGCCGCAGACCGCTTTTGATGTTGTGCAGTAAACTTCGCTTGAGTTTTTCACTTCCGGCAGAATACAGCGCGGAATATTCAAAAGCTTAAGGATTTCATCGTCCCATTGGAGCGTATGAATATTGAAAAGCATTGTACGGCTTGCGTTGGTAACGTCTGTTACATGCGCCTTGCCACCAGAAAGCTTCCATATAAGCCATGTATCTATTGTTCCGGCAAGAATTTCGCCGTTTTCGGCTCTCTGTCTTAGGCCTTCAACGTTCTCCAAAAGCCATGCAATTTTTGTGGCCGAAAAATATGCGTCTATAATCAGACCTGTCTTGTCTCTGAAAAAATTTGTCTTCTGTTCCGCAATCAGTTTGTCGCAGATTGCACTTGTACGGCGACACTGCCACACAATTGCGTGATAAACAGGCTTTCCGCTAGATTTTTCCCAGAGAACAACGCTTTCTCTCTGGTTTGTTATGCCGAGAGCAGCAATTTTTCCGGTCAGTTCTTCAACGGAACATTTGCTGTCCTGGCTTGCAAGTTCAATAATTTCTTTGAGTACATCAAGCTGACTGTTGAAAAGCTCTTCTGCATCATGCTCTACCCAGCCCGGTTTCGGGTAATATTGCGTAAATTCTCTGCTTCTTGAAAAAAGAGGCTGTGCTTTTTTATTGTAGATAATCGCCCTTGATGACGTTGTTCCCTGATCAAGCGCGATAATAAAGTCTTTTTCCATTTTTTCCTCCGTAATTGACATGCGGCAATGCACTAAGTATACCACGGTTTTGAATTACGGGGGAAAAAATGATTCATTTATTTGCCGAACACAAGAGCGACAACTTCTTCCATGCGTGAAACTGGATGAAAGGTCAAGCCCTTCTTAACGTGCTCTGGAATATCGTCCAAGTCGCGCACATTCTGCTTTGGAATAAGAATATGCTTAATCTTGTTGCGCTTAGCCGCTACGGTCTTTTCTTTTAAGCCGCCGATTGGAAGCACCTGACCTGTAAGCGACAATTCGCCTGTCATTGCAAGATTTGGCTTAATCGTCTTATTTTTGATAAGCGAAAGCAGGGTTGTAGCCATCGTTATACCGGCAGAAGGGCCGTCTTTCGGCGTTGCACCTTCTGGAATATGAAGATGAATCGTGTTCTTGTCAAACCATTCGGCATCAGCCAAACCGTTTTCGATTGCGTAGCGGCGTACCCAGCTAAGCGCAATTTCGGCAGATTCCTTCATTACATCGCCCATCTGACCTGTAAGCTTGAACCCTTCTTTGCCTGCAAGCGCGACAGCTTCAATTATAAGCGTGTCGCCGCCCATGCTTGTCCAAGCAAGACCAATTGCAGTACCAGGTCTGTCAGCCTTTTTGATTTCTTCCTCATCAAAGACAGGGTTGCCGAGATATTTCTTAATGTCTTCGGCTGTAAGCTCTCTTTTTGCAGAAAGAACGGCATTGCGTGCCTCATCGGTTTCAGCAGAAAGATACTCGTCAGAGGTCAAAAGCTCTGTCGCAATTTTGCGGTGAATCTTATCAAGATTTTTCTCAAAATTGCGCACACCAGATTCTCTTGCGTAGCTGTTTGCAATAAGCAGGAGCATTTCCTTTGAGTATTTTATCTGGCTCTTTTTAAGACCGTTGCGCTCAAGGCTTCGCGGGATGAGATATTTCTTTGCAATTTCAACCTTTTCCTGATCGATGTAGCCCGAAAGATTGATGATTTCGGCGCGGTCAAGAAGCGGTCCTGGTATTGAGTCAAAAGAATTTGCCGTCAAGATAAACAGAATGTCAGAAGCGTCAAACGGCAGATCAAGATAATGGTCTCTGAACGCAACATTCTGCTCCGGGTCAAGCACTTCAAGCAATGCAGAAGCCGGGTCACCCTGATAAGACGAACCCATTTTGTCGATTTCATCAATGAGGAAAACAGGGCTCTTAGATTTAGTTATCTTCAATCCCTGTATGATTTTACCCGGCATTGCGCCTATGTAAGTGCGCCGGTGTCCCTTAATTTCAGCTTCATCGCGCATACCGCCGACTGAAAACCGGAAGAAAGGCTTGTTCATTGCATTTGCAATTGAACGGCCGACACTCGTCTTGCCTACACCTGGCGGGCCGACAAGTAATATAATAGAACCTTTTGAGTCTTTTTTAAGGCGGCGCACCGCAAGATATTCAATTATGCGCTTTTTAACATCTTCAAGGCCGTAGTGGTCGCTTTCAAGAATTTTCTTTGCTTTCTGCAAGTCATATTCTTCGGGCTTTGGTTCACCCCAAGGCAAAGCGGCAATTGTCTCAAGATAATTTCTCGAAATCATGTATTCGCTAGAATTCGGATCCATAAGCGCAAATTTTTCAAGCTCAGAATCAACGGCTTCTTTTATTTCGCCTTCAAATTTGAATGCGTCAAGCTTCTCTTTGAATTTCTGATAGTCAGAGCTTTTAGCGTCAACAGCCATGCCGAGCTCTTCTTTAATGGCTTTGAGTTCTTCTCTCAAGAAGTAATCTCTCTGGCTTTTTTCAATGCGGTCGTTTATTTCATTCTGAATACGCTTTTGAATGCGCAGAAGCTCCTGCTCTTTTTTGATGAACACAAGAACCTGCTCCATGCGCTGGCGCACATTCTGCATTTCAAGAATGCGCTGCTGGTCGTCTTTTTCAACATTCAGAATAGAAGCGATAAAATCCGCAACTTTGCCCGGGTGGTCAATATTCACAATGTTCAGGCGCATTTCTTCTGAAAAAAGCGGATTGTTTTCAGAAATTTCCTTCATTTCGCTTAGCAAGGCACGCGTCAGAGCTTTTACTTCAAAAGTATCGTCCTCTTCGTCCTCAAGATATTCAACAAGAGCCACAATCGGCGCTTTTTCAGAAAGAACCTTGCGGATTTTGAATCTCTTGATTGTTGAGATAAAAATATTGACACCGCCGTCAGGCAGATTAATCTTTTTAACAATGCGTGCGGCTGTTCCCACCGAATGTAAATCGGCGGCAGACGGAGATTCGACATCGTTTTTAGTCATAACCACGCCGATTAAGCCGTCAGAAGCGGCAGCCGTCTCAACAACATTTGTGTCGTCAACGGAATTAATCATCAGCGGTGTAAAAATACCCGGAAAAATAGGCCGTCCTGACAAAGGAATAATACTAAGTTTATTTGAAAGGGTCTGGTCTACAGTAGCAAGATTGGGTTCAGACATATTACCTCTTTTGGTGCTTTTGAAAGCATGTTTTTCCTATATATCTAATATCCTAATTTTTTCTGATAAAGGCAAATACTTTTTTTGATTATTTGACCGGGCGGCTCTATCACTTCTGCTCTATTGAGCCGGGCTGAAGTGTCATAGCGTTCAGCGCACCGCACTTTATGCCCTGTCTTACAGCCTCTTCAAAACCGCCTGTTTCTGCCAAGACCGAAGCAAAGCCCGCCGCAAAAGCGTCTCCGCACCCGATTGTGTTTACAATCTTTTCAGAAGGAATACATTTCGAATCTATGCTCAAAAAGCTTTTGCCGTCAAAGGCTAAAACCGGCTCTTTTCCGCGCGTAATTACAGACATAAGCCCGTACTGTGCAAAAATTTCAGCAAGCAGCGTCTTTATCTGATTTTCTGAAAGCGGCGCGCCCTGCTCCGCAAAAAACGTTTCGTGTAATTCCTGTATATTGGGCTTTATCACCACCGGCGGCTCACCGGCTTTTACCGGCTCTTTGCGCAGAGCATCAAGCAGCGCGCGTAAGTCTGCGCCCCTTATATCAAGCACAAGCGGCACATTGCAGCGGTGCGCTTTCAGTGCAATCTCTGCAAAAAGAGAATCTCTAAAACCCGGCGCCTTGCTGCCCGAAATTACAAGCGCGTCTATTTTTGTGGAATTATCAGCAAAAAGGCGGTCAAAAGCTTTAATAAGCTCAGCTTCAGTTTCTGGCTCTACTTTATTGCCGCTTTCTACAAGCTCGGTTACGCAGTTTTCTTCTATTAAGGTCGTGCAAGTTCTTGCCCTTGCAGTTGTACCAACGGCAAGCAGCTCTATTTTCAGCTTTTCAAGTTCAGCCTTAAACCAAGCCTTGTCTTCTTTTGCAAGCTGTGTAATGTGAAGAACCTGCCTGCCTAGCTGTGACAAAACGCGGCTTACGTTTATGCCCTTGCCGGAAACGTCGGTAAAATTCTTTTCAGAACGGTTCACTTCGCCGAGGTTTATTCTTTTAAAAAGAAGCGTCTTTTGAATTGTAGGATTTAGACAGAGAGTTACAAACATAAAAAAAGAAAAAGCTTAAAGGAAGCCTACGTAATTGTTTCAGTCGGGCAAGCGGAATTCGAATCCGCGACCCCAAGTCCCCCAGACTTGTACGCTAACCAGCTGCGCTATTGCCCGACAAAACCAACTACGCAAGTTTTCTTTATGCAAGACAACATACCAATAAAAGATTGCCTTGTCAATTCAGTAAAAACTGAAAGGTTTATGGCTTTATACAAACATGCAGCCATGTATACTCTAATCTAGGTTTTGCCCAGAATTGTAAAATCTTCAAGACTTATTCCAGAAAAGTACAAAAAAATTCAAAACAAAACTGATAGTAAAGCGGAGGTACTTATGAGTTACATTAAACCGTTTGAAGAACTCTGCTTTTACGATGATTTCATGTTTGGCGTTGTGATGCAGGACAAAGACATTTGCAAAGAAGCACTTGAGTGTATGCTTGGCTTTAAGATTGACCACATCGAGTATAATGAGCCGCAGAAAACAGTTGCACCTCTTTATACGGCTCACGGAATCAGGCTCGATGTGTACGTCAAGGACAGCAACCGCATTTATGATGTAGAGATTCAGAACAAAGACGAGCATGACATCGGTAGAAGAACTCGATATTATCAGGGTATGATGGACGTGGATTCGCTTTTGAAGGGGCAGGACTACAGCGAGCTGAAAGAAAGCATCGTAATCTTTTTGTGCAGATTCGACCCTTTCAAAAAAGGTATTCCGTGCTATACTGTAAGACGTACGTGCAAGGAAGATTCATCTGTATTTATTGATGATGCGGCCATCGTTCAGATTTTCAACTGTACGGCGTATGACAAAATCAAAAACAAGAGTTTGCGCGCTTTCCTCAAGTTCGTGCAGACAAATATGGCAGAATCAGATTTTACGCGGAGGCTTGATGACATGGTAGAAACACAGAAGAAAGTGGAAGAGCTGAAAAAGACATATCTTTCGTGGAGCCTGCACGACAGCGATGTACGCAGAGAAGGCAAGCGCGAAGGCTATGAAGAAGGCCGCTCTGAAGCTAAGCTTGAAGCAGCGCGGAATATGCTTTTGACAAATCTCGGTACAATAGAGCAAATTGCAGCTGTTCAAGATCTTCCGCTTGAAACTGTACAGCAGCTTGCTGAAGAGCTCTTTTCGCGGTAGCCTAATCTACAAATAAAGCTTATCTGGCGAAAAGCGCCGCTTTTGCTTACGCAAAACCGGCATCTTATGTACACCAGTCCCCCAAAACAGACCTTGTGCACCATCTTTCAAGTTTTGTGCCAAGCGAAACTCTTTTCGCAGTAGCTTAATCTTATATTGAAGTTCATACGGCGAAAAGTGTCGCTTTTTGTTTACACAAAAACCGACAGTCTTTGTACACCAGCCCCAAAAGCGCGCTCTTGTACATAATCTTTCAAGTTTACGCGAAGCGGAAACTTGCAGCGGTGGCGTTTTGCATTGGAATTAATTTCAATTTAGACCATCTAGCAAAACGCCAAGTTTCCGTAGAACGGAAACTTGTAAATGATACACATATTATTTAATCTAATTCCGTAGAATAAACTTTTGCGCACTCGAAATGCGTACTCCGCTGCCCTCTCGCCTTTGTGCATCAGCGTAAAAATCAGCCTGTGTGGCATTATTGTAATTGAGCCGCTACCACCAACGAATGTTTCTGTGCTTGTACCGTTTCAACAGAAAAAGCTCTGCATTTCTGTTGATAAACATAATGGAGTTGAATTTGTATAATCTGAAAGATGAGCATTATTAGTTTCCAAAATACTTTAAAATTAACTAATACTATCATCATTTATTTCATTAAGCTTATATTTTTTATACAAATATGAAAAAGCATTTCTATAAATAGACTCTATAGAAATCCAGTAAACAAAAGGTACTAGAAAAGCTGCGATATTAAATAAAAAATTATTAGAGAATCTTTTGCTAAAAAATTGCACAGATTTTTCTAACCATATATTCCCCCAATTTCCGAACCAAAAGAAAAAGATAGTAACAACAAAAAAGGAATAAAAAAATAATCTGATACCTAATTTTAGATACATAAGTATTCTTTTTATATTTTTCTTTTGGTTAGTATTTAATTCAACTATTAACAGTGGGTCCGTTTTTTTGATTTTCAAAAACAAAAAGAAAAATATAATCCCTATAGAAAGAATTAATACATAAACAAGAACTTTATTTATATTGTTTAATCCAAGAAGAAATAATGACATAGTTAAAAAAGCTATTACAAGAATATTTCCATAGATTACTTTTATTTCCTGCATTTTATTTCTTCCTTAATAACTTCTTTTGATGATAAACAATAAATTAAAACAATCGTCTTTTTCATTTTGAACAAACTCCAGGAATACCTTTAAAGCCAATATATTTATTGCCAGAACCATAAAAGTTAATATTCTTAAATGTAACATTACCGGCATTTGCTGAATTATTACTGCTTTCCTGAAAAGATTCTGGATTAGCATAATTTATTTCGTTATTGCTTAGTATTGAATCTTTAAGAAATTTTGTTGTTGTTGTGCCAATTATTTCATCTTTCAAGCCATCTTTTAAAATTTGCAAAGTATTACTAGGTAATGGGGAAGGGTAAGCAATATTAAAGAGTCCTATCATAATACATCCTATAGTACCATTCATCCAAGCATTTCTCATATCCGTTTCTAGAGATTGTCTATTCTGAAAATTAAACATCAATTGAGATGTCATACTTCCTGACATTCCTCCTATCACATTACTAAGTAACATTGCACTTTCAGGAGTTTCTCCATTTCGCAAAGGAATTTGTGAAATACCTCCAGAAATAAAACCTCCTATAAATCCGCCTGTAGTTGCATTAATACTTTGATTCACATTAAATTCAAATTTTCCTGTCTTTGCAGCGTTTGCCGTTTGAACAAATGCATCAACCGCAAATGCAGATAAAGATGATTTAAAAGCATTCTTCAACATATTAATAGCAGTTTTTCCAATTGTTTTTGAAACTCCTGTAAAACCTGATAATAATAAAACCATATCAAAACTAGGTTTTTCCATATTTGGAAAATCTTTATTCGACATTCCTAAATAATATGAAATAGTATCGTATCTATATATTATTCCATTTGGATTATCTGCAAAATGTTGCTGTATTTGTTCCCAAGAATATTGACTCTGCAATCCCAAATTTTTATCATATTCTTCTCGAGTAAGTGTAGAATTATTCCAAGATTCCAATCCCAATGGGTCTACATAATTCACAGGGTCATTGACTACATAGCTGAACCAGTTTGAGCCGTCTCTAATCGGGTCGATTGAGGTGAATCTTGCGCATACAGGGCTGTAATCTCTAAAGCCGTAGTCATACAAGCCTGTGCCAACATCATAGACTTTGCCGCAGTAGCCGAAACCTATGTCATTCTCAAGGTTGCCGAGATATGGACTGCCAAAAGCATCATAACTGTAATCAGCCTGAACTGTGCCGTATTTGTCTGTAACATTGCGCACACTGCCCAAGATATCTGTGCCAAAATAAGAAGTTCCGCTGTCATTAGTCATAGCCACAGGCTCGCCGTAGCTGTACAAGACATACTCGCTGTTCGGGCGGCTGCGCGTTTTTGCACTACTTGTAGAAGAAACTGCATTTGTGCCGTTTTTCACTCTCATTTTAGTTGGGTTTACTCCTTTTCGAGTTTTGCCTTGTAAAGGTCTACCAAGAAGCAGATCTTTACTTAAGAAAAAATTAGCTGCTAGTTAGAATTAGCCCAAAAATTATCTTTTAGCTTCTTTGAAAAAAGCATTCCATAATATTCGTCAGTTTCAAAATTACCAGCATAATTAAAGAAGTCTGAATCCTTATAATACATATTACTTCTTTTTGAACGATCTTGAGGTGTCTGTTCTGCAATTTTTTCAACAAGTTCCAAAAGCTTTTCGTAGTTATTGATATAATCATCAATAGAATTCAACGGTATATTTAGCAATGCAGAATATGCAATTAATTTGTAGGATAAAAAATCAACACGCCTAGCTGATTCTTTAAAAAATAACCAATCCCAAGTAAAGTACTGTCCTATCATTCCAATATTACAAATATTGTTATTTACCAAATCATTTTCTGTACAGGATTCAATGCAAATTCGCCCGTTATTTTTAAGAATAATAAAAATTTCCCAAGCAAAATCTTTGTGTTCCAAATAATGAAGTTTTACAGATTCAACATTAGGATTTTCTAAAATTCTAGCTTCCATTCTTGCTTTTATTTCGTTAAGTTGCTGCTCTTTTTCTTTTTTACCGCCAGCAAAGCAATAAAATATAGAAAGAACAAATATAAAAATTAATACTAGTTTCTTCATTTTGTGCTACATCCTGATTTTGCATAGTAGTTTCCATCATTACTGATTATCATATTTTTATACGCACCTATTGTATTAAGAAAGTTATCTTTATTTTTCTCTTTTTCATGTCTTTCAGCACGCCGATTAACTTCGTTTGCTGAATAGTAGCCGTATAATTCGTTATATTCTTTATACGGCTGTTTCTCACCTTCAGAACGATAATTATTTTTAATGGATGTTACCATATTATCAATAGCAATTCCGATGTTTGAAAAAGTTTTCATAACATTTCCTAATCCATTCATTACGATAGTTCCTAGTGATGGCATGATGCTATAAGTGCCGTTTGAACGAGCTTCTACATACACTTTACTACCTGACCATGTTTTATAAATTGCTCCATCAGGTAAATCAACAGCATCAAGCGGAATATTATTAGATTTAGTTAATGACGTATTTGCATATACTTTTAAATAGTTGTTGTCAAAACTAGCCGTTTCTACGGAATTGGTTTTAGTTGTAACTGTCTGCGATGATTCTGAATTCAGATAAATATAGGGTGATGCATTCGGTACTTTTGCAACATATATAACTTCTCCAGGAACATTCTTCAGAGCATTATTGATTTCATCAACAATCGTAAATAGACCCAAATAGTCTTTATAGTTTACCGCATCATTCATACAATAGCTGAACCAGTTACTTCCATCTCGAATCGGGTCAATCGTCGTAAAACGTGCAGAAACTGGCGAATAATCTCTAAAGCCGTAATCATACAAGCCTGTACCGACGTCATAGACTTTGCCGCAGTAACCGAATCCTATGTCATTTTCTAGATTACCCAAGTAAGGACTGCCGAACGCGTCATAGCTGTAATCTGCCTGTACTGTGCCATATTTGTCGGTCACGCTTCTGACACTGCCCAATATGTCTGTGCCAAAGTATGACGTGCCGCTGTCATTTGTCATAGCCACAGGCTCGCCGTAGCTATACAAGACAAACTCGCTGTTCGGGCGGCTGCGTGTTTTGGCTGTTGAACTTGTTGACATGTTTATTTCAATAATTCTACATCAATTTCAGCAAAATCGGCTGCTTCCTGTGCAGTGTGTCCCATATCCATATATTTCTTTGCAAGAACTATTTTCCCTTTTTGTTCGCCTTCTGCACGACCTTTAGTTATACCTTCTTTCAGCCCACGCTCAAGTCCTATGTTTTCAGCAGCACTTAAGCCTGAACGGATGTCGCGCTCAAACATTTCCTGCCGAAACTGTTCAACCCACAAGTCTTGGTTTGCACTTATTGAAGAAAGTGATTGTTTTGCGTTCATGAGCCCTGCCTCCGTTTCAGTTAATTTCTGTATAACCCTTGTCTTTTTAGGATTATCAGCTTCTTTCAAGAAAATCGCCCAGTTTTCTAAAGCTGTGTTCTTTTCAATGCTATTCTCAAGCTTGGTGACTTTTGGCAGCTCAATAAAAATGATATTGAGTGTGTTTGAAAGCTCGCGGTTGTCTGCTGTGCGCATTGCGTACCGGCTGACTGCATCATTTGAGCTTTTGTCAAACACAAAATCAAGCACCATAATCTGATAGACCTTCGGAGCTTTTTCCCAAGTGTCGCCTTTCTTGAGATAAGTTGTTTCAAGCCTTGCAACCTGATATTCTGCGCGCTTGCCATAATCGTATTTCTGGTTAAACGCCATCACGGGTTTGCGTTTAGGCTTATTCTTCAAAACACGACTGTTCGGCAAACCCTGCTAATTTGCGCAAGCGCAAATTAGTAAAAGATTTGTGTATCTTAAAAAATCAGTTTATGTACCTTCTTACCAAGTTTTCGCTTGCGAAAACTTGCAGGGAACGCAAATAAAGCTATTTTTTATGTTTATCATAAACGCGTTCCCGGCGCACCGCTTTTCATCTGTGCAAGATATTCATCTTGGCTGTTGTAAATATTTATGTTCTTATTCATCATATAACATATATTGTTTAAAAATACAAATTTTTGTGCGTTTTTGAAAAAAAAGTGATTTTTTTTACAAAAAAATTTAAAAAACACTGTAATTTAACCGCATTGACGGCATACAGAACTACACTTACAATGAAAACGGTGAATTAAAAAACAAGAAAGACTTTGAGGGCAATGTGACCGTAGCGAAGTTGTTACAATAAAGACTGAATAGCTGTTCATTTAAACTGACATGGGGCGGACAGGCTTAACCCAAAGGAGAGCCTGCCCGCCCCTTTTTCTTTACATTAAGCATCATCTTTCATTTTTTCTTGAACACTATCAGTTTGCTGATTATGTAGTTTGTAACGATTACGACTACTTGGGCGGCTAGTTTTACTATCATTGTGTTGAAGCCGAGCCATGTGATGAAGACGGCGATTATCAGCTCTTCAAGGAAAAGCGTAAAAAGCCTGCCGCCAAAGAAGCTGACAAGCTGCTTGATAAATTCAGCGGCTGTGTCAACGTGACCGTCAAAAACCCAGGTTCTGTTGGTAAAATACTGATAAAGCACGCAGACAATCCAGCAAATTATGTTGTTGACAAGCTCGTTTATATGAAAGCATTTGTCTATGGCGGCAAAAAGAATTATATTCAAGAAAAATGCGGTTCCGCCAAAAAAGAGATAAAGCAGCGCCTCTTTGTATTTCTTGTAAAATGGCTCAAATATATTCAAGACCGGCAGATGCATCAGTTTGTCAAAAATATCTTTTTTTTCAGGCTGCAAGTTCTGGTCGTTCTGCTCAAGCTGGTCGGCAAGTTCGTTCAATTCGTCGTTCAAATTAGTCTCCAAACGTTTTACATTTTTTCAGTCTGTTAAAGCATACAGCAAAACAGGCAAAGTTTCCACCTTTTTCTAAAGAACTATACATCTGCCGCCGATATAAAACGAAAGGGGCGAACTATGCCCATTTCACAAGGATTTGGTAAATGAAAAAAAGACGGTTTTTTACAATAATTATTTCTTCAATATTAATTCTGACAATGTTTTCTTCTTGCGTATCAGGAGCAATTGCGGGCGTTATGGCACCTACAGCGGCAGCTTTTATTGCCAGCGGAATTTTAGGCATAGGCGACGTGCCTGAAAAAGTGCCCGAAGAACCTGCACCGCCAAAACCGGTAGAAGACGACAGCCATCCTGTTCCAACATTGCAGGGCGACCCGGTTGCAAAAAACACAAACTCTGACGCAGAAACATTTACAAATCCTCAAGTAAAAAATAATTCAGATGATGATTTTGTCTACGAAGACGATGACGACGATTTCTTTTATGAAACAGACACAACACCGTCTGCAAGCACAAGCACAAAACCGGCAGAATCTGCTGCAACGGCAAAATCAAGCGGAACTGAAACCGACTTAAACTCAAAGTTTAAGCCATCTACAAACGGCACAGACGCAGCCAGCACAACAGACACAACAGGCGCTGCGAAAACGGCGGCTACAAGCATAGCTACAGCAACAACTCCGGTAAATACAGAAAAATACACAAGTGACTGGAATGTAATCAACCTGATTCTTGCAGGAAGAGTTGAAGAAGCAAAGCAGGAATTAGACCGCACAAAAGCATATAATCAGACTGACAAAAACGGCTACAGTTCGCTTCATGCGGCGGCAATGGCAAACAATGCAGAGCTTGTTACATGGCTTATTGCGCGCGGCGCAGATACGGAACAGAAGAACAATCTCGGCGATACGCCTGTTTTTACAGCAATACGCTATTATTCAGCAAATGCAGCACAGGCATTGGTTGACGGCGGCGCAGATTATTTTGCAAGAAACTCTGAAGGCAAAATGGCATTTTCAGCCGGAATTGAAAAAGACAAATGCTTTTATCCGGTTTTCATTATTCAGCCTGTAGGAGAAGTACGCGACATAAGAGGGCAGAACATCGTCCACTATTTTATAAAGAACGATGACATTGACGGCGCGGCATTATGTATTGAACGAGACCTTAACCTTGACATAAGAGACAACAACGGTCTGACGCCGCTTGCCCTTGCCTACACAAATACAGAAAGCCCAACAAGCGCAGCTCTTGCCGCCGCCCTCATTCTTGCCGGTGTTTCACCAATCAGGGGCGACTTTGAATATTTTGAGAACACCGTAAAAACAAGAAATGCACGCCAGACTTTTGAAGACGACCAGACTGCGCTTCATCTTGCTGTTGTAAGAAACCACTACGGCATAGCAGACTATCTTATTTCATGCGGCTCGCTTCTTGACGCACAGGACATTTCGGGCGCGACACCGCTTCACCTTGCTGTACGTTACGGCAGACTGAATCATGCGAAGCTTCTGCTTGAAAAAGGCGCAAATGTAGACGCATGTGACTCAACATTAAAGACTCCGCTGCTTATAACAGCGCCAAAAGAAGCACAGGACGACATTTACACACTGCTTCTTGAGCATAAGGCCGACACTTCAGCACAAGACATTTTCGGCGACAATGCACTGCAAATTGCCACACTCGGCGGCATGTCAAGCAGCCTTGTTATAAGACTGATTAACGCAGGAGCCAGAGTTAATGCTGCAAACAAAAAAGGTCTTACACCGCTTGCACAGGCTGTTGCTTTAAAAAACGTAGAACACATCAAGATTTATTCAACTCATGGTGCAGACATTTTTGCAGCAGACATAAACGGCGAATCTCCTTTAACAAGATGCCTTAGAGATGGAAATATTCTTAAGATTCTTGTAAATGCATCAAACTTGAAAGTCACAGACGCTTACGGCAACACACCGCTTCATATTGCGCTTGAGCATAAGGCAACAGCCGGAAGTGTACGCTATCTTCTTGATGCAGGAATTGCCGTTGACGTTGCAAACTGTTACGGCGAGACACCGCTTTTTAGTGCGACTAAATCTGACAACTACCAGGGCGTTCAGCAGCTTATAAAGGCAGGCGCAATCAAAAACATTACAGACAATCAGGGCAACACAGCATTACACGCCTGTGTAAGATGGGCAGCAGAAAAAAGCTGTGCAAAGCTGCTCGCCGCCGGTTATGATGTAGACATCAAAAACCAGTCTGGCAAGACACCGCTTGCAGAAGCTGCACGTCAGAACAGAATTGAAATAATGAAGCAGCTTATTGCTAAAGGCGCAAACTTAAACTCACAGGATGTTACAGGCAAAAGCATTCTGATGGACGCAATTCAGTGCAAGAATCCGGTTGCGGCTTCGCTTCTGCTTAAAAAAGGCGCAGACCCAACAATCGTTGACGTGTACGGCAGAAACGCCTTCCACGAGGCAACAACAACAGAACTTGAAGAGCTTATTTCGCTTATTCAAAAGACAGGCGTCAGCCCGCTCTCTACAGATTTGCATGGCAAGACGCCGTTCGGCATTATCATCAGAAAGGGCGACAAGCTTATTCAGTCAACATTGGGAACAAACCGCAATATTGTAGACGTAAACAAGAACAATCCGCTGCATATCTCCGTAATTGAAAATGCGCCGCTTTCGGTCTTTGAGCTTTTAGTTAAGCTCGGCTATGATATAAACGCAAAGAATAATAGCGGAAAAACACCTGTTCAGCTTGCAGTATCTGCCGGCATGAATGACGCTGTTAAATATCTTTTGAGCTGTGGTGCTGATGTTTTTGCTATTGATTCAACAGGCGCTAACGCTGTTACAACTTCAATAACAGATAATCCGTCTGTGCTTATTGATATTCTTAATGCAAACAAGAATAAAACTGACGCAAACGGAAACACAGTGCTTCATTATGCGGCACAATGCGCAGATTCAAATGTTCTTTCTGTTCTTATGCAGTACGGCGCAGACAAAAACGCCAAAAATAAAAAAGGCGAGACAGCGGCTGACATTGCACAAAACTTCAATAGACCGGCTGATATAATTCAGATTCTTAGATAACAGCAGGCTTTATAAAAAATAAAAGGCTGTCCAATTCTGGGCAGCCTTTTTTTTCAGAGCTACTACTCTACTCTGACTGAGACGCTTTAAATTCTTCAAGAACTTTTTTAAAAGCACTTCCGTCTTTTTTAAGTTCGCGCGAACCACGTGTAATTTTACAAAGGCTCATATTATAGTTCTTTGCAATTTCACGCTGTGTCGTACCGCGGTCAATTTCACGAACCAAAAGCCAACGGTTTGCAATATCGATAACTTCTGCTTCTGTCAGCAGACATTCAAGAAATTCCTGCATCTTTTTAGGAGTATCGATAAGTGTCAAGGCTGTGCACAATTCTTTCAAGCATTTCTTAGTATTTTTGTTGCATTCCATAAATTAAGTATACATAGCTTTGTTAAAAAATACCAGAAGAATTTAGTTTTTTTGCATTTTTTACATTTTTTAAGCGTCTTTTATAGCGAAAAAATTTCTGCCGTTTTCTGTAACAAGCTTTGAAAGCAAATCAACAGGCATTTGCAGACTTCCGGCAACAAACTCATAAGTATGCTTGATTAAAAGCGGCGTGTTCGTCTTGCCCCTGAAAGGCATTGGTGCTAAATAAGGCGCGTCTGTCTCTAAAAGCAGCAGGTCTTTCGGAATATAGTTCAAAAGCTCTATATTCTGCTCTTTTTGCGCACCCTTGACGAACGTTATTGTGCCCGAAAAGGAAATATAGCAGCCCAAATCAAGAAAGGCCTTTGCAGCTTTTTTATCATAAGAATAGCAGTGAATCACAACTTTGTCGTGATTTCCGTTTTTAAGCACACTATAAGTCTCTTCAAAAGCGTCGCGTGAATGAACTATAAGCGGCAAATCATATTTTTTGGCCATTTCAACCTGCGCCGCAAACAGTTCTTCTTCTGCCGCCAAATGCTGTCTGCCAGATTCAGGCGGATTTTCTCGTCTGTCAAAACCGCACTCGCCTAAGGCACAGATGTCTTGTGCATGTTCTTTAATCAGCTTTTCTAATTTTGTGCAGACTTCTTTACGGTTTTCTACATCTTGTTTTGAAGGCCATATTCCGGCTGAAAAATAGAGAAAACTGCTTGTACCGACGGCTTGTTCTGCTATTTCTTTCAGCTTTATACGCTCAAAAAAGTCGTCAACTTCTGTGCCGATATCGACTAAAAACGCGCCATTATCCTCTTTGCTGTAGTATTCTTTGAAAAAATCTGCAAGTGCAATTTCACGCTGCTGCATCATAGCCAGGTGGCAGTGTGTGTCTGTAAACATAGCTTGACCAAACCCTTTAATTCTTATATTATCTCTATGTCTTTATCGACGTGCCGGAATGGTGGAATAGGTAGACACAAGGGACTTAAAATCCCTCGGCAATTCAAACGGCCGTGCCAGTTCGATTCTGGTTTCCGGCACATACATCCTTTTTAATGTATAGCTCTTCAAAAAAAGCTTCAAATCATTCGATTTGAAGCTTTTCCATTTTTTCAAATTAAGAAAATATTTATTTTGTCTGACTGAACTTTGAAGCTATATCAGTGCGCCAGTCAGCCTTTTTTTCGCGGTCTTCCCACTCGATTATTCTTTCTATTTTGAAATGACGTAAATCATGGGGATTCTCAAAATATACTACACCGAATCTTCCCTGACCTATATATGTGATTTTTTCGTTTTCATTTAATTTTTCTGAATCATTGAGCTTTTTCAAAACACAGTCAAAATGAACAGGCTGAAGTGTATCCCTGTCGCTCATTGCAGAAGGCAAATCGTATATAGGTTCGCCGCAATATGCACAATTCGGGGTATCCAGTCTTGGTGATTCAACAGGTGAATCTTTTAAATTTGACTTAAATGATTTCTGTTCAGTATTTTTATGATTTTCACGTTTATTAAACCGGCTGTGTTCTTTACCAGCGTTTTTTTTAGTCTGGTTAGAATGTCGTCCTGAAAATGACTTACCGAAATGATTTCCAGAATTATCTTGCGCCATAAAAACTTTGTCCTTGTGTCAGTTTCTTATCTATCACGAGATTGTTGCTCAAAACCTGTGCAATACGCTGAATTGCACCGTCTATATAAGCCGGATCGTGTATTTTTGTCTGTAATTCTGCGACACGCGCTGAACGTTCTGCTTTTGCAGCAGCTTTTTTTGATACAGAACTCATAAGGTCTCCGAAAAAGCATTCTCTATGTGGTAAATCTCATCATACCCAGGCATATCAAGGGCAATTAAATCAAAACGCACATAGCACTCATTATATTGTCGATGTTCTGCAAGGAAACATTTAGCCGTTTTAATTATTCTTTTTTGCTTCTGTTTTCCCACAGCCTGAGCAAGACTGAAAAAGTCACCCTTAGGCCAGGTCTTAACTTCAACAAAAACAACGGTTTCGTCCTTGCAGACAATTATATCCACTTCGCCAAATCTTGAACGGTAATTCCGCACAAGAACTTCATATCCGGCGTCCGCCAAAAACTTTGCGGCACGCCCTTCACCATCATTTCCTATCTGTTTATTCGAGCTTTCCATGCAAATCTTTTGCATCTAAGGCACGCACAATAAAAAGCTTGCGCATATTCTCAAGCTTCAGAACAGGGCCAGTATTGTTCTGAAATTTCTCGCCTTCTGCCGAAATAAGAATCCGTATATCCGGCCGCAAAGGAGATGAATCATTTCCCTGAACGACACGCCCGATAGAAGAATCGCTTAAAAGCACAAGCGAGCCAATCGGGTAAACGCCCATACACTGAATGAAAGCGCGGACTACTTCCGGCGAAAAGTGCCGTCCGTTATCGCTTATCAAAATCTTCATTG
Source organism: Spirochaetaceae bacterium (assembly GCA_017614995.1). GTDB lineage: Bacteria > Spirochaetota > Spirochaetia > Treponematales > Treponemataceae > UBA1240. The sequence goes on from JAGAAX010000030.1 coordinate 36,750, forward strand.
CTTCGTAACCGAGCATAGAAGTACGGTAAGCTTTTTCTGTAATCATAGCTTCAAATGCGTCTGTTACAGCAAGAATTGCAGCACCAGTGCTTATCTCGTCTTCTTTCATTCCGCGCGGATAACCCTCGCCGTTCCAATGCTCGTGGTGCTGGCTTATCATGTCAGTAACTTCAGAAGGACAATGAAGCAGCGCACTTGCCATTCTTGCGCCTTCAATTGTATGCATTTTCAGTTTTGAAAATTCTTCTGGAATCAGTGACGCCTTCTTTTTGATAAGCGATTCAGGCATAATAAACATACCGATGTCGTGAACAAGCGCGCCTGTTACATAAAGCTTTATCTTTTTGGGCGAAATGCCCATTTTCTTTGAAATGAGATATGTCAGAATAGCAGAATCAACGGCTGCCTGCGCAAAATCGTGCTTTTTGACTTCGCCCATAAGCAGAAAGCCTGTTACAAAGCTCGCGTTCTTCTCAATCAGGCTGTAGAGCTGCTCCGAAAGGCTCTCAACATACTGAACAATATCAGCTGAAGAGTCGGCGCGGATTGACTCAATAATCATGCCCATTGCAGAAATCAGCTCGCAATAGCTTATAAACAGAGGATTCTCATCAATAGGACCGACATAACTTTCTGACAAATCATCTTCATTATTATGTGGAACTGCAAATGCACCCGAAGAAGTTGTCTCTTCAGTTTCAAGCTCCTCAAGCTCTTCCGGCGAGCCTAACAGCTCGTCAAGGTCAATTGAGGCTTTCGGAAGCAGTTTTCCGTATGTAACCACATAAGGAATGTGCCAGCGCTGCAATGTTTCAAGATGAAATTTTCTTATCGGCTTTTTTTCTGCCAGAAACATGTGCTTTCCGTCATCAAAAAACACTGGAGCTGAAAATTTCATACCAAGTTCAAGCAAATCACTGTTAATTTTGTTCATCACGCATCCTGAGCAAAAATGCAAAAATTCCTGCTATAACTTCATAAGTTTCCGGCGGAATATAATCACCGATTTCATACAACGATAGAATTTCTGCCGTCAAATCTTCTTTAACTAAATATACAGAATTTTCTTCGGCTATCTCGATAATCCGTTCGGCATAGTCACCTTTGCCTTTAGCGACAATAAAAGGAGCTTCAGCCCCGTCGGGGTAAGAAAGCGCGACCGCAACTTTTTTGCTCATGCTTCCTCATCCACTCCTTTTATGAACAGCCTGCTGTCAACAAAGTATTCATCAAGAAGATTCTTGTCATAAACAATTTCAAGGCTGCGCCCCTCAGCAGCAAAAATGTTCTCAAGAATCTCCGTAAAACGTCCCACCTCGTTTTCTGAAACTTCGGGTTCAACAGCATAACGAATTACAAATACCCTATGCATATTTTTCGGCGGAAAAAATTCAAAAATCAAGGATTTTTCATTATTTTTAGCATTTATATAAAACTTTTTAACAGAATGAATTGACTTATCCAAAAGCAGCCTGATATTGCCCTGCCACAAGGTTTCATTCATTTCCTTTTCAAAAGGAAGCACAATCCAATGGGTGTTCTCGTTACCGAGATGATTGGACAATGTAAGAAGCCCTTTTTTTGCTTTTAAAACCGCTTCCGGGTTCTGATAGAGCAAGTCTAAAAACGAGCCGGTCGCACTATTAAGCTGACCGTCTGAAATGTTTTTTGATTTCTTTTTTTTAGCTGAATCGTCAAAAAGTGAGAATATTTCATCAATAGCTTCATCGTCAGGCTCTATGCCCTTTGACTTAAGAAAAGCTGCAATTTCAGCCATTTTTGCCGCTTTTGAACCGAATTTCTTTGCTTTTTTCTGTAATGCCTGAAGCTCGTCCTTTGTGAAATACGCGCCGTTCTCGCGCATAAACTGAAGGAGTTTCAGCGAAGTCTCGTCGGCAGCAAGCCCGAACGCAGAGCACATAGAAGCGAATAAAGCCTGTGTATTGTCTGCAACCTGAAAGGCTTCAGCCGTTTCAGCTTTTACCGGAATAAGATTAACGTTTCCGTTTGCAATTTTAAGCTGCGCTTTGAAAGAATCGCCCTGCTTTAAGCCGCCCGCAATTTTAGAATCAGCCTCAAATACATTGCCTGCAAAAGAAACAAGCATTTTTCCGTCCGGTTTCTGCCCCAAAACCCTGACAAAAACAAAGCCGCCATCCTTCAAAGCAGTTGTTGAAGAAAGAGCGGCTTTATCTAAAGAAATGTGTGTAACTGCGCGTGTAGAAATGTCTGCCATTATGCGGCCTTTCTACACACACAAGAACAGCTGCTAAAATTAGTCAGCTTTTTTTGTGATAAGCTCTTTAATTTTTGCATCTTTACCGATTTTATCGCGGATGTAATAAAGCTTAGAGCGGCGTACTTTACCAGGACGTACAACCTCAACTTTAGCAATGCGCGGTGAGTTGATCGGAAAAACACGTTCAACGCCTACACCGTAAGAGTTCTTGCGAACAGTGAAAGTCTTTGAAACGCCTGCACCTTTAATGCAGATAACCAGGCCTTCGTAAACCTGAATGCGTTCTGTTTTACCTTCAATAATTTTGAAGTATACTTTTACAGTATCACCAACTTTGAAAGGTGCAATGTCATCTCTAGTTTGAGCAGCTTCGATAGTCTTAATTATGTCCATCTTTGTCTCCTGTTTCTTCTAGAATGCGTTTTTTACGCTTCTTTTTTGGCTGAGCCACCGCAAATCCGGTCAGCTCGCCTATCATTAACTCAGCTTCTTTCGAAAGAGTTCCGGCCTGCCGTGCAGCCGCAATTAAATCCGGCCTGACCGCAAGAGTTTTTGCCAGTCTCTGTTTCAAGCGCCATTTACGGATATTCTCGTGATGGCCTGACAAAAGCACTTCCGGCACACGCATGCCTTTGTAGACTTCCGGCCGCGTATACTGCGGATATTCCAAAAGTCCGTCAGAATAACTTTCCTCGTCCAACGATTCACTGGAAATTACACCGTCAATAAGGCGGTATACTGTATCGATTACCACAAGAGCGGCAATCTCACCTGATGACATTACATAATCTCCGATAGAGATTTCGTCATCAACACGTGAATCAATAATTCTTTGGTCGATACCTTCGTATCTTCCACAAATTAAGACCAAATCAGTTTCCTGACTTAATTCCTGCGCAAGTTTCTGTGTAAGAGGCTTTCCTGAAGGCGTTACATAAACAACGCGCTTCTTCCAAGACTCTACAGAATCAAGGGCAGCTCCGAGGGTTTCCGGCAGCATAAGCATTCCAGCCCCACCCCCGTACGGGTTATCGTCACAAGTTTTATGTTTATCAAAAGCAAAATCTCTGATATTCACCAAGTCGTAGGCAATAATTCCCTTTTCTACAGCCTTAGCCATTATTGAACTTTCAAAAAAGGCTTTAGGTATTTCAGGGAACAAGGTCAGCACATGGAATTTCATAGACTACTCCAGAATCCAGAGGTGCATCAGCTGTGCGGTTTTGTGCTCCAAATCAATGCTTCCGATAAATTCATTCCTAAAAGGAATTAATCTGGTTTTCGCATTGTTTCCGCCATAACCGGCAAAGCTCTCGGACAAGGAAACCTCCAAAAGGTAACCGGCTCCGCCTTCCATTACGCTTGTAATCGTACCTATTTCAATAGGCGCAGTCTTCGCTGCACACCCGTCTTGCCCGCTATAAATAAGCGTGCATTGTTTTAGATCTTCGACATAGTACTCACCCTCTTTTAAAGGACAAGCCTTGTCACGCGGCACAACAATTTCCCAATTCCGGTACTTTGCAGCATCTTCCGGGCTGTTAATGCCTGCACATTTCATTAGCAGATTAGAAACACAACCTTCTACAGATTCAACAGCAAAAAGCTTTTCTGTATTTCCGTTCCGCAAAGTAACTTCTGTAAGCTGTGCGAAATGTTCGCTTTCGCCTGAAGTACTTTCCACTTTGAATTTACCCGTTAAGCCGTGCGCTTGACGAATAATCCCTACAACAAACTGCTGATTTGATGTACCAGAGCGCTGCTCCATCAGTCAAGGATTTCCAGCGTGTAACGCTTTCCGGTTTTTCCGGCAGAAGCACTCAACACAGTACGCAAAGCCTTAGCAATACGACCGTATTTTCCGATTACTTTACCGATATCAGCTTGTGCAACTCTAAGTTCAAGAACTGCACCCTTTTCACCTTCAACCTCGTTTACTGAGACAGCCCCGGGATCATCGACCAGTGATTTGGCTAAATATTCAATCAGGTCTTTTTCCACCCCTACACTCCTCGAAAATTAGATATGAAAGTTCTTTTTGTTGAAAATCTTACGAACTGTGTCTGTTGGCTGTGCACCAACGCCAATCCAGTAGCGTGCTCTTTCTTCGTTGAAAGAAATCTGATTTTCTTCTTTTTCAATAGGATGATATACACCGATTTCTTCGATAGTAGTACCATCACGAGGTTTGCGAACGTCCTGAACTACGATGCGGTAGAAAGGGCGGCCTTTTGTTCCAAACTTCTTAAGTCTGATTTTAACCACTTGGATACTCCCAAAATTTATTTTACCCTAAAAAGGTTCATTCTTTTTTATACAAAAAACAGCATAAAAAGTCAATATTTGCGTTTCACAGTAAGCTTTTTCTATATTTTTAGGTTAAACTAGTGAAACGCCAAGTTTTTGCTCGCAAAAACTTGAAAGATAATATAAAACTTTATTCTTCATTTAATCTACAAAACAAGCTTAACCAGCAAACCCGCCAAGTTTCACCTTGCGGTGAAACTTGATAGATTGGCAACAGGATGCATTATACAAATTCTTGAGATTTCGCGAAGCGAAATCGACGCTTTTCGCCTGTTAAATCTTTTCTAAGGAACTGACTAAAGCGAAAAGAGAAAAGCATAGATGTGTAATTCTGCTTGGCGGAAATCCTTTTTCTGTTATAATAGACCTATGAATATTTACAATAAAACAATCATAACAGTTCAGCACACCCAGTCGGTGCATCACACAAACGGACACGCCGGTGCCTGGGGAGACTGGGACCTTACCGAACTTGGACACGAGCAGGCCCGCAACATTGGAAGGTTTTTGAAAAACGAAGGCTGTGGCCAAGGATACATTATGTATGCCTCTGATTTAAAACGTGCAGCCCAGACTGCAGAAGAAATTGGAAGCCTGCTTGGACTTAAACCTGTTTTTAATCAGTTGATTCGCGAAGTAAATGCAGGGGCTGGAAACGGTAAACCCTGGGACTGGTATGATGCACATAAAATCCCACAGACAAAAGAATATGATTTAGACTATCGCCCTTTTGAAGATGCAGAATCTGACAGAGATTTGTGGCAGCGTATTTACCCGTTTTATAAAGAAATTATTTCAAACGAACAGGAACGCATTCTTATAGTTTCGCATGGTACGGCGCTGAGTTTTCTTCAGTCAATGCTTATGGGGCAGACGCTGGAAGCCCGGATGTACCACAGATTTAATGGTGCATCCGGTTCAGTGTCTCGATTTGAAATTAATAAAGACAGATATGTAACTGCGAAGTATATTAACAGGCAGGTGTGATAGTTATCTTATCTGCCAGTTCTTGATAATTGTCTTTTACCCAACTCTGAAGTTTTTCTTTACTGAAAACCGGGTCTTCAAAAATCACGGAATCTGGTTTTAGAATTATCTGAGTTCCGTGCTCAATTTCAGAATCATTTGTTTTTGCAGTAAGTGCGTGCTGTGGAACTCCGCGAACATAATCCTGCCGGTAAATATTTCCGTTTCGCCAGACTGTAATCTGCAAAGATTCACTCAAGGAATTAACAAGCTTAAGTTCATCTAAAGGAAGGTCGCCCATGCGAGCGTACTCAACCTTTGTAATGGGCTTTCCCGAAAAAAGATTCTGCAGAACTTCCTCGTGAACTTCACCGCCATCATCCAGCTTGATTCCGCGACCATCATCAAAAATACTGATAGTGTTATCGCTCAGTAAACGCAGCTCAATTTTTGAACAAAAGCCAGCCGAAAGTTCTTCAAAAGAATTACCAAGAATCGTGTAAATCATTTTATGCATATCATCAACTAAACTCATTTTTGTATTCTCCTGTGAAATGGTTTTGGTAATTGCAGGAATCCCAACTTCCGGAACGCTGTAGTCCTGCAAATAATTTTTTATAACCTTAGGAGAAGAACCAAAAAGCTTCTGAAACGATCTTGTAAACCCTTCGTGCGATTCAAAGGAATACTTCATGGCAACATCTATCACCTTCATATCAGCAAGCAAATCCTTTATGGAATACTGCAGCTTTCTGATTCGTACGTAACCGGTAAGCGGCATTCCAAAATCACTCATAAATTTTCTGCTGAGGTAATAAGGACTGTAGCCCATAAAGTTTGAGAGCTCTTTTAAATCAAGTTTGTTTTCAATGTGAGTTTCAATGTATTCTAACAGCGGGGTAAAATCATCCATTGCTTTTGCTCCTTTTCTTAAGTTTATAAGATAATTTTACCGGGAAAGTGCGGTCTGTTCTTGATATTATTTGTCATAAAGTTTATTGCTTTAATTTTCTTCGCGGGTTTCTTTTAATGCAGACATAATATCTTCGTGACGGATATCGTATAAGGTTTTTATTCCATCAAAAGGAGAACGGTTTGATTGTTCAGGTAAAATTTTAAACATAGAACCGTCTGCTCTTTTTACGAAAACACAGCCATCATTTTTTGATTTTTCAAGAACTGTAGCAAAATTTTGTCGTGCTTCTGAATATGTCATTACAAGCATACAACCCCCTGCTTAACAGCATTTGTTTGCATTCCAGAATCCATAGAGAACAATGGCAGTGATAATTGTTTTGCTACAGAAATGTAATACGCATCATAAGCATAAGATTCTGTTTCTCCTGCTATAACAATTGCATTAGTAATATCTGGTTCCACAAGTCGTATCGGGATTCTTGCAAATTCATGATAAACTGCTGCTCCGTCAAAAACAGACAACAGTTTTCGTTTGATTAGTTTACTCACCGCATTCCCAACTTCATAAGGCAAACAGGCAGGTGAAACCAATCCGTTATCAGAAACCTTTTCCACAACAAGATTCTTACCTTGCTGATTCAAGAGAAACTCTAAAATGCAAGATGCATCTATAACTATATCTGTCATAAAATCATTGTACTATTGTACAATTTACAAGTCAAGATTTTAAAACATATTCCATGAAAACATCTGCATACTGATTGTCATTGTATCTTTCAATATGTTTAAACCCATATTTTTCGTACAGTCTTAAAGCATCTGTGTATTTTGACATAGAATCAAGCACAATCCGCTTGTATTCTCGGCTTCTTGCGTAATCAACTGCCTGATTAAGCAGCCTGTAGCCAAAGCCTTTTCCACGTATTTCTCTGGATAAGTAAAGTGCTTTTAATTCAGATGTGTTTTCATCAATTCTCTTAAGAGCCGCAGTTCCGGCGACATTTCCATCTTTTAAAAGACACCAGAAACAGTCAAACTCTTTTTCGATATTATTATAAAAAGAATGGCGGCCTTCGGGCTCAAATGTTTTTCCAATCTCACAGAAACACTTATCCGTAAACTTAAAAACATCGTCCTTTAGAGATTCGCTATAAAGAATAATCTGCTCCATAGTTTCTGCTGTCTTAATTGATTAAACAGTCTGATCCGGATAATCCCAGAATTTGCCTTTGTGGAAATTCTCGTTTCCGAGCGGTTTTGCCGTAAGCTTGAACATAACACAGCCGTCGGGGCAGACGATAGTTTTTGTGTACTTGCTGTCACCGCCAAGATTTTCCAAATCGCCGCCGCTTCTTATGGCTTCCATTAAAGGATAAAGCATCATCATTGTTTTGGAGCAGATGCCGTAACCGTTCTGATTTACCGGACAGCCGTAGGTGCATTTATATGTGTCGCCTACTTCTTCACCATTCCGGCAATAGCGTTCAGTGTGGTCGCCATGCAAAAATCCTGTTACTTCCACTGTAAATTCGTATTCTTCATCGTACCATTTTTTCATTGTTCAAACTCCTTCAAATTCTCTTTCAAACAAACCTGTCAGTTCATCTATGCTGTCAACAATATAATCCGGTCTTTTACTTTCATCGTCTATGCGCTGATATTTTGAAAACTCATGGCGAACCCATATTGTTTTCATGCCTAATTTCTTTGCCGGAACAATATCATTATCCAATCTGTCTCCTATCATTACGGCTTCTTCCGGTTTGCATTTTGCCTTATCAAGAGCCATAGTAAATATCTTCAAATCAGGCTTTGCAACCCCTGCTTCGGCTGAAGCAATAACAACATCAAAATATTGCCCAATACCCCAATTATCAATTCTGTCCTGCGTTCCCAATGACTGGTTTGCAATAATTCCAAGCTTGTATTTGCCATATAAGCTTGAGAGCACACTAGGAACGGCTTTATACAGCTTTTCCAAACTGTTGTCCCATTCCGGCAAAACAACTCCATAAGCTTTGGCTGCTGACCCGATAGGTGTCGGGCTTTTTTTTGCTTCCTCATAAACCCTGTTCATAAACTCATCAGGCGAAATATTTAATTGTCGGATTGCGAATTCACACCTGCTTTTATATACATCGATTTCATCAACTAAGGTTGCGCCAAGATCAAAAAAAATCCATTTCATAAAAATCACTCCTTATGCTGCATTTTATTTCTCCATGTTTCAAGGCGTTTCAAGCCTTCGTCGATGTCGCAGCCGAGAACATCCTGAACTTTCTGGAATTTTTCATTCTGGTGCATGAAATCCATGACTTTCATAAATTCTTTTTTGCCGTATTTCTGAATGAACAAGCCAAGAACTCTTACAGCGTTTGTTTCTTCGTCGAGTGCGTAGAAGCCTTTATGACAGTTGTAAAGCTCTTTACATTCGTAGCAGCCGTCTATGCCCTTTTGTTTGCAGCAGGCTGTATTCGGGCACACGCCATCCGGTGATTCAGTTGCATAAGAACAGGTGTTGTACACCGTTCTGCACGAGCCGCACCATTCCGTTAAAAAACAGTGCTTGCAGTAAAGTCCGCAATAGGCAATTTGATCTACGCCTTTTTTTGCTTCCTGGCAAAGCTTGTTTTTAATGCGCCGCATCGCCTCAACATGCATAATCCAGTGGCGCGAAAACGGCATCTGAATCAAGCCTTTTACGCTCTTTCCGCACCAGTAGTCAATCAGCCAGACGGCGCTTTCATCGGAACTCACACTCTTGCTATCAACTAGCCGTTGTTTATCCGCGTCAGAAAACTGCTTTTTCAAATCTGCAAATTGCAACCCTTGCAAAAGCGCATTTGTTGATTCCATAACAGCCTTGCAGTATTCATAAAGTGCTTTGATATTCAGCTTCTTTGAAAACTCTGCCATTGCCTCACCGTCAAGCTCGTTGCCGGTTGTAATAAGCGGGCTTTGAGTTTTTGCCTGCCAGCCGTTTTCAAAAACCTGCCTGTCCTGCAAAATCAATGTATGTGCGACAATATCCTCAATGCGGAAAACATGCCAGAGCGACCATGCAAGACTTGTACAATGATTTCCTTCGCCTGAACCAAACGGCATCTGATAAAAGGCCTGTGCCGGGAACGTATTCACAATAGCAGTTATCTGCTCAAACAAGCTTCTGCGCAATTCAATAAGAGCTTTTATTCCGTCTGAAAACGTGCTTTCCTTTGCAATCAGCGTCTGCATTTTCTTATTTTTTTCTGACCATTCTTTATCCATAAAAGCCTCTCATTTTGATTTACTATTTTGCATATTATCTCTTTCAGCTTAATACTTTGCGCATAACAATCTGATCATTGTTTCTTGAAACTTCTACAAATCCTGCTTTTTGATAAAGCCGTAAAGGGCCTTGATAATCAAAGTCATTCCGTTTATTAGAAAGCTTGGCATATCCTTCTACAGCCACAAAGCCTTTTGATTTTGCATCTCTACAAACTCTGTCAATAAATGCAGAAGCTATGCCAATTCCCCTATATTCAGGTGCAATTTCAAAACAAACAATGGAAATTGTTTTTCCGCAAGTATTAGTTCTCGCAAATTCTGGAACAAACCCTGCATAGCTTTCTATATCAGCCGCATTGCACCATCCAATAGCAAGTTCGCCGTCATAAGCCAGATAGCCGTTAATCTTGTTCTTATTCAGCATTTCTACTGCATATTTGCGCAGTGTCTCTTTTACGCCATTTTCCTTAAATTCGCTGACCATCTGCTTAATATTTTCTTCATCCTGATTAGCGGATGTACAATAACAAGGCCCGTTAGGGTTCTCATCTGTAAACGCACGATTATCGAAAAAGTCTAGATAATCATCATTCAATTCAGAAGTTAATTGCTTGATTATAATTGTTTTCAATACGGTTTCCTTTTTTGAATAAATCATAAAATATACAAACAAGAGAATTTCTTCTCCCAAAGTTTATTCTTGGGAATTGTGACATCAAAATGTTTGAGATTGCGGATTCTTGCGCTTTTTATTTCAACTTTTTGTTTCATCAGTTTGATTATAGCACAAGAAATCCGTTTGTGTGTTAAAAAAGGAAAACAAATATCTGACTGCCGGCTCTTTTGCAGACCGGCAGACTTAAAAGCTCTTACGCGCCGGTGATTTCGGCTGTCTTAGCCTTTATCTCTTCAAAGAGCTTTTCTTTGTTGTCTTTGTTTTGAGTGATTATGCGCACAAAAACAGAACCGGCGACAACGGCATCAACTGAATCAGCAAGTGCGGCAGCCTGTTTGCCGGTTGAGATGCCGAAACCGCCGTAAATCTTTGAACCGCCGGCACTTACCTTTTTCAGAAAGTTCAGCGTTTCATCATTGATTGTAGTGTCTGTGCCGGTAATGCCTGTTCTAAGCGCGGCGTAAATATACGGAAAACCTGCTCCGGCAAGCTTTTTGAGCCGCTCGGCGCTCATGCTTGGCGCAGCAACAGGAATGTTTATCATTCCGTTTGCCTTGCACGCCGCTGTAAGACCTTCGTCAAAGTCAAACGGCAGGTCAGGTACAATCATTCCCTTTACGCCAACGGCAGCAGCCTTCTTGCAGAAAGCTTCAATTCCGGGCGTATAAACAAGACTTCCGTAGCTCATTATGTAAATAGGAATTTCCGGGAATTCCTTGTGGATTGTCTCGATAAAGCGAAGTCCGTCCGCTGTCTTATAATGGCGCTCCAAAACTTCGGTGCATGCACTCTGAATTGCAGGTCCGTCTGCACTCGGGTCGCTGAACGGAAGCTGAATCTCAAGTATATCTGCACCGCCTGCAATAAGGGCGCGGGCGGCTGTAAGTGCAAGTTCATCAGTCGGGTAACCTGCAACAAGATGTGACATTAGTTTTATTTTCTTCATATTATACTCCGAATTTTCAAGCATCAGTTCATGCTTTTAGCCTGATGTATGTCTTTGTTGTCGTTCAAACGCTCAAGTTCAGCAGCGAGAAATTTTTTCCATTCTTCCGGGCGGAAAACAGGACAGGTTATGAAAATGTCTTTGTCACCGCGCCCAGACATATTGACTATAATTGCCTTGTCTTTCGGCAGCGTAGGTGCAAGTTTGATTGCCTCTGCACCGGCATGGGCACTTTCCATTGCAAAAAGCACGCCCTCGTTTTTGGCAAAGAACAGAACCGCGTCCAAAGCTTCTTTGTCCAAAGCCGAAGTAAACTCAATTCTGCCTGCATTGCCCAAAGCCGCAAGCTGAGGCCCGATTCCGCAGTAATCAAGACCTGCCGAAATAGAGCTTGTAGGAAGCGACTGTCCGTCTTCGTCAAGCAGAAAGCGCGACTTATAGCCCTGCATTATGCCCTCGCGGCTTGCGTTGCCGGTCATGCGGCTTGCGTTCTGCCCTACGCCCGGGCCAGTGCCGCCTGCTTCAACTGCAATAAGGCGCGGTGTTTTTCTGTCTATAAACGGACTGAAAAATCCGATTGAGTTTGAACCGCCGCCGCAACATGCAATCAAGGCAGCTACATCAAGCTTGCGCTCTTTTGCCTGCTTTTCAACCTCGCGGCCAATTATGCTCTGAAACTCGCGCACAATGTCAGGGAAAGGCGCAGGGCCTAATGCCGAACCGAGGCAGTAATGCGTTGTATCGGGGTTTGCAGCCCAGTCGCGCATCGCTTCGTTTACAGCGTCTTTTAAGGTGCGGCTGCCGCTTGTTACAGCATGAACTTTAGCACCGTACATTTCCATTGTAGAAACATTCGGCTGCTGACGGCGCACATCTACTTCGCCCATGTACACAGTGCAGTCAAGACCGAGCTTTGCGCAGGCGGCGGCGGTTGCAACGCCATGCTGACCGGCGCCGGTTTCCGCGATTATGCGTTTTTTGCCCATGCGCTTTGCAAGAAGGCACTGCCCTATTGCATTGTTGATTTTGTGTGCGCCGGTATTTGCAAGCCCTTCAAGCTTAATATAAATCTGCGCGCCGCCCAAAAGCTTTGTTGCAGTTTCAGCAAACAGAAGCGGCGTTTCTCTTCCTATATAGTCTCTTTGAATTGTATTGAGCTCCTGCAAAAAAGCAGAATCTGCCATTGCTTCTTTGAAAGCAGTTTCAAGCTCGTCAAGCGGGCGGCGCAGAACTTCTGCAACATATTTTCCGCCGTATTCATTGAAAAATCCATTATCTGAATGTGTCATCATATTCTCCCTAAAAAGCAGGTAACTTTTTTTGCGTCTTTTATGCCCGGCTCTTTCTCAAGGCTCGAAACCAAATCTACTAATTCCGGTTTATAAGTCTTTTTGATGCGCCTTATGTTATCAAGGCTTAAGCCGCCCGCAATCCACAGTCTGTATTTTTTTGCAATTTCCGAAAGAAGCCCTTCGTCTATTGTCTTGCCTGTTCCGCCGATTTTGTCTTGGGTCTGTGCATCAACAAGAATGCGCGGTTCGCCGAGCACTGCAAGCTCATCAAGCTTTTTTATGTCGTCAGCGCAAGAAATATTGACAGCGCAATAATGCGGAAGCTCCGCAAGCTCACTGTTCTCAAGAAAAGCTTTTGCTGCTTCATACGTATGAACCTGAATAACGTCAAGCACGCCTTCGCGCACAAGCTTGTACGCTTCTTTTGCAGCTTCACTTTCAGGCTCTACGATTACACCGGCAAATTTCGGCGGCACAACGCACCGGCTTTTTACAGCTTCGCGGATTTCACGGATTTTCTGTGCGCTTACGTTGCGCTTTGACTTTGCCCAGATTATAAAGCCGAGCAAGTCAGCGCCATTTTCAGCCGCAAGAACAGCATCTTCAATGTTTGTATTTCCGCAGATTTTTACAAACGGCTTCTGCTTTTTTTCTTCAATATTAGAAGCATAATCAAGCCAGAATCTGCCGTTTGCGTTCAGGCTTGTGCCTTCAAAAGCCTTTATAAAAGCATCCGCTTTTGCCGGGTTTTTCGCGGCAGCTTCACCTAAAAGAATGCCTGAAAAGCCCATGCTGCCTGCAAAAGCCGCCGCATTGCCAGAAAGAATTCCACTTTCAAAGACAACTCTTGCGTCAGCGTCAATTGCGCGGATTTTGTTCAGCATAACGGCAGGCACAAGCATGTCAATTGAAAAATTCTTTAAGTCGCGGCTGTTTACACCGCACACAATATGCTTGTGATTCACTTGGCGCATTACATATTCAAGCTTTTTAAGGTCTTTGTCCTTGCGGATTTCGATTAAAGCACTGATACCGAGCGACTCTGCCTTTTTTGCCATTGCAAGCATTTTCTTTGCAGAAAGAATGCGCGCAATCAAAAGAACCGCGTCTGCACCGGCTTTATACGCAAGTTCAACTTCTTTTTCGTCAAGCAGAAAGTCTTTGCGGAGCACAGCCGGACCTTGCAGGCCGGTTTCGCTTTCAAATGCGTCAACAGCGGCGCAGACTTTCATCAAGTCATCGAGTGTGCCCTTAAAGTAGTTTTTCTCTGTAAGGCAGCTAATTGCGCGCGCGCCGTTTTTGGCATATTCATACGCGGTTGCATAAGAATCAAGTGACGGCGCAATGTCGCCCTTGCTTGGGCTTGCGCGCTTTACCTCAAGAATCGCGCCGCGTTCCGCAAGAAAAGGATGCACTTTGCGCGTTCTTTCAGCCGGAATTTTACAGCCGTATTCAAAGCCCAAAAGCTTAATGTCTTTTTTGCGCTTTGTAACAATTTCTTTAAGAATGTTCTTCGACATTCAGACACCGCCTTAAGCTGCCTTGCTTGCTTCAAGAATTTCGTTGAGCTTGGCAAGTGTTTTGCCCGAATCAAGCGCATCAAGAGCCATTTTGAAGCCGTCCTCAAAAGACTTTGCCTTGCCTGTAAGATAGAGCACAGCAGCCGCATTCAAGCCTACAGCATTTCTAATTGTCTTTCTACCCTTGCCGTTCATTATCTCAAGTGCAAGAGCGGCATTTGTCTTGCCGTCGCCGCCGAGAAGCTCATTCTCGTCTGCGTCTGTAATGCCGAATTTTGCAGGGTCAATTATATATGCGTGTTCGCTGCCCTTTTCGTCAATCTGATAAACGTGGGTCAAAGCGCATGGCGAAATCTCGTCGTAGCCGTCGTCTGAGCAGACAACCATAACGCGCTTTGCACCGAGCGATTTTGCGGCGTGTGCATAATCTTTTAGCAGAGACTTTGAGTAGACACCAAGCACCTCGTATTCGGCGCGTGCCGGGTTCAAAAGCGGGCCTAAAATGTTCATAATTGTCTTGATGCCGAGTGCTTTTCTTACCGGTGCTGCAAAGCGCATTGCCGCATGGTAAACAGGAGCCATAAGAAAGCCGAAGTTTGTCTGTTCTATAAGACGGGCTGTTTTTTCAGGGCTTGCCATAATGTTTATGCCGAGATTCTCAAAAAAGTCAGCCGCGCCAGATTTAGAGCTTACGGCTCTGTTGCCATGCTTTGCCATAGGCTGACCGCAGCTTGCGGCAACAATTGCGGCAAGCGAAGAAATATTGAAAGAACCTTTGCAGTCACCGCCTGTTCCGACGATTTCAGCAAGACCTTTTTTGCTGCATTCAAACGGTGTGCGCTTCAAAAGCAGTGTTCTTGCACAGCCAATCATCTCGCTTGTTGCCGGGCCTTTTGCAGCCATTGCCGTAAGAATTGCTGCCATAACGGCAGGCTCCATATTTCCGTCTGTAACATATTCCATAAAAAGTGCAGCCTGATCTTCAGACAAGTCTTTTTTCTCAATAAGCTGATTCAAAAATGCGCTTACATTCAGGTTGTCGCGGCGGTATTTCAAGAAAGCCTGAATAAGTTTCTGGCAGTTTTCGCTTGCAATGCTTTCCGGGTGAAACTGAATGCCCTCAATAGGCATTGTCTTGTGGCGGATTCCCATAATGTCGCCGTCATCTGCGCGGGCTGTAATCTCAAATTCTTCTGGCAGTGTAGATTCGTCAATGACAAGCGAATGATAGCGTGTAAATTTAACCCGCTTGCCCATTGTTCTGAAAAGCCCGCGGCCGTCAAGGTTGATTTCCTCAACAATGCCATGCTTGATGAATTTGGCCTTTATAATCTTTGCACCGAATGCTTCGGCAATTGCCTGATGTCCGAGACAAACACCAAGAACCGGGATTTTTCCTGCAAAATAGCGGATTGCCTCTTTTGAGATTCCGGCTTCAGAAGGATTACCCGGGCCAGGTGAAACAACAAGATAATTCGGGTTCATCGCCGCAAGCTCTTCAACCTTATATTCGTCGTTGCGCACAACGCGGATTTCTTCGTCAGTAGCTTCCTTGAAAGCCTGAACTACGTTAAAAGTAAAACTGTCGTAATTATCAATAAACAAAATCATAATAAGCTCCTTGCCTTTCAGGCTTTTTATTTTGTCAGCGTATCAATCAATGCGCCAAGTTTTTCGCAAGTTTCTGTAAATTCGCGTTCCGGGTTTGAATCGTAGACGATGCCGCCGCCAGCCTGCAATGTGTAGACATTGCCTTTGTGGAATGTTGAGCGGATTGTAATGCAGAAGTCCAAATCACCGTTGTTCTGAATGTAGCCGACTGCGCCCGCGTAGAAGCGTCTTTTTGTCTTTTCAAGTCCGCTTACGATTTGAATTGCGTTGATTTTCGGTGCGCCCGAAACTGTACCTGCCGGAAACGATGCACGCAAAACTTGAATCGGTTTTACGCCTTCCTGCACGATTCCTTCTGTATTTGAAACAATATGGATTACATGAGAGAAAAGCTCACATTCCATAAACTGCGGAACAGTTACAGACTTTTCTTTGCAGACTCTGCCGAGGTCGTTTCTTGCAAGGTCAACAAGCATCAGATGCTCTGCCCTTTCTTTCGGGTCAGAAAGCAGCTTGTTCATAAGCTGTTCGTCTTCAGCCTGATTTTTGCCGCGGTGAATTGTACCCGCAATCGGATGAATACTTGCTTTGCCGCCGCGGACGCGCACAAGGCTTTCAGGCGAAGCACCTGTCAGTTCAAAATCACCGAAATTGATGTAGAACATATAAGGGCTTGGGTTTACTTTGCGGAGCTTTCCGTAGACTGTAAGAGCGTCAGCCTTGCACTCAATCTGAACGCGGCGGCTTGGCACAGCCTGAATCAAATCGCCTGCAATAATGTGCTTTTTGAGCGTCTCGACTTTGGCGATGTACTCTTTTCTTGATTCTTCAACATCTGTAAGCATTTTGTACTCAAAATGTGTGGCAGGTTCTTCAACATAAGAAAAGTCCATGTCTGAGAGTCTGCGCTCCAATTTTGCCATTGCCTCTTCAAGGTCAATCTCGTGCTCGTTGTAGTTGAAGCCGAAAATGTGCATTGTTTCTGTAAAGTGATCAAAGATTATGTAGATATGGCCTACAACAAAGCAGCTTTCCGGCATGTTAAGCTCGTCTTTCTGCTCATAGAATCTGATGTTGTCGCAGTTGCGCGCAAATTCGTAGCTCAAATAGCCGAGACCGCTTGTCGGCACAGGTATTTCAAGATTGTGCAGCGACGAAGGTATTTCGTTCTGTTCTGCTACATAAAGTGCCGCGTCAAGAATGTCGGCGCTCTTTTTTCTGCCGATTGCGTCAAGGCTGACAACATTTGAATCGTCAAACGGCTTTCTTTTTCCGTCTATAAGAAAAGCTATGCCGTTGTCGTCCTGAACAATTTTGAATGCCTCTTCTGTCATCAAAATCGAAAAGCGTTCTCTGCCTTTTGCAAAGCTTGCAGACTCAAGAATTGCTGTTGCCTTGATTTTTCTTGCAAGTGAATAAGGTGTATATCTTTCGCTCGACATACATTTATATAAACCGTCGCAATGTTTTTCCATAATTCAATTCTCCAAATAGTATTTAATTTCTTTTTATAGTAACTGTTTCTATGATTAGAAGTATATAAAACCGGAATAATTCTGTCAATAGAAATATGCAAAAAAGATAGAAAATTTTGTTCTTTTTTATAGAAATTACATTTGCAGGTAATAGCCCGAATTTCGAGTTTCAGTAAAAATTTACAAAAAAAGCGTAAACCTTTAAAATTTGTTTTGCCCAACAAAAAAATCAAAGGGATACGCTTATGTATGAACAAATTTTATCTTTAGTAACTTTATTTTTCAAGAG
>JAGAAX010000031.1 GCA_017614995.1 Spirochaetaceae bacterium
GTTGAGGATGCCGAGCAGCTTATCCCAGTAAGCACGGAGCTCAGCCATACCAGCAGCAAACTTTTCTGGAGTGTTGTATTTTTCGATCATGGCAAGAGCTTTTTCTTTGTTGATTGTCTTGCCGTCTGCTTCGAATTTCTTTTCAACAGGCATTTCTACGTAGCCGAGAACGAATACCAGAGTTTTTGATTCGCCTGCTTTAAGAGTGATTTCCTTGTAGTGGGAAGCGATTGGAGACCAGCCGTCTGCGAGAGAGTTTCCACACTTTCCGTCGAGAACCTGCTGAGGATTGTTAAAGCCGTTGTAAAGACCAATGAAAGTGTCGCGGTCTGTATCGTAACCGTCAATCTTGTCGTTTACAGAATAGAATGCATAGTGATTACGGCGGTCGCGGTATTCAGTTTTATGGTAGATAACTGAATCTTTAATTTCTACACGGCCGGTAGAAAAGTTTCTCTGGAAGTTTGTGCAGTCATCCTGAGCATCCCAAAGACACCATTCAGCAAAAGACCAGAACTTAAATGTCTTGTCGCTTCCGCTTTCGTTTGTAAGAACTACCTGCTGAACTTCACCATCATAATCCTGAGGAACAAAGAAGGTAACCTGTGCTTTAAGGCCATTCTTTTTACCGGTGATTACTGTGTAGCCCATACCGTGGCGGCATTCATAGGCATCAAGTTCAGTCTTTACTGGAGACCAACCCGGATTCCAGATTGTACCATTGTCGTTTATGTAAAAATATCGTCCGCCCATGTCGATTGGTACGTTGTTGTAGCGGTAGCGTGTAATACGGCGAAGGCGAGCATCTTTGTAGAAGCTGTATCCTCCTGCTGTATTGGAAATTAACGAGAAGAATCCCTGTGTTCCAAGATAGTTAATCCATGGGTAGGGTGTGCGGGGAGTCTCAATGACATACTCGCGGTTTGTATCATCAAAATGTCCGAATTTCATGATTGTCTCCATACTCTTGAGTTAGTTGATTGCCAATATCAACCAACTCAAGATAACATTCGCACTGTTGTTTGTCAATTCATTTGTATCTTATTTTAATAGAAGTGTAGATGTGGTAATAAATAAAAAAGGCGCCTTATAAGACGCCCTGTAAAGTGCCTGTAATCACAAACTGATTGGCACAATATGTATATTTTTCAGCGATTCAAGCCGCTGTCAGCTTTTTCTGATAATGTATTTCAAGCGCCTCCTGGACGCCAGACTAAATATTCGGACTCCTCATAAATGCCTCCCATGCATGTAACCGGTGTTCGTCCTCATCTCGTTCCTGATTACGTTTTTAATACTAACACAAAAAACAGATATTGCAAGAATTATTTGTCTATATCTTTATGGCAAAAGCTGTGGTATAATATTTATCTTGTCAGTTATGAAAGAGCTGAATGTGTTTATGTTAAAATCTTGAAAATATTAAATATTATAAAAAGAGTATGAAATATTATACAAAGATTTGTTTAGTCTGCACGAAATAATTCATTCAAATATTGTTAGTTTTTTCTTTTGATTTTTTCGTGGACAGTTTTTCATTTTTTCATGATAATATGTATAGTAATCAAATGGAGGAAATTATGGATTTTTCAAGAAAAACAATATTGGTGATTCTTGTTTGTATTATATCGCTTCTAATGACAGGTTGTTTCAATGAGAAAGAAAGTCCGCTGTATGACAGCGAATGGCTTATGCAGAATGTTGACGAAAAGGGACAGCCGTATTGTCATCAGCTTTTTCTAAAGCCTGATCATGAGGTAACCATGCAGGCGTATTATATGAATTCGCCGATAGTAATAGTATGGACAGGTAAATACAAGCTCACCTCAAACAAGCTGATTTTCACTTTTGAAAAATGCTCCCGTTTTGAAGACGGTGTAAATACAGGAAATTATAAAGCTGAACGTGTTATTAAATATTTCCAAGGTGAATTCTTTTATTCGGTAGGTTTGGTAGGCGAAAATAAAGACGAATATCACCTTGAGCTTATAAGACCGAAAAACTTCTTCTATGGAAAAAATCTCGATTTCTTTGGAAATCCAATGGAAGAGTTTGTCCGCATAGAGAATGAGTAACGAAAATTCTCAAATTGCGCTTTCCGGTCAGATAAACAAAAGTGCCTGCGGATATTTCAAAGACAGAACATGCTCTTCTTTTTTAACGACGTATGAATTGTTCAGAAATTCGGTAAAAGAAGAGCTTTCTGTTTCCGGCTTTTATTATACTCTGCTGAACAACGGTTTTAGGCGCTACAACGATTTTTATTACATAAATAGCTGCGAATCCTGTCATGAATGTATTCCGATTCGTATTCCGGTAAAAGATTTTGAGCTTAGCAAAAGCCAGAAAACTGTGTGGCGCAAAAACTGCGACTTGGAAGTTTCGCTTATTAAAAGCACTACAGACCGCAGTGCAGAGCTTTTTGTTTCAGACGAAAAATGCGCTCTTTTCAGAGATTATGACGCATATCACAACG
Organism: Spirochaetaceae bacterium; assembly: GCA_017614995.1. Lineage (GTDB taxonomy): Bacteria > Spirochaetota > Spirochaetia > Treponematales > Treponemataceae > UBA1240. Next base: position 2,477 of record JAGAAX010000031.1, read on the forward strand.
CACAAGAAAGCGGCTACAAAAAAATGACGCTTGCTGAATCGGCTGAAAATCTGTGTCAGCTTGTTTCTGGTTATTCTGATGTCTGGAACATGGAGTACCGGCTAGGCGGACGGCTGGTTGGTGTAGGGGTGCTTGACTTTGCAGAAGATGCCGTTTCCGGCAGAAAGGCACTTTCTTCAAATTATTTTTATTACGAAACTACTGATGAAATCAGAAAACGAAGTATCGGCGTTTTCAGCGTTTTAAAAGAAATTGAATTGTGCCGGCTTGAAGGAATTGATTACTATTATCTTGGGTTGTATCTGCCAAACTGTAGAAAAATGAGCTATAAGGCCAATTATAAGCCTTTTGAGCTGTTTTTAGAGGGTAGGTGGAATAAAACTATATCCGGACAAAAAGAAGGCGCTATGCGGCAAATTTAAGCCGCTGTTTATCTGTACATGTACAGGGCAAAAAAGCCTAAGCCCAGAACTATCAGTGTGAGCAATACTAAGACCCACCACGGAGGCGAGTCGTTGCCTTTTAAATTTTTGTTCTTGCCTGAAGATTTGTATTTTATGCTTGAGCCTGAATCCTCGCTGCTGTTGAAAGCGTAGCCGCAAACAGGACAGCCGTCAAGAAATTCTGCCTGCTTGCCTGTCTTGCCGCAGCGCGGACAGCGTACAGACTCAAAGAATTTGCCGCATTTCGGGCATGATCTGGCATTTGGCTTTACTTCATTTCCGCAGAAATCGCAAAAAAACTTAGGCTTTTTCTTTTCCATATATGTTTATTGAACCTTAACTATGAACATTTTTTACAGCCGTCACAAGACGGGGTGCTTGGATTTTTAGAGTCATTTACATAGAAACCGCTTCCTTTAAAGCTGATGCCTATGCCGGCACTTAAAACTCTATGCACGTGTTTTCCGCAGACAGGACATTCTGTTAAAACAGGATCTGACATTTTCTGAAATGCTTCAAAAGTGTGGCCGCAACCGTCACAAGCATAATCATAAGTTGGCATTATTTTTTTCCTCGTTCATGTTAATAATACTAAAAATATCATTTTATGACTAGTATAATTTTTGGCGTTTATTCCTGAATAGATGCGGCGTCAATCTCCATGTATGCGCCTTCTGGCAAATCTTCAGGCAGCGTGTAACAGCCGAAAGATATGCGCTTTAATGCGGAAACTTCGTTCTCAAGCGACATGAACATGCGCCTTATCAGATGAAATTTTCCTTCTGTAACGGTGATTTTGCATTTATTCGGTGCTAAAAATTCAATTTTTGCTGGCATGGCGTTTTGCACAGGTGCTTTTTTTTCTGGCGGAAGAATAAGCCCTTTTTCAAATTCATTTATGTATTTAAGCTGAAGTTCCGGGCAGACTTCGGTTTTGAGTTCGGCAATGTAGGTCTTTGGAATTTCATTTTGCGGCGAAGTCAGTTTATGCGAAAAAAGCCCGTCGTTTGTAAATAATAAAAGCCCGGACGTGTCGCAGTCTAATCTGCCGATAGTGTGAAGCCGTCTGCCTCTCGGTGTGTTCTGCACAAGCTCCTGCAACTCTTTTGAAAGAAGGGTGTAAACCGGTCTGTGTCTGTCAGATACGCTTGAGCAGACGTAGCCGCATGGTTTGTTCATCATTATGTAGATTTTTCCGTCTTTCAATGTGCAGTCCTTAATGCTTAGGGCATAAAAAAAGCTCATCTTTGAGATGAGCTTTGAAGAGCGGCAGAAGGGAGTCGAACCCTCGTCATCAGCTTGGAAGGCTGAGATAATGAGCCGTTATATGACTGCCGCAAAATTGATGATTATTTATAGCAAAATAAAAAAACTTAGTCAATAATGTTGAATAAAAAAAATGTTTTTTTTGCCGGAAAAAGAATTTTCAAAAAAAGTAATTTTTTTTGCTAAGTTATTGACAAATTATTTGAATTACTATATCTTACTACACATCAGTTATGCCAACTTAGCTCAGCTGGCCAGAGCACGTGATTTGTAATCTCGGGGTCTAGGGTTCGAATCCCTAAGTTGGCTGACTTTCTGGGGAGGTTCCAGAGTGGTCAAATGGGGCAGACTGTAAATCTGTTGGCTATGCCTTCGAAGGTCCGAATCCTTCTCTCCCCAAAACCTTGCAGTTTTTGCTGCAAGGTTTTTTTTTGCTCAAAAGGAAAATCTATGGATAGAGAAGATTCATTTTATAAAGACGGACTGAAATTTTCCTGCAAGATGTGCTCTTATTGCTGCCGGGGCGAGCCGGGTTTTGTCTATATTTCCAGAACCGACCTTGACAGGTTTCTTGCCGAGATGAATCTTGAAGCAGGTGAATTTATCGAAAAATACTGCCGATGGGTTCCGTATTATGACGGAAGCGAGGTGCTCTGCCTTAAGGAGACAAAAAACAATGACTGCATATTCTGGAACAACGGCTGTGCAGCTTATAAGGCAAGACCGCTTCAGTGCTCGACTTATCCGCTTTGGGATTTTATAGTGGAAAGCAAAAAATCTTGGGACGAAGCCGCACAGGACTGCCCCGGAATGAACAGCGGTAAGCTTCATTCTTATGAAGAAATAACAGAAAAAGCCGCTGCTTACCGAAGAAACAGACCGATTAAGCGGCACGAATTTGAGCAGAAACCGGTGCAATAAGTTATTCAATAAAAAATGATTGAAATTTTGCAAATGTTCAGCTAAAATAAATTATCATGCGTATTCATTTTTGGGGTGTCCGCGGCTCTTTACCGACTCCGCTGACAAATGCACAGCTAAGAAACAAGATAACAGCCATTGTTCAGCGGATTACACCAGAAGATCTTGCATCAGAAGATGCAAGAGAAAACTTCATTCAGAATTTGCCAGAATGGCTTACAACAACTGTAGGCGGCAATACAGCCTGTGTAGAACTTGATACTGACGACAACCAGATTTTTGTATTTGATGCTGGTTCTGGGCTTAGAGAAATGTCTTACAGAGGTTTTGAAGAATCAGAAAAGACTATCCATCTGTTTTTTTCGCATTTCCACTGGGATCATATTATGGGTTTCCCTTTTTTTGGTCCTGTTTACAATAAGAACTTTACATTTCATATATACAGCCCGTGGCCAGATACAATGAATATTCTTGCTGCACAGATGGAACCACCATATTTTCCTGCTAAATTTTCAACTTGTACGCCTAATATGCATTTTCATCTGCTTGAGAGTGAAAAGCCTGTAAAAATAGGCGATGTGACTGTAGTCTGCAAGAAGATGTTCCATCCGGGGGCTTCTTATTCATATAAGATTATCGAAAATGGCAAACAGTTTGTGTATGCAACAGATGTTGAACTTACAGCTGCGTCAGACGAAGAAAAACTGAAATACAAAGAGTTTTTCAAAAACTCTGATATGCTTGTGCTTGATTCGCAGTATACGATTGACGAGCTTTATGACAAACCAAACTGGGGACATTCTACCTGCTGTCATGGCGTAGAGCTTGCACTGGAATGTGATATAAAGAAACTGTACCTCTTTCACCATGAGCCGACTTACGACGACAAGAAAATCAATTCTTTGCTGAAAATCGCAAAATGGTATGCGGACTCGTCAGGTAAGCCTAAATTTGAAATTGAAGCCGCCTCTGAAGGAATGGATGTGCTTTTATGATGGATTTGGACGAATCTGCTGGCTTTAACTACGATTTTTCAGAAAAAGAGCTGCGCTCGCTCATGCTTTTTTTAAGACGCTATCAGCAGCTTATGCCTGAAACACTGGAAAATTTTATTCAGGCTCTTGAAAAGCATTTTTACGAAACTATGTCGATAGGGGAAGCAGAAGAATTCTTTACAGGCAAGCACCCTGAGCTTTTGAAATAATCTTTATAATTAAAACTATCATTCAGATTGAACAAAAAAGCTGCCCTAGTTTTGGCAGCTTTTTTATAGAATCTGAAGCTCAAGCTCAAGCCCGTTATTGGCAAGCACCTTAACAGGTGGTTCTGTTGTCGTATGTCCTATCTTTAACGTGCAGGACTTTATTACAGTGCCCGGCTTAATGTTGTCAATAAGATAGCGGCGTTCAGGCTTGAAAATAATTATAGACGAGAACATGCTCATAATTCTGCCGGTTACAATGCGGTAATCAGCAGGGTGTCTGAAGGCAAACTGCATGGAAGTCTTTTCTGTTACAAGATCTTCCTGTACAAGCATGTTGTAGACATTTTTTTTGTCGGTTTCAGTCAGCTTCCTCGGCAGAACTTTCTTAATGCCCAAGACTTGAGCTTTTTCCTGTTCTTTTTCGCTAAGGTCGCTTCCTGAAACCAAAAAAATGATTACTTTGTCAAACTTTGCGTCAGCTCTGATAAACTGAACAAAAGTCTTCCAAAGGCGTGGAAAATCATCAGCGTTGATGACCAGCACATGCGGGTCAATCTCGCTGATGTTGTCCATGGCTTTTACCGGCCAGCGATAAGTTATGTTTTCACTTCCAATGCTTTCAAGATACTGAGCACAATTGTCAGTTTCATCTTTACTGGCGGTAATCAGCAATGTTTTCATTCTGTTCCTAAGTTCTCAACGCTGTAGTTGTAAATCTGCCAGATGCCGTCGCGCTGACGAACATAATAAGTGTATCTCTTGATTTCTTTGAATGTGTCATTCTGGAACCATTCTTTAACAGTTACAGTACCTTCTGTTGCGCTGTACATTGTCTTTTCAATTTCAAAAGATACTGGAATAGCAACAATGTCGCGGTCAATGCGGATCTGTCTTAAGTCAAGCTTGTAGTTTTCAAGCATACGCGCTCTCATGTCGGCTGATTCAGCATTGTATTTGCGCTTGCGTGTTCCGTCCTGAATATAGAGTTCTTCAACATCAAGATAGAGGAAATACTGATCCCAGAGGCTCTTCTGTCTTGCAATGATTGTCTGCTCAACAACCTTGTCAGGTGAAATTGGCTCAGGCTTAAGGATTTCTTTAGTTCCTGCTGTAAGAGGCAGTGCAACAACGCTTGCGGCGCTTGGAGAAGGCTTAATCTCAAGTGTAAGTCTGTTTGTTACAACATAATCGTTTTTGTATGCTACCAAAGTCTTTGGAACAGCATTTGAAGCCTTTTCTTTTACAGAAGCAAGCTGTGTTCTGTAAAGTTCCGGGTAGAATTTCAATTCAACGTAATAAATTGCCGGTTCTGGAATAACAAGATAGTCTTTCAGGTTTTCAACGAAAGAATATTCTTCGCCGGCTTCAAGTGCAATTTCTCTAAAGAATACAGTCTGATTTGTGCTTCTTTTTCTGATAAATGTGCTTGTATGTTCAAGCTGAGAGTTTTTCACTGTATAGCCAGTGAAATCAAGGCTGAACATGCGGTCATCAGCAAGCTTGAAGCGGACGGTTTCAGAGCTTGTGTTTGCAATTGTTACTTTTACGTACACTGGATTGTCCGGCGAGTTGCCCGGATAATACATTGTCTTGTCGTAAAACTTAATTGAAACTGTTGCACCGTTTAATGCTGATGTTGGTGTTTGTGCCCAAGCAGTCTGGGCAAAAATAGCAATAACAGCTATAATGCTAATAAAGGTACGTTTCACATCAATACTCCTGCTGAGGCGCTTGGTTACACAATTACATTGCGCTTCATCGTTTAAGATGCACACGCGCCTTCGTTTTATTATCGGATAAAAAGATGAATACCTTACAGTCAACTTTACAAAACAAAATTCATAGCTGGAAAGGCATGCGCGATGCCCTTGAAACAATAAACACTCAGAAGTTTCCTTTTGATGTAGAAGGCATAAACGGCGGGCTTCAGGGCTTTTTTATTGCAGAACTTGCGCAGGCTAGGCTTGCAGAGCTTACAAGGGCGCTGCAATACGGAAACAAACCGCCGCTTAAAGAAGCTGCAGATTTTCTTCTGATTGTACCGACTGAAAAAGACGCGGAAACTCTGATCAGCGACTTAGAAGGCGCGTTTCCGCCAATAAAAGACAAAAAGACCGGAAAAGAAACACAAACCGCAGAAATATTGTCTTTTCCATGGTGGGGGCTTGTGCCTTACAGACCGGCTTCAAAAGGCTCGCTTGTTTTCGGCGAGCGCGCCGCCTTGCTTTCTAAACTTTCGCAGAGCAATGTGCCTTTCAGAAAAGATTCTGTTCCGAGATTTTTTGTTGCAACGCAGAGAGCGGCGCAGACACCGGTGCCGCCCAAAGAGTATATGCAGAAAATGCTTTTTTCTGTCTCTAAGGGTGACCAGTTTGATCCGCAGGCTTTGGCGGAACGGCTTATACTGCAAGGATATACGAGAGTTCCAAGAGTAACCGTAAAAGGTGAGTTTACGCTCCGAGGCGAAGTTCTTGACATTTATATGCCGGGCGAAATGTTTGCGCACCGCATCAATTTTGACTTTGATTCAGTTGAACGCATAAAGACTTTTACGCCCGAAGACCAGGCGACTTATTCAGAAGTTGAGACGCTGCTGATTTATCCGATGAAAGAGGTTATCTGGAACGACGAAAGGATAGGGCAGCTTGAAAAAGAGATAAAGCGGATTCACGACGAGAAGGGCATTTTTAAGAACAACGCAGAAAATCTCTTGAGCGAGCTTTATGTAAACAAACAGGCTGAAGGCGAAGAGCTGTTTTATCCGCTTGCGTTCAGCAATGAAGGCGGCGCGTGCTCAATTTTTGATTATATTTCAGATGAAACAACCCTGATAATGCTTGATTTTGACAGGCTCTCTAACGCACAGGAAAGCTTTAAAAACGAGTACAACGGCTTGTACAAAAGAGCAGCCGGTGAGGGCAGAGACGTGCCGCTGCCAGAATACCTGCTCTACGATTTTGCTGAAGTAAACTGTAAATGTAAGCGTACTATAAGATTACGCTCAATTCATGGCGATGACGCGCTTAATGCCGACCGTATCATTTTTGAGACTGAACCGCCGAGAAGCTTTTTCGGCAACATCAATTATTTAAAAGAACAGCTCGAAGGGCTTATCAAAGACGGCTGGGCTGTCTACGTTTTCGCCGACAGCGAGAACCAGGCTTTGCGCATTAACGAAATTTTGCGCGATTTTCCTTCAATAGAAATTGTGCCACTTGGCATTTCAAGCGGCTTCGGTATACCGGAAGAAAAAATCCTCGTCATTCAGGAAAACGAAATTTTTGGGCGCAGGCGGCACATACCGAAATCTGTAAAATATGTAAAGAGCGCGGTTATCGACACATTTGTCGAACTGAACCCCGGCGATTATGTTGTTCATGTAAACTACGGAATCGGCTTATTTAAAGGCATTGAGCGCGTGCGCGCAATGGGTAACGAGCGCGACTACATAAAGATTGAATATGCCGACGAAGAAAGCGTCTGCATTCCGATTGAGCAGGTAAATCTTGTGCAGCGCTACATCGGTAACGAAGGCGATGCGCCGAAATTAGACCGCCTCGGTTCAAAGTCGTGGGAAAACCGCAAGAACAAGGTTAAAAAGTCTGTCGAAGACATCGCCGAGCGGCTTATTCAGCTTTATTCAAAGCGAAAGGCTGCGCGCGGTTTCCCGTTCCCCAAAGACAATGAATTTCAGACCGCGTTTGAGGCTGCTTTTCCGTATGAAGAGACCGACGACCAGCTTACCTGCATTTCAGAAGTAAAAGCTGACATGGAGCGCCCGCAGCCGATGGACAGGCTTATCTGCGGCGATGTTGGCTACGGCAAAACTGAAATTGCCATGCGTGCGGCGTTTAAGGCTGTAATCGGCGGCAAGCAGGTTGCCTTTCTTGCGCCTACCACGATTCTTGCCGAGCAGCATTACGAGAACTGTGTAGAGCGTTTTGAGCATTTTCCTGTAAGAATTGCGCATCTGTCGCGGTTTGTTGCGCCAAAAGAGCAGAAGCAGATTCTAGAAAAGCTTAAGAACGGCGAAATCGACATTATAATTGGAACGCACCGCATAATTCAGAAAGACGTTGTTTTCAAAGACTTAGGTCTTATGATTATAGACGAGGAACAGCGTTTCGGCGTAAAAGACAAGGAACGGCTTAAAGAGCTTAAAACGTCGGTAGATTCGCTTGCAATGAGCGCGACCCCGATTCCGCGAACCCTGCACATGTCGCTCTTGAAAATCCGCGATATGAGCATTTTGAACACGCCGCCGCAGAACCGTCAGCCGATTGAAACGATTATCGATGCTTATAACGACGACCGCGTTGCCTCTGCAATAAGGCGCGAAGTTGAGCGCGGCGGTCAGGTGTTCTATCTTCATAACAGGGTAGAGTCGCTTGACGAGACGCGGCTTAAGCTTGAGCGGCTTGTGCCCGAAATGCTTATCGACACCGCGCATGGCAAAATGACTTCTACCGAGCTTGACGATATTTTCCACCGCTTTAAGATGGGCGGCTTCCATGTCCTTGTGTCAACAACAATTATCGAAAACGGAATTGATATTCCGAATGTAAACACGATTATAATTGACCGCGCCGACATGTACGGTGTTTCTCAGCTTTATCAGCTCCGCGGTCGCGTCGGCAGAAGCGACAGAAAAGCCTTTGCCTATCTGCTTTACCCGGAAGGACGCGCCCTTTCTGAAATTGCCATGAAGCGGCTTCAGGTTATTTCAGACTTTACCGAGCTTGGCTCCGGCTTTAAAATTGCGATGAAAGACATGGAAATCCGCGGCGCAGGCAATCTGCTCGGCAAAGACCAGTCCGGCGATGTCTATTCTGTCGGTTTTGACCTTTACCTCCGTCTTCTTGAAGGCGCAATTCAGCGTCTTTCTAACGAAAACTTTGAAGAAGAGCAGGACGCTCTGCTTGAGCTTGAATATACCGGCTATATTCCTGAAACTTACATAATAAATCCGCAGACAAAAATGGAAATCTACAAAAAGATTGCGTCTGTTTCTTCTTCTGACGAGCTTGAGCGCGTCTATGAAGAGCTTAACGACCGTTTCGGGCCTGTGCCTGACGAGGTGCAGAGCCTTCTTGCACTTGCCGAAATACGGATTTTCTGCAAAAAACTGTCTGTTTCAACCTTAAAAGAGAAGAACGGCGAAGTGAAAATTGAATTTGCCAAAGTGTCCAAGGTTTCTGTCGAAAAAGTCCTTAAGATGATGAAAGAAAGTGCAGGGCGGGTTAAACTTGACCCTCTGCACCCGAACGTACTCATCTTGAAAACCGGCAAAATCGGCCTAAAAGAAAAATCCGAATTCCTTCGCGAAAAGATTCAGTCGCTTTTGGTATAACGGTAGGCTGGGGCAGTGGAGACCGAACTAAAGGAGAGGTACAAAAGAATGAAGAATCAAAATTGGATTTATTTTTTGTATTCAATTATTCTTTATATAGCAAGCATCTTATTATTTTCTTTAATATTAATTGGAATAAAAGGAGCTGATGATGTTGTTATTTCATTGCTTTTGACAATAATATCATTTAATTTGATGATGAAATTTAAAGAAATCAAATTAGAATGGGTGAAATACCTTTTATTGTTTCTAATGGCATATTTTGCATTAGTATTCGGAGCAAATTTTGTTTTTGATTTTGTTGCAAAAAAATTAATGATTTATTATAAAACTGTTAATAGAATAAAATATGAAGAACTTTGGCAGATTTATGTAAATGACACAAGAAGAAATTTTTTATATTTCTTTGGTTTGTTTTATAGTGCAATTGCCACATTGGTGAATTTCCTTGTAATAAAAATCTTGAAAAGGAATAAGATGTTCAATTAAGATTGTTGAGCTTGACCGTAGGCTGGGGCAGTGGTGTGCTGTTGCAGTTATTGCGCAACAGCTAGACTTCTAATATTTGTTTGACGTGCTCTGTGCGCTGTGACCGAGAATCTCGTCGCTAAGGCGCATTATCTATTACCACGATATTGAATGTTCAGTTTTTCTTGCACAAAACAAAACAGGATAAATTTTACCATCTTGTTGAATTTTTTGATAGCCATTAAGCTTTTGGATACTTTCATCTGATAAATCTGAATTGATATCAAAACCTTCATATTCTGCATTTAGCTTTTCAATAAAATCAAGTATTTCTTCACTGTGGTTAATAATATTTTGCACCGTTGATAAATCACAATCTAATACTGGCTCAAGATGAGGTGTTAATATCATTTGCCAATTTTCCTTTTCAGTAGTAACTGAAGATATTGCTGGAGCAATTTCATAACAATAATATGTATTATCTCCTTTTCGTTGGATATAGCGAAAATTAATCCAATCCTTTCTAGTTCGCGTTAATGAATTATTTACGCCTTTAAGTTCAATATAAATCTCATTATCAAGAAAAAGCTCAATATTATAATAGATCTCAAAAAAATAATAATTTCGTTCATATCTATACTTGTGTACACCGTGTAATTTTTCAATCGCTTTTTCAATTCTTGGTGTAAATAGGCTTTTTGATTCACTGTAAATATTTGATGAGGTAAAAATAATCATCAGCAATGCAATTATAAACCTGAATTTATTTGTTCTCATAATCAGATTCCTTTATCTCAACAAAAAATTTGATTTTTTATAGAATCACTATAAAAATCAGGTGCGACATCATTCATCGGTTCATAAATAGGCTGGGGCAGTGGTGTGCTGTTGCAGTTATTGCGCAACAGCTAGACTTCTAATATTTGTTTGACGTGCTCTGTGCGCTGTGACCGAGAATCTCATCGCTAAGGCGCATTATCTGGGGCGCAAGTCTTGTGCGCTCCTTTTCGGTGACAAAATTAAATACAGGTTTTATCAGAAAAGCGCAGCTTAAGCCCAGAACGCAGCAGATTGTGCCCGGAAGGATATGCTTAAAAAAGTAGATTAATGTTCCACCGGCGGCAAACAGCACTAAAATTGAAAGAATCATAATTGCGGCGGCTTTTTTGCCCGGAACTGTGACCTTTTTATCCAGCTTTTTAAGCTGTTCAAGCTTATTCTGGTCTTGCGGAAGATATTTGCTTCTAATCTGATTTACTTCAAATTCAAGCTGAGCCTTATATGCATCGTCTTTTCTGTCCATAAAAGAAAACCTCTTTTCTTAATTCTAGCTATTTTATGCTTCTTTTTCAACCCGAAGAACCGGCTGAAAGTGCCTTGTACAAAGACCGGTCTTTTTGTAGAATTATGCAGAAAAATCCATAAACCGAGGCGATTGTGTCTATAAAAGCTGTAATATTTGATTTTGGCAATGTTATTTCAAAAACTCAGCCCAACACATGTTTCTATGATATGGCAAAGCTTACAGGCATTCCGGCTGAAGTTTTTCTTCAGGCAATGGGACAAGCCCGCAGTGCTTTTGATTTGGGCGAGATAAAAGCCGCAGAACTGTATTCGCACATACTGAAATCTAACGGCTATACCGCAGAATCTGAAGATATGGCATTGTGCCAAAAACTTGGCGACATGGACCTTTCAAGCTGGTACGCCATCAATGAGCAGGTCTCTGACTGGGCGCTTGCACTGCAAAAGCAAGGCTATAAACTCGGCATATTGTCTAACATGCCGGGCGAATTTCTTGAAAGATACAGAACCGGCATTCCGCCTTTTGTAAAAGCCGATTACGCGGTTTTTTCGTGCGACATACATATTATCAAGCCCGATGAGAGAATCTATAAGCTTGCATTGCAAGGTCTCGGCGTAAAGCCCGAAGAAGCCGTATTCTTTGATGATATATCCAAAAATATTGAAGCTGCAAAAGCTCTTGGCATCAACGGTATTCTCTGGGAAAATTTTAATCAGGCAAAAAAAGAATTTGAAAAGCTTGCGGCAGAAAATCTGTAGCAGAGTATTATTATTCCCTTTTTATGGCAGAATTTTTATATAAATAAAACTTCTTTTAATACATATTCTGTCTACCAAAGCATATTATTTTCCAATTGAAAAACAGCCTGTTTTCCACTATTATGAATTATCTAATAAAAATTGGAGCAAATATGAGAATTACCGGCGGTACATTGTGCGGCAGAATCATAAAATGTCCTGATGGCATTATCAGACCTGCAATGGACAGAATGCGTGAATCTTTGTTCAGTATATTGGGCGATTTATCTGGAAAATCCTTTTTGGATTTATTTGCCGGTTCTGGCGTGCTGTCTTTAGAAGCTGCGTCACGCGGCGCAGAACATATTGTGCTTGTCGAAAAAGATAAAATCAAAGTCAATACGATATTCGAAAATGTTTCGATTTCGCCAGTAAAGATAAACTGCCATTTTATGCCGGTTGAGCTTTTTATTATGCGCAACAAAGAGCAGTTTGATTACATCTTTTTAGATCCGCCGTTTCCGTATAAATACCATCAGGATTTGATTTTGAAATGTTCAAAGACAAATGCGCTTAAAGACGGCGGAACTCTGCTAATACACCGCCCCGCTGAAAAAAAGCTTGACGAGAAAATCGGCAAGCTTATAAGAACAGACCACCGCGTTTACGGCCGTTCCGAAGTAGATTTTTACACAATTGATAAGTCACAACAATAACATTTACAAAATACTGTAAAGTTAAAGTTTGAATAAAAAAGCTTGATTTATTTCGATAATGCTGTATAATTTTTCTTGAGAGAAAGTTATGTATGATGATTTAAAAAAACTGATTGAAGAAAAAAAAACGGTTGACGGTTTTATTAAAGTCACAGAATCACCAACAAAAACTCTCACCTCTGAACAGAAAGCTATTTTAAATAGAAAAGGAAACGTGTTGTTCAATTCCGGTGATGTAAACACAGCCAGAAGAATATGGCTGGCAACCGGTTACTCTGACGGTTTAACGCGTGTCGGTGATAGCTTTTTAAAGTCAGGTGATGAACTCTCAGCATTAAAATACTACTGGCTTGCACACAACAAAAATAAGGCAATGCCGCTAATTGAAAAGACAGCCAACATGCTTTCAAGCTTATTGTCTGAAGAGGATTAAAAATATGGACAACTTAGAATCATTCGACATTCTTCCCCCTGAAGAGCTTTCTGGAATTTCTAGTGCCGGAATGCCTAATAACAGAAACCCAGAAGCTGATTCTTTGCGTAATGAAATTGCAGAATTGTCAAAAGAAGGATATTTCTTCTTAAAAGGAGATAATATCTCTGCTGCTGTTGATTCTTTTAAAAAGATTCTTGCACTTGATGACAATAACAATTATGCATTAGTAGGTCTTGGTGATTCTGCAAGAAAGCAGCATAATTTTTCATTGGCTGCTGATTATTATAACCGGTGCCTGACTTATCACCCTTCAAACAATTATGCATTATTCGGTCTTGCCGACTGCTATAAAGCAATGCGCCAGTACCATAAGGCAATTGACATTTGGGAGCGTTATCTTGCTCACGATGACCAGAATATCACAGTTTTGACGCGTGTTGCAGATGCATACAGAAAAATCCGCGATTTCAAAAACTCAAAAGAGCTTTATCTTAAGGTTCTTGAAATGGAAAAAGACAACCCTTATGCGTTGATTGGTCTCGGTCACCTGCACTATGATTTCAAGGAATACGCTGATGCGCTTTATTACTGGATGCGCATGTACGAAATCGGCGATGATAAAGTTGACATAAGAGTTCTGACTTCTATAGGAAACTGTCACCGCAAGCTTAAGACTTTTGAAAAAGGTGTTCCTTTCTTTGAAAGAGCACTTGAAATGGACGCAAACAACTTTTATGCGCTTTTCGGTCTTGCTGACTGTTACCGCGGCATGAACATGCAGGCACGTTCAATTGAATATTGGAACAAAATCCTTAAAAATGACCCGCATAACAAGGTTATTTTAACCCGCGCCGGCGACGCATACAGAACATTGGGCGATTTCAAAACAGCAACAGAATATTACGAAAAAGCCCTTAATATTGAATTTGACCTTTATGCCGTTCTCGGTCTTGCGCTGTTGAGCAAGGCACAGGGAAACTACGACGATGCAATAGAAAGCCTTGCCCGTCTTATTCAGGCAGATCCAAAAAATTACAGATTGTATATTGATTTGGCAGACTGCTATGAAAAGAAAGGCGACAAAAAACAGGCTGTCGAGGTTTTGCAGAACTGCCAGCGTCAGGGCATACGTTCCCAGATTATAAATGAAACTCTTGCAAGACTTCAGCAGGATGCCTGATTTATATGCTTTCTTCAATTACAGGTCTTTTGCCTCAAGAAATTGCAGAGAAGCTTGAACTTGACGCTTCATTCAGAGGCAGACAAATATTTAAATGGATTGCACAGGGAGCTGAAACTTTTGATGATATGACAAATCTTTCAAAAGATTTGCGTTCACGCCTGAAAGAAGCTTCATCAGTCTACTCTACCCGCATAAAACAGACTTTAACTGACCCTGACGGAACTATAAAGCTTCAGATTGAGCTGCACGACGGCCGCTTTGTTGAGACTGTGCTTTTGACAGATGCAGAAGGCAGAAAAACTGCCTGTGTTTCTTGCCAGGCTGGCTGCGGAATGAACTGTGCTTTCTGTCAGACTGGCAGACTCGGCTTTGGCAGAAACCTTGAAGCAGGTGAAATTGTCGAGCAGTTTCTTCATCTTGAAAGAAAAACCGGAAAGCTTGACAACATTGTCTTTATGGGCATGGGCGAACCTATGCTAAATCTAGACGCCATAAGAAAAACCATCGAAATACTTGGCTCTGAAAACGGAAGAAATCTCTCAAAAAGGCGGATTACTTTATCTACTTCAGGCATTATCCCAGGAATTTATGATTTAGCTGATAACGGCCCTGCAATAAGGCTTGCGGTTTCTCTGACAACAGCAAATGAAGAGCTTAGAAAACAGCTGATGCCTGTTACAAACGCAAACCCGCTTCAAGATTTACGCAAAGCTATAAAGTATTATACTGAAAAAACGGGCATACGCTGCACCTTAGAAGCTGCGCTGATGCATGACGTAAACACAGACGATAAAGCCGCTGACGAGCTTATAGCTTTTGCCCGGGGAATCGACGTGCATTTTAATTTGATTCCATGGAATCCTGTTGAGTCACTTCCGTTTAAAGAGCCTTCAAGGCAGGAAGTTAATCATTTAATGGAAAGACTTGAAAAAGGCGGAATTTCTGCAACATTAAGAACACGCCGTGGAAGAAGCATTGGCGGTGCGTGCGGTCAGCTTGGAAAATCACAAACTGAAAACGGTAAAAACTGAATTAATCTGATGAAAGCTGTAAATTAATACAGCTTTTCCTTTCAGATATTCCAATTAGATTTTAAAGCAAATTTTAGAAGTATTAATTAAGAACGGTAACACCCAGAGAAGAAATAGCGGCATTAATAGCATCTTCAATTCCGCCTACACTTTCATCAAAAGTAACTAAAACCTGGGCTTTCATAGCCGCTGCTTTACATGCAGAAACACCTGCAACTGCACCTACAGCAGAGTTTATAGCTGCTTCTTTGTCTTCCTCAAGACCTTCTACATAGATTTTCTTATCCATAAATTAGTCCTTATATGTATTTTTCAACTTTGTAATAGACACTTTATCAGTGAATAAAATATATCATACTAAATAAAGTTTTACTACAATAAACAGAAAAAAAATGTATTCTTTTATGTAAAAAAATCACTGGTTTATACTAGCGAAAATATTATTAAATGTCCATGAAGATATTTCAAGTGAATATGCTGATAGTTTTCCGTTTATTTCAGTTTGAATCGAATAAGTCTCCTCTGATTCGTTTTTTATAAAGAAAAGCCTTATGATTTTTTGCGGCATTTCAATTAAAACCATGCGAGAAAAATCTGTTGTATTGTTTGCAAAGCCGGGCTGAATAACAGAGCCTCTCGCGGTTATCAGCTTGTGCAGAAAAGCTTCAAGCTCTGTGCGGTTATCTTGAAATGCCGGAATGCCGTCAATTGAACAGCCCAAAACTTCGGTTTCATCAAAAGCGGCATGCTCTGCTGGCAAAAGCTGCATGTCTGCCCATTTTTCAGCCTGTGTATGAATGTACGGCACTAAATCAGATTCAGTCTCATAAATTGAAGTTGATTTGCCTGTTCTAAAGCTGATTTTTGCGCCGTTATAATTCAGTCTGCCGGTAAACAATTCCAGCAGAATTGCTTTAGAACTGTCTCTTGCCTCAATGTAAAAAGCATTGTTGTCAAGATTATAATCTTTATAAAGAGAGACATTATCTGAAATATGATACACTTTTCGAATGGCAGACAGCGTTTTTATAAAGTCTGAAATTTTATTGCTGTTGAGCGGAAAAATCACATTCTCATTGTCAATTAAAACACTGCCCCACCAGAATTTTTCCTTTTTGTAAAGAAGAATTTCAGATGTACCTGAACGCAAAAGAATTTCACTTACAGCGTCCTGATACTTTGGGTTTAATAAGGCTGTGTCTTTGCCTGAAATTCCTTTTGTGCCGGAAAAAAGAATTGTTCTTATAAAAAGCAGAACACCTATTAGAATTGAACAAATCATAAGAAAAAAGATAATTTTTTTCCATTTTGCAGCTTTTATTTCTGTCATTTTTTCAATTCCTTTTTATTTGTTCCGCTTTTTTCTGTAAATAGCAAAACCGGCACCTGTAAGAGCAACAATAACAAGTGGCAGCACAAAACACAGCCAGACTGCCCTGCTTATTGCATAAGAAGCGCTTTCAATATTTACAATTGAATCAAGTGAAGTTGAACGAATGCCCTTGTTTTTTATCTGTAAGAGCTCGTCTTCATTAGAAAGCCAGAGCAGAACTGAAACAACATAGTCCATATTATGCGGGCTGTTCGTATATTCAATCATTCTGGAAGGTGCATATTGGTCTGCAAACACAAAAAGCCTGATGTCAGGGCTTGTCGCGGTTGTGTAATAGCCTTTTACTTTTCCTTCAAGACTTGCGGCAAGATTAAACTGCGCTTTATTGTCAAAAACTCTTGTTCTGTTGCGGAACGGATCTGTGTCAAACGGTTCAGGCATTACAGAAGCTTTTATGCTTGTTTTAAGAACCGGAGTTAATCTGCTATTTTCTTCCTCAAACAGTTCAATCGGGTTTGCCCAATAGACTTCAAGCCCTGAATAACCGCTGTTCAAAATTGATTGAGACGCGAGCGAATGTCTGCCGGTGACAATCCAGAAAGGATAGTTTATGTACTCGCTTTCTGAACCGCCCTGTTTTCCGTTCTGCATTTCTATTCTGTAATTGACTATATCAACAACAAGCTCTTTTTTAATGGAAATGCCCCAGAAATCAAGCAGGTCTGTCAATGAAGAATTTACATCTGGTTCAGCAACCCAGTCAGTATAGATATTCACATTATTCCGGCTTACAAAGAATGCGGCATTTCCGCCCTGCATTATGAAATTTTCAATTTCAAAGATGTTGTCTGCTTTAAGGTTTTTAGACCCCAGCACAAGCAGCGGAACTGATGGATTCAGTCTGCTGAGCTCGTCAGGGAAAACCTGCATGCAGATAAAGCCTGCGCTTTCAAGCCATGGAACAAGATAGCCGTAATCGTCTTCTAGCGTAAAATCGTTTCCTATAAGGATTTGAACCTGTCTTGTAATGTTTTCTGTCATAAACTGAAGCCTGCTTGAAAGCTCAAACTCAAGACCGGCTGTTGAAACAATAAACGGAATAATTTCGATTTTGCCGCAATATTCCATTACAATGGCAGAATAAACTGATGTAAACGATGTTTCTGTTGCTGAAGCTGTCTGAATTTGTTGTGCTTCAATTCCAAGAGCAAGAAGCTGCTGTTCAAGCCCTGCTTTCTGCGGGTCAAGCACAGACAAAGATACAAGCTTGTTTTGAGAACTGTATTCAATCAGAAAGTCTTTTACGTCGCGTGTCTCTGGATAAAAGCTTGAAAGTTTTTCTGAAACATAATATGTAATCTGCACTTTTTCAGAAACGCCCGCGAGCAGCTTTTTTGAAACCGGCGATAAAGTGAAAACCTTGTCTTTTGAAAAATCAATTCTGCTGTTTATTGTGTGAATAAAGGTCAAAAGAAGAATTGTGAAAACTGCCACTGCAGCAAATGTAAGCCTTATGAGTTTTTTTGCATCCATCAGTCTTTTTCCTTTTTGGCTTCAATAACAAGCAGCTGCAAACTCAGAAGAATTGCTGTTAATGCAAAATAAAACAATATATCTCTAAAAGCAATTATGCCTTTGCTTGCGGCGTCAAAATGATATGAAAAAGAAATGCCGTTAAAGAAATTCTCAAAAATTTTAGGCATCTTAAACAAAAGCGGCACAACATGTGCCCCATTCAATAAAGAAAGAATGAGCACTGTAAGCAGCGCTGAAGTAATCTGATTTTTTGCTGCCAGTGAAAGAAATTCGCCCAAAGCAGTTGCTGTGCTGAAATATAAAAGAACTACAACGTTTGCCGCTATAACCTGTCCCATATCAACAGCCCCAAAAAAGTGAACTGTAAAAGGCACCAAAAGCAGAATAACTTGAACATAAATGCAGATTAAAAGCGATGAGAGCCATTTTCCTGTAATAAGCGCAAGAGCAGGCACCGGCAGTGAAAAAACTAGATCAGTTATTTCGCCAGACCAAAGGTGCATTGTAAAAGCCGGAATGCATAAAATGCAGATATAAGGAAAAAAAGCATAGAAGCTGCGTAAATCAGCGGAACCCTGCCCCGGGACAAAAAAATGGTTCTGCAGAAAGAATGTTATTGAAGAGGCTGTAATAAAAATGATAATTCCAATATAAACAGCCGGGCTTATAAAAGCATTGAATAATTCTTTTTTTGTAATAACTGCTGTTTTTGAAAAAAAATCTTTCATATGCATATTGTAACTAATTTAGCATTTTTGAGGAAGACAGGAATATGAAAAGGTGCACAAGCTTAGTTTTTGTTCAGAAGTTCTTTTGCATTATCAAAAGGAACAGGCTGACCTAATAAGAAGCCTTGAATGCAGTCACAGCCCATATCTTTCAGCGTATCAAGCTGTTCCTGGTGTTCAACGCCTTCTGCTATAAGTGTGCAGTCAAGCGTGTGTCCTACAGAAATCAGCATTGAGATAAACTTATGGGAATTTTTATCTGAAGCAATGTTGTCAACAAAGACCTTGTCGATTTTCAGTACATCAAAAGGAAGCTGCATTAAGTATTTTATAGATGCATAGCCTGAACCAAAGTCGTCTAATGCAACTTTTATGCCGAGCCCTCTTATTTCTTCAATAACCTTCTCTGCTTTAGACGGATTCTGTACAAGACAATATTCAGTAATTTCAAGCTCTAAAAGCTTAGGATTAAATGTTGTGAGTGAAAGAAAATTCTTCAGTTTTGCTACAAAATTCTTTTCAAGAATGTGCCGCGCTGAAATGTTTATTGAAATTGTTATATCGTCGTTACGATTTTCCAGCAGTTTGCCTGCTTCAATAATTCCATGCGATAAAACCCAGTTGTCAATGTCAAAAATCAAATTAGTCTGTTCTGCAACAGGTATGAATTTTCCAGGGCTTATAAGATTTCCTTCTGCGTCTTTTAAACGCAGAAGCGCTTCAAAACCGCAGATTTTAGAAGTCTTTATATCGTATTGAGGCTGAAAAACAAAGAAGAATCTGTCATTTATAAGCCCGTCATGGATTACAGCTTCCATTTCGCGTCTGTTGTTGTAGTCGCTCTGCAGTTCCTGCGTGTAAATAGAATAACGAGAACCGCCTGCTTTCTTTGCATTGTACATGGCAATGTCAGCAAATTTCAAAAGATCGTCGGCTGTTGTTCCGTTATCCGGGTAATGAACTAAACCAATACTGGCAGAAGCATAATAATGGTAGTCGTAGTCCTCAAAGTAAAATTCATCTTTTAAGACTGCAAGACAGCGTGTCATAAACTTTGTAATGCTGTATTTCGGAATGTCAGGCACAATTATTACGAATTCGTCTCCGCCGTTTCGCGCAAAAATACAGTCTGTGTCGATTATTGTCTGCCACTGACAGGCAAGCCTTGTCAAAAGCTCGTCGCCGGCCTTGTGCCCTATGTTGTCGTTGACTACCTTAAAGTTGTCTAAATCAAGAAACAAAAGATAGAAAGGTTGATTCTGTATAATAAACTCATTAAGACTTTTTCTAAGCCCGCGCTGGTTCAGCAGACCTGTCAGCGGGTCTGTTACAGAAAGCGTTTTAAGCTTGCGGTCTTCTTCATAGATAGAGCAAAGCTGCCTTGAATAAATGATGAGCAGCGGAATAGCCGAAATATCGGTAATTATTCCTGGAAGTACGGCATAATTCTGATTTATAAAAATTGTCTGAAAAGGAGGAATTACTGACAGAACTATAAGCACTATAGATGCATAAAGCCCGTTTTTCGGTTCAGCATGAATTATCATAAGACATGCAATGATATAACCGACATTTATAATTCCGCAGATTATGTCGCTTGTTATCTGTAGTTTTCCTAAATAAAAATTTACGTGAAAGGTTTTGCCGAAAAGCATTGTGAGCCCGAAACTAAGAATGTAAATAAGGACTCCACAAAAAAGCTTTTTTTGATTTATTATCTGCTTATCTTTCATAATCAAATCAAACAGTCTTCAAAATTTGAAAAACCTCAACAAACTCCCTGCGTAAAAATAGTGATATGTTATTTTATACTCAAAAACCGAAAAACACAATAAAATTCGAAAAATGGATTAAATTTTGTTGAAATATAGAAAAGCGTCTTCAAGATTGTCTTTCCCGCTCTTTGCAAGAATCTCGTCTGGTGTGCCGGCGGCGGCAAGCTTTCCTTTTGTAAGAATGACTACCTCATCGCAGAGAGCTGAAACTTCCTGCATGAGGTGCGTTGAAAGCAGAATCGTCTTGTCTTTGCTCATGCTCTTGATAAGAGCACGCATTTCCTGAATCTGCACAGGGTCAAGGCCTGTAACCGGCTCGTCCAAAACTAGAATTTTGGGGTCATGCATGATAGCGGCTGCAAAGGCGAGCCGCTGCCTGTAGCCTTTTGATATTGCGGCAATTTTTTTAGAAAGCACATCATTCAGAGAACATGTTTCCACAACATAGCCGGTTCTTTCTTTTATGGTCTTTGCCTTAATAGCTTTGTCTGCATTACAGAAGCGTGTATCCGCAATGAATTTTAGAAAATCTGAAACAGTAAAGTTCTCATAAAAGCGCGGGTTCTCGCTGACATAGCCTGTTATGCTCTTTACTTTGAGCGGCTCGTCCTCGCAGGAAACGCCGTCTACAAGCACTGAACCGCCTGATGCATAATGAATTGCACATATTGCTTTTAGAATTGTTGTTTTTCCGGCTCCGTTTGCACCCAAAAGACCAGTAATTTTTGAATCATTTGCTGAAAAAGAGACATCTGATACTGCGGCAACAGAGCCATAGTTTTTGGAAAAATTCACCAGTTCTATCATATTCAGTCTTCATAAGGAACATCAAAAACCATGCGGTCTTTTGACAGCACAGTTTCTGGAAAAATCTTTTGGGCTTCATCAAGCAGCACTTTTAATTCTTTGTCTGTATAGCGCGGGCTGTAATGAATCATTGCCATCTGCTTTACTTTTGCATCTCTTGCAATTGTTGCAGCCTGTGCCGCTGTCATGTGTTTTTTCTCTGTTGCAGTCTGCTCAAGCTCGCTGTCGAACATGCCTTCGCAGAAAAGCAGGTCTGAACCCTGCACTTCTTTTGCGATAGACGGCAGATAAAGCGTGTCTGTAACATAGCTTACCTTTCTGCCTGAACGCGGTGCACCCATAACCTGCTCTGGTGTTACGGTTTTGCCGTCAGCAGAAAGCACGGATTCGCCAGACTGAAGTTTTGACCATAAAGGCCCGACTGGAACATTGAGCGCCCTCGCCTTTTCCGGATTGAATTCGCCCGGGCGGTTAAGCTCTTCGAGTGTGTAGCCTACGCACGTTTTTGTGTGCTGAAGCGGAAAAGCTCTGATGTAAAAGCCGTCACCTTCGTGAACAACGCAGGGTGCTGTAATTTCTTTTACGATAATGGGATAGTTTATGTACATATCAAGCACTTTTCTGCTTGTCTCGATGTATTCTGCAATTTTCGGCGGCCCGTAGATGTAAAGCGGCTCGTCTCTGTCAACCTGTGCTGAAAGCATTAAAATGCCCGGAATGCCTGTAACATGGTCTGCGTGTGTGTGCGAGACAAATATGGCGTTTATCTTTTTCCATTTGAGGTTGAGCCTGCGTAAAGATACCTGTGTGCCCTCGCCTCCATCGAACAAAAATAAGTCACCTTCGCGGCGTAAAAGCACTGATGTTAAATGTCTGTAAGGCAGCGGCATCATTCCTCCGCAGCCAAGAACAAAAGCTTCAAGATTCATATTTTTCCTAAAAGTACAGGGATTATTTTCCCTTTTTTACAAAAAGTTTTTTCACCTTTTTAAACCATATAAGCCTTAGTTTTTCAGCAAAAGCATAAAGAACATAAAGCGGCGAAAAGCTTATGTCTACGCTGCCGGCGCGGTGAACAATAGCTCCGCCAAAGCCTGTTTTAAAGCGGTACAAGCCGTACATCGGATGATGCTCGTCGTCTGTCGGCGGAATCCCATAAAAATCGTAGGTCTTGCAGCCGTAGTTTTTTGCGTCCTGAATCGCCGTCCATTGTAAAAGGTACGCCGGCATTAAGTTTCTATGGCTGTTTGATGATGCGCCGTATAGATACACCGCCTCTTTGGGTGAAAAAAGCGTTATTATTGCGGCAAGCGGTTCATCCTCAAAAGAAGCCATGTACATCGAAATTTTCGGGTTTGAGCCGTTCTGCTCTCTCATTTTTTCAGCCGTTTCAAACAAATCTTGATAATAAGATTTCGCATGAAGTGCTATGCCGTCGCGTTTTGACGTTTCTTCGTAAAGCTTGTAAAAAGCTTCGATGCCGTCCGCGCTGTGACATTCGATTTTTACGCCTTTTTTTTCAGCAAGCCTGATATTGTAACGCCACTTGGGCTTCATGTTTGCAAGAAGTGTTTCTGTATCAGGCTCAAGATTGAGCAAAACTGTATCTGGCGGCTGAATGTCAGAACCTGCTTTTTTTAGATGAAGTTTCTTGCAAAGCTTTGCAAATTCAATTTTGTCAGATTCTTTTGCGGCAAGATTCTCATCGTTTGTGTATGCGAGCGGAGTATCAAATCTTAAAAAAAGAATCTTTTCTTGTATTGATTTTTTTATAAGTTGTGCACTTTTTTTGACAATTTCTATATATTCTTTAGTCTTGTCTTCTTCTATTAGCTGCTCAAACTGAATTCCGCTGTCTTTAAGCAGCAGTTCTGGAGCGAGCGGCACATAAGCAAGAGAAAAAAGCTTTTTGAACGAACGCACTAAAACAGAAACTGGATAAACACCGTCTTGAAAATAGTCAGAGTCTTTAAGCTCAATATAAAAGCGGTAGTTTTTCCAACCATGATGTGATTTGAATTCTGCCCAAAAAGGACTTTGTAAAAAAGTTCTGTTGTTTTCGTGAGATGATGTTTCTATTGGTTTTAGAGTAATGTTGAACATATAAGACCTTACGTCATCCCGAACTTGTTTCGGGATCTACTAGTAGATGCTGAAACAAGTTCGGGATGACGATGTTTATCCTATTTCACTATTTACTGCTTTTACAGTCTTAATTTCTTTTCCGTCAGCAAGGAGCTTCTTTCCTGCAATCTGAACTACGCCGTCTTTTGCTGCAATCTGAACTGCAAAAAACTCATCGCCTGTAATTTGTTCTTTCTTTGCGGCGGTCGGGTCGGCTCCTTTAAGAACAACCTTTGTTCCAGGAGCTGCCCAGCTGGCATCCAAAACTTCTACGCAGTCTTTGCCATCAGCATCTTTATAGTCTCCGGCAAGAAGCATACCGCGGCTTTCAACACCACGCATTGTGCGGGGTGCAAGGTTTGCGGCGATAATTACGTGCTTTCCAAGAAGGTCTGATTCCTTGAGGTACATTCTCAAGCCACTCTGAATTGTACGAGGTGTTCCGCTTCCATCATCCAAAGTTTCGATATAAAGCTTTTCTCCTTCCGGATTAGGCTTTACATCAACAATCTTTGCAACAGTCAATTCAATATTCTTGTTGAAGAAATCAGCCTGCTGGTCAACTGGAAGTACAACCGGTTCAGCCTTTTTCTTATCAGCTTTCTTTTCTTTCTTGCCCTCGCCCTTTGCGGCATCCTTATTCTGTTTACCACCGAACTTCTCGCGGAATGCAAGCATTGTCTTCTGATCCATTGGCTTAAAGTAAACTTCAGTAGGTCCTACTGTCGAAAGCCCTTCAGTTACGCCAAGGTCTGCCCAGGTATATCCAGGTTTTGTTTCCATTCCAACCTTGCTTTCCTGAATAGACTTTCCAAAGTAGCTCATAATCTTTTGAGTGTACTGTGGCATATAAGGATTCATCATAATCATCAAATCCTTAATTACATAGCAGAGGTTGTGAATAAGGCTTTCAGCCACTGCAGGATTTTCTGTACGTGCCTTCCATGGCTCTGTTGCCTGGAACTTCTTGTTACAGATATCAGAAATTTCAAACATAGTATGGAAAGCGTCTTTCAAATCAGCCCATTCAAGGCTTTCTGTTGCCTTTGCTTCAAGCTCGCGAACCTGCTTCCAGAGTTCTTCATCAACAGGAGCGTCTGGAATCTTTCCATCATAATATTTTGTAACAAAGAGCAGAGTGCGGTTTACAAGGTTACCCAGGTTACCAATCAGCTCGCCGTTGAGTTTTTCCATAAAGTCTTTCCAGGTAAACTGGTAGTCCTGCTTTTCAGGGCGGTTATAGAAAATGTAGAAACGCCATGCATCAGCAGGGATTCCGCTCTCAATAGCGTCGCTTCCAAATACGCCGATTCCCAAACTCTTAGAGAACTTTCCGTCCTCATAGTTCAAGAACTCTGTAGAACTCATGTGGTGAAGTTTTGTCCAGTCGTGCGGGCTTCCAAGCATTGTACAAGGGAATACAACAGTGTGGAACGGAATATTGTCCTTTCCGATAAACTGGAACAAATCAACCTTTTCCTTGCCCTTAGCCTCTTCCGACTCA
>JAGAAX010000032.1 GCA_017614995.1 Spirochaetaceae bacterium
ATCATAAAGCAAGGTCTACTGCCGGAATGTTCAGACATTTTTTTTACAGTATTGTTGCTTTCATGCTAAACAGGAACCTGGATTACTATAAAAATTATTTTAGAATCCGTTTAGCATGAAAACTCGAATTTCAGGCTATTAAGAACAACATACCTCGTCGCTCTGCGGCGAGGTATGTTGATTATGCGCAGGTTTACGGCTCTGCGCTAAGGCTTCGCGCAAAAAAAATGCCGTTCTGGCGGTATACCATATACAGCGCAGTAACGGCACTTTTTGCTCTGTTCAGTTTGCAGATTATTTCATAGCTGCTAACTTAGCGTTGACTTCGATTGTGTGTTTTTCAACATCAAACTTGTAGAGCTCGTCAAAGCCGAAGCCCTTAAGTTCTTTAACCATGTCGTCCCACATCTTGTCAAATTCTGCATCGTTCTTTGCAAAAATCATACGCCAAGAAGCATCGCAGACAGCCTGATTTACGCTGTTGCGGATTACAGAAATATCTGCTGAATCAGACGGCAGACTTACACTTACGCTTGGGCTTACAACCAGAGCGTTGTTCTTAGACATGTAATCTGTAGCATTGGCAGCATTGAATTTCTTTTCCCAGTCGCGGCGCATCTGAGTCATGTTCTTTTCTTTGTAAGAACTCCAGTACTGATAGTTATACAATTCGCCGTTCTTTGGGTTAGTACAGATTGAAGAACCAATCCACTGGTTGATTGCATTGAAACCGTCGCTGTAACCGCCGCCGCCAAACTGCTCTGGAACTGGAAGGTTATCCATCAAGGCATTGTCGTTGAGCTGTGTGTATTTTCCGTTTGCTCCAACTTCATAGTTAAAGCCTTCAAGACCTGCATGCTGAATAACTAAAGATTCTGGGCTTGCGTACCAGTCAAGGAATTCCATAATTCTCTTGTATTTTGCATCATCAACTTTTGAGCCTACACCGAATACACGTCCGCTTCCGTAGTAAGAGTCTGAATCAGCATAGTATCTCTGGTCTTTTACAGGAATAAAACAGAAAGCAGAACCGTCATTGTAGCGGTCAAATGTGTTCCAGAATCCGATTTCCCATGTGTACCAGATAAAGTCTGTCTGACCGTTAGAAATCTTGGCACAAACTGAGTTCCAGTCCTGTGTACCAGAGTCTGGGTCTACAACCTTAAGTCTGTAGGCATCGTTCAAGAATTTGAGCATCTTATAGTATGTTCCGGTTTTTTCTGTAAGCGGATAGAATGTCTTTCCATCCTGTTTAAGAATTGCAGAACCTTTGATTTTTTCGCCATACCATGTTGTAAGCTGAACAACATTGGCAATACCGATCATACCGTCACCGCCGTCCCAGTCAGGCCACAGTGAAAGCGGATATGCAGGGTCGCCTTTGTCGTTTGTCGGGTGAATCTTTCTGATTTCTACAAATGCCTTAAGAAGGTCATCGAGGTTTTTGATTTCAGGAGCGCCAATTTTGTTGTACAAATCCCATTTGAGCTGTGGAAGAGAATAGATTCTTTCCTGTGTAACAGTTGTAGGAGATGTATCTGTCATTTCTGTAGGAATACCGTAGTATTTGCCGGCTGAATTTCCAGGAAGTCCTTTATTGAATGTAGAAATCTGGTCGTCAAATTTCATAAGGTTAGGGCAGTTTTTGATTTCGGCAGAAATATCTTTGATAAGTCCTGCTTCAAGACAGTCGTTGAACTGTGTTGCTTCAAGAAGAACAATGTCGCCGAGGTTTCCAGAGCTTGCGCGGAGCTGATAGATGCTGTCGCCTGCAACCTGCGGTGCAATAATGTTCAGTTCAATGTTGAATTTGTCTTTTACAACTTTTGCGAACCAGCCTGACTGCATTCCCTGATAGTTTGCAGCAACATCATAAATTTCAAAAGTCATTGGTGCATTTGCGTCACCTGCTTTTGAAGCCTTTTTCCCGCCACCGCAGCTGCAAAGCAATGCAGCAGAAACAGCAATTACGGTAAGAACAGAAAGAATCTTTCCTTTTTTCATTGGTCTTAGCCTCCTATTATTTTAAATAATCCGGACAGAGAAAACCGCTGTCCGCATCATTTATTTAAGAAATTAACCTTTAACAGCACCAATCATGATGCCTTTTGTAAAGTAACGCTGAAAAACCGGATAGACGCAGATAATCGGTAGAACTACAATTACCGAGACTGTCATGCGTATTGAAGTAGCCGTTGAAGCATGTGCAAGACTTGCCGCCATAGCCTGAGCAGAAGTGCTGTTGTTTACGAGCGATTTAAGCGAGCTTGCCTGGTTTATGTACTGATAAAGTGTAAACTGCAAAGTATAAAGCTTAGGGTCTGTTACTAAAAGCAGTGTGTCCTGAAAAGAGTTCCACTGCGCAACAGAAGCAAAGATTGCAACTGTGGCAATAATCGGCTTTATAACAGGAACAATAATGCTGAAGAAAATCCTCAATGTGCCTGCGCCGTCAATAACGGCGGCTTCTTCAAGCTCTTTTGGAATGCTCTCTACAAATGTTTTGCACAGAACAATATAGAAAGGCTGAACTGCTACCGGAAAAATATAGCCCCAAAAGTTGTTTGTAAGATGCAGGTTCTTCATCGTAATGAACCATGGAATGATTCCCGCATTAAAGTACATTGTGGCAACTGCATAGCGGTACCAGAACTTGCGCTTCCACAGAGTTTCGCGCGTAAACATATAGCCCAAAAAAGCAGCTACAATTACTGTAAGCGCAGTGCCTATTACAGTTCGCAGAATAGAAACCTTAAAGGCTGAAATCAAGCCGTTGATTTTCATAACCTGCGCATAGTTATGAAGATGAAACCCGATAGGGTAGAGCAGAACCTTTCCGCGCTCGCTTAAGTCGTTTGCGCTCATCGAATTGATGAATATGTAATAGAACGGATAAACGCAGACAAACGCAAAAAAAGTGTACACAATATAAGTTGTAACATTAATGATATGATCTTCTGGTGTAAGTTTTTTTAAACCCATTTTATACCTCGTCTTTGTGTCATTATCCGGCTTGACCGGATAATCTTTTTCAACAGATCCTCGGGTCAAGCCCGAGGATGACACTCTATAGAAGACTTTCGCCGCGGATTTTCTTAGAAACCCAGTTAGTAACACAAAGCAGAATAATACTCACAAAAGTCTTAAGAATACTTATGGCTGTCGAAAGTGAGTAGCCGCCGCTTCCCATTGCAAGGTTGTAAACATAAAGGTCTAGAACCTCAATCTTTGTCTTATTGAAAGAATTTGCAAATACAAAGTATTGCTCCATTCCGTTTGAAAGGAAATTTGCAAGGCTGAGCATTACAAGAACAAAATAAGTCGGAAGAATGCTCGGAATTGTTATGTGCCAGATGCACTGCATACGCGATGCACCGTCAATTTTTGCCGCTTCCATAAGCGATTCGTCGATGCCGGTAATTGCGGCAATGTACATAATTGCAGCCCAGCCTGCGTTTTTCCACGTAAGCCAGAGCCACTGCTTAAACCATACATGGCTTGAAGACTGAAGAAACATAATCGGCTCTTCAGTTATTCCAAGATTCATAAGCACGCTGTTTACTGCGCCTGTGCTGTTGAAAACACTGAAGGCAATAGAATAAACCAAAACCCAGCTGATAAAGTTAGGCAGGGTTGTTACAGTCTGAACAAACTTCTTAAAACGGTAAGATCTGATTTCGTTTAAAAAGACCGCGAAAATCATCGGAAACCATGAAAACAAAAGGCTCAAGCCGCTCATTGCAAAGGTGTTTGTAAGAACCTGTACAAGCTTTTTGACTTTTACAGGGTTTTCTACCATTGAAACAAACCATTTGAAGCCTACAAATTTTTCCCAAGAAAGCGGAAACGGCGGCTTATAGTCAAAAAATGCATATACCCAGCCGTACAGCGGATAGTAAGAAAAAACAGCAATAAGCAGCAAAAAGGGAAGAACCATCAGAAAATCTTTTAAGGAATTCTTTTGTTTTGCAGTTTTTATAAATTCCATAGTTCCCTCAGAATTTTTAATAGGACTTTTTTAGTTAATCGTTTTAGTAAAACGATTAACTAACGCTAATTATACCACGAAATTTGTATATGTCAATTTTTTAAGGGAAAATTATAAGAATTTGTTGAAGAGCGCTGAATTTTAATTCAAGCTGTGTGTGAGTAAAATCTGAAACTGTCAGAAAATTCCGCTATTTCTTCTGCTTCTGGCTTTTGTTTGCGGCGCTGGCGCT
Source organism: Spirochaetaceae bacterium (assembly GCA_017614995.1). GTDB lineage: Bacteria > Spirochaetota > Spirochaetia > Treponematales > Treponemataceae > UBA1240. The sequence goes on from JAGAAX010000032.1 coordinate 4,221, forward strand.
AGAAAGCATAGAAGAAACAATGAATTTGCAGAGCTGCTGTGTCTCTTTGTCTGAAGAAGAGTAGCAGTTTGCAAGCGAAGACGCAAATTTCAAAGGCTGGCTTGAAAGGTCGTTGACTGTGCGGAGCCCAGCCTTGTCTGCCGCGTCAAAGATGACGTTTATGAACTGTGTCGTCTGGTCAACCGTAAAATTTTGAAGCAGACTCTGTGTTGTCGCATGAACTACATTACTTGTTGAAGAAACCTGTCCGACAGGAACGAATTTACATGCCTCAATCTTCCATGAAAAAAGATTGTGCTGGTCAAAGAAGTTGCTCTTTTTGTCAAGGTTTGCTATCGGTATATAGTTTTCTGTACGGTTGAGCATCATGCCGACAACAGAAGTTTCCGGCACAAAAGTGTGGACGCGGCTTCCGAAAACCGTATGCATCGATTTTGTAATATCGCTGTCCAAAAAGCCAGGCCCGTCAAAGTTCCAGATACTTTCAATTCTGTCTCGTGTTGCTTTGTCAGATTTTATTGCAGAATAGAGCGCGAGATTTCCGCCTTTTGAGTGGCCGCCTATTATAAGCTTGCCGCTGCATTTTGCTGCGATTGATGCCACGTAAGCGGCTGCCTTTTTCTGAGCCGGAACTTCCTGCTTGACTGCAAGGTTTAAGTCTTCTTTCCAGCCTACAATTGTGTTGTCTGTTCCTCTGAAAGCAATATAATGCCTGTTTTTGCCAAGCGAATAAGTGACCGCACCAAACTGGGTCTGTGTCTTTGTGTCTATGTAACTTGTGTAGTCGTGCATTTCAATTGAACCGAAACGCTCGGTTTTTGCCGCAAGTTCAAGCATATAAAGAGTATGCTGCCATATAACTATCAAGTTGTCTGGCAGATCGTAGCGTGCCTCTGCGCCGAAAAATCTGTTTGCGGCTTCATGCAGTGTAAGAGATTTGCCCGGCTGGCTTATGTCCAGGTCGTCAAAGTTAAGGTACGAGAACATGGCAAGAATTGCGCTGTCAAGCTCGTTAAAGGGAATCTGATCAAAAGTCAGGTCGCCGCGCCAGATAACATAGTCGAATAAAGAAGGCTCTGTTTCGTTAATGATTTGGTCTGCGGCAAAAACAGATACAGCCATAAGCACCAAAAGAATAATTGACAGAAATTTTTTCATAATTCCAATCCTCTTCTGCTGAATCAGTTTACAGATAAACCGCCTCTTTGTACATAGCACGAGTTCAGCATGAAAACTAATCTAGAAACTGTGCCATGTAAGAACCTGCTCTCGTCGGATTCCGTTCCGTAAATTAGATTCACACCTTCGGTGTTCATGTAATTTGCGTCACAAAATCCGCCTACGCAGGTTCTTGTATGTGTGCATCTTTGTAGATTGTATTTTTCTGGCGGAAAGTAGTGAATTGCGGACGCGAACTGCCTCGTGGGTGCGAGCGAAAGCGAGTCTAACCACCAATTATCCCACGCGAGCAGTGAGACGGACGCAAGTAACGGATTTCCGCCAAGCAAAATCTCATTCTAATTCCTTTCATGCAGAAACCCTGTTGTACATAGACTTTTCAAAGAGTTCTATTAACGCTATAGTGTAGCTATGAAAAGCTTAGTTAGACAGTTTTTGGCTGTATTTTTGTTCGTTTGTATTCCATTTAGTTTAAGTGCGGCAAAAAACAAGAACGAATCTGCAATCAAAACTTCGCTGAATGACTCGTACAAAGATTTGGGAGTTTCAATTGGTGTAAGTTTAGACAGCGCAGATGTAAAGCAGACTGAAAATGCGTATGTAGTTCAAGTGAATTTTGCGGAAGTCACTTCACGTACAGAGCTTCGTGCTGATAAAATTCTTAACGTGCGCCCGAAAAGAACAGTTCCATTTACTGCCAGTGACGGGCTTACTTACAATATGCCGTTTCAAATAGACGATGCACCGATTATAAGCGCATTGAACAAAGCTAAAGAAATGCACGTTCTGCTGCGTCTGCATCCGATTATCTGGCATGAGCATCTGCCTGCATGGTTTTTCTATGAGGATTTTGATCTTGCAAAAAATTTTGCGGATAAAGCGACAATGGACGCACGGGTAGAGTGGTACGTCAACTCTTTTATAGACAGCGTGCGCAAATGGGAAAAAACAAACGCCCGCGCAATTCAGGTTGTGGGCGCATGGCATGTTGCTTCTGAGCTTTACAACGACAGCGGAAAGTTGAGAGAAAAGTCTTATTGGGGCGAGATTTACAAAGACGAAAGCTATGTGCTTCGTGCATATAAGGTTGTGTGCGAAAGAGCTAAGCCTGAGGAAAAGATTGTTTACAGTGACTCGAATCTTCATCTTGCCAAAAAAAGAGATGCAGCAATAAAACTTGCCGGTCAGATTAAGAAAAACGGCGGACGCATAGACGAAATTTCTATGATTTCGCACCTGACTGCGGACTGGCCGAGCCGCAAGGATTATTTTGCAGCGGTAAAAGCTTTCGGCAAGGCAGACCTTTCGGTGCAGATTGCTCAGCTTGACATTGCGCCTGTAGACGGAAAGAACGTTGCGGACTCTTATTACGACTTTATGACGCAGGTTCTGGATAACCGCAGTATAATCTCAGAAGTTAGTTTCAGAACCGTTACTCAAAGTTCTGAAAGATTCTATAGTGATGTGATGCGGAGCCCGCTTTTAGATACGGCTTTTTCGCCGAACGATTCTTATTTCAGTATTATTAAGGCAGCAGAAAAGTACAAAAAATGATTTACAAAACAGTTTTAGATGCAATAGGACATACGCCGTTAATTGAACTTCAGCGTATGAAAGAAGAAAACGCGGCGCGCGTCCTTGTTAAATTTGAAGGCTTGAATGTCGGAGGCTCGATAAAGACGCGCACAGCCTACAACATGATTTTAGACGCTGAAAACAAAGGGCTGATCAACAAGGACACAATTATTGTAGAGCCGACAAGCGGCAATCAGGGAATCGGGCTTGCGCTGATTGGAGCGGTGCGCGGTTACCGCACTATAATTATTATGCCTGACTCTGTGAGCGAAGAGCGGAGAAAGCTTGTAAAGCATTACGGCGCAGAAGTTATACTTATCCATGACGCCGGTGACATCGGTGCATGTATCGCGGAATGTATCAACACTGCTTTTTGTATGCAGCACGAAGATCCGCATGTGTTTATTCCTCAGCAGTTTGAAAATCCGGCAAACCCGGCGGTTCACCGCTCGACAACTGCAATGGAAATTCTTGAAGATGTAAACGGCCCGATTGACGGCTTCTGTTCAGGCATAGGCACAGGCGGCACTATTACCGGCATCGGCGAGGCATTAAAGGCAAAGAACCCGGAAATTACAATTTGGGCTGTAGAGCCGGAAAATGCCGCCATTCTTGCAGGCGGAACTGTCGGTACGCACCTTCAAATGGGAATCGGAGACGGATTGATTCCAGAAAATTTGAATCAGGACATTTATGACGACATTTACATCGTTACTGATGCCGAGGCAATACGCACTTCAAGAGATTTGGCTAGAAAAGAGGGCATTATGTGCGGCATTTCAAGCGGAACAAATGTTGCCGCCGCACTGGAATTGGCGAGAAAGCTCGGCAGGGGCAAAACTGTTGTGACTGTTCTGCCTGATACGGCCGAACGCTATTTCAGCACGCCGCTTTTCAACGAAGATATTCATTTTTAAGTTTACCAAACCGCATTTATACGGGGTTTCAATATGATAAATTTGCATACACATTCAAAATTCTGCGACGGAAAATGTACGCCCGAAGAAATGGTACTTGCCGCAATAGAGAAGGGCTTTTCGGTTCTGGGCTTTTCGAGCCACAGCGTGCACCCGCTTGACCCCATGTTTTACAGCCCGTTTGACCACATCTGGTCTATGCATAAGGCTGATTTTGGCTCTTATGTAGCTGAAATCAACCGCCTTAAAGACAAATATGCTTCTAAAATCAAGATAATGCTCGGTTTTGAAGCCGATTACTTTAAGTCTGAAACAGTGGGGCTTGCCCTGCCTTCTAAAGAAGTTTATGCAGAGTTTAAGCCGGATTTTCTTATCGGTTCGGTACATTTTATCAATAAAGGCGGTGCTTTTTTTACTGTTGATAACTCGGTTGAAAGCGTAAAGGCAAATCTTGAAAAGCTTTACACAAATCCTAAGACCGGCGCTGTTGACGGCAGGGCACTCGTCTGCGATTATTTTCAGGCTGAAAGAGATATGCTTGCCGAGGGCGATTTTGACATTTTGGGACATCCAGATTTGGTTAGAATCAGAAACGTTGTGCTTAAGTTTTTTGATGAGGGCGAAAGCTGGTACAAAGAGCAGCTTGTAGAAACCGCAAAAGCCGCCGCAAAAGCCGGTGTTATAGCTGAAATCAATACAGGTGCAATATTCAGAAAAAACATGGACGATGTTTATCCGTCTGCGGCTTTTCTTGAAATTTTGCATGAGCATAAAGTGCCGGTCTGCATAAACGCCGATGCACATACAACCGCCGCGCTTGACTGTGCCTACGACCGCGCAAAAGCCGCCGCAAAAAAAGCCGGCTACACAGAGCTTGTCTACCCCGGAAACTACATAGAAAAGCTATAAAAAGAAAAGCCGCCCTTTAATGGACGGCTTTTTTTGTGCACTGTCATTATCGGACTTAGCGTCCGGTGTCATTATCGGGCGTGACCCGATAATCTCTTACGGTGTTACGGTCTGAATTGAACCGTCATCGTTGAAGTGCAGAGAACAGAACTTTACGTCTCTGTGATGGTTTACGCCCTTTGAGCGCTCGCAGTCGTGGTAGAACAAATACCACTTGCCTTTGAACTCAACGCAGTAGTGGTGGTTTGTCCAGCCAATAACAGGCTTTAACAAGATTCCGCCGTAAGTATAAGGACCGTAAACGTTGTCGCTTGTTGCCCAGCAGATGTTGTGTGTGTCGCCTGTTGAGTATGTAAAGTAATATTTGCCGTTGCGCTTAAACTGGCATGGTGCTTCAAAGTAGCGGCGGTCGTGGTCTTTGCCTTCAAGCGGTTTGCCGCTCTTGTCAAGAATTACAACCTCTCTCGGAGTTTCTGCAAATTCTTTCATGTTAGGCTTTAATTTGGCAATGCGTCCGCCAAGAGCCGGAATTGAGCCTGCCGGTTCTTTGTGTGCTTCGTTATAGACATTGTCGCGGTATTTATCAAGCTGACCGCCCCAGATTCCGCCGAAAGTAAGGTAGTAGCTTCCGTCGTCGTCTGCAAAACAGCATGGGTCAATGCTGTAGCTGCCTTTGATTGGCTCCGGCTCTACTTTGAACGGGCCGGAAGGGTTGTCGCTTACCGCAACACCAATGCGGAAAAAGCCCTGCTTGTCGCGTGCCGGAAAGTAAAAGTAGTATTTTCCGTCTTTTTCGGCACAGTCTGGTGCCCAAAGCTGCTCTTTTGCCCAAGGTACATCTTTAAGATGAAAAATCATGCCGCAATCTTTCGGCATTGTCTCAACGTCTTTCATCTCGTAAACATGATAGTCTTCCATCATGTACTGGTCGCCGTTGTCATTTGATTCAAGTTCTACATCGCGGTCGTGCGACGGATAAATGTATAATTTTCCATTAAAAACATGAACAGACGGATCCGCAGAAAAAGTTTCTGGAATGAGCAGTTTTTTCTCTAACATCAAAATCTCCTGTAAGGTGGTTGCACCTGCAAGTATGATGTTAGCACAAGCCTCTTTTTATTTGTATCGGTGATATATCTTAACCCGACTTGTTTCGGGCTTAGGAATAATCAACAATATCAAAAGCTTCTAATATTTCAAAATCTGAAGGATTTGCTGTCCAAAGTTCAGACACACCGGCTTCTGCAAAGGCTGCTGCCATGTGAGTATCTTGAATCCTTTTTCTGCCAAGACTGAACATATTGCACCATAGAAGTGCTCGTTTAAGTGAATTTTCAGTAGGATAGATTATTTTTATGCGTTCATGGTCAATCCAAAACCATGTGCGCTCAACAGCCTTTTCCATTGAAAGAGGGCTGTTAAAACGTCTTGCATCTGTAATTACATGCTGAAATTCTAGAAATGTATGGCTGTAAATTGCAAGCACAGAATGTTTTTCGACCTGCCATTTATTGAAAAGTTTTAAAGCACCTTCATGCCGGGGTGAATCAGTTATTTCCAAATCAATCAGAAACGTTGTGTCTATTCCTATCAAAATGCACTTCCAAGCATCTCATCCTGATAATCTTTAGAAACCCAATCACCAGCACCTTGTTTCAATCCACCAAGAGAAATTGGCTCCCATGAATCAAAGGAAGTTTTTTTCTTTGCATGATTCTGAATATATTCATCCATAGCATCACGCACAAGTTCCGCAGCCTTTCGATTCTGCTCCTTAGCCATCTGCTGAAACATGAGATAATTCAATTCTTGAAAATAAATTGTTACCGGTTTCTTCTTCAGTGAAATAGCCATACATATAATATACATATACTATATATGTATGTCAATTTTTTTTATAGAACCTGAAAGCAAATTATTATGATAATTTTTGTAAAGTTGCTTAGTAAATGTAAGAAGCGTACCTTAATATTGGTAAGATATGTTTCTTAAACAAGTTAAGATTCGTATCTTACACAGTGTAAGAAAATACTTTTTTTGAGGAATTCTTACACGAGGTAAGAAAAATTTATTATTGTAATTGCAGAACCAATTTTTTACCAAGGACATTAGCTGCTTTTGTTAAAGTTGAGAGGGTTACGGAGTCATTATTTGGATTCAAAAGTCTGTCAAGTGCAGCTCTGGATGTACACATTTTTTTTGCCATTTCTGTTTTATTGATATTCTGTTTTTTCATTTCATCAAGGAGATTATATGAAATCAAACGTTTGATGGCTTCATTCTTTACTTCTACCGCGATATTTTCTTCTTCAAGAAAACTGTCAAAAGAACTTCCTACATATTCGTTATTCATTTTCTTCCTCCTAAAACTAACTTCTTTCTGTTTTTTGCCAATTCCAAATCTTCTAGTGGAGTTTTCTGACTCTTTTTTATTATTGCATGAAGCAGAATCATTTTTTTATTACCCACTGTAAAAAAGATTCTGCAAATTCTCTTGTCAGAAATAGAAGTCCTTACTTCCCATAAATCGCTGTCCATTTTTCTGACTTTTGGATAACCTACAGGCCAGGACATTTCTACAGCCATTATATCTGCTCCTACTGATTTTTTATCTTCAGTTGATAAGGCTGTTAGAAAATCCCTTACAGGTTCATTTCCATTTTCTGTTTTAAAGAAATCAGCCTGTAATTTCTTTTTTATTTCCATATATAAAATGTATCATAATTGATACAGTAAGTCAAATAAAAACTCTGCCAAAATCTGAAAACCGAAGCGAAGCAATCCAAACATGAAAATTGTGCCTGATTTTTTCAATTGCTTACATTTTGTGGAATTTTGAAAAAAGTCGCCTGTCAGTTGACCATGGAAAGCTGCTTCTGCCTTATATTCAAAACAGTTGAACAGAACTAATAAGAATACAAGGAGCTAAGAGAAAATATGGAAAATGTAAAACTACCAGATACATCATGGCATATTGGATATGTTAAGAAAGATGAAAATGATCCTAGGCGGCATAAATCTCGTTGTATTTATAATAATGGAAAACATTGTTCAAATTCACATATGTTATATTGTCAATCATCTGCCCATTGCAGATATTATGCTGAAACATGGACAGCAGCTAATAAATACAAAAGAGAAATGCAGCTATCCAACATGAGAGCTGGTATAATTTTATCTCGATCTGTAGATATAAAAAAAGACGAGATTATTGTGATAAAAAACATACATGATAATAATGTTAAGACTAAATCAGAACTTGATAAGTTTATGAATTTATTAAAGCGTTTGACGAGAAATCAGAAACGTAGAATGATTTATTACCGCTACAGTTCATCAAATGTATCAATTCATTTTTCAGATTATTTTCGAAAATATAATTTCGATAGAATTATGAATAATACTTTCACAGAAGATGATATAGAAATTAAAATTCTCTATAATTTTTATAATAGAAATAAAAAATTGCTTTTTAGAAAACTCAAAATGCAGAATAAACTAAATAATAGTTATGTATAGAGCTTAGTATTATTCAGTAAATTGAAACTTTTAAGGCTTGTATTTTCATGTTATAATAACAGAAGAAATACGAGCCTTTAAATATGAAACCAGAAACCATTATTACAAAGACTGTCAATGTTGAAGTCGATGGAAAATCTATACCTCTTTTTATTACAAATGATTATGCTGCCGTTTTAAAAGAAATAAAGAGACTGAATTACAAAATTCCACTGTTAGAAGACTATCAGGGGACATATGAATATTTTCCTGATGAAATAAGAGAAGAGATAGAAAAAACACTGATAGAACATCACACTTCATGGGGAATATATATAGCAGAAGATTATATAGCTATAATACATTTCTTAGATACAGACACAATGGGTCGTCTAAAAATAAATATATCATTATCAGCACTTATTCGAGAAAAAAACGATAAAACACAAACCGATAAAACACAACTGCTTTTGGAATATGCTTCTTTAAATAAAACTGTTGAAATTGGACAGCTAATCAAAGATGGAGTTGATGTAAATTTTTGTGATGAACAAAAATCTACTGCATTGATGTATGCTGCTTATTTTGATTCTCCTGATTCTGCTAGTATTCTTTTAAAACTAGGTGCAGATGTTAATGCAAAAAACAAAAATGGATATACAGCACTTATGATAACTACTTGGTTTAATGCTTACAACACAGCAGAAGAATTATTGAAATCTTCTCATTTAAATGTTGAAGAAAAAGATAATTCAGGAACGAGTGCATTGACTTATGCTGCAGGACAACCCGGAGAAAAGATCCTTACAATGCTGATTGAATCTGGTGCGGATGTAAATACAATGAATTTGTGTGGTATAACGCCTTTGCATAAAAGTGCCCGTTTTAATTATATTTCTTGTACTGAAATCCTTATAAAAAATGGTGCTAATATAAATCAGACAAACAATCACAATGAAACACCGCTAATGGTGGCAACATATGATGATAATGTTGAAATTGCAGAAAAATTGCTTTCTTTAGGTGCAGATTTTACAGTGAAAGACTGTTATGGTCGCTCTGCTCTTTGCCATGCAGCTCATAATGATTCTTTTGACTGTACATCACTCTTTTTAAAAAAATGTAATATTTCTGATGAAGATTTGGATTTGGCGATTATCGAAGCGGCAAGATCAAATCATACACAGACTCTTAAACTTCTTTTAGATAACTCTAAAGACCAAAAATTATCTGCTTTAAATGCTGTAATGGGCGCCTGTATTGAGAACCACCCAAATGTGATTAAATGTTGCAAAGAGTATAACTGTGATTTGAATGAAATAAATCAATTAGTATCAATGACTCCTTTAATGGCAGCTTGTTACTGCGGTTCTAAAGAGTCAGTTGGAGAGCTAATATACTCGGGGGTTGATGTAAATTGTGCAGATGAATATGGTATGACACCACTTATGTATGCTTCAATGGTAAATTCTACAGTCATAGTTTTAATGTTGCTCAACAATGGTGCAGATAAAACAGCAAAAGATGAGAACGGAAAGACTTTTGAAGATTATTCTAAAATTAATGAAAAGCGCTCCTTTTCAGATTTTATCACATACAGAAATTCAACTCATATAAAACAGGACTTTGAAAGTGAAGAAGAGATTCCAGAAGATCAGCAGCCGTTTATTGAACGTTTTCAGTGGTATAAGCAGAGGTATTTTGAACGCTTTCCGAATAATAAAGAATCAGATATTTATAATGCTGCAAAAATCTCAAAGCAGACTTTTTCAAAAATCCAAAGCAAAAGGAATACAGCTTATCACCCACAAAAGCCCACTATTATTCAGCTTGCATTGGGTTTGCGTTTGAATCTAGATGAAACCAGAGATTTACTAAAAAGTGCAGGGTATGTACTTTCAGATGATGATAAAATAGATAGTATAATCAAAAAATTTATTATTGAACTAAAAACCGATCCTCATGAATTAAACGAATATATTGAAAAAATATCCGGTTCTGTATTTTTCAAAAAAGTGAAATAGTAAATTTATAAAACTTTTAAGACTTTGGATTTTCATGGTATAATATAAGCAGGAAGACGAACCTTTTTGTATGAAACCGGAAACTATCATTACTAAGAATATCTATGTAGAAATCGGAGCAGAATCTTTTCCATTTTTTATTACAAACGATTATGCTGCTGTTGTAGAAGAAATAAAAAGATTGAAATATAAAATTCCGCTGTTAGCAGACTATCTGGTCAATGAGCGATTCCCTAATGAAGTAAAAGAAAAGATGATAGAACAGCATACTCGGTGGTCAATATTTATAACAGAAGATTGTATTGCAGTAACATTTCTTGATGAAAAAATAAATTCGGCAAGTACCGCTCTTATTCGGGAAAAAGCTGAAGAAGAAACTCTTGATAAAAAACAACTGCTTTTTGAGTATGCTTCTTTAAATAAAACTTCTGAAATTGAACAGCTTATTAATGAAGGTATTGATGTAGATTCTTGTGATGTAGGAGAAATTACTGCATTGATGTATGCTGCCAATTTTGATTCACCGGATGCTGTCCGAACTCTTATAAAACTAGGTGCTGATGTCAACGCAAGAGATAAAATTGGATTGACAGCACTTATGTGGGCAGCCTGCGAGAATGCCTGCATGAGTGCTGAAGAATTATTGAAATCTTCTGAATTAAATATTGAAGAAAAAAATAATGTTGGAGTAACAGCATTAAGCTTTGCTGTATCATGCTGTTGTGAAGATGTTTTTATGCTGCTGATTGAAGCAGGTGCAGATGTGAATACAAAGACCGTATTTGATTTTACGCCTTTGCATTGTTGTGCTAATTATAATCAAGTTTCTTTCGCTGAAATTCTTATAAAAAATGGTTCAGATATTAATCCTGTTGATAATGAAGGTATGACACCCCTAATGCTAGCAGTCTGCTTTAATAATGTTGAAATTGCAGAAATATTGCTTTCAGCAGGTGCTGATATTACAATAAAAGACAGCCATGGTTTCTCAGTATTTAAATATGCAGCCGAAAATGATTCTTTTGATTGCTTATCACTCTTATTAAAAAAATGTAATATTCCTGATTATGATTTGTTTGATGCGATTGAAGTAGCCGCAAGAAAAGGTCATACACGCTCTCTTAAACTTCTTGTAGATAAGAGTGAATATAAAGAAGCTTCTGTTAGAATAGCTCTAAAGTATGCTTGTATAGGAAACCAGCCTGATATAATTGTATTTTGCAAAGAGTATAAATATAATTTCGATAGCATAACATCCTTCTTTATGACACCTTTAATGATAACCTGTTACTGCCATTCAACTGAAGCAGCCGCTGAACTAATACGTGCTGGTGTAGATGTAAATTGTGCTGATGAATACGGTATAACAGCTCTTATGTATGCATCAATGGTAAATGCTCCTAATATAGTTATGATGCTTCTTGACAACGGTGCAGACAGAACTGCAAAAGATAAGGACGGAAAAACTTTTGAAGATTATTCAAAAATAAATGAAACTCGACCAATAGAAACATTTGAAGCTTGTAAAGTTTGGAACAAAATCCAAGCACAAGTTGAAGCTAAATTGGAAGCTGAGATTTCTGAAAAATCGAAGCCGTTCATAGAACGTTTTCAATGGTATAAGCAGAAATATTTTGAACGGTTTCCGAATAACAAAGATTCGGATATTTATAATGCAGCTGAAATTTCCAAACAGACTTTTTCAAATATCAAAAAACAAAAGAATAAACTTTTTCACCCCAATAAGCCTACTGTTATTCAACTTGCACTGGGTTTACGTTTGAATATAGAAGAAGCTAAAGATTTATTACAAAGTGCAGGTTATGCGCTTTCCGAAGATGATAAAACAGACATTTTAGTTAAAAAATTTATTACAGAGCAGAAAACTAATCCGTATGAATTAAATGAATATGCTGAAAGAATATCTGGTAATTCACTTTTTCCAAATCTAAGGTTCTAGATTTCTGATAACTACTCAAAAAAACAAAAAGCTCTATTTTTTTGAAATTCCTTTTTTCCTCTAAAAAGTCGCCTGTCAATTGACCATTCTCTGCGCAGCTTTCCTTATACTCAACTTATGATTTGCAGTTAGATAAATGACTGCAAGCTATAGAGAGCTAACAACAGACAATACTTCTGCTAATTAACAGAAGCTTCATGATTAGAAATATGAGGAGGTGAAAAACCTAAAACTTATAATTACAAGGAGAATGCAGCATGTTCAATTTGAGCTGTTATTCACAGAAATACTTTGAAGAAATTATGAAAGAGAATTCTAAAAAGCAAAACAGGCAAGAGGGATTCTCGGAGGATGAATTGAAACAGGCATTTGAAGCAGGCTTTAAATTCTGCAAAGAAATGATTCACTGTTTCATTTCAGATATAGATAAAAAGAAGTCATAGAGACAAGCGTTCTTGGGAACGTAAAACTAACATATATTCAAGAGAATGACATAGGAGTTTGAAATGAACGAAGTAAGAATTTCAGGACACGTAAACCTTGCTTTTATTGATGACAATGGACATTTGTGCTGCACAATAGTATGCACTCACGACCACTATGTAGACGGCTACAATGTAGTAACCCAGACATACATCAGAGGTTTCATGCTGGACAGGTTAGCTTCAAAGGCTGCCGACATTCACGAAGGCGACGATGTATTTATCACTGGACACTTGAAGCAGGATATTAAACACAATGCTTCCGGCAATTTCCACCGGAAAGTAAATCTTTATATAGACCACATTGAAAAACAGGCTGTAAATGAGAATAAATTTTTTTAACCATGTAGCAATTCCTGCTACACCCCCTGTTTTATAATTAGAAATATAGATAAAGCTGCCGTACTAATGGCAGAAAGGAGTAAAACCATGAACATTACAATAAATCAGACACAGAAAATTATTGCAGCTCTTGAGCTTCTTTCAAAAAAGAAACTTACAGAATCACAACAGACTATAGTTGATGAAGCTTATGAATCTATTAAAGAGTGTGCAAAGAAACAGATTGAAAACAATCAGAAAAGCTATGAGCGTATTAAGCGCAAGAGAGCGGAGAATCCTCTTTACGCTCGTGAAAACAAACGCAAGCTCGGCAAACAGCGTGTTTGTGTAGCAGATTTTATTAAGGAGAAGTAAATCTATGAAAACAATTATGGGAGTTTATTCAGATGTTGCATTGGTTTGCAAACCGCAGGCTTTTAAAGAGTTACATGGGGTTTTCTGGCAGATTTATGATGACGAAGTAAGAATCGTCGGTCTTTTAAGGCAGAAACATTTCAGCAATAACTATCCGCTTGTTTTTGTACAGGCAGAGCATATCGATTTGAAACCAAAAAAAGCTAAAGGAGGCAGAAAATGATACACGATTTCTTGGTATCTCTTTTTGGTTATGAACTTGGAGAAGGTTTAGAAATATTGTTGATATGTGTTGTGGTAACATCAATAGTTCTTTTCCCTTTGTGTCTTCCTCTTTTGAGGAATACTTACTTCATTGACAAAATGAACGAGAAGAATAAAAGAAGACAGAAAGACAATTTCAACTACCAGCTTTCAAAGCTTGTCGGCGATGCTAAAAAAGATATGGAAATTTCTGAATGTAAAAAGGAAATTGAAGAACTGAAAGCAGAGATTGCAAGGCTTAAAAAAGACAAGAAATGAATTTGGAGGTTAAGCCATGAAAGATAACAATGAAATCAGATTCATTCACCGCGAAGAAACATTTACCGACCTTGCCGTAAGGGAACTTGCAGAGAGCTGTGCTGCCTGTCTGTGCCGTTTGCAGTTCAAACGCTGTACAGAAGACGAGTGTGAAAACTGTCAGGAAGGTATCGGATTCCGCAGATGTTACAACCAGATGAGTGATTATGACAGACAGCGTTTCAGCACCTATCTCAGACAGGCTTATGCAAGAAACGCCGAACACCCGGAAATGTGGCGTACATTCAAAGGTCTTGTCGGTCATGCAATTCTCTGGATATTGGGATTCTTTGCAGCATTTTTCTTTATCGGTTTCTTCCTGAGCGAGTGCGACAAGCCTAACAGACCGATAAAAGACAGCTATGCTTCTATCACTAAGGAAATGCACAGCAAGGTTTCAAACAATATCCGCTACACAAGCTTGAACATTTTCGATGTAACGGCGGACGGCAAGAAAAACTGTCAGGACTATTCGATACTGTTCTACCTTTACTGGCAGGACAGATTCCCGGAAGACAAAGACAGAGTTTTCTTTGTGCGGAACAAGAATCCGTATAACGGAATGAATCACCTGTTTATTTACATGATAGATTATGACGGCAGGGGATTTTATCTTGAACCGTGGGCAGATGTTCCGACCAGATACCTGATGTTTGATAGCTGGACTTCAAGATACAATCCGAAGTACAACGAGATTATGCCTGCCGAGCGTTATCTTGAACGGGCAGTCAATGCAGTTTACAGAAGGAGGTATTCAAAAGAACCGAAATGACAGGCTCTAGTATAAACCGCAGTTCCGTTTGCTGTTTTACGGAACGCGGTTTATGTTATGCTTATTTTTTCTCAATAATCTCCCAGTGACTAGCTCGTCTGTTTTGTGTTCAAGGGCGGATGTGTCGGCGGTGCTGTCGGCTTTTTTTGCCGTGAGGATTTGGTCTACCAGGTCGTTTCTACTTCATATTTAGGAATGATTGTGTCCTTCGTGATTATAGTAATATTTTCCAATTGGGCAGTTGCAATCAAAAGCCTGTCAAATGGATCTCGGTGGATAAAATCAAGTGTTTTAGTTTTTTCAATATGAGAAGCATTTATTGGAAGCTGTTGGAATCATGCATTTTTGCAAAATTCATCGAGTTCTGTAACTGCAAGAGCCATATCAAGTTTCCCAAGTTTTTGCTTAATTGCAATTTCCCATAAAGATGCAATGCTGTAAAAGCAAGTTTCAGATTCCATAAGGGAACGGGCATTTTGGGAAAGTTCGCCATTTCCCTGTGCATACCAAAGAATTGCATGAGTATCGAGCAAGTATTTCATCACATATACTCCGCAAAATCTTCTATTGGTTCATCAAAATCTGGAGCAATATATGTAATTTTTTTCTTTAAGGCGCCAAAATATGACTTTTTTTGGGTGTTTTCATGATGTTCTGAAAACTTGCTTTTATTCACATGATTTGCAATATATGCAAGCAAATAAAGCTGCTCTTCCATAGAGAAATCTAGTATCTTATTCTGTACCTGTAAAAGTTCATCGCTCATATTGCCACCTCCATCCGCTTACATTATACCATCTTTTGCGAAAAAATATATCTACTTTAAAGTGCTTTTATTGAATAAGCTTTACTATCAAGTATTATTAATAATGCCGGATTTTTATAATATTCATCTTCGGTATATCCTGTATAAATAGAAAGAATTGAAAACGCCTATGATGATATAGACAATCTTGTAAAGACTGGAAAGCATTTGTGGTAGAGCGCACTTTGTAAGCAGAATGTTTACTTTTAGGTGATAGTCTGCTATTCTTATAGAAAAATTTTGCATATATACGCAAAATTTTTCTATAGAAACAGAGGCGTAGTATATGATTCATAGAGATATACTTTTACAAAAACTTATCGATAGAAAACAGAACGGCAGGATTAAAGTTATTACTGGTTTGCGCCGTTCTGGAAAGTCGTTTTTACTCACCGATATATACATACCATATTTAAAAGAACATGGAATAGAAGACAAATGTATTATAAATCTTTCTTTAGAAGAATTTGCCAACACAAAATATAGAAACCCTGTCGAGCTTGATGCCTTTGTCCGTTCAAAGATAACCGATAGTTCTAAGCAGTATTTTGTTTTTTTGGACGAAATCCAAAAAGTCGAAGAAATTCAAAATCCATTTATAAGCGGCGTAGAAAGCAAAATTACCTTTGTAGATGTTGTGCTTGGTCTTATGAAAATAAAAAATGTAGATCTCTATATTACCGGCTCAAATTCAAAAATGCTTTCTTCAGATATTCTTACAGAATTTAGAGGACGCGGTGATGAAGTTCAAGTTCATCCATTGTCTTATGCGGAATTTTATTCAGGATATACAGGCGACAAAAAAAATGCATGGCGGGATTATTTTACTTATGGGGGACTTCCGGGACTTATTGACTGTAAGACGCATGAACAAAAAAGTGCATATCTAAAAGATTTATTTGAAAACACTTATATATCTGATATTTTGGAGCGGAATGGAATAAAAAACGAAAGGAATGTTCTTGATTCTTTATTGAATGTTCTTTCGTCAGCAGTAGGTTCGCTTACAAATTGTAATACAATAGCAAATACTTTTAAAAGTGTTCAAAAAATCGCTATAAGTCAAAATACGATAGACTTGTATATTTCATATTTTGAGGATGCTTTTCTTATAAAAAAGGCAGAGCGCTTTGATGTAAAAGGGCGGCGTTATATCGGTAGTCAGCAGAAATATTATTTTGAAGATATTGGCTTGCGGAATGCACGCTTAGGTTTCAGACAGACTGAAGAAAATCACATAATGGAAAATATCATTTATAATGAGCTTATTTTCAGAGGGTTTGAAGTTGATGTCGGTGTTGTCGAATATAACTACAAAGATTTTGAGGGCAAAAGCAGGCGGACTCAGCTTGAAGTTGATTTTGTAGCCAACTGCGGAAACAAACGCTATTACATTCAATCTGCCTTGTCTGTCGCAGATGAAGAAAAGCGTCTTCAGGAGATTAATTCTCTAAAGCGTATTTCAGATTCGTACAAAAAAATTGTAGTTGTAAAAGACAATATAATTCCCTGGCACGATGAAAAGGGCATTTTGTATCTTGGCATTGAGGAATTCTTATTGAATCCGCTTGCAATAGACGGATAGATTTTATTTAGACCAAAGACCTGAGATAAGGGATTAACCTAAGCTATCAGAAAAAAAATGCGTATTTACGCAAAATTTTTCTGTAGAAACAGAAAAACTGTTTTAAGCGATAAAACAAAAGGTACCGTACATTGCAAGAGCCTGTGTAGGCGGATTTTGGCGCGCAAAAAATTCTGCAGGCACGAAGTGCCGAAGCCTTTTTGCGTGACGGAATCCGACGAGAGCAGGCTCTTGATTCGTGCCGAGGGTTTGATACCCCGACGCTCTGCGTCGAGTTTGTTGATTTCTGTGTGACATTGTGCTATATTGTATATACAAAATGATTATTCTGGAGGCAAAACTATGGCAACGCTCAGCATTAGAACTGATGACAGCAAAAAACACAATTTTGAAGGATTCTGCGAATCTATTGGAATTACTGTAAGTTCCGCAGTCAATATGTTTATGACAGCCTGTCTTCGTGAAAATAAAATTCCATTTGAACTTAAGGCAGACCCGTTCTGGAGCGAAGAAAATCAGGAACGGCTTAAAGAATCTATTAAGCAGATTGAAGAAGGAAAATTTTCTGAGCATGATTTGATTGAGGTTTGATGATGAAAAAACAGTGGTCAGAACTTGCGTGGGAAGATTATCTTTTACTTCAATCAGACAAAAAACTTTTAAAAAAAGCAAATACACTCTTAAAAGATATTGAGAGAAACGGTTATTCTGGTCTTGGAAAACCTGAGCCGTTAAAAGATGATTTATCTGGTTATTGGAGTAGGCGAATTGACGATTATCACCGAATTGTTTACAAAATTGAGGGTGATGTTGTATATATAGCACAATGCGGAACACATTACCACAAATAAGCATATTCCATTTTCATACGTCTAAAATAACTAATTATTGTTATCAAATTTAAACAGAACAGGAAAGCATTTGTGGTAGAGCGTACACTGTAAGCAAAATATTTCCTTTTAGGTGATGGTCTGCTATAGACATCGTACACTGCCCAAGAGACTGCGTAGACGGATTTTGGCGCGCAAAAAATTCTGCAGGCACGAAGTGCCGAAGCCTTTTTGCGTGACGGAATCCGACGAGAGCAGGCTCTTGATTGATGGGTCTGAAATAATTTGCAAAGTATGCTTACTAAATGTAAGATGCATAGCTTACACCGCCTAAGAAAATACATTTGTTACAACCTGCATAATATGCTGAAAAGCTGTTTAACAAGATTCCGGTTTATGCTATATTCTAGGCATGAACACAAATACCTATATTTTAACAATTCAATGTGCAGACCAGAATTCAATTATTGCGGCGGTGAGCGGCTGCATTTCCGAAAATGGCGGAAATATTCTTAATCTGGCACAGCATACAGCTGTAGACATCAACATGTTTTTCTGCCGTATTAAATTTGAGGCGACAGATAAATTCGATTTGGAATCATTCAAAAAAGGTTTTTCAAAGCTTGAGGAAAAATATAATCTTACATGGCATGTCTTTGATATGGCTGTAAAAAAGCGCGTTGCCATTCTTGTTTCTAAGACAAGCCACTGTCTTTACGAGCTTATGCTAAAATATGCCGACGGCGAGCTGGACTGTGAAATTCCTGTGATTATCTCGAACCACCCGGATTTGGCGCACGTTGCCACTTCGTTCCATATTCCGTTTTATCAGGTTGACCCCGCAAAGGGCAAGGCTGAATACGAAGCCGACCTTGAGGCAATTCTTCAACAGTATAAAATTGACTTTGTAGTGCTTGCCCGCTACATGCAGGTTATGAGCGGCGACTTCTGCAAACGCTGGCACAACCGCTGCATCAACATTCACCATGGATTTTTGCCGGCATTCCGCGGCGCAAAACCATATCATCAGGCATGGAACAAGGGCGTAAAGATTATCGGCGCGACCGGCCACTTTGCGACAGAAGACCTTGACCAGGGCCCAATTATCTATCAGGACGTAATACGCGTAAACGATACGCGCTCAATCGACGAGTTTATCCGCATGGGCAAAGACGTTGAGCGCCATGTATTGTACGAGGCGGTAAGACGCTATCTTGCACATTCAATTTTCTTTTACGAAGGCAGAACTTTCGTAATAGAGTGAACGCTTCGCAGCACACTTAAGGGTGAAAAATGCCAGTTACTTTTGAAAAATCCAAAGACGACGCTGAATCAGTTTTTCTGCTCAATACGCCGAATTCAAGCTACATTATTTCAGTTTTAGAAAACGGAATAGTGTCACATTCAGGCTGGAGCCGCCGCATTGAAAAATGGAGCGGCAATTCTTCGGTGTGGAGAACCGACCGCGGTGTAAACCTGCCGCCAGACTTAGACCCCAGAAACCTTTCGCTTGACACCGTTCCGCAGGAATACAGCACAGCAGGCAAAAGCGACTTTAGATCGGGCGCAATAGAGATTGCGCTGAACGACGGTACGCACACTCTTGATTTACGCTATTTTTCGCACAATATAATAGAAGAAAAGCCCAAGTTAAAGGGCTTGCCTGCAACTTATTCTGTAAACAGCGGCGAAGTTGAGACGCTTGCGCTTAAGCTTAAAGACACAAAGTATGACATTTTTGTTACGCTTTTTTATGCTGTCTGGGCTGAGCGCGACGTAATCTGCCGTTGGGTAGAAATTGAAAACAAAACTGACGGCAAAATAAAAATCGAAAAAGTGATGAGCGCCTGCATTGACTTTGCAGGTTCAGACTATAAAATGCTTCAAATGTCAGGTTCGTGGGGCAGGGAGCGCAAAGTTTATTTGCGAAGCTTAGTGCCCGGCACACAGAGCATTGAAAGCAGGCGCGGCTCTTCAAGCCACCACCAGAATCCGTTTGTGGCTCTGCTTTCAGAAGAAGCTTCAGAAGATTCAGGCGAAGTTTTCGGCTTTAATTTTGTCTACAGCGGAAACTTTGAGGCGAGAATCGATGTTGATTACATGGAATCGGCGCGCTTTTCTATGGGAATAAACCCGTACAATTTTAGCTGGAACCTTGAAGCAGGTGCTTCGTTTACAGCGCCTGAAGTTGTAATGGTCTATTCTAAAGACGGTCTCGGCGCAATGAGCCGCACTTTTCACGATTTGTATAGAGAGCGCCTCTGCCGCGGTGAGTGGAAAGACAAGCCGCGCCCGATTGTCATCAACAACTGGGAAGCCACATACTTTGATTTTGACGAGAAAAAGCTTTGCAAGCTTGCCGACGCCGCAAAAGACGCCGGCGTTGAGATGTTCGTTCTTGATGACGGCTGGTTCGGCAACAGGTTTGATGACAGGCGCGCTTTGGGCGACTGGGTTGTAAACACGCAGAAACTTAAAGGCGGCTTGTCTTACATCGTTTCAGAAATGAAAAAGCGCGGCTTGGGCTTTGGTCTTTGGGTTGAGCCTGAGATGGTTTCGCCTGAAAGCGAGCTTTACAAGGCGCACCCTGATTGGTGTCTTCACATTCCGGATAGAGAAATGTACCTTGCGCGCACGCAGCTTATGCTAGACTTGAGCCGCAAAGAAGTAACAGATTATCTTTTTGAGACTTTGTCTGGCGTTTTTGCTTCGGCTGAAATTTCCTATATAAAGTGGGATTTTAACCGCTACATGACTGATGCTTATTCAGAGGGGCTTGAAACTGACCAGCAGCAGGAAGTTGCACACCGCTATGTACTCGGGCTTTACAGCCTGCTTGAGCGGCTGACGGCAAAATTTCCGCATATACTGTTTGAGTCGTGCGCTTCGGGCGGCGGCAGATTTGACCCGGGCATTTTGTATTATATGCCGCAGATTTGGACGAGCGACAACACAGACGCACTTTCGCGCATTTCGATTCAAGCCGGAACAACGCTTGTTTATCCGCCGTCTGCAATGTCGTGCCATGTTTCCGCAGTGCCGAACCATCAGACTGCGCGTATTACGCCGCTTGCACAGCGCGCTTTTACCGCAATGGCAGGCACTTACGGCTACGAGCTTGACATGACCAGGCTTTCAAAAGAAGAGATTTCGCAGATTGCAGAATATTCAGGTCTTTATAAGAAAATCCGCTCTGTTGTTCAGTTCGGCGACCTTTACCGGCTTGTCTCTCCTTGGGAAAAATCTGACAAAGTTGAAAAATACGCCGCCTGGATGAATGTCTCTAAAGACAAGTCTTGTGCCGTTGTTACGGTTTCTTGGGTTTATGCAGAAGCTCTTGCGCCAAAGATTGTGCTTAAGCTTAAGGGGCTTGACGAGAACGCAGACTACAAAGACACCAAAACCGGCAAAGTCTACAGCGCAAAAGAGCTTATGTACTACGGCTTTCTGATTGCAAACCTGTGGCCGGGTAACGCCTCTGAGCAGATAATTCTTGAGCAGGTGTAATTTGCAAAGTTGGTGGCGGCTAATTGATAAGCTGAAAACATTCAAATACGACCGGCATTGAGGGGGTAAATTCGTAGCCCATTATGCTGCTGTCGTAGTCAAAAAAGTCGGTGTATCTTTCGCGCCAGCTTTCAAGAGAGTCGTCTTCACCTTCTTTTTGCGCCATCTCCCAAGTAACGTCCTCAAAGGGCAGCACAGTAACATCAGTAATTTGAATTACGCCCTTCGGCTCGCCGTTCCAGTCAGAAAGCACATAGAACGAGCCTGATTTCGGGATTTTCTCGTTATCAAGCTCAAAAGCTTCTAACGCAGAAGCTCTTGCCTGCTTTTTGCCGCACAAAATAAGCGCAAGTTCTCCTACGGAAGCATTGTCGGTGTTCTCAAAAGAAAGCTCGCCTGCGTAAAATGTGTCTTCTTTTAAGTTGTGGCTCTTCAAAAAGTCAGTCCAATATTGTTCAATCTTATTCATTTTTTACCTTTATAATGTGTTTATTTGAATGACATAACAAAAACGGCGATGAATGCGGCGACAGTAATCATTTTCAAGCCGGTTCCCCAGAGAAAACCGAGAAATGCTCCCCATGCGGCTTTTAGCGCGCGGCCGGTGTTGCGGCAGTCGTGAATCAGCTCGCCTATAAATGCGCCTGCAAAAGGCCCTGCGATAATGCCGATTGGCCCGATAAAAAGCCCTGCGATAAGACCGAGCGTTGCGCCGATTGTGCCGGCCTTGCTTCCGCCCGATTTTTTGGTTGCAAGCACCGGAAAAATGTTGTCCAGCACCGAAACAAGCACTGCGGCAACGGCGCAGACTATAAGCACCGGCAGAGAGATATTGCACAAATTAGAGAAAAACGCCAGAAGCAGCCCCGCCCATGCAAGCGGCGCGCCCGGAATAACCGGAACGAATGTGCCCAAAAATCCGATAAGCAGCAGAAGCCCGGCTCCTACTGCAAGCAAAATATCTGTAATCATGCAGCCATTCTACCATGAAACGCATAATGCTTAAAGGGTAAATACTGATGTTTTCAGATTAGATAAAATTTGTCTTTTTTTGAAAGAATTTTCCGCAAAACACACAAAAAAAATGAAAACACAATGATATTAAGATGGAGGTTGTATGACTTATATCAAACCATTTGAAGAACTGTGTTTCTATGATGATTTTATGTTCGGTGTTGTGATGCAGGATAAAGAAATCTGCTGTGAAGCTCTTGAATGTATGCTTGGTTTTAAGATTGATCACGTTGAATATTCTGAGCCGCAGAAAACTGTTGCACCGCTTTATACAGCGCATGCAATACGTCTCGACGTTTATGTTAAAGACAGCAACAGAATCTACGATGTGGAAATTCAAAATAAGGATGAGCAGAACATCGGCAGACGAACGCGCTATTATCAGGGTATGATGGATGTAGATTCGCTTTTAAAAGGTGAAGATTACAGCGAACTCAAAGAAAGCATCGTCATATTTTTGTGCCGTTTCGACCCTTTCAAAAAAGGCATTCCGTGCTATACTATAAAACGGTCGTGCATAGAAGATTCATCAGTATTTCTTGACGATGCTGCCACAGTCCAGATTTTCAACTGTACGGCTTATGATAAAATCGAGAACAAAAACCTTAAAGCTTTTATAAAATTTGTACAGACAAATACGGCAGAATCTGATTTTACACGGAGGATTGATGATATGGTTGAAACTCAGAAACAGATTGAAGAACTTAAGAAAGTCTATCTTTCGTGGAGTCTGCATGACAGTGATATGCGTAGAGAGGGAAAGAAAGAGCAGGCTGTTGAATCTGCAAAAAAACTTCTTGCAATGAATGTGCTTACGCGTGAGCAGATTGCACAGGCTGTAGAACTTCCGCTTGAAACGATAGAAGAACTGGCTTTGCAATAGCTGTATGTATGAAGCAAAGTGTTGCCGAATTTTGTGCGCAGCCCTTTGCTCTAACAGCTTTTTAGTAAGACTATAACCAAATCTAGAAATCTAATAATATCTAATAAATTGTATAGTATAATTTCACAAATTTTAGCATATTTTATAAAAATACTATATATTTAGCTTGTATTCTGTGGTGCTATCTACTATATTTATATAGAGATAATCAAAAAAGGAGCTTTGAATCAAATGGCAAGTCTTGTTTTGCTGCTTGTATTTCTTGCAGTTATGATTTGTGTCGGTATTTGGGGTATGAGAAAAACCACAACCCTGAATGATTTTTTCTTGGGCGGACGTTCTGTAGGACCATGGATGAGTGCTTTTGCTTATGGCACAACATATTTTTCAGCATCTGTCTTTATTGGTTTTGCCGGAAAACAGGGCTGGGGATTCGGACCTAGCGCATTGTTAATTGGTATCGGCAATGCAATTGTGGGTGCGTTTGCAGCATGGTTTATTCTTGGCCGCCGCACAAGGCACATGACCCAGAATTTGAACACAATGACAATGCCGGAATTTCTTGAAGCACGTTTTGACAGCGACCACATCAAAATGATTGCGGCTGTTATCATTTTTATCTTCCTTCTGCCTTATTCAGCCGGTATCTTCAAGGGCTTAGGGCATCTTTTTGAGTCAACTTTCCACATCAGCTTTGATTTTGCGCTGATTATTCTTGTAGTTATCACTGGTATTTACCTTGTTCTCGGCGGTTATTTTGCCGTAACAGTTACTTCTTTTATTCAGGGAATCATCATGCTTGTTGGCGCGGCGCTGATGCTTACAGTGCTTATCGTAAAAGCAGGCGGACTTACACAGGCAATTCAGACTGTAAACACAAATTACCCGGCTCATGTGCCTGTTGCACAGCAGCCAAGCTGGCTTACAGTTGCATCACTCATTTTTATGACAAGCGTCGGTTCTTGGGGCTTGCCTCAGATGGTTCAGAAATTCTATGCAATCAAAAACGAGCAGGTTATTCCGAAAGCAGCAATTATTACAACGATTTTTTCTCTTGTAATCGGAATTACAGCTTATGGTTCAGGAATTCTTGCCCATGTATTTATGAACAACGACACAGTGCCTAGAATGGCAAATGGCGGCATCAACTTTGACCAGATTATGCCGAACCTTTTGTCTACAGAACTGCCTGAAGCACTGCTTGCAATTATCATGCTTTTGATTTTGTCAGCTTCAATGTCGTCTCTTGCAAGCCTTGTACTTGTAAGCGCAAGTTCAATTACTGTAGACCTTTACAAAGGTTATCTGCACAAAGACATTACAGAAAAAGGCTCTGTAATTATGATGCGCTCTTTGAGTGTTGTATTCATTTTTGCGACATATCTCATTTCAAAGCTTCAGCTCGGCTTTATCGTAACCTTGCAGTCGCTTTCTTGGGGCGTTCTGTCTGGTGCATTTCTTGCACCGTATCTTCTCGGAATTTACTCAAAGAAGATTACAAAAGCCGCAGCTTATGCAGGCATTTATACAGGTGCAGGCACAGCAATTATTCTGACAATGACAATGGGTGCGGCAAACTCTGCTTTGGCTGCATCAATTGCAATTATCGTGCCATTCTTTGTAGTGCCTGTTGTAAGCGCATTTACACCAAAAGTAGACAAAGCAATCCTCGACAAAGCCTTCGCCGCCAAGTCTGAATAACATCTGACTGGCGATAATCCGCTACATCATGGCCGCCGTTCTGTCAGTGTGAAAAACCGCCGGCAGAACGCGCGCATGAGCCGCTGCTTTTCCTTTAACTGATAGACAGATTAAGCACTATCTTGTAAAATTAGATTCTGCTTAAGTTTGCGTTGCAGACTGCTGATTGATTTTTAAATTGGAAGAATTATGAAAGATATGGTTTTACTGGGCGATGAAGCTTTCGCGCTTGGCACGCTTCACGCCGGTCTCTCTGCCGGTTTCGGTTATCCGGGTACTCCGTCTACAGAAATTATGGAGTATTTAATTGACAATTATGAACGTAATCGTGCTAAAGATGCACAGACACCTGTTGCACAGTGGTGTTCAAACGAAAAAACAGCCTTAGAAGCTGCCCTCGGTGTTTCTTTTGCAGGACGCCGTGCTGTTGTTACAATGAAGCACGTCGGCTTGAATGTTGCAGCCGACCCGTTTATGAACGCGGCTCTCTGCGGCATTAAAGGCGGTCTTATCATAGCCGTAGCCGACGACCCGAGTATGCACTCAAGCCAGGGCGAGCAGGACAGCCGCTTTTACGCTGACTTTGCAATGGTTCCATGTTTTGAGCCGACTACACAGCAGGAAGCCTATGAAATGGCTTTTGAAGCTTTTGATGTTTCAGAAAAATACCATGTGCCTGTAATTATGCGCTTTGTTACGCGCCTTTCACATAGCCGCGCCGTTATTCATGCTGATGAATCAAAAATCCGCGCGCAGAACAAGCTTGAAAAAGCTGACCGCAAAGAATGGATGCTGCTGCCGGCACTTGCACGCAAAAACTACGAGAGAATGATTGCTAAACAGGACGAGCTTGTAGCTTATACAACAGCTTCAAAGCGCAATCCGCTCGTTATTAACGCAAAGCGCAAAGACCTTGCCATTGTTACAGGCGGTCTTGGCAGAAACTATTTCCTTGAAAATCTTGAAGACTATAAGGCTTATTGCGAGAAAAAATTCCCGGGACAGGGCATTCCGTCTACACTGCACATCGGAACTCTTCCGCTTCCGCTTGATTCGCTCAAAAAGCTTGCTGAAACAGCGGAAACAATTCTTGTAATCGAAGAAGGCCAGCCTTTCCTTGAAAAGCAGCTCCGCGGTGTTTTGCCGCAGAAAACAAAGGTTGTGGGCAAATTTACTGGGCTTCTGCCGCGCGCCGGCGAACTTAACCCTGATTTGGTGCGCAAGGCACTCGGGCTTGAACCGAATAAGACTGTGCTTACAGAAACAGCCGGTATCGCTGACGCATGTGCAAATCTTCCAGGACGTCCGCCACAGTTGTGCAACGGCTGCCCTCACATGGATTCGTATACATCACTTAACAATGCGGTTGCCGCTCTTGCCGAAAAAGCAGGCAAAGACAATGTTACTGTAAATGCCGACATCGGCTGCTACGCTTTGGGCGGTGCTGCACCTCTTAATGCCGCAGAATCAATCGTCTGCATGGGCGCTTCAATCGGCATGGCACGCGGTGCAAGTCAGGCTGGCGTAAAATACACATTCGGCGTTATCGGCGACTCGACTTTCCTCCATTCAGGCATTACAAACCTTGTAGACTGTGTAGCTACAAAAACGCCTGTAACTGTTGTGCTTTTGGACAACACAATTGTCGCAATGACAGGCTGTCAGCCGACAATGCTTCCTTCAAGCCAGTTTGAGCCGCTCATTAAGGGGCTCGGCGTAGAACCTGAGCATATCCGCGTGCTTGCTACAAACCCTGCAAACAGAGAAGCAAACACAAAAGTGCTTATCGAAGAAGCTGAATACCGCGGTGTTTCAGTTGTAATTATGGTGCGCGAATGTCTTGAAGCATTCAGAATTAGAAACAAGAAGGCAAAAAAATGACATACGATATTTTACTCGCCGGTGTAGGCGGTCAGGGCGTTTTATCTTTGGCTGCAATTATTGCAGAATCAGCTATGGCAGAAGGCTTAAAAGTCCGCCAGTCTGAAGTTCATGGAATGAGCCAGCGCGGCGGCGGTGTTCAGGCACATCTGCGCCTTTCAGATTCAACAATTGCAAGCGATTTGATTCCGTCTGGCAAGGCTGACATGATTCTTGCAATGGAACCGCTCGAAAGTCTGCGCTATCTTACATGGCTTAAGCCGGACGGCGTTGTTGTAACAGCCGCCGAGCCTTTTGTAAACATCGGAAATTACCCTGAAACAGAAGCTCTTTACGCAACAATCAAGAAGCTTCCGAAGTCTAACATCGTAAAGACTGCCGAGCTTGCAAAAGAAGCCGGAAACATAAAGACAGAGAACATGGTTCTTATCGGTGCTGCGCTGAAGTATCTGCCTTTGAAAAAAGAGACAATCGAAAAGTCTGTTCATGCACGTTTTGCGGTTAAAGACCCTAAACTTGTTGATATTAATATGAAAGCACTTGAATTAGGTGCAAACGCATAGTGGAGAATAACAATGGCAGAAAGAGAATTTTCATTTTGGGATAAAAAAGCGGAGACAATGCCGCGCAATGAAATTGAAACAATTCAGCTTGAACTGCTTAAAAAACAGGTTGAAAATGCACTTTTGACGCCTTTTTATAAAGAACGCCTTACAAAAGTGGGCATTACAAGCCCGAATGACATAAAATCGCTTGATGATTTGAAAAGAATTCCGTTTACAACAAAGCACGATTTGCGCGAGGTTTATCCTTACGGACTTCTTGCTGTGCCGCATTCTGAAATTGTGCGCGTTCATGCTTCAAGCGGAACAACAGGCACACCGACTGTCATCTACCTTACGGCAAAAGATGTTGACATGGCTGCCGACACAATGGCGCGCGGTCTTGCCGCAGCTGGCTGCAACCGCTACGACACCTGCCAGAACATGATGACTTATGGTCTTTTTACAGGCGGCATGAGCTTTCACTATGGTGCAGAAAAGCTCGGCATGACAGTTGTTCCTACATCAAGCGGAAACACTTTGCGCCAGATTAAGTTTATGCACGATTTCGGCACAAGCGTAACACACGCTACGCCAAGTTACATGCTTCATCTTCATCAGGCTATGAAAGAAAGCGAATACAAGCGCGAGGAATTCAAGTGGCGCATCGGCATTTCTGGTGCAGAGCCATATTCAGAGCAGCTCCGCAACAAAATGGAGCAGGAGCTCGGCATTGAAGTTTATAACTGCTACGGCATGAGCGAACTTAATGGTCCTGGTGTTGCTTTTGAGTGCCAGCTTAGACAGGGCATGCACGTCTGGGAAGACCGCTATATTATGGAAATAATCAATCCTGACACGCTTGAGCCTGTTAAAGACGGTGAAGAAGGCGAGCTTGTTATGACAATTCTCTGCCGCGATGCAATGCCGCTTTTGCGCTACCGCACAAGAGACCTTACGCACGTTATTACAGAGCCTTGCGCCTGCGGACGTACACACCGCCGCATTGCACGCTTTACGGGCAGAACCGACGACATGCTGATTATCAACGGTGTAAACGTATTCCCAAGCCAGATTGAAGAAGTGCTTCTTAAAGCAAAGGGCGTTGGTGCAAACTACCTTATTGTTGTTGACAAAAAAGGCGACCTCGACAAGCTTACTGTTCAGGTTGAAGTTACTCCAGAAGTTTTTGCCGACGATGCACGCGTGCTCAATAATTTGCGCGACACACTCAAGAGCGAAATGCAGGCTTTGATTACGATTAACCCTGCCATCGAGCTTAAAGAGCCGGGTTCAATTCCGCAGGCTGAAACCAAAGCCAAGCGCGTCAACGACCTGCGTCCAAAGGATTAAAGAGGATTCCATGTTAAAAAAAGGTGAAGAATACAAAGGCTTTTATGTAATCGATATTACAGATGTCAAAGACTATAACTGCAAGGGCATTTATTTAAGGCACAATACAACCGGCCTTGAAGTTTTTCACCTTTTAAATGACGACGAGGAAAACCTGTTTTCGTTCTGCTTTAGAACGCCGGTAAGCGACAGCAAAGGCTTGCCCCACGTAATTGAGCACTCTGTTCTTTGCGGCTCTGAAAAGTTCAGGCTTAAAGAGCCGTTTATTACAGTAAAAAGCAAGAGCGTTCAGACTTTTTTGAACGCAATGACTTATTCCGAAAAGACTATGTACCCCGGCGCGACGTTTATCGAAAAGCAGTATTTCGACATAATGGACGTTTACGCCGACTCTGTGTTTTTCCCGGTTTTGTCGGAGACAACCTTTAATCAGGAAGCGCACCGTCTGGAGCTTGACGATAACGGCAATCTCTCTATTCAGGGCGTTGTCTACAACGAGATGAAGGGGCAGTTTTCGAACCTCTATTCGTGCGCGTACAGAAACTTGACAAGCTCCCTGTTTCCGGGTACGACTTACGAATATTCTTCTGGCGGCGACCCGCTTGAAATCTGCACGATGACCTACAAAGATTTTACAGATTTCCACAAAAAGTATTATTCGCCAGAAAACTGCCTCCTCTATCTTTATGGAAATATTCCGACAGAAAAACAGCTTGATTTCATGGCTGAAAAATACATTCCGCGCCTTGAAGAGAAATTCAATTTAAAGACTGAAAAAGCTGACTATAAGGCGTCGCTTCCAAAAGTTTATGACGAGATAAAAGCGCTCGAAACTTTTACGCCTGAAGCAAAAACGCGCGAGGCAAAATTTATTGCTCCAAACGGAATTGAAGGCAACATTGTGTCGCTCGGCTTTTACGCAGGCGAGCCCGACATGGAGCAGTATCTGCTTTATATGCTGCTTTGCGGAAGCGACTCTGCGCCTTTGAAAAAGCGTCTTATAGAAACTAAGCTTGCCGATGACTGTGTGTCAGTGTTCACGTCTGCCGCAAATCAGATGGCTTTTGATTTCGGGCTTGTCGGCGTAAAAAAAGAGGACGGGCTTAAAGCCAAAAAATTTGTTCTTGATTCACTGAAAGAAATTCATGATTCGGGCTTTACACAAGATGAAATTGATGCCGCCATAATGAGCATTGACTTTGATTTGCGCGAAATTAAGCGCAACGGCGGACCGTTCTCAATCGATATTCTTGAAAAAGTTATGGACGGCTGGAATTTCGGGCTTCATCCGGCTGAAAGACTTACGCCTATATCGTCTTTTGAAAAAGTAAAAGAGAAGATTAAGACTGATAAGAATTTTCTCACTTCTTTAATGGAAAAATACTTTACCGGCAAAAACTACGTCTGCACAATTATTGAGCCGTCCGAAAAATTTTTGCAGGAACGCAACGCCAAAGAAACGCAGTTTATTGCAGAAAAAGCAAAGACAACAGACAAAGCAGCACTTAAAAAACAGCTCGACGCGCTTCACGAATATCAGAATTCGCAGGATTCGCCTGAAGCTCTGGCTTCAATTCCGTATCTTAAGCTAAGCGAGCTGCCGGAAAAACTGCCGCGAAAACAAGCTGAAGTTGAGAAACTTGAAAACGGCATCTCTCTTTTTACAGATAAAATCAACACAAACGGCATAATCTATTTTAAGATTTTCTTCCCGTTTGACTTGCTTAAACCCGAAGATTACATTGATATGCCTCTGTTCTCCGATTCTCTGCTTGAATTGGGCTGGAACGGAAAGCATTGGGCGGACTGTTTGAGAGAGGCTGACAAAATTGTGGGCGACAAGACAAGCTCGCTTATGCCATGCTCTTTTGTTGAAACAGAAAAATCTTTGAAGTTCATGCAGAACTACAAAGCCGAAAATTTCTTTGACCGCGACTGGCTCGGCTTTGAGATGAAATTCCTCGAAGAAAAGCTGCCCGAAGCTTTTGATTTGATGGCAGAAATCCTTAACGGACTTGACTTTAAAGATGATGAACGGCTTACGAACATTATCACAGAAAATCAGGTCGGCGCAAAACCGTCGCTTGTGCCAAACGGACTTGATTATTGCTCTTCGCGGGCAGCCTGTGCCATAAAAAAAGAAGCCGCTGTAACTGAAATTTTGTACGGCATTACACAGCTCAAGCATCTGCTTGCGTATAAGCCGAAAAACACAAAGAAGCTGCTTGAAAAATTCAAGTCTATGTACAAGACAATAAGAGATTCGGGCTGCATAATCAACATTACAGCCGACGAGAATTCACTTAAAAAAGCAAAAGCCCTTCTGCCGGACTTAATCTCGAAGGCAGATTTAAAGCCGCTTAAACCAAAGGCAGATTATTCAAAAGAAGATTATCTAAAGCTCGTCTACAAGCGCTCTGACAGTGGCTTTGACGTAATAAAGACTGACACACAGGTTGGCTACGCAGTTTCAGTTTTTGAGTGCGGCAAGCCTCTTGCTAAAAAGACAGGCGCAATGGATCTGCTGCTTTCTTGGATTACAGAACACACTTTCTGGGAAAAACTAAGGACGGTGCATGGCTGTTACGGCGCACACGCTACAATTGTAAATCTTTCAAATATTGCCGCGCTTACAACGTACCGCGACCCGAATCCAAAAGAGTCTTTTGAGCTTTTTATTGACTGTCTTAAAGAAGCGGCTGCCGGCAGCCTGAGCCGCGAGGACATTGAATGTGCCGCGCTTTCGTTTTACAGCCAGTACGCAACCCCGAATGCGCCAAGCGTGCATGGTGCGGTTGCGCTTAAGCGTGTGCTCCGCGGCGTTACGCAGGAACAGATTGACGATTATATAAAGTATGTGCTTGAGCTTAATGCTGCCGACTTAAAAGAAGCCGCCGAAACTCTTGTTGCGGCAAGCCGGAATGACACAAAGGCAATGCTTTGCAGTAAAGAAACTAAAACAAAGGGCAATATCCTCAAAATTGACTGAAAAAAGAGCTTAAAACAGACCGGCTAGTTTCCTAGCTTTATGTTTTTCTTGAGTTCTTCGGCAAAAGCCTTCATTTCGGCTGTTTTGTCATTTCCTGCCATTTCGCACGAAAGCAGAAATACCCGCGAGGCGTTTCTCCTGTCTTTTGTGCCCGGCTCGAATATGATTTCGTCATAGAACGTAAAATTGTTCTGGTTATATGGAATAGCCGTATAAGGCGTGCCCTTGTTTATTTTCTGTTTCCACAAAGAAATAGCTTCTGGTCTTGCGTCAGATGCAGGCTTTATGTTCTCCGAAAAATGCACATACTTGTAGTCACTGCTTTTGCGGTTTGTGTAAAGTTCCATAGACCGCACCTTCTGCTTCAAGGTATTGTCCTTAAGCTCAAACGCAACGCCGAGCCCGAGCGTGGTTTTGTCAGTAACTTCAAAAGTTTTTTTAGCAATTTCAGCCGAAATTACAGGCGACTTCAGCGAGAAGTTTCCGTCTGAAAAATTCAGCGTAAAATTGTCAAACGGCGGATATGTAGTTTCAGTTTTTTTCAAAAATGCGAGAAAATCTTTCCAGTTTTTCAGGCTTGAAACATAGCGCGGATAAACGCAGTCTGCCTCAAACTCAAGCGCCTTGCACGAAAGCGCCGTAACTGTGTCTGTGTCCGCAACCGAAAGCATTACAAAAATGCCCTCGGGCAGCGGCAGCGCATAAGAAACCGCCATCGAATCCGCGAACGGCAGGTTCCAGTAATCTATGTACCAAGTGCGCCCCTGCGCGTCCTTGTAGTTGTCAACTTTGAGTGCTTTTCCAAACGACATAATCGGAACGGCTTCGCCGGCAACAGTGCGCGAGATTTCATTAACCATAAGTATGTAATCTATATAATTTGAGCTTTCAAGACAGAATTTGTCAAACGGCACGTCATCGGGCTTTTTTACAATTGCAAACATTGTGCCCATCATTCCGCCAAAAAGAATGCCACCGCCGCTGTCAAGATTTTCCTCGTAAATGTCCTGCGGTTGCTGAAAAACCCATTTGTTCGCGTTAGAAAGCCCTACAACAAGCGGAAATGCCGGAACTGTGCCGCTCGAGAGAATGTCTGACGAGCCTGAAGAATACAAAAAGCCCATATTGCCCTTTGCGCCGAAATGCGGCACAAGATGCTCGGCAATTTCAAAGCGGTATCTTAAAAAGCCTGTTCTAAGCGTTTTCTGTATTGTCTCAAGACTTTTTGGCAGCGCAAGTTCGTGGTAGAATTTGTGCGCAAATTTTTTCTTGTTCATCGAAGGCATGGCATAATCAAAATGATGAATGACCTCGCCTGTGTGCGGCGCAATCTCTTGCACCTCGCTGAAGGGCAGCGCATAAGTCAGCGCGTCAGCATTCGGCTGCGGCACAATTATGCCAAGAACTTCGCCGTTCTGGTTGACTAACGGCCCGCCAGAAGTTTTTGGTGCGGCTGCCGGTGAATATCTGAACCATTTCCACTCGGCATTGACGCTTTCGTCAGTTTTAGACGTAACAGAGCCTGTGCGCACCACAAGACCGTCGCCAAGCTCATACGCGGCAGTAAAGACTTTGGTGTTTGTTCCTGGCGCTGCTCCCATTTTCAGCGTAATTTTTGCTTTTTTGGCGTCAAAGCCTTCAGCCTTAAAAGCAATAAAACCGCGGTTTGTGGCAAAAGACTCAACCATGTCTATCTTGTAAACATTGCCGGAACGGTCGCGTATGTAGTAGGGACCGTATTGCGTCTGCTCTAAAAGCTTAAAAGGCGCACAGGCAGAGTAGAATAAGCCGTCGTCGGCAAGAAACGCAGTCGCAACCGGCAGATATTTGTCGTTTCTAATTGAGTCGTCAATAAATTCAAACGGAAGATCGTACATGTAGACGAGATTTTCTTCTTTGGGTTTCGGCACGACAACTTCAAAGACCGCTTTTTCAATTTTAGCCTTAACTTCTTTTATTAGCTGCGCCTGCGTTTTCTGCGTGCTGTTTTTGTTTTGGGCAAAACTGAAAAAGTTTGCAGTGCAGAGGAAAAGTGCAAAAAAAGCCGCAATTTTGAGTTTCCGCTTCATGACCGCACTCCGTTTAGTTTCATCCAGTCTTTTATGTCCTGCGGAAGTCTGTGGCCTGTCTTTTCTGCCGCCTTAAAGCTTTCGTTTGCGAGCTTTTTGTATTCTTCGTTTTTGTCGTAGTCGCTTGAAGTGCCGCAAAGTTCTGCAAAAAGCCTGCCTTCTGTTTCAAGAAATTCGCCTGTTTTTGCGGCGCTTTCGGGCAGCTTGGCAAGAGCCTTTTCTGCAATTGCAGGCTTTGACACTTTAAGCGCGGCTTTTGCATAAGTTAGCTGAATCTGCTGAAACAGGGCAGAGTCTTTCGGCGCGGCGTCAATTAATTCTGCAAGATGAGAGCACAAATTCAAGGTTTTGCGGTACGCTTTCTGTCTGAACTGAATCTCAACTTCAAGAAATTCTATGCAGGGCACGTCGGGAAACTTCTTTTTTATGTTCTGTACAGCGGTAAGGTCTCTGCTGTCTAAGATTTTTTTCGATTTAACGAGCTTCTGCACAGATTCCCACTGGTTGCCGGACGGGCTTGGCTCGTAGGCAAGTTCTAGAAGAATACCCGCTTTTTCGGGAATGTTCTTTGGATTTTGCAGCGGCACTTCGCCGTAATTGATTTTGCCCTTTGTTGCCGCATAAGCCTGTTTTGCTCCCTCAAGAACTGAAGAATATCTGCCGTCGTAAAGCGCGGTAAGCTGCTTTCCTGCAAAATAATGCGCAAAATAATCGTCCCAGCTTATGTAAGTTGCGGCAAGAAAATCGACGGCAGGCTTAACCGCAGTCAAAGCTTCTTCCTGCTTTATGTAGCCTGCACCGACGGCACAGCGGTAAAGCTCTATGATTCTGCCGTTGTCCCATGCGGACAAGTCTTTGACGCGCAGTTTGTCTTTCATTGTTTCCGCAAAAAACAAAGTGGAAGCGTCCTCAACAGAAAGACACTGCTTTTTTATTATGTCTAAAGCCGATTTGCCTTTATTCGCTTCAAAAAGCTTTAGCGCATTTTGAAAAATTGCGTTGTCGCCGGAATTTTTTAGATTTTCTACGGCTTTGGTTATGTCTTTTGGAGAAGAAACTTGAAAATTGCTTTTTAATAATTGAATGCAGATGCGCTGAAACTGTTTTGTATTTTCAGTCGGGTCAAAGCTTTTATTTGAGAGTTTGTTTAATTCAAAAAAATTGCTTGAAAATGCGCAGGCGTAGCTTTCATATTCTAAGGCGTTTGCCTTAAGGCAGATGCACAATAAAAACGCAGGCAGAAGCCTCCGCAAAACTTTTTGTCTCATGCATCCAGTATAGCGTGTTACAGCAGTTTAATCTATAAATACGGTTTACTTTATTTCAGCTTCAAGATTTTCCAGATGTCGCTGTCTTCTTGTCCGAGACGCCAGAAAGAAACGCCCTTTACGTCAGCCGCCTCGTAAGTCTGAAGCCTCCGCGAAAGTGACCACGCGTTGTCAAAATAGAATGTGTATGTAACTTCTTTTGAGAGCGTAAAAGTCGGAATCCCTTCATCTATGCGCACTCTTGAAATTTCTGTGTCGTCAGAAAGCTTGCCTTTGGCGTTCTCGCCTCTGAAAAGCCTGTCGATTGAGCTGAATTTGTACGCGCCTGCTGTGTCGTCGTTTGACCACGCGCGTCCGTAGAAAGACTGCCCCATGATGAACTTTTCGCGCGGAATTGTCTTCTGCGCGTAGGCAAGCACATTCTGGCACCATGCTTCAGACGCAATCGGCCCTGGCTTGCTTGTGCTCCAGTGCTCGTCATAAGCCATAACGATTATGCGGTCAACGATTGCGGCAATTCTTTCATAGTCATAAGCGTCATTGGTCAGTTTTCTTGTCCGCGCCGGAATTGCTACGCTCAAAATCTGGTTAGGCTTAAGCTTTGCCTTTAGTTCCTTTAAAAATGAAAGATAGTGCTCTTTGTCGTCTGCGCTTACAAGCTCAAAATCAATCTGAAGTCCGTCAAAGTCGCGCGATGCTTTTATAAGTGAATCAATCAGCGTGTTTCTGATTTTGAATTCCGGATCAAGGCAGAAGTGGGTGAGCGCACGTCCGTTGTCAATTACAACCATGTGAACGCGCGCGTTAGTTTCCGGCACACGCGAACGTGATGGCGCATCTACAAGCTTGCCGAAAGTTGAAAGCCCCGCCCCGAAATAGCCGATGTCTGTAATCGGCAGTTCGCTTGAATAAAAGCGGTCTTCGCCTGCAATGAGGTATCCCCAAATTTCGTTAAAAGCCGAAGGCTTTATCGTTTCAAGATATTCATCGCTTACAGAAACCATCGTCTTTTTTTCAGGCGAAGTAACCGGTGCAACCGGGCGCTCATGGTGTTTACTTGGTTCTTTTGCGACTTCTTCATAAGGAACATTTTTCAAGTCGCTCTCTTCTTCTTGGCTTGTTTTACCGGTGCCTGTACTTACACAGCTGAAAATACCAAGCGATAAAGCGATTGATGTAAAAAGCATAATATTGCGGAAAGATTTTGTGTTCATTATTGTTCCTTAATTTAAATAGAAGTACGTGTATATTATAGAATCGGAATTTTATTTTGAAGGTTTATAGCGCGTGCGGCAGGCAGGGCAATGCTTGAGCTTTGCATAAATCAAAAGGTTTTGTTGACACTTTTTGTTTATACACAATAAAATATTATTAATTGAATAAGAAAAATCAGGAGAAAAAATGGCAGACCTTTCAATAAGATTTTATTCAGACGTTCTCAAGCGGGACGTTTCATTTTTAATGGTAATTCCAAATGATGTGCGCAAAGACTATCCGCGCAACGACCTAAAGCGCACTGACCGCCCGATGAAGACATTGTTTCTTCTTCATGGCTACACCGGCGCGGCTTTTAACTGGGTGCCGGGGAACCTTGCCGAGCAGTACAATTTTGCAATAGTAATTCCGAATGGTGAAAACTCATTCTGGATTGACGGACCTGCTACCGGCCGCCAGTTTGCAACATTTCTTGGGGTTGAGCTTCTTGAATATGTACGCAGCACCTTTCACCTTGCAATGAGCAGAGATGACACCTATCTTTTGGGCTTTTCAATGGGCGGCTTCGGTGCGCTTCATACAGCATTTGCATTTCCTGAAAAATTCGGAAAAACAGCGGCTCTTTCTTCGGCGCTCATTCATAATGAAGTTGCAAAATTGAAAGAAGGCGAGGGTAATGAAGTCGCAAATTACGACTATTATAAGATGTGCTTTGGCGAGCCTGCAAAGCTTCCTGAAAGCGACAACAATCCAGAATACCTTTTGAAAAAGCAGATTGCCGCCGGCAAAAAAATCCCGGAAATTTTCATGGCATGCGGAACAGAGGACTTTTTGCTTGAACCGAACCGCGCCTTTCATAAATTCCTTGAAGAGCAGGGCGTTAAACACACCTACTTAGAATCAAAGGGAATTCACGACATGAAATTCTGGCAGGAATACGCCGAAAAGTTCATTCCGCTTATGTTTTAAAAACTAAATTAAGCTGCCCTGCCGCAATTCCTGTGACAGGGCACTGATTTGTGCGTTTACTCAGCCCAGAAAACGCGCCCTTCTTTTCGTGGTGCGGCTTCTGGAATTGCTCCGTCGGCAAAGCCCACTGCGCAGTGACCTATTCCTTCCCATTCATCAGCCAGACCAAGTTCTTTCAGAATAGCCTTGCCTTCAGCGCTTTCAAATTCTTCTTTTGCGCGGTGAATCCAAATGCTGCCAAGACCAAGCGAATGTGCCGCAAGCATCATGTTTCCCATAACAAGAGAACCGTCATACACTTTGTTCCGCCAGTCTTTCTTTGCAAGAACAATCAGAATTACCGGTGCGCCGTAAAACGGGTCAAAGCCTTCCTGCCAGCCGCCGATTTTCCGGTTCATTTCACGGATTTTGCTGCATAAATCTTTGTTTGTAACAGCAACTATTGCAGTTTCCTGCTTTCCCATTGCGCTTGCCGCGTATAAGCCGGCTTCAATAATCTGCTCAATATCGCTTTTAGCAGGAATTTCAGCCTTATACTTCCGTACGCTCCGGCGCTCTTTAATTGCTTTAATAACCTCATTCATATTTTTTCTCCTTAATTGGAACTTAAAACTGATTTTAGCGGGGCTTTTTGGGTGCTTTCGGCTGCGCGTTCATTGTGTTTCTTTCCCAAAAGACACCGTCTGCATAACCTTGAATTGTCTTGTCTGTGTCTGCCATTTGCAGGCGTTTTTCAGCCCAGAGACAGTATTCTTCGTTCAATTCGATTCCGCAGTATTGTCTGCCGAGCTTTTTTGCCACAACGCTTGAAGTACCGCTGCCCAAAAACGGGTCAAAAACCATGCCGCCTTCTTTAGACGAAGCAAGTATCAATTTTGCGTATAGCTTTTCTGGCTTTTGCGTCGGGTGGTCGGTGTTTTCAGGCATAGACCAAAAAGGCACTGAAATGTCGTCCCAAAAATTTGAAGGGTAGGTCAGGCGGAAGTTTCCGTCCGCGCCTTCGTTCCAGTCTTTCGGTTTGCCGTCAACTTTGTAGGGCGCAAGCACTTTGCGCTTTTGCATTACGGCTTCAACATTGAAATAATAGTCATCCGGGTTTTTTACGGCAAACCAGATGTCCTCCATGCCGTTTTTCCAGTTTGATTTTGCCCCGCGCCCTTTTTCGCGCTGCCATGTAATCCGGTTTAAGACCGTAAGTTCTTTTTCGATTGCGCGCTGCAAAGACGACGTGCACTTCCAGTCGCCGCACATATAAAGCGAGCCGTCAGGCTTCAGTTTTTTGCAGACTTTAGGAAACCATGTCTCAAGATAGGCGTCATAGTTTTCGTCTGTGCGCGAGCTGAACTTCATTCCGTTGAAGTTTTTCGACAAATTGTAAGGCGGGTCAATAATTATAAGGTCAGCAAAACTGTCGGGCACATACTCAAGCATTTTAAGAATGTCGCCGTTGAGCGTCTTGTTCACGAGGCATGTATCTTTTTCAATGTTCTGCTCTGTAATCAGCCTTGCCCTTAGCGGCTCAATCTCATCTTGCAAAAGTGTCAGCGTCCGGTTATTTGCAGCACGTTCTTTTTTCATGGTCATATCCAAAACGAATTATACCATAACACTAGCATTAATTCAGTATAGGCCGCTGGTTTTTGGTTGATGTTTGCCGGTAAATATGTTAGTTTTATACAAAATAAAAAGGAAATGGAGACTGAAATGAAAAAAAGTGTATCAATCTGTTTATTGCTTGCTATTTGTTGGGGTATGGTGCTTGCTTCGCCGGCCGCAATTAATTTTGAAAACCTTCCGCAAGATGAAGATTTCAAAGGTTTATATCTTGCTTTTGAGCTGTCATACGATTCCATAAGAAATCTTGAATTTCAGCATAGGGATTCAAAAACGGCTTATTTGGACGCTGCAGAAAATCTTTACGAATATCTGAATAAAAAGAAAAAGACATATTATGACGAAGACCTGCTCAAGCTTCTTACCATGAGATGTCTTTATAATTTTGATAAAATTCCTTCAGCACAAGTGGAAAAGTTTTATTCAAAAATTGATAAGAAGTATTCTAAAAATGCCGGGCAGCATTGGATTTACGGAAACTTTCTGGTTTCGCAGGGCAAGACAAGTGCCGGCAGAGAAGAATTAGAAAAATATCTGAAAATGAAGGACTATCAGGTCAGTCATTTCTTTATAGAAGATTATGCTTATAGTTACTTGCTTTCTTCAATGCCGTTGAATGCCTATTATGCAATTACAAACGGCGGAAATATTCCCGAAGAAGCTGTGGAAAATCAGTCACTTCTGAAATTAATCAAGAATGCTGTAAAAGAAAGCTCTGCTGATGAGACTTATACTTATGACCAGGTATGGAAAATTTCACAGGTAAAAGATGACAGAGCCTTTGTTTACAGTACAATGCTCGGCATTTCAGTTCCTGTTAAAGGTAATTGGGGACTGCGTCTTGATTCGTTTACAAAGGAACATCCCGCTTTTTGTATTGTGACACCAAACGATTTGACTTTGGGTGGAAAACCTATCAGTATAAGTATAATTCTGATGGTTTATCCAGAATCATTGTATTCAGAAAGTGTAAAACAGAAACAGCTTAATTCTCTTCCAATAACAAAGAAAGAAATAACTAAAATAAACGGCAAAGAATTTGAAAAATACACGTTTGAAGATTCTTCTAAATATCAGGATGCAAGAAACGGTGCGCTCGGTTATTTTTATGCGGCAAAAATTATGCCGGAAAAACTTTCGGGCGTAAAATGCGAGCATGAGGTTGATTTATCAAAGGTTAAGTCTGAAGGCGGAGACGGGCAGCCGAAATACTTTGCAATAGCTCCTGCACAGAAGCGCCTTGATGAGCCTGTTGAGGTTCTTATCATTGTAGATTCATGCAATGCTTTAAAAGATGAAACTATAAAGCTTCTTGACGACTTTTTCAGCAAAGCTGTATTTGAATAATTGGCTTAACCGCTCCAAGTGCATGAAAACATATTGACAATCATCTATGTATCAATTATAGTCTACATATAGATAAATATCTATATGAGGTTGTGTATGAATGAATCAGAAATTGCTGTAATCTGCAAAGCGCTTGGTGATGAAAACCGTGTTCAGATTATTAAAATGCTTTCAGGCGGTGAGTTGTGTGCGTGTAAAATTCTTGATGCGTTTAATATAACCCAGCCCACGCTTTCACATCACATGAAGACTCTCACAGACTGTAATCTTGTTAATTCGCGAAAAGAAGGGAAGTGGACTTACTATTCAATTAATTGCGAAAAATTTTCGGAGTTCAAAAAAGCAGTCTCTGAGTTTACCTGCAAATCTGATGGTGTAAAAAAATCAGACGGCAAAAAAACATCCGGCTCATGCTGCTGCAAA
>JAGAAX010000033.1 GCA_017614995.1 Spirochaetaceae bacterium
AAAGAAGGGAAGTGGACTTACTATTCAATTAATTGCGAAAAATTTTCGGAGTTCAAAAAAGCAGTCTCTGAGTTTACCTGCAAATCTGATGGTGTAAAAAAATCAGACGGCAAAAAAACATCCGGCTCATGCTGCTGCAAAGGGTAGTGATTATGGGAAGTTTTATTCAGAATCAGATTCTTGGAATGCAGTGGCTTAAAACTCTTATTGGAAAAATGCTCACG
Source organism: Spirochaetaceae bacterium (assembly GCA_017614995.1). Lineage (GTDB taxonomy): Bacteria > Spirochaetota > Spirochaetia > Treponematales > Treponemataceae > UBA1240. The sequence continues at coordinate 225 of JAGAAX010000033.1, forward strand.
GCTTTTGGTCTTGATATAGAAAGCCGCATTGGTGGAAGCGTTCACTTTTTTCTTTATGATGTAATTAAAATCACCATACTGCTTTTTGTTTTGATTTTTATCATCTCTTATATTCAAAGCTATTTTCCGCCGGAAAGGAGTAAGAAAATACTGTCACGCTGTAAGGGTTTTCCTGCCCGCGTAATTGCAGCTCTGTTGGGAACAGTAACGTCGTTTTGTTCCTGCTCTTCAATTCCTCTTTTTATGGGATTCACAACGGCCGGGCTGCCTCTTGGCGTTACCTTCAGTTTTTTGATTTCTTCTCCTATGGTTGATTTTGCTTCGCTCATTTTGCTGACCAGTATTTTTGGCTGGAAGATTGCGATTGCTTATGTTGTGCTTGGACTTGTTGTTGCTGTTGCCGGTGGAACTATAATTGAGCATCTTCATATGGAAGATCAGGTTGCTGATTTTATTCGTAATGGAAAAAGTGTTTCGCTTGATCAGGAAAAACCTACCCAGAAACAGAGGCTTGTGTCTTCGCTGGAATCTGTTGGCAGTACGCTAAAGAAAGTTTTTCTGTATATTCTTTTGAGTGTTGCAGTTGGAGCGGTAATTCACAACTGGATTCCTGAGAACTGGATTATCAATACACTTGGTGTTAAAAATCCGCTTGGAGTAATTATTGCGGTGTTTGCAGGCATTCCGATGTATTCAGATATTTTTGGATGTATTTCGATTTCCGAAAGCCTGCTTGCAAAGGGCGCGCTTTTGGGAGTTGTCTTGAGTTTTATGATGGCAGTAACTACGCTTTCGCTGCCATCGCTGATTATGCTGAAGAAAGCGATAAAGACTAAACTGCTGGTAATTTTTGTTTCAATCTGCGTGACAGGTATTATTCTTGTCGGGTATTTTTTCAATGCGTTTCAGGCGTTGTTCTTATAGGAGGAACTTATGGAAAATCTTACAGTAAAGATTTATGGAAGTGGCTGCAAGGGATGTCAGACTTTACATCAGAATGTAATTGACGCTCTTGCTGAAATGAATATTGCGGCTGATGTTCAGTACATTACAGATATGCAGAAAATCATGGAGACTGGTGTAATGAGTTTGCCGGCACTTGCTGTGAATGACAAGATAGTTTCTAGCGGCAAGGTTTTAAACGTCGAAGAAGTTAAGAAATTTTTAGCATAGAGGGATAATATGAATCACAAAGAAAAGGCATTAAATTATTTTTCACAGAAATTGCATTGTTCGCAGTCGGTTATCGCGGCTTTTGCTGATGAGTGCGGTATTACAGAAGAACAGGCATTAAAGCTTGGAAGCTGCTTTGGCGGCGGAATGCGAAAGGGCGAAGTTTGCGGTGCAGTTACTGGAGCGTTGATGGTATTAGGGCTGCTGTATGGTCAGAAAAATGCCGGCGATGCAGAAGGCCGTCTTACTTCAAATAGAGTAAACGATTTAATGATGGACCGCTTCAAAGAAAAATGCGGTTCTTATATCTGTAATGATTTACTGGGCTGTGATATTGCCACAAAAGAAGGGCATCAGCATTGTATGGACAATAATTTGTTCACAGAATTCTGCCCTAAAATGGTAGCCGCCGCAGTTGAGATTGTTGAAGAAATAATGAAATCATAAATAGGAAGCAATATGTAAAATATGCACATTGCTTTCTCATTGGTCACCGTTTTCAGACTTTATCACGCGCACGAAAATCGCTTTTGTATTCGGCTGAATTACAAAATCATCGTCTGGCAAAAGAAGCGGGTCGTTGCTTTTTAGGGTTTTGACTTTCTGCAAGTTGCTGACGATTGTTTTTACATCAGGGTTTTTACGTGCTTCGCGGACTGAATGTGCTAAAAAACACGCAGTACAATAACAAGCAGGAATGGTGTAGTCAATGAAAATTCGATATAATAATGAAATGCGGAGATCAGACAGAGAAATCAAAGATATATTACAAATAAAAGCCTTCATTCAAAAAGAATCTATAATGCGGATTGGATTTTATGATGAAGGCGAAGTTTTTATTGTTCCTGTAAACTACGGCTATATTTTTGAAAATGAAAAGCACGTTTTTTATTTTCACGGAGCAAAGGCCGGCAGAAAATATGAGCTTGCAAAAAAAGCCCCGGATGTCGGTTTTGAAATAGACGGAAACTATGAACTTTTGGAAGCAGATACCGCCTGTGATTATTCTGCAAAATTCCAAAGCGTGATTGGAAACGGCAGGCTTTCACTTGTAGAAAATCAGGAAGAAAAAATCAAAGACTTAAATATTTTAATGAAGCAGTCTACCGGTAAAGCAGCCTGGACTTATGAAAACAAAATGCTCGATGGTGTCGCCGTCTTCAGACTTGAAGTAGAAAAACTTTCTTGTAAGGCAAAATAATATTATATTCTAACTAAAAATAATATTTACCAGCGCGCCGGCAGGCAAAAGCAGCAACCTCGGTTTCCGCGTCTGCAAATCTATTATAGAAAACAAAAAATAGTCGTTATAGCCTGAAAAATGCTTTGCTCTTTTAGTTAGCCGCGCTTTCTGTGCGGCTTCCTTTTTTCTCCGTATGTTATTTATGGCTAACCACTTGACAAAAAATCTGTGTTAGGTTAGTTTAACATTTGGTGTTAGCAAGAGCTAACTCAAGGTTTTCTGCTTTTCCCTAAAAAAAGGCTTTATTTTTTGTTCTTATGGTTAGCCTATTCTAACTTTTGAAGGAGGAAAAATGATGCCGCTGATATTTGCGAACATTGGAGAGAACAACATCATCAAGAAAATAACCGGCAGTGCGGAAGTAAAACGACATTTGGAAAATCTCGGCTTTGTGCCGGGTGGAAATGTAAGCATTATTTCTACAAATGCAGGTAACATAATCGTAAATGTAAAAGAAACCCGTATCGCCATAAGCGAAGAAATGGGAAGGAGAATTTTTGTATGACTTTGAGGGAAGTAAAAACCGGACAGACGGTAACTGTCCAGAAAATTTCCGGTGAGGGCGCAATTAAAAAGCGCATCATGGACATGGGAATCACAAAAGGTGTTGAAATCTATGTCCGTAAGGTTGCTCCGCTCGGTGACCCTGTGGAAATTACGGTTCGCGGCTACGAACTTTCGCTTAGAAAAGCAGATTCTGAAATTATCGAGGTGGTCTGAAATGAAAATAGCATTAGCCGGAAACCCTAACGCCGGAAAAACAACCTTGTTCAATGCCCTTACGGGTTCAAATCAGTTTGTCGGCAACTGGCCGGGCGTAACTGTCGAGAAAAAATCCGGCAAATACAAGTCTGCTTCTGCCGGTGATGTCGAGATTGTCGATCTTCCTGGTATTTATTCGCTATCGCCTTATACGCTTGAAGAAGTTGTTTCGCGCAATTTTTTGATAGATGAATGTCCTGACGGCATTCTGAATATTGTAGACGGAACAAACCTTGTGCGCAACTTGTATCTTACAACTCAGCTTGCCGAGCTCGGTATTCCGATGGTTGTGGCTGTCAACATGATGGACATCGTAAGAAAAAGTGGTGACAAAATCAACATTGCAGAGCTTTCATCAAGGCTCGGCTGCAAAGTTGTTGAAATTTCAGCCTTAAAAAAGACAGGTATTAAAGAAGCCGCAGAAATGGTGATTGATGCCGCAAGGAAAGGTGCGGAAGTTCCGTTCCATACATTTTCAGGCTCTGTAGATCATGCGATTGCGCACATCGAAGAAGCAGTGCTTCACGAAATGGACGAATCAAAACAGCGCTGGTATGCAATCAAGATTTTTGAGCGCGACCAGAAAATCATTGAAAAGCTTAAGATTCCTGCTGAAAAGCTGGCACACATCGAAAACGACATTAAGTCTTGCGAAGCTGAAATGGACGATGATGCCGAAGCGATTATTACAAACGAGCGGTATATCTATATAGCAAGTCTGCTGAAAGGCGTGTACAAAAAGCGCGATGCAGGCAAGCTTTCTACTTCAGATAAGATTGACCGTATTGTAACAAACCGCTGGCTTGCTCTGCCGATTTTTGCGGTTGTAATGTGGCTTGTCTACTACGTTTCTATGGTGACAATCGGTGCGGCTGCAACAGACTGGGCAAACGACGGTCTGTTCGGTGACGGCTTTCATTTATTCGGAATTGGAACGTCGGCTTATGAAGAAGCGGCTGAAGAATTCGGTGACAGTGCCGCAATTCTTGAAGCTGTGGCAAACGGCGAATCAACCTACATTACTGTTGACGATGAAACTATGGAAGTTTCTGACCCTGTAGAAATTACAGATGCCTTAGTTGCAGAAGCCCATGAAATGGTAGAAAAATACGGCGAAGAAGGCCCTGATCCGGCAGAATACGGTGTTTGGGTTCCGGGTATTCCTGCAATTATAGAAAGCGGTCTTGACGCTGTTGAATGTGCTGACTGGCTTAAGGGCTTGATTCTCGACGGTATTGTAGCCGGTGTCGGTGCAGTTCTTGGCTTTGTTCCACAAATGCTTGTATTGTTTATCTTTATGGCTTTCCTTGAAGCCTGCGGCTACATGGCACGTATCGCGTTTATTATGGATAGAATTTTCCGCCGCTTCGGCTTGTCGGGCAAGTCGTTTATCCCGATTTTGGTCGGTACAGGCTGTGGCGTACCTGGTATTATGGCATGCCGTACAATCGAGAACGAGCGTGACCGCCGCATGACGATTATGACTACTACGTTTATTCCATGCGGTGCAAAAGTTCCGTTTATCGCGCTTGTTGCAGGTGCAATTTTCGGCGGTTCTGCATGGGTTGCAACATCGGCTTACTTTATCGGAATCACCGCAATCATTACTTCGGGCATTATCCTAAAAAAGACAAAGCCTTTTATGGGTGAAGTTGCTCCGTTTGTTATGGAACTTCCGGCTTACCACTGGCCTACAGTTGGTAATGTTCTCCGCTCAATGTGGGAACGCGGCTGGTCGTTCATTAAAAAAGCCGGAACAATCATTTTGCTTTCAACAATCGTAATCTGGTTCTTGTCTTTCTTTGGCTGGGCAGATGGCGGTTTTGGTATGCTTGAAGAAGACCAGATGGACGCAAGTATTCTTGCAAAAATCGGCGGTCTTATTGCCTGGATTTTCGCGCCGGTAGGCTGGGGCAACTGGCAGGCTGCCGTTGCTTCAATTACAGGGCTTGTTGCAAAAGAGAACATCGTCGGCACGATGGGCATTCTTTACGGCGGAGAAGAAACTTGGGCAAATCTTGCGGCGGCGTTTACACACCCAGCCGGAATGTCTTTCCTGATTTTCAACCTGCTCTGTGCGCCTTGTTTTGCCGCAATCGGTGCAATCAAGCGCGAAATGAACAGCCGTAAATGGACTTGGGCTGCAATCGTCTGGCAGTGTGGTTTCGCTTATGTTGTAAGCTTCTGCGTTTATCAGCTTGGCAGTATGTTCAGCGGCGCAGGCAATATTGCAGGTTTCATCTGTGCAATTGCGGTTCTGGCTGTGTTTGTCTGGGCATTGTTCAGGAAGCCAAGCAAGATATAGAAAGTCTGTTATTGTCGGGCGTGACCCGAAAAAGGCATTAAATCAAGGAGGTTCAGCTTATGGGAACGGTTGTTGTCGGATTGGTTTTAGTTTGTGTTGTCAGTGGTATTGTCTTAAGTATGGTGCACAGCAAAAAATCCGGGAAGAGCTGTTCCGGCTGTTCTTCCTGTTCTATGTGCGGATGCGGCGGCTGCAAACATGTTCGGCGTAGTTGATTTCCATGAGATAATTGGCTGCATAACAGGTGCGCTCGAAGAGCGTGATTATTACACTGAAGGACATTCGCAGCGTGTAAGCGACATGGTTCATTCGCTTGCAAAACGTATGGGCTTTACAAAAGAAGAGGTGATGCTCTTTCATTTTTCGGCGCATCTGCATGACATCGGTAAAATCGGCATTCCAGATGCAATTCTGCGGAAAAACGGAAGGCTTACGGACGCGGAATTTGCCGTAATAAAGCAGCACCCCGAAATTGGGGCGCGCATATTGCGAAAAGCACCGGCGTTTACAGAAATCGCTGAAATTGTGCTTCATCACCATGAGCGGTTTGACGGGCTGGGCTATCCAGACGGAATTTCAGGCTTGAGCATACCGCTCGGTTCAAGGCTCATTGCTGTTTGCGATTCTATAGACGCTATGATGACCACCAGAAGTTACCGCAAAGCCTTTTCTGAAGATTATTGCTACGAAGAAATCAAGCAGTGTTCAGGAACCCGCCATGAAAATCGGAAAAAAAGCCCTGATTTTGAACAAGAACAATCCGCCTCTTTTCGGACTGACCGACAAAATCATAAGCGAAGAAAATATGCGCAAAACTTTCAGCGTTCAGGTTCAGATTCACGATTTTGACTACGCAAACCGCCATTACCGCAGCGTTGAACCGCTGTTTATTGTGGGTTAAAGCAGATGGACGCTTTGCTGTTATCAATTTATAATAATAGGTGAAAAACAGAAATCAAATGAGGAGCAAACGGCTTATGCAATTTGAAGAATTTGGCTTAATGACTGGCAAAACACTGATGCTCTTGCCGGGCACAGCCTGTGACTGGCAGACAAACTTCTGCAATGTAATTCAGACACTTGCTGAAAAGTATCATCTTATCTGCGTCAACTACGACGGCTTTGACGGCAGTGATTTGATTTTTCCAGACATAATTACTGTAACAGAAAAAATCGAAAGATACATAATTGATAAGCATGACGGAAGGCTTGACGGTGCACTTGGCTCTTCGCTCGGTTCAACTTTTGTAGGACAGCTTATACAGCGGAAAAACGTGCACATTGATCATGGTATTTTCGGAAGCCCCGACCTTGACCAGAGCGGCAAGTTTCTTGCGAAACTTCAGTCTATGCTAGTAGTGCCGCTGCTTACAAGCTTTACCGCAAGCGAAAAAAAACGCAACAAGTCTAAAGAAAAGCTCAAAAGTATTTTTCTTATGAGCGACGAG
>JAGAAX010000003.1 GCA_017614995.1 Spirochaetaceae bacterium
CATAAAGCAAGGTCTACTGCCGGAATGTTCAGACATTTTTTTTACAGTATTGTTGCTTTCATGCTAAACAGGAACCTGGATTACTATAAAAATTATTTTAGAATCCGTTTAGCATGAAAACTCGAATTTCAGGCTACATAGCAAATTAATAGAACATTTATATACCAGCTTGAACCCATGAATGGATACTGTTCACTATTCCAACCGTACGATGTCATTGAAAAAGCTTTGAGAATATTTGAAATACTAATTCGCTGTGCGGGATAAAATAAATATCTTCCCTGACATAAAATATAATTAGCAGAAGTAACAAAAATAGCCAAAAATTCTGAACATAAGTAAGGTACGTATATACTTTTTAATCTTCTGCCAATAAATTGAGGAAAACTCAAATTATCAATGATGTTTCTGTAAGTATGTTCCATTAAAAAGCCGCTCAGGATAAAAAAGAATTCTACACCGAGCCAGCCATAAATGTAAATAAATTCAGAAAGCTTAGGACAATTGTTGATATTGCATCCACCTTCGTTACCCCAGTAATGATATAAAATAATCCATAACGCAAAAAATATTTTCAGTCCGTCAAGTTCATCAAAGCGCTTTTTAGCTTCTTCCATAAAAACCTCAAAAACAGTGTAATTACAAATGAATAAGTATGTAATAGCATAGCATATTATATGTAATTACATGTAAATTCAAGTTTCAATTACATATTTTGATTACCCTTTATGTTATGGAAGATTTGGCAAAAGATTTTAAGCAGAGATTGTCTGATGAACTGAGTTACAGAGGTTTCGGTGTAAAAGAATTTGCCGCAAAAGTCGGCATAAGCGTAAGTACATTGAATATGTACCTTTACCGTAATTCCATACCGGCTGCTGATGTTGCTGTAAGAATGGCAAAAGTTTTAAATGTTACGACAGAATATCTGGTTACAGGTGAAGAAACTAAAACGGCAAGAGCTTCAACAGATTTACAAGCCATGCAGAAGCGAGAACTTTATTATTTGGTAGAAACATTTCGAGAAAAGCAGTTAGATTCTTTTTTAAAGATTGCCCGTGCTTACAAAGAAGCTACAGAATAAATAAAAAAAGCCTTTTCTGAAGAGCTCAGGTACACTACGGCACAAGTGCCATCTTCCTGCCGCTGCTTCCTTCCGGATCTGACGGGGTTCAGAAGCGGTACCTTGCATAGGACCTGAACTCATCACAAAAGGCTTATAATTTCAAGCATGAAATAATGAAATAGACTTTAGATGGGATTAGTAAATGAGACTGAGAGGAGTCGAACCTCCGACCTTCAGATCCGCAATCTGACGCTCTATCCAACTGAGCTACAATCTCAAAAGTATTACACTGTACGATGTGAAACCTTGAAACAAGATGTAATTCTGCTCGGAGCAGGGGGGATTCGAACCCCCGATATCCTTGTGGGATATAACTCCTTAGCAGGGAGCCACCTTCGGCCTCTCGGTCACCACTCCAAATTCTGCCAAATGGCAAAAATGCCGTACTTATATTCGGAGCAGGGGGGATTCGAACCCCCGGATCCGTGAAGATCAACGGTTTTCAAGACCGCCGCTTTCGACCGCTCAGCCACCGCTCCATAAGGACGATGACTATAATATGTAACTTTTAAACTTATGTCAAGTAGTTTTTCCATTATTATGAAAAAACTGCCTGCTGCGCTTAGCGTTTCGGTTTTGTGCGGCTCAACAGGTTGAATACGTCTTTGCGCTCAGGCACAGAGAAAATCGGTTCGCCTGTAGCTTCGTCGCTTCTGTAAGGCAGGTGAAGCTCTGTCTCGTAGGCAAAGCTCTTCGGGTTGTTCATCCACCAGTCCAAAACAGAGAAAACTTCGGAAATTGCTTTTACAAGCGAGGCGTTGGTTGTGCCCAAAGGCGAAGTTGTCTCTAAAATAGAAGTAAGCCTTGAAGACGAGATGTTTTCTATAGTAAAAGAGAATTTCTTCCATGGGTTTTCTATGCCGGCAACAAGTCCGCCCTGACTTCCGCTGTTGACCTTAATAGATTCATTGATATTGTCAGAAAGCCAGTCAAAATAATGGGCAAGCCGCGAAACCTTTTTGAAAACAGGCATACTGCCGTAAGCAGTCTCGTTTGAGATGTAGCTTAAGTCAAATTTAAGGTGCGGAAAGAATTCGCTCTTTTGAAGCCACATAATCGAAGACAAAGTTTTTATGGCATAAGGCGAAGTCTTGTAGTCGCTCTGGCTGTAAATGCGGTTCACATAGTCAAGCAGAGATGCGGCATATTCTTTTTCAAAGACGTTCATGCGCGAAAGGTACCAGTCGCTAAGAGTGCGCTCAATTTCTTCGGCTTTCATCTGAACAGGACAAGACGAATTTGTTGCAAGAAAGTCTATTGAGTGGCAGCCTGACAGCAAATCTTCGATTATGCGCATCAAGATAACCGCAACCTGAAGCGGATTTTCGTTAGAGAGAACGTTGAAACCTTCTGTAAACGAGAACAAAGGCTGATAATATGGGTACATATCAGGCTTTTCGTTTAGACGGAGCCAACCTGCTTCCGGGAACATTGCGTCAAGCAAAGTTAAACCGCTGTTTATAGACATATTTGCCTGTTTTACAGTCTCTGCGTAAGCAGAAAGCTTTGTTGCAGGAACTGCATCTGGCGTGTTAAGGTCAACAGTCTTAAACTCACCGGGAAGAATAATGTCCTCTTTTGCGAGTTTTAAAAATGCCATAAGGCGCGTAATGTTTGTGTCTAAAAATTCCTGCATACCTACGCAATAAGAAGAACAGATACGCATTAAAAGCGGATAAATGCCGGTTGAAACCGCCCGGACAATGTAGTTCCATTCAGACTTTGCTTCTTCTACAGTGCCATGCAACTGCGTAAGGTTTGCGTTTGTCTTGTCGTGAATTTCTGTAAAAGTTTTTTCAAGTATCTCGTTAAAATTGCTCTCGCCGAGAAAGAGCATCTGAAGAAGCGGCTTGTAAATCATATAGACAAATGGAATCATCTTCTCGACAGTCATGTTTTTGGCGTTCATCTGAAGATTGTCCAGTTCGTCGTTCAATGCGGCAACTTTCCATGAGGCTGCGGCATTCAACATGCGGAGCTGAATATTCGGTGCGCGGCCGATTTTGTGCTGATAAGCGGCTGGCATTGCAGAGATAAATCTTTTGATTGCGGCTGTAAATTTCTGAATATGCATGAAATAGTCGTTAAGCGTGTTTAAAATGAATAATTCGCTTACTTTATCAGCGTCCTCTACAGTTTTTTGTGCAAAAAGTTTGGCGTGGCGTGTAATGCCTGTAGAAGCAAAAAGCTTGTCAAAATTGTTTCTTTCCGCATTGTCGATTGCCGGCAGAACTTTTGGAAGCTGTTCAAGTTCCCAGAAAAGTGCAGAATCGTTTTGCTGTGCTGAATTATCAGTCATAATTTCCTCTTTTTTTCCGTCTTGCTGTTAGTCAGTAATATTAGTATCGGAGCTGTATTTTTTTTCCTATACCGGAGAAGTCTTTAAGTGAAATAGATTCACCTTTGTTTGTAAGAAGCGTTCCTTCAAAGTTGCCGTAAAGCGTGTGGTAATTAGCGTGAAGAATAAGCAGGCTCAAAGTGCGGTGCGAATCTGATTCAGGATAAAAGATTAAATCGACCATGCTCTCTGTGTCCTGAATAACCCATGGACCTAAGATTCCTTTTGGGCGCGTAATCTTCACCGGCGGAAGCAGCGTGGCTTCGCCGTCAACAAACAGAACATTCTCGTTGTAATGGTACGTGTCGTTTCCGTCTAAATTTGAGCTGCAAATTTTAAACGAGATTTTTTTGCCTTCAAAAATGCCAAGCCCATAAAGAGCATTTGCCTTTGTGCGGAGCGGATAATACGCGCGCCTCAACTCAAGCGTCATCAGGCCTTTTGTTGTGTATGTGCCCTGCTGTGTGCCTGTAAACACAATAGTGCCGGTCAAAGAGCCTGTCTTTAAGGCGCTTGCCGCGCATCTGCGGTTTATCTGGGCTGGTGTTACAGAGGCAATTTCTGCAAAGTCTTTTTGACTTCCGTCAACATCAAAGGCGGCTGCAATAGACGGTCTTGTACCGTCGCCTTTTAAGCTTATAAAAACTGAAATGCGCTTTGCTGTGCTGCTCCAGTTTATTCTTATATAGCGTCTTTTGCTGAACGAAATGCAGACAGACTGCTCTATAGAATTTGGTACAAGGCGTTTATGCAGACATAAAACGCGCCTGTACGGAAATTTCTTTCCAGTTTTTCTGTCCCAGATAATTGTTTCTACAAGGGCAAAAATTGTTGAGTCAAAAATATCGATTATGCCTGCGTATTCTTCTGTGACAAACGGACAGAACAGGTGCGCGCGTATCCGCAAATTTGTAATCCAATGCGGAATCGGCAGATCGCCGAATGGTCTTGCAATATTGCGGATGTCAAGCTGCTTGAACGGCACTTTAAAAGTTCCAAAAATCGGCGCGCCGTTCTGTATTATTTTATCTGGTGTTTCAGAGAATAATCTTGTATACACAATAAACTCTATTTTGTGGAGTTTGATTAGTATAAACTATAAAGACTGTCTAAACAAGTGTTACAGATACTTGAGCAGTTCCTCTCTTGCACCGTCAAGGCGTTTGTCGCAAAGCCCAAAGTCCATCTCTTTGTAGTTCCATGCGGCGCGCCCTATTCCATGTTTGTTGAATGATGTTGAAATGAGTCTGTACCATTCAATTGTGTCTGGAATATTCACCCTGTCTATTACGCCGTATTCGCCACAATAAAGCCGCACGTTTCTAGAATCTGCAACTTTAACTGCTTCGGCAAAGATTGTCTCAAAATATGCTTCGTCAACTGTTGCGTCAGGCGAAAAGCTGTCAAAAGAAGTGCCCGGCTGTCCGCATTTTTCTTCTGTCATTTTGATGTAGTCTGAAAATTTCGACTTTATCGGAAAGCGGAAGTCTGCGTTCATTTTCTTAATCCATGTTGCGCCCTGGTGCGTAAAAACAAGCGGGTCATAGCAGTGGAAGTTATAGACAATGTTCTCGTCATAAGGCGGGTCTAAGTCTTTTACAGAAGCAAGCGAGTTGTTCCAGTAGCTTCCGATAAGAATTTTGGTCGTCGGTGCAAATTTGCGTATGCGCTCAATGCATGTTTTCGCGATAGCGTTCCATTTTTTGCAGTAAGATTTGTCTGTTACTTCGTTCAAAATCTCAAAGCAGATTTCGTTTTTTGTTCCGTCAAAAATATGTGCAAAACGCGAGGCAAAATTGTCCCAGAGTTTGTAGAAGCGGTCTTGAAGCTGCGGATTCTCAAAGAAGCCGCTTTCATTGTGCCCTACATCAAATGAATAACCAGCCGTTTTGTGAAGGTCAAGAATCATGTTCAGGTTATATTTTTTGCACCATTTTGCCGCGGTTTCAATGCGCTTGTAGCCGGCTTCAATCGGTGTGCCGTCGCTTGTTTCAACAAGATTGTAATCAACCGGCAGCCTGATGTGGTCTAAGCCCCAGCCGCTTATTTTCTTAATGTCATCTTCTGTAATAAAAGTGTCGTAGCGCAATTGTGTGTGGTCACACTGCGAAAACCATCCGCCGAGGTTTACCCCGTGCATAAATCCGTCAAATCTTTTCATGCTTATATTATGGGCTGAAATCCGGGATTTTTCAATTTGTTCAGTGCTATGTTTGCGTATTTTCTTGCGGAAATTGAATTCTGGGATTAAACTTTTATGAGAATTTCTTAAATTTTTTAGCTCCGGAGGTTTTTATGGCAATCAGTTTTTATTCTTTAGGTGCAGCAGAAGAAGTTACAGGCTCTAAACATGTTCTTGAGATTAACGGAAAGCCTCTCTTGATAGACTGCGGTGCGTTTCAGGGTACACGCGCTGAAGCAGACCGGAAAAACCGCGAATTTGATTTTGCAGCCGAAAAGCTTGAAACCGTTATTTTGACGCACGCCCACTATGACCATTGTGGTCTTTTGCCGGTGCTTACCAAAAAAGGCTTTAAGGGCAACATTTACGCCACTCCGGCAACACGCGACATTGCAAACCTTATAATGATGGATAGTGCCCACATTCAGGCACGCGATGCCGAATATCTGCGCAAACAGGCTAAGAAAAAGGGCGAAAAATTCACATGGCAGCCGCTTTTTAATGAGGCTGATGTTGTAAAAGCCGCTGACCAGATGGTTTCTATTTCTTATAACAGACCGATGTATATTGCGTCCGGCGTAAAACTTGAATTTTTTGACGCAGGGCACATTTTAGGCTCTTCTTTTGCACAGCTTGAAATTCAAGACGAAGGCAAAGAAGTGCGCGTGCTTTTTACCGGCGACTTAGGACGCAAAAGCAAGCCGATTATCCGCAATCCGTCTACCGACATAGAGCCGCCGGATTATATTGTGCTTGAAAGCACTTACGGCAACCGTCTGCACGAGCATGTAAGAGAAGCGCTCGATGAGCTTGCGGCTATCGTTCAGCGCATTGAGGACAAAAGGGGCAAGCTCATTATTCCGTCTTTTGCAATTGAGCGCACCCAGGAATTGATTTATTACTTCCACCTGCTTGTAGATGACGGCAGAATTTCAGAAATTCCTATTTATGTTGACTCGCCGATGGCTACAAACGCGACAAGTATTTTTCAGGTTCATCCTGAATGTTATGACGAATCGATTCATCAGGCGTTTCTTGATCACCACAAGAACCCGTTCGGTTTTAATGCGCTTTCTTTTGTTACAAGTGTAGATGAGTCAAAGGCTCTGAACAAAGAAAAAGGCCCGATGATTATCATAAGCGCGGACGGCATGTGCGAATTTGGACGCGTTGTTCATCATCTTGCAAACAATATTTCTAACCCGAATAATACGGTTCTGCTTGTCGGCTATATGGCGCAGAATACTCTCGGCCGCCGTCTTATGAACCGCGAGCCTGAAGTAAAGATTATGGGTGACTGGATGAAAGTAAAAGCTTCTATTGAAAACATAAATGCTTTTTCTGCCCATGCTGACTACGAGGAAACGCTTGAATGGCTTAAGGCTATAGACACTTCACGTCTTAAAAAGATTTTCCTTGTGCATGGCGAACCAGATTCCCAGGCTTTTTTGCAGAATTACCTCAAAGAGAACGGCTTCCCAGAAATCGAAATCGTAAAATACGGCGCCACCTACGATTTGAGCTAAACGGTTTGTAAAGTATTTTTAATGGCAAAAGCGCTTTCTGTTTTTCAAGATTGAAAATAGAAAGCGCTTTTTTTACTTTTGCTTTTATTCATCAAAATTAAAATTTTAGTTCAGTTTGCTTACAATACGGTTTACAAAGTCATAATCCCTGTCTGAAAGAGATTCAAGTTTTTTGTTTAGTTCTTGTATGTTCCTTTTCTTTTTGGGTGTTTCAAAATCTTTTCCAAGTACAAGGGATTCTACAGAAACATTGAGAGCTTGTGCAATTTTTACAGCCAGTTCAGCCTGTGGCTGGCTTCCATTTTTTGTAAGATAGTGGTCAATTGTATGTTTGCTTATACCTGTCCTGTCTGATAATTCCTTTACGGTTATATCCTGATAAGTCAATTCATCTTTTAAGTTTTCTCTAAATCCCATATCTATAGAATATTGAGATATGGATAATTTTAATGTTTAACTATTCAAAATTCAATGATAAAATATGTTTTATATTGAGATATGAATATTTCAAAAACCATAACTCAATAATACATGTTAGGTTGATGCAGCAATACGCTGCACTTGCTGTTAGTAAGGTAAATCTTCCAACATTTTTTCATAATGAATAAAATCTGGGAGGATTTTATGAAAAAAATTATTGCACTGGTTTTATTGTTAGCTGCTGCAACCTGCCTTTTTGCGGCTAAAGAAAAAGAAGTGCCCAAAGTGAATAAGGTTATGCCGTTTACAAAAGGGCTTAACTTATCTTGGTGGCTTGAAGATCTTGGAAGAGGTAATTCTCGTTCACTCATGTTTAACAGACAGGATTTTGAGGATATAAAAAGTCTTGGTGTCGAAGTTATAAGAATTCCAATTTTCTTTGAGGAATTCAGTTCTGGTGAGCCTGACTATATAATAGAGGACTGGCTTTGGGAGAAGATAGACAATGCGGTTGAATGGTGTACCGAATTAAAAATGTACATGCTTATTGATTTTCATAATAATACAGCGTCAGCAGGGGCTGGAACAAAAACAAAGCCAGATGTTGAAGATATGCTTGTAAAAATTTGGAAGCAGATCGCAGAACATTACAAAGATTCCGGTGAATATGTTCTCTATGAAATAATGAATGAGCCGCATATGAAAAGCGGAAACATTGCAGCAGATGTTGCCAAATGGGGAAAATTACAGGGCAATGTCCTGAAGGAAATCCGCAAAATTGATAAGACGCATACTGTAATTGTCTGCGCTGAGGACTATTGTTCTGTAAAATATCTTTTAAAACTGCCGGATTACAAGGACGACAATCTTATTTACAATTTTCACGATTATACTCCTATGCTGTTCACACATCAGGGCGCTAGCTGGGTAGGATTGGAAAATGTCCGTCATATTCCTTTTCCATATTCAAAAGAGAAAATGCCTGAAAAACCTAAAAATCAAGAAAAGCAAGATTGGATAGACTCCATGTTTGAAAATTATAGAACAGAGGGAAGCGAAGCCTATCTTGTAAAACCGCTTGATGAAGCTGTTAAATTTGCAAACAAACGCGGCGTTGCCCTTATGTGCAATGAATGGGGCGTTGTTATGGATTATGCAGACAATGCAGAACGCTGTAATTGGTACCGGCTTAAGGCAAAATGGATGGAAGAGAGAAATATCTGCCGTGTAAGTTGGGATTACAAGGATAAAAACGGTATTTTTACAAATGATTCACCGGATGCAAGATTCCCTGAAGATTTAAATACAGATCTTCTTAAAGCAATGGGCTTTAATGTTCCACAAGAGAAAACACGCGACCATACTTCTTGGTTTAAAAATGCCCAGAAAACTGGTGATTATACAATTTATAAGAACGGTTTTGTAAAAGGTATCCTTCCAGGTGTTTGGAATATAACAAAATTTAGAATCAATAAAAAAGACTCTGATGCTGAACCAGCATATATAAATGCTCCTAAGGCAACAGCTTATGCGTGTGTCCAGTGTCTGTTTGGTGAAGAATGTGACTTTTCTTCTCTAGTAAGCAACGGGAAATCGCTCGAATTTGAAGTCTGTTCTAATCAAAAAAACTTGAATCTGTCAGTTTACTTTATGGATAAAGAAATTAACGGCTCAGGCAAAGAAAACTATCCATGGAGATGCCAGACAATAATAAATGATAAGCTTGTTCCTGCTGACGGCAAATGGCACAAAGTAAGCATTCCGCTTAAAGAATTTGCTGATGCCGGTGCATGGAGTGACTATGAGAATAAATGGTTTAATCCAGAAGGCTTGTTCAGCTGGTCAAAAGTATATGAACTTAGGTTTGACTTCGGCGAAAGAGGCCTCCAAAACGACGTTTCAATCCGCAACATAGCTATACGCTAATAGACAGATTACCCGGTCACGTCGGGTAATGACGGTTTTGTGAAACAAAAGCGACTCTTTTCGCCAAATAGACTTTATCCGTAGATTAATCTGCTGCGAAAAGAGTTTCGCCGGTTGGACTATATTTGTAGGATAATCTGCTGCCATGCGTTTCCAATGCCCTTGCAGTTTTCGTAAGAAAACTGCGCCGTTTCGCTAGATAATACCCAAACTAAAGATTAATCTGTTGCGAAACGCTAGTGCGAAAAGTCGCACAGCCAGTTTGCAATATCGGCGATTATAACTCCGTCGTATGTGTATTCTTCGTGTCTTGTGCGGGCAATTATCATTTTAGGGTACGCATCTTTTATGGCAAGCAGCGGCGATATTTCACGTTCAAAAGTTGATTCAGAAGAAATGTCGTCGCTTACTTGAATATAGATTTTTTCGCTCTGCCTGATTGCAACAAAATCGATTTCTTTTTTGTAGAGCACGCCGGTGTAGACTTCGTAACCGCGCCGTAAAAGCTCTATGGCAACTATATTTTCATATATTCTGCCGTAATCAATGTTTTTTGTTCCAAGTTCAGCATATTTGAATGAATGGTCTGCAAGATAATACTTATCTTGCGAGGAAAGATATTTTTTTCCCCTTATGTCGTAGCGGCGGATTTTGTAAAAGGCAAACGCATTGCAGAGATAGTTAAGGTATGTGCCGACTGTTTTATTGTTTGTTTTTTCCTTGTTTGAAGTAAGCGTGTTTGCAACTGTATGCGTTGAAACTTCGCAAGAAATATTGTCCAAAAGAAAATTGCTGACCTTTTCTAAAAGTTCTGTATTTCTTATTTTGTATTTGTATTTTATGTCGCGGACAATCAGCGTATTAAAGACATCTTTTATGTAGCTGTATTTCTGCTGTTCTGTCATATAGGTGAATGAACCTGCCATGCCGCCTTCTTTTGTGAATTTATCAAAAGCTTCATCGGTGTTTGAATAGTTAAAATATGTCAAATATTCCCTGAACGAGAATGGAAAGACGTGAATTTCAAATGTGCGTCCTGTGAACAATGTTGCAAGATCGCTTGAAAGCAGAAAAGCGTTTGAGCCGGTTATATAAATGTGGAATTTCTGCGACGCATGAAGCGAATTTATTGTTTTTTCAAAACCCTTGCAAAGATGAACTTCGTCAATAAAGAGAAAATTTTCCATACCGGCGTTGTATTGTTCCATGACATACTGATTCAAAGCATGATATTCGCCAAGCGGTTCTGAATCCACATTGTTAAAGTCAATATGAATTATATTTGCGTTTTTGATGTTCTTTTCTGCATAGTCCATGAAAATTTCGAGCAGCTTGGATTTGCCGGAACGCCGGATTCCTGTAATAACCTTTATGTCCGGCGTTTGAATTGTATCAATGAGAAGCTGTAAATATTGCGGTCTTTGAATGAGGTACATGACTACAGTATACGCTTTCTATTTCTCAAAATCAAGAAAAATTCATTTTTGAGAAATAGAAACAAAATCTATTTCTCAAAATCAAAATATTTTCAAAATTGAGAAATAGAAATGCACTAATAGATTGCTTCGCCTTCGGCTCGCAAAGACGGACGGTGTACATGAACTTATGAAGCGGCGGTGTGTACATTTGCCGTCTGTTTTTGCGCATGCAAAAACAGACACTTTTCGCCGATTGGACTTCAATATAAGATTAAGCTGTTGCGAAAAGCTAATCTTCTTTTACAAAAATCTTGTAGAGGCGGTCTAAGTCTTGGCGTGAGAAATAGTCTATCTGGATTGTGCCTTTTTCGAGGTTGCCCTTCAAAGTGACTTTTGTGCCGAGCGCAATAAGAAACTGGTGCTCAATAAAATCAATGTCCGGGTCTTTGGGCTTTTCAGCCGGCTTTGCTTTTTTTGCGCTCTGCGGTTTTTCGCCGTTAAGTTCAGCCGCATATTGCTCGGCTTCTCTTACAGAAAGGTTTGAGCCTGTAATGCGTGCAAACAGAATACGCTGGTCTGACGGGTTTGAAACCGAAAGCAGTGCGCGTGCGTGTCCGGCTGAGATTGTGCCTGCCGCAACAGCATTCAGCATATCTTCAGGTAGTTTCAACAGGCGCAGTGCATTTGCAACCGTAGAGCGCTTTTTACCCACGCGGCGGGCGGCGTCTTCCTGGCTCAGGTTTGAAAGCTGCATAAGCTGCTGATAAGCCCTGGCTTCTTCTATCGGGTTTAAGTTTTCGCGCTGAATATTTTCAATTAACGCAACTTCAAGCTTTTTTTCATCAGAAAAGGTCTGAAAAACAACAGGAATTTCTTCAAGGCCTGCCATTTTGGCGGCTCTTGTTCTGCGCTCGCCTGCAATTATGTAATAAGTACCGTCACCGGCGTCTTCGACCAGAATCGGCTGAATTACACCATGAATGCGGATTGATTCTGCAAGCTCTTCGAGTGCTTCGTCATTGAATTCGGTGCGCGGCTGAAAAGGGTTCGGCTTTAATTTTGAGACTTCAAGCATAACAGGAGTGCCTGCGCTGCGGTCTGCATTTGAAACAGGTGCTGAAGCTGCTTCAGCGCTGTTGTAATCATCAGCAGCATCTTCAAAAAGTGCGTCTAAGCCTTTTCCAAGCCTTGATTCCTGCTTAGCCACGGTTTATCACCTCTTGTGCAAGCAGCTGATAGCTTCTTGCGCCGATACAGTCTGCGTCATATTGGCAGATTGGAACGCCATGCGACGGCGCTTCTGAAAGGCGGACGTTTCTCGGAATAATTGTAGAAAAAACTTTGTCCGCAAAATAAGTCTTAACCTGCTGAACAACTTCTTGTGCAAGGCGTGTTCTTGAATCGTACATCGTAAAGAAGATGCCGCCTATTTTCAGATTTGGGTTAAATGACTTTTGAACGCGTTTTACTGTCTGCAACAACTGGGTAATTCCCTCAAGAGCAAAATATTCGCACTGCATAGGAATTAAAACTTCGTCTGCGGCGGTAAGTCCGTTTAAGGTGAGAATGCCGAGCGACGGCGGACAGTCTATAAGAATATAGTCGTATTTCGGTACAACTGGAGCTAATGCACGTTTTAAGAAAAACTCGCGGTGGTCTTCGCCGACAAGCTCAACTGCGGCACCAGACAAATCAATTGAAGCCGGAATTGCAGAAAGTCCCGGCACGACAGTTCTTTTTATTGTCTGTTCAGCTGTCGCGCGGTTCATTACAAGTTCGTAGACGGTAGGCTTGTCTTTTTCAATGCCGACGCCCGAAGACATATTGCCCTGAGAGTCAAAATCGACAAGCAGCACTTTTTTTCCGGCAAGAGCAATATATGCTCCGATATTGATTGCTGACGTTGTTTTGCCAACGCCGCCTTTTTGATTAACAAAAACGCAAATTTTTCCCATAGTTAGAGTATATCAATTTTTTTCCATTGAGTATATATTATTTTTATTATGTCTGACTTTTCTGTTATTAAAAAGCTCTTTTTTGAAGAAACTTCCGGCTTTTTAAGGGGAATTCTTTCAAATCCTTCAAAAAATGCAAAATATAAAAAGATACGCATAAGCCCGGTTAATGCAAAAGAGGGGCTGTGCTTTCATGTCGAGCAGTTTACTGAAAAGCAGGCGTTTCATCTGAACATGACAAAAGAAGAGATTGCTGGCTTTATCGAAAGCGCGATTCCTGAAAACTATAAGCAGGCTGTTTTTGAAACTGAATCTGAAACCGTTTCTGTCCTTGCAAATAAAAAGGGCAAAATCTCGGTAATTAGAAAACCCGCGGCTCACAAGTCTTGCTCTGACGGCAGCTGCGCCCCAAAGTCTGAAAAGTCTGAAACAAATTCGCAGAACAGAAAGAAGCAGTACATTTTGAGCGAAGGCGTTCCTGTTCCGTTTTTAGTAGAGCTTGGCGTAATGACAAAAGACGGCGCGGTTGTGGCACAAAAATACGACAAATTCCGCCAGATAAACAGATTTCTTGAATACATTGACGATGTGCTTGACAGCGCGCTTGTTCAGCCGGACGGCAGTCCGAAGTCTGAAATTTCGATAATCGATTTTGGCTGCGGAAAGTCTTATCTTACTTTTGCGGTCTATTACTATCTTACTGTGCTTAAAAAGCTACGCGCGCGCATTGTCGGCTTAGACTTAAAAACCGAAGTCATAGAGCACTGCAACGCTCTTGCTGAAAAGCTCGGCTATGACACGCTGAAATTTCAGACCGGCGACATTGCGCAGTTTGAAGAAAATTCGGGCTTTGACCTGATGATAACGCTTCATGCCTGCGACACAGCTACAGATTATGCGCTTGCGCGCGCCGTAAAGTGGAATATTCCGGTGATTCTGTCTGTGCCATGCTGCCAGCATGAATTGAACAAGAACATTGAAAAGCAGACCGCTGCGCCCGAATTTGCCGCGCTTTTGAAATACGGAATAATCAGAGAACGCTTTGCAAGTCTTGCTACAGACGCAATGCGCGCGGAGCTTTTGGAAAGTTCAGGTTATTCGGTTCAGCTGCTTGAGTTTATAGACATGGCGCACACACCAAAGAATATTCTAATTCGCGCCGTAAAAAAGCGCGGCGGTTCTAAAGGTACAGAGACGAAGGCTTTTTCAGACTTAAAAAAAGCACTGGGCACAGCCCCAGTTTTAGAGCAGCTTCTTTAGGTTTCTTCTATGCAACAAAGTTTCTGATTGACAGAGCTTCTTTGTTAAGTTAAAATTTGCAATGCTGTTAGAGGTGGCGATTATTTTTTCCAAATTAAAAGACTGCCACTTCACAAAAGGAATTAGCAATGGATATTGAAGATCTTGACCCGGATATTGCCGCACTTTTGAATTCCACTGAAATGGAAGATACAGAAACGAGCGGTGTAGCTGATATGGGTGATAATTTCCCTAGCCCTGACTACGATTTTTCATCAGGTGAAGAATCATCTGGCGGAGCGGGACAACAGGAAGGCAAGGTTGATTTAACTGTTACAAAATTTGCACCTATTGAAAAATTCTTTTCAGATACGCCTCATAAAGTTTTTGATGACCCGAACTACTATAAGACTGCACTTTCTGGTGAATCTGAAATTGCAAACAGGCTTCATTCAACACTGTCAAAGTTTTTGAAAACAGATAATCCTCAGGACAGAACTGTTTACAGACAGCAGCTTTACGGCATCTATTATGAATTTATAAGATCTGTCGCGCCAAAGCTTGCTTCTCCGTCTGTTCCTCTGCCTAAGAAATATCTTGTGCGCTACGGCCTTGTTCTGCCTTCGCTTTTTACGCCGGAGCAGAAAGCGACTTTTGCGTCTGTAATTGAAGAGAACACATCAGGCGAGCCTGTCTATTACCTTGACGAATGGCTAAGCTATATTGCTACAGGCAAGCTTACACTTTCTGCAACTGATGAAGCCCGTCCGCAGAGAAGAGGCGGCGATGACATTCAGCGTCTTATGACTTTGCAGAACAAGGCTTCTGGCAAATTGCAGACGGCTGAAAACTACCTTAAGACAAAGGTAAATCAGCGCGGTCTCCTTGAAATTGAGCTTAAGTCTAAAATCGACCAGATTTGTGACCATTCTCCGATGTCCGGTTTCCCTTCTTTGGGCGCACCTCTTACAGACGGTCAGAAGCGCATGTTCAACGAAATCAACGAGAAGATGCACGACCTTTTGAAGATAGACAAAGAGATAAGCCAGAACTTAAACGCTTATCAGGATGCGTCTTCTGAAACTGAAACTTTGCAGGAAAAGATGTCAATCGCTTCTGCAACAGTCGGCGTAAGCAATGCAGACTTGATGAAGGAAATTGATACAGTCCGCCAGATGGCAAAAATGACTGTAGGCCGCAAAGGAAACCACTTTCCGATTTTCTCAAGAGACTATTACCATTGTCTGCCGCGTGGCACAGGTTTTAGAGAGAACGTAATTGACGTTCTTGCTTGGGTTGAATCTATCGACCCGGGTGTTTTTGTGCGTATGCATAAAAGCAATGCAAACAGAATCGTTCCGTATGTTCTGCTTGTTCCGACTTACGGTGAAATGGGCTTCTGTTGGGAACCTTTCGACAAATACAACAAGGTTTCAAGCCGCGGCCGTATCGCTGTTCCAATGTATCCGAAGAGCCTTCAGATTGCAGTTCTTACAGCCTGTGCAGACTTGCGCTGGCAGGTTGCCAAAGAAAAGGCTTCTTACTACTGGATGGAAGAAGGTCTTACAGGTATGTACTACCAGTGGTTTGACCAGCAGAAACTTAAAGGCGATGTAAAAGACTACTTTATCCGCGACTACATTTTGTGGATGACTAAAGAGGCTGAAGGAGTTCAGCGTCTTGACAAAGAAGTCCGCGGCGTATTCTGGCGTTATATGCCGTTCCCGCAGGAACGCAAAGACATGCTCAAGATGCGCAGCCTTGTATATGCCGATTTGTGCCAGAAAGACGCAAACCGCGCAATGTCAGACGGATATTGATTTCAGTCTGAACAAAGAAAAAGCCCCTGCCAGTTGGTCAAGGGCTTTTTCTTTTTATACGATTATCAGTTTTTTATCAGTCTTTATTCTTTTTTCTGAATTTTTGCGGAATAAGCGGATCAAGCTTGTCTTCAAGCTTGAATTTGATGATAGCCCAGGCGGCAAGCTTGTGATAGGCAAAAATGCCGCATACAAATCCGGCTGTCAGACAGATTGGCGAAACAATTTGGAGTGTCTCCGGTTTCCCTTTTGTTAAAAAAGCCGCAGCAATAAAAAGAATTAAAAAAAACAAAATTGACAGAAATACTTCAACCAATGTTCCGACTGCAATAAATAGAATTGTGTTTTGTTTTTTTGTCATATATTCCTCCTAAACCGAAGCCTTGTTTTTCTCTGAACCAGCCGGTATTGAAATGATAAACGAAATTACAAGCGCAATCTCGCAGACTAAAACAGCAGAATCTGCAATATTAAATGTAGGCCACCGCTCAAGTCCGAATAAACCGTAAAACTTGATGTCAATAAAGTCAACAACTCCAGCCGGTCTGAAAAATCTGTCTATCAGATTGCCGAAGCCGCCGCCAAGAATTCCGGCGACAAACCATCTTTGAACTTGCGAAAGCTCTTTTGCAACAAAAAAAGCAATAAGAACAACAATAAGAACTGCCAGCGGTATTATGCAGAGCGAGATAAATCTCCATGCGCTGGAAAGACCGTTGCCGAGGCTGAACGCTGCGCCCAAATTTGTTACGTGTATAATCTGTAGAAAGTCGCCGAAGAACGAAGCATAAACTGTTCCGAGCGGTATGTTCTTTACGACAAAGCTTTTTGTAAGCTGGTCTAATAAAATGATGATAACGCTTAGAATTAAAGGCACTGTTCTTTTTATATTGTTTTGCATATAAGCTCCTGTTATAGCCCTGTCGGCACGTCTATGAAAACTGTTTCTATGTCCTTTTCTTTTGCAAGTTTTTCCGCAACAAGCTGAACCCCGACGGTTTCAGTCTGGTAATGACCGGCGGCAATTACATTAAAATGATTTTCAAGCACTGCATGATAATCTTCGTGTGCGATTTCGCCTGTAATAAGAACGTCTGCGCCGGCTTTTACAGCTTCTTCCATGCAGTCTGCGCCGCCGCCTGAAATAACCGCGATTTTAGAGACTTTCTCTTTGCCGAAAGACAAAACAGTGTTCGGTTTTTCCCCGTTTGGAAAAGCTTTGATGACGAGCTGCTCCAAAGTGAGGGGCGCATCGACAAAACCGATTGTGCCCGCCATCATTCCGCGCCATTCGCCGAAAGGCTGCAAATCTTTCATATTAAGTCTTGCCGCAAGACCGTAGTTGTTGCCGCAAAGCTGATTTGCGTCTAACGGAATGTGGCACGCATAAAGCGCAATATCATTTTTGATTAAGCCTGCAATGCGCTTGTAGTGTATGCCTGTAATTGTCTGTTCATGTCCCCAAAAAAGACCGTGATGCACAAAAAGCATCTGTGCATTCCATTCGGCGGCGCGGCTTATACTTTCTTCACAGGCGTCAACCGCAAAAGCTACTTTTTTGATTTCTCTTCCGCTGTTTTCTACCTGAATTCCGTTTTTTGAAATGTCAGAAGAAAAATCCTCAATATTTAAAAAGCTTCTAAAATAATTGTCCAATTCGTGCTGGTTCATATTATAAAAAGGTAAGAATACCTAAAATTCCTCCTCTGGTGAATCTGATGAATCTGAAGAAACCGAATCTTCTGCGGCGTCATTCTGTATCTGCACAAGCTTTGCTTTTTCTGCGCGCAATGCAATCTGCTGAGACTGAATCCAGCCGTCACTTGGTGCTTTTGCAACAAAAGTGTAGACAGCCGGCTCATTCACCGCAAAATTGCCCATGCCGCTTATATAGCCCGGTATGTTTTCATTAAGCTCAAAAACCGGAATATCAAGGTTTTCAGCTTCGCAAAAGTCTTTTGCAGCTAAAGCTGCACCGCCGTCTGCAACAATGAGCGCAATTCTCTCAAAAAGACCGGCTTCTTTTGCGCGTTCAGCAATTATCTTGAGTTCAGATGACTTTATCTGCCGCCATCTGTCGAGCTGGTCTTGGTCTTGCGGGGCATTTTCGGCTTCATTTTTCAGTCTTTCCGCTTGCAGCACAAAAGAACGGAAAACGCGGAAATCCCAGAAAGATTCAAGATACGCATTGTCTTTGGCGTAAAAATCCGCGCAGAGAACAATATTTCCTTTTCTTGTGATTGATTCAATTGTAAGGCTGTTTTCGTTTACTGAAGTATAAACATCTGGAATAAACAGAACGACGGGCAGTTCGTTTTCATCCTGCTGATTTGAATAAACTGAATAAGGAATGAATTTATACAAAACCGCGGTTACCGGCTCTTTTACGGAGCTTATCTGAGAAAACCCCTCTGTGAAAGAGCCTGTCTGATTTTTTTTGACAATTTCAACGGCTTCGCAATCGCGGCTGTTCAAATGCCTGAAAGTTGAAACAGGATAAAATCTTATAATTAGGTAACCGGCGCCTGCAATCAGCAGAATGCCCAAAAGCGAGACAATGATAGCTCCTGCTGTGTATACGTCAGTTTTAAGCTGCTGAAAACAGCGTCCGAGACTTCTCAAATTGAAAATGAAAATAAAAAGGCAGGGTATTGCAACCGCAATAACAGAAAAAGACAATCCCTTTGCAAGAGTCAACAGAACTAAAACGATAAAAGCAAATAGCGAGAAAATAACCGGGGTGTCAACTTTATTGCGCTTTTTTATGAATGTTCTGAAAACAACGGGCAGAAGCAGAAAAAGCACAAATAATTCGCCTAAAAAGAGAACTCTCATGGCTTTATATGATAAAGAAAAAACAGTGACGGCTCAAGCCCCGGAATGAGGACTGCGCTTAGATACAGAGTGCCTGTTTTTTTGCATCTTACCTGCCTAAAAATGCAACTTACCGTTTCAGCGGTTCTGCCAATGGGCTATGTGTGCTACAGTTAACACAACGAAACAGGAGAAAATAATATGAATCTGCTTTTACATGACATAAAAGACGGAACATTTTCCGGGGCTGAACTGACTGAACCTGATTCTTGGAAAATCATCAATACGAACGTAAATGCTGTGCCCTGCCGCGGCTGTTTTGACTGCTGGCTTAAAAACAAGGGCTACTGCTTTTACAAAGACATATTCCGCTGTGCAGGCAGAGAGCTTGCCACAGCAGAGCACCGCTTTGTTATAAGCGAAATGACATACGGCGGTTTGAGCGCGCCTGTAAAGCGCTTTTTCGACAGAAGCATTTCAGGCTCGCTGCCGTTTTTCAAGTTTTCAAAGGGTGAAGTCCACCACATGAGAAGGTACAAGATAAAGCAGAGCTTTACTTTCTGTATTTACGGTCAGACTACAGAACTTGAAAAAGAGACGCTAAAAGCTTATGTAAAAAGGCTTTGTGTGAACGGCGGTTCAGAGCTTAAAGACATTTTGTTTGCAGAAGACGCCCAGAGCGCGAAAAACATGTTTCTGCATTTTATAAACGAAGAAAAACTCAAAGAGGCAGAATAATTATGAAGGTTTTGATTTTAAACGGAAGCCCGCGGGCTAAGGGCAGCGTATCAGGCTGCATTGCAAAAAAACTTAAGCGGCTGCTTTTTGGCTGCACTACAGAAATCTGCCAGATAAAAGCCGGTTCCGAGCAGGAAATTTTGGAAAAATTCAAGTCAATTGATGCGCTGGTTTTTGCGCTGCCGCTTTATGTAGACGGAATGCCGTCTCACGTTATTGAATTCCTTAAAAAAGCAGAAGCTTTCTGCAAAGAGAACAACTGCCGTTTTAATGTTTATACGCTTTCTAACAACGGGTTTATCGAAGGCAGGCAGAACGCTGTACATTTGGAACAGTTCCGCTGCTGGTGCGCTCGCGCCGGCGTAGAATGGGCAGGTGGTCTCGGTATCGGTGGCGGCGAAATGCTCCGCGTGCTTACGCTCATTTATCCGTGGATTATTCTTCTGGATTTTTGTCTTTCCATTTTCTGGCTTATAAAAGGCGCGGAGCTTAACCTCAAGCTTTTTGAGTCTCCGCTTAGAGATATAGGCATTTTCTCGTTTTTCTGCTTTCATTTTTGGTTCAGTTTAATTGCCGTTTCGCGTGACATAAGAAAAAACCGCAAGGCGAAGAAAAACAGATTTACCAGAATAATTGTTCCGGCTGCAATTTTTATTGTTTTTGCTGATATTTTCATGGTTTTATCTTCGCTTTTCAAAGGCAGGATAATCTTTACACTTCTTGGGAAATGCAAGGAACCCGAAAAATAAGGCTTTAGAGGTTCTCATAATTCAGCCTTTGTTGTTTTACACTGATTTTACTTGTGAAAATGGAATGTGATAGTAAAATTAGTTGATTAATGTACCTGCATTTTTAAGAAGGTGGCTAATGGCTAGAATTATGATTTGTGATGATGCAGCATTTATGCTTAAATCTTTATCGCTGTCTGTCAGCAAAATGGGACACGAAGTTGTTGCGGAAACAGAAGACGGGCAGGATGCTGTAAAAGCCTATATAAAAGAAAAACCTGACCTGGTGCTTATGGACATTTCAATGCCTGTCAAAGACGGAATTCAAACACTTAAAGAAATAATGAAAATAGACCCTGACGCAAAAGTAATTATCGTGTCAGGCATGGGCTATCAGGAAAAAGTTATTCAGGCTGTCAAAGAAGGCGCAAAAGAATTTCTTGTTAAGCCTGTAACTTACCCGGATCTTGAAAGGTGCATTCACAAATATGTACCTGCGCCGGAATATGTGTGAGAATTTTTAGTTCTTCTTGTTTTACAGTGTTTTCTGTGATAACATAAAAAGTGCTATGGCTGAAGAAAAACGGTTTAAAGTAGATTCTGAAAAAATTAAGAAAGCTGCGCTTGCAGGTGTTCCTTTATCTCTTACGACATACGTTCTGCCGCATGAAATGGAACTGTACATGAGCGATGTATTGTCCTGCTTTTTGGAAAGTCTCGGTCAGTCTCACATGACAGATTATCTGGTTTATTGTTTGAACGAGCTTGCAACAAACGCAAAGAAGGCGAATACCAAGCGCATCTATTTTTTGGAAAAAAATCTGGATATAAATAATCCCGCTGATTACGAAGAAGGCATGAAAACTTTCAAGAAAGACATGCTCGAAAAGCTCACCTATTATCTTGAAAAGCAGCGTGATGCAGGTCTTTATATCAAAGTTATTTTTTCAGCCCGAAACAACAACATAAAGCTTGAAGTTAGAAACAACAGTGAACTTACTGTTTTTGAATACAAACGCATTCATGACAAAATCTGCCGAGCCCACACATATTCAAATATGAATGAAGCGCTGGACAAGATTGTTGATGATACTGAAGGCGCAGGTCTCGGTCTTATTCTGATGATTCTGATGCTAAAGAAGATTGGGCTTACAGACGAGTCTTATCAGATTCTTGTTGAAAACGGCGAAACTGTTGTGCGCGTGGAGCTTCCGTTTCTTGACAAGCGTTCTAAAGAATTCGACATCGTTTCTCAAGAACTGCTCAACCTCATCGAAGATTTGCCGCCATTCCCAGAAAATATTGTTGAGATTAACCGCCTGATTGCAGACCCAGATTCTGATATGGCTGAAATTGCCATGTTCATAAACAACGACGTTGCTCTGGCGGCAGACCTGATTAAAATGGTCAATTCAGCGGCGTTCAGACCGGTAAATCCTATTCAGAATGTTTATAGCGCTGTAAAAATGGTCGGTCTTGACGGCTTGCGTAATCTGCTGTTTTCTTTGGGTACTTTCAAGCTTTTGGGCGAAAACACTGAAGAAAAACGCCAGATGTGGGTTCATGCTTACAAAGTTGCGTTCTTCTCGCATAATATTGCCTGCTCTTTCTGTGCAAACGACAAGGCTGTTATGGCAGATGCCTATGTATGCGGTCTGCTTCATGACATCGGCAAAGTGATTTTTACAACAACACATAACGATACAATGCGCCATCTTATTGCGGTTACTCAGCAGAAAAAAATACCGCTACAGGTAATTGAGCAGATGATTTCAGGCACAAACCATGAAATTCTCGGTGCGCGCATAGCTGAAAAATGGAATTTCCCTGAATCGATTATTGTGTCAATCAAATATCATCATTCTCCGGAAGAAGCCCCGGAACAGTACAAAAAGCTTGCCGCTCTTATTGCCCTTGCCAACCAGATTTGTAATTACCTCGATGGCAAAGACACATTCCAGCAGATTTCGCATAGCTGCAAAGAAATGTTCGGCTTGAACAACGAGATGCAGTTCCGTTCTCTGGCAGAAAAGCTTAATATGCTGTTTCAGCGCGCAGAAGAGAAAATAAACTGAACCTCGTGACCTTGTCCGGCTTAAGCGGGCGGCCTTGCAAAATATTTTTACACTGAAAAATTGAAAGCTTGCGCGCTGCAAGTTTCAATGTTATGCTTTTTGTATGAACTGTATTTTTCTATTAGGGCAGAATCCCCAAAAGAATGAGCTTCTGGATTTTGTGTTCAGAAAAGATTTTTCTGTCTCAACAAAAAGCTCCTCAAAAGAAGCCCTTGAAAGCTTTTTAAGTGAAAAACCTGTTCTTGTAATTGCTGACGCTTCTTTGACAGAAGAAACAAAATCTTTTTTAGCCGGCATAAAAAAATTAGATGTATATCCATCTGTTCCAGTTCTTCTTATTGTGTCTACAGAGTCTGCTGAATTTGCCGGAGATTTTCTGCTGCCCGGCATCTCAGACATAATTGAATTTCCTTTTAATGCGGTCATAATGCGTCGCCGTGCTGAAAACCTGATTTCCGAATATTATTGCAGAAAAAACATTGAGGCGGAGGCAGCAAAAAAAGCAAGGCTGACGCTTCTGCAAAAAAACGAAAAGCTTGCAGTTTCAGAAACGCTTTTGGACAACTTCATAGAAATTGCTGTAAACAACGAATTTCTGGTTGGAACGCACGCCGCAAGAATGCGCAAGTGCGTGCGCATATTTTTGCAGAACTATGCTGAGATTTTTCCGCAGGAGGAATTGTCAACCCAAAAAATAGAAGATATAGCCTATGCTTCTGTTTTTCATGATATGGGAAAAATTCTTGTTCCAAAAGAGATTCTGCTTAAAAGCTCTGCCCTGAGCGGAGATGAATATTCTGCTGTAAGGCAGCACACCGTTTTAGGCACAAAGCTTTTGCGTGGCGTGCAGCTTGTGTACCAGAAAGGGCTTTATAAGCTTTGCCAGGAAATCTGTAAGCATCATCATGAGCGCTGGAATGGCGAAGGCTACCCGGACGGCTTGAAAGGCGGAGAAATTTCGCTTGCGGCTCAGGCTGTTGGCATAATCGAAGCTTATATTGCGCTTCAAGAAAACCGCCCGTACAGAAAACCTTTTTCTGAGCCGGAAGCCTTCGGAAAGATTATGAACGGCAGCTGCGGTTCTTTCTCTAATAATATTATTCAGGTTTTTGAAAAGAGCCGCACCGCGCTCGAAGAAGCTTTTTCAAGTTTTTAAGGTTTCGCCCTGGAGTTAAGGCAGACTGTGTCGCTTAGGCGTCTTTTTTGCTTTCAGCAAAAGCTTTGTATGCGTAAATTATAGAGCTTAGCAGGCAGAAAACGGCACAGACTATAAAGCCAGACCCAAGCACGTAAAAGAAATTGTAGAATCCATGAAAAACACACGCCAGTACAAACCAGAAGATTTTTGGCGGCTGCTTTGTCTTTATGTTATAGACCGTAACAGCCGAACATACGCTGCATGCTGCGTGCAATATTTCAGCAGTAAAAAAACGTACAAAAAGGTTCTTAGAGCCGTTTATCATATAAATTACAGTCTCAAAACTGCCAAAGCTTAAGCCGGCAACCAGCGCAAGCATAAGAAAATGTGCAAAGCTGATTTTTTTAGAAGAAAGAAAAAAAAGACAGCCGGCTTTTGAAGCTTCTTCAATAAAGCCGTTAATCAACAATGAAGAAATTAAAAAAACAAAAAGGGAACTTTGTAAGTGCCGGCTGAACAATGGCAGTTTTAATGCCATTGTCTGTATTAACGTTGCCGGTATAAGGGCAAGAAGCCCTAAAAGCACTGCCCCTTGAAGCAAAAGTGCAAAATCTTTTTTACAGCGGATAAGCAGAATAATTTCAACTGTTAAAAGCGGCACAAAGCAAAAAACAATGTACCAAAGGGGCAGCGTCATAAGAACAGCTTAGCAGCCGCAACCGCCGCTTCCGCAGCCGCCGCAAGAACCGCCGCCACAGCCTCCGCTGCCGCATCCGCCACAACCGCCGCCGCAGCCCGCTTTGGAAGCTGCAATTTCTTCCGGAGTCTGGTCGCGCACGTCAACAACAGACACATCAAAAAATAGCTTCTGCCCTGCAAGAGGATGGTTTGCGTCTACAGTTATGGTTTTTTCTTGAATAGATTTTACAGTGACAATATTTGAGCCGCCCGGACCGGCTGCTTCAAACTGCATACCTTCTTTAATCTCAATATCTTCGGGGAAGTGTTCGCGCGGAATTTCAAGAATCAAATCGTCCTGCCGCTCGCCGTAGCCTTCAGCCGGTTCAATTTCAGCATGAAAAGAATCGCCGGTCTTTTTGCCTTCAAGCTGTTTTTCAAGACCTGTAATGAGCATTCCGTTGCCGTGAACATAGCTCAAAGGCCCGCCGCCTTTTGATTCGTCAATTATATCACCGGCAGCATTCTTTAAAGTATAGTCAATGCTGACAACTTTATCTTTTTCAATAATCATGTATATTCCTTAAAAAAATAACTAGAAAGCCTGAATTACTTCTGTTACTTCAGGTATGGTATCTTTCAAAAAGCGTTCTACGCCCTGTTTCAGCGTCATTGTAGCCATAGGACAGTTGCCGCAGGCTCCTGTAAGTTTTACGTGCACTTTGCCGCCGTCTTCAAGTTTTATGAATTCCAGATCGCCGCCGTCAGCCTGAAGCTGCGGTCTCATTTTTTCAAGTGCTTCTTTTACTTGCTCTTCTAAAGTCATTTTGTATCTCCTGTTTAATTTGAATTGCAAAGTGCCTTTGGTTATTTTGCAGCTTGCAGATTTACGCGGTTTCTTCCATAAAAATACACACAAGTGCGCCAAAAGGCAAGTATTACTGCCATAATATTTCTGCTGCAATCATTTGCAAAAGCATTGTTTATAGTGTATAATTTACCGAATTATTCCTATAAAATTGCATAAATGACTGGAGGGTCAATATGTCAGCAGCGCAAGCGGCAAAGTTCAGCAAAGAACTTTTGTCATTTATCGATGCATGGAAATCTAAACCTGGAAATCTTATTATGATTCTTCACAGAGTTCAGGAAGAACAGGGCTATATTTCCAAAGAAGCGGCAAAGGCTGTAGCCGAATTAACCGGTACACATCTTGCTCGTGTTTACGGCGTTATGTCGTTTTATCACTTTTTCAAAACACAAAAACCTGGAAAATACAAAATCAGTGTTTGTCTTGGTACAGCTTGTTATTTGAAAGGCGGCCAGGATCTTTATGATGAAAGCCGCTCTTTGTTGGGGCTTTCAGGAGATATGATCTCTACAGAAGACGGATTGTTCTCTGTTGAACCTGTTCGTTGTATCGGATGCTGTGGTCTTGCTCCGGTTCTTTCTGTTAATGGTGATGTTTACGGAAAGCTTACCAAGAGCCAGATTCCTGGAATTCTTGACAAATACAGAAAATAAGGTTTGCGGAGGAAAACATAAATGGAAAAAATCACTCGTGAAAAACTGAATGCTCTCCGTGAGTCAAAAAAGCTTGAACTTCGCAAAAAAGAAGTTGAAGGAAAAGTTATCCTTGTTTGTGGCGGTACAGGCTGTGTTTCATCAAACTCTGAAAAGATTTATGAAAACCTCGTTGCTGCTCTCAAAAAATTCGGTTTTGAAGATAAAGTTACTGTAAAAAAGACAGGTTGTTTCGGTTTCTGTGAAAAAGGCCCAATCGTTAAGATTTTGCCTGAAGATGCTTTCTATGTAGAAGTAAAGCCTGAAGATGCACAGGAAATCGTTGAATCACACATCGTAAAAGGTGTAGAAGTTGACCGCCTTCTTTACAAAGAGAATGGTCAGAAACCTGCTGAAGGCGAAGACATCAACTTCTATAAGAAACAGAAGCGCATTGTTCTTAGAAACTGCGGTCTCATCAATCCAGAAGACATTACAGAATACATTGCACATGACGGTTATCTTGCTCTTGAGAAAGTTCTCTTTGAGATGAAACCTGAGGAAGTAATCGAAGAATTGAAGAAATCTGGTCTCCGCGGACGCGGTGGTGCAGGTTTCCCAACCGGCTTGAAATGGGAAGCCGGTATGAAAGCTACAGGCGATGTAAAATACGTTGTTTGTAACGCTGACGAAGGCGACCCAGGTGCTTACATGGACCGCTCTACAATCGAAGGCGACCCTAACTCAATCCTTGAAGCAATGACAATTTGTGGTAAGGCAATCGGTGCAAACAAAGGTTTCATCTACATCCGTGCAGAATATCCTCTCGCTGTTGAACGCCTTAAGGTTGCAATGGCTCAGTCTAAAGAAATGGGCCTTCTCGGCGACGACATTCTCGGTTCAGGCTTCAGCTTTGATATTGAAATCCGTCTTGGTGCCGGTGCTTTCGTTTGTGGTGAAGAGACAGCTCTTCTCCGCTCTATCGAGGGCTTGCGCGGTATGCCTACACCAAAACCACCGTTCCCAGCACAGAGCGGTCTTTGGGGTAAACCGACAGTTATCAACAATGTTGAAACTTGGGCAAACATTCCTGTAATTATTACAAAGGGCGCAGACTGGTTCAACAAAATCGGTACAGACGATTCTAAGGGAACAAAAGTTTTCGCACTTACTGGTAAAATCAATAACTCTGGTCTTGTTGAAGTTCCAATGGGAACAACACTCCGCGACATCATCTTTGAGATTGGCGGCGGCATCAAGAACGGAAAGAAATTCAAGGGCGTTCAGACTGGTGGTCCGTCAGGCGGTATCATCTGCGAAAACGAGCTTGATACACCAATCGATTTCGGTTCTTTGGTAAGACTCGGCTCTATGATGGGTTCGGGCGGTATGATCGTTATGGACGAAGACGACTGTGTTGTTGACGTTTCTAAGTTCTACATGGAATTCTGTGTTGACGAGTCTTGCGGTAAGTGTTCACCATGCCGTATCGGTACACGTCAGATGCACACAATTCTTGACAAAATCGCCAACGGTAAGGGCGAAATGGAAGACTTGCAGAAGCTTAAGGACATCGGTCAGGCAATGAAATCTTGTTCATTGTGCGCACTCGGTCAGTCAGCTCCTAACCCGACTCTTTCAACAATCAAGAAGTTTGAACAGGAATACATCGATCACATTCAGAACAAGAAATGTGCCGCAGGTAAGTGTAAGCATCTCTTGCAGTTCATTATTGACGAGAACAAGTGTATCGGCTGTGGTCTTTGTGCAAAGAACTGTCCTGCAAACGCTATTGTCAACAACCCGAAAAACGAGGTTAAGGAAGGCAAGAAGCTTGCATGGAAGACAATTGACCAGAGCAAGTGTCTGAAATGCGGTGCTTGTATGGCTAACTGTAAATTTAGTGCAATTATCAAGAAATAAGGGGAAGCATCAATGATTGACCTTACTATTAACGGCAAGCCTGTTTCTGTAGAAGAAGGAACAACCATTCTGCAGGCTGCTGAAAAGTTAAATATAAAGATTCCTTCACTTTGTTATAACAAAGACTTGCCGGCATGGGCATCTTGCGGTATCTGCGTTATCAAAAACGTAGACCCAAGAACTGGCCGCGCCCGTATGGCACGCGCCTGTTGTACAGCATGTACACCCGGCATGAATATTGTAACAAATGACCTTGAGCTTACAAAAGCTCGCAGAACTGTTCTTGAACTGATTCTCGCCAACCACCCAGATGATTGTCTTAAATGCAACAGAAGCGGTCAGTGTGAATTGCAGAAACTTGCTGCAGATTTCGGTCTCCGCAAGAACAGCTTCACAAAGATTATCAGAGAACAGCCGACAGACGATTCTTACGAAGCAGTTGTTTTTGACCGCAAGAAGTGTATCAGCTGCGGCCGCTGTGTTGAAACTTGTCAGATTATGCAGAACGTATGGGCACTTGAATATACAGGCCGCGGTGACAAGACTGTTATCGGACCTGTTGCCGGTGTTGATTTGGCTCACAGCCCGTGTATCCGCTGTGGTCAGTGTGCTGCACATTGTCCTACAGGTGCAATCACATACCACACACCAGTTGAAAGCGTATTCAACAAGGTTGCAGACCCGGCAATTACAGCCGTTGCTTCAATTGCTCCTTCTGTACGCGCAGCTCTCGGCGAAGAATTCGGTATGCCTGTTGGTTCTTTGACAACTGGAAAGATTTACACAGCTCTTAGAATGCTCGGCTTCAAATACATCTTTGATACAAACTTTGCTGCCGACCTTACAATCATGGAAGAAGGCACAGAGCTTGTTACACGCCTTACAAAGGGCGGAGTTCTTCCGATGTTTACAAGCTGCTGTCCTGGTTGGGTTGACTATGCAGAAAAGAACTACCACGACTTGCTGCCGAACCTTTCTACAGCAAAATCACCTCAGCAGATGCAGGGTGCTGTAACAAAGACTTACTGGGCAGAACAGGTTGGTCTCAAACCTGAGCAGATTTTCCACCTTTCAATTATGCCATGTACTGCAAAAGCTTACGAAGCACGCAGAAACGACGACATGAAATCATCAGGCGCACCTGATGTTGATATGGTTCTTACAACACGCGAATTTGCAACACTTATCAGACAGGCCGGCATCGACTTTGTAAATCTTGAAGATTCAGAAGCTGATAACCCAATCGGACCATACACTGGCGCAGGCACAATTTTTGGTGCAACAGGCGGTGTTATGGAAGCTGCTGTCCGCACAGCATACAAGCTTGTTACTGGCAAAGAGCTCGGCGATGTAAACTACACACCAGTCCGCGGTCTTGAAGGCGTAAAGAAAGCTGTTGTTGACTTGAACGGAACAAAAGTTAAGCTTGCTGTAATTCATCAGATGGGCAATGTTGACGCTGTTGTTCAGGAAATCCGCAAAGCTGCTGCTGAAGGCAAAGAAAGACCTTATGACTTCATCGAAGTTATGGCTTGTAAAGGCGGTTGTGTAACTGGCGGCGGTCAGCCTTATGGGCACTGCGACGAACTCCGCGAAAAACGTGCTGCTGCATTGTACAAAGACGATGAAACACACGAAATCCGCTGTTCACACCAGAACCCGCTTATTACACAGATTTACGACAAATATTTTGGCAAACCAAACAGTGAAAAAGCACATCACCTGCTTCATACTCACTACACACCAAGAGATTTGTATACAAGCAATTA
Source organism: Spirochaetaceae bacterium (assembly GCA_017614995.1). Lineage (GTDB taxonomy): Bacteria > Spirochaetota > Spirochaetia > Treponematales > Treponemataceae > UBA1240. Next base: position 29,317 of record JAGAAX010000003.1, read on the forward strand.
AGCCAGTTCATAATTGAACAAAAGCCCCGAACCAAAAGTCCGGGGCTTTTTTCTTGGAGGGATTTATGAGAGACGTTGCTCTTAATATAAAAAAACTGGCATTGTTTAATTTTTTTACAGAAGTAAAGTTTTATTCCCCTATTATTGTTATTGTCTTTAATGCTTTTCTAGGAAATTACACAACATCAATGTCGGTTCTTTCGGTAATGTCTCTGGCTGTAATTGTTATGGAATTTCCGACCGGAATTTTAGGCGATTTAGCCGGCAAAAAAACGGCGGCTATTTTGGGCGCAATGTGCAATTTTGTCGGCATAAGTTTGTGGGCTTTATTTCCTGTTTACTGGAGCTTTTTAACCGGTGCGTTTTTCCTTGGAACAGCGACGGCATTTTTTTCAGGCAATAACGAAGCCCTTTTGTACGATTCCTTGAGAGAGAAAAAACTACAGGAAGAATTTCATGCTTATTTAGGCAAAACAAACTATACAATGCAGTTTGCGCTTGTTTTTACCGCCGTTTTGTCAGCGGTTCTTGCAAAGTATTCAATGCGCCTTGTACTGATTCTTTCGGTATTTCCGCAAATTATAAGCGTTATTATTGCATTTACGTTTGTAGAGACAGGCTATAAACCACAGCTAAAAAATCCGTTTAAGCACGTAGCGGCAGCCTTTAAAAAAATTGCAGGAAACCCGAAATTAATCGGCTTGATATTGGCAAAATCTTTGCAGGAAGGTCTTTCATCTTCTTCTTATCAGATTCAGGCGGCATATTTTAACAGCTTGTGTCCGCTTTGGTTTATCGGTATTTTACGTGGTTTGTCCAATGTGCTTGGCGCGCTGAGCTTTTATTTTTCAGATAAAATCTTTAAGAGATTTTCAAAACGTATTTGCCTAATCGTTTCTAATTTGTACGGACGTTTATCAAGTTTGCTGGCGCTGTTTATCAATTCAGTTGTTTCGCCGTTTTTGTTTATTTCTTCATCAGCATTTTTCGGCGTTTCAACAGTTGCCAACAGCGCATTAATGCAGGCCGAATTTTCTGATGAAGAAAGGTCAACGATGGGTTCAATAACGTCGTTTATCGGCTCAATTGTTGTTGCACTTTTTTCGGTTTTAGTCGGCTATCTTGCAGACATGCTTTCTGTAAGACACAGCCTTTTTATTATTCAGTTATTTATGTTTATACCGCTTTTTATTTATTGGAGAACTTTATGGAACAAGAAACCAACGGCCGTCTGACCGAAATCGAGATAAAACTTTCTTATTTAGAAGATTTTATGAATAAGATTCAGAAAATCACAGTGGAACATACCGAAACGATAGACCGCCTCAAAGCCGAAAACCGCGCCCTAAAAGCAAAACTTTCCGAGCTTATTGAATCTCAAGAAGACGAAATCCCGAACCAGAAGCCGCCACATTATTAATAATCATAGGAGAGATAAAATGTTTAAACAAATCTATCTGTTTTTCAAGAAAACAATTGGCAAAAAGCTTTTCTTTACGATTGTTGTGCTTGCAGCTTTATGCGAATTGATAAAATCATGCACACTGATTCTGCCTTTTCTTGTTGAGAAATTCATAAACCAGATTCAAGACGGCGTTTTTTCGCTTTTTTACCCGAAAGTGGGTTTATGCGCTTATCTTGCAATTTTCGTTATTCAGTCAATCATTGTGTGGCTTTACGGCAAAAAGCAGGTTGCTTCAAAAGTAAAATTGCAGCTTGCTATTTTTGACAATCTGCTAAAGACAAACCCGAATGAATTGAAAAAACGCGGAGAAGGATTCTTTACATCTCTTATGGAAAATTCTGTTGAGACGCTGCTGAATTTTTTAACGCCGGTTTCCTTTTCAGCTTTTTTCAATGTAGCACAGATTTTCATAATTCTTGCAGTTTTATATTACAAAAATGTGTTTATCGGGCTTGTCAGCTCTTTTTTATTGCTCTTGTATTTTATTGCGTTTATGTTGAACAACAGGCTGTTTTCAAGCATTTTAATGGACTACATAGAAAAGAACAGCGTCAGCATTGCAAAAATATATGACTTTATAAAAGGCAACAAAGTCTTAATTGCAAATTCTGAATATCAGCAGTTTGCGCATAAAAAAGTTCAGAGGATTCTGATAAAAGTTCAGGCAATTGAATTTAAACTGCAATATTTCTTTGAGCTGATTTTTTCCAGCTTGAGCAATTTAATTCAGCCATGTACAAATCTTATAATAATTGTGATTCTTGGCAAAAACGTAATAGACGGAATAATGCCATTCGGCAGTTTTGTTCTGGTGCTTACTTATTACAATCTGCTTCAGAATAAATTTGAAAGCTTTCAGAAAATAACCGACTTGATGTTTCACACATCAGGTGCATTGAAAGGGCTTAAGGATTTTATAGACGAGGAGCATTTTATAAATCCTGCAAAAATCGAAAATGACGGAAATTATTTTCTGCATTTTGAAAATGTCTGCCTTGCTATAGACGGTAAAACATTATTGCAGAATGTAAATATCAAGATTCCAAGTAATTATAATTACGGGATTGTTGGTTCTTCTGGAACTGGAAAATCTTTTTTCATAAGTCTTATTTTAGGATTATCCAAGCCAGATTCTGGTAAAATAACTTTTATAAAAGACTTGCAGAATTGTTCAGACGTTTTTGCCATGCAGAGCTTTGCATATTTGTCGCAGACAGAAGAGATTTTCAATCTGCCGCTTCAGGACAATATATTTTTGTCAGAAAAATACAATGATGCTGAATTTCAAGATCTAGTTGAAAAATTTGAATTGAAAGAACTGGCAGGCAGGAATCTTGGTTCAGATGGAAGTACAATTTCTGGTGGTGAAAAACAGAAAGTTTTACTGGCGCGTTTTGCGCATCAAATTAAACAGAAAAGTTATTATATTCTAGACGAACCTTTTACCGGCATGGATATTGTGACTAAGAAGGATATGCTAGAAAAGCTCAAACCATATTTGCAAAACAAAACAGGATTGTGCATAACGCATGACCAGCTTGTTTTAGATTCATTGTGCAATAAAGTGTTATTCTTAAACGGAAATCATGAAATTGTTCTTTGCAATAAACCAAAGTGCAATATAGAAGAGCTTTTATTGTCTGATTAAATTGATAAAAAAGCCCGGCAGAAGCGATCGAGCTATCGCCGGGCTTTTGTTTTATGCGCTATTACTTCAATTAAGCATTTGCTGGCTTATCAAAGTGTACGTCGAGCTGCGGGAACGGAATTTCGATGCCGGCTTCTTTCAAGCCTTTATGTACGCTCTTGATAAGATTGTTTTTCATGCTGAGGAAGTCTTCTTTTTTGCACCAGGCGGCAAGCGTAAGATTTATAGATGAATTATTAAAAGAATTGAATAAAACTCTTGGAGCAGGCTCTGCAATTACAAGCGGTGTCTCGGCTGCAATCTTCAAAAGTGTGTCCTCAACCTGCTGCAAGTCACTGTTATAAGACACATCAACTACAAGAGAAAATCTGCGTTCTGTGTTGTAAGACACGTTTATAAGGTTAGTCTGAATTACAGTTTCATTCGGAATGCGGACAAGCTGATTATCAGGCGTTTTCAGCTTTACAGAAAGCAAATCGATTGTATAAACTGTACCGCTGATGTCGTTTACTGTGATATAGTCGCCGATTTGGAACGCGTGTTCGCTTAAAACAAAGAAGCCGCTGATAATATTGCTGACAGAAGTTTGGGCAGCAAAACCGACTGCGATACCGGCAATTCCGGCTGCGCCCAACAGGGCAGAAAGGTTAATTCCGAAAAGATTCAGCACATAAAGAATTACACAGACAGTAAAAATGTATTTTATGCCTTTTTCGATAATCATTACGGTCTGCGGCTTTAATTTCTTAAAAACAGTCCGCTTGAGATATTTGCGTAAAATTTTGTAAGCCAAAGAAAATACAAATAATGCAACGACAACGCCAAAAAGATTTATAACAACGTCAATCGTAAGATTTTTCTCAATCCATTCTTTCATAAAAGTTCCTTTCAAGCTGAAAAAATACTGACATAAGATACCAAAATTCAGGTTGTTTTACAATCTAGTCCATGTTTTTGGGGCATATACTGCCGAGAATACATTCTGCGCACTTGGGGTTTCTCGCTGTGCAGACGTAACGCCCATGAAGAATAAGCCAGTGGTGGGCGTCCTGCAAATATTTTTCAGGAATCTTTTCGAGCAAATCTTGCTCTACACCTTCGGGCGTTTTTGCCGAAGAAAGTCCGAGACGCGGTGCAAGACGCAGCAGGTGCGTGTCCACAGGCATTACAGGCTGATGATATAGCACGTTAAGCATTACATTTGCGGTTTTTCGTCCGACGCCGGGCAGCTCCATAAATTCGTCGCGTGTGCGCGGAAACGGATTTGCTGAAATTTCGTCAAAGCTGCATGTGCCGGCATCTTTTCCGTATTTTTCGGCGATGATTTCAGAAAGTGCCTTGACGTGCGCCGCCTTGCTTTTGTAAAGCCCGATGCTCTTAATGTGGGCTTCAAGCTCTTCAAGCGGAAGCTGCGATATTTTATAGGGCGAATCTGCAACTTTGTACAGGCTTTCAGTGGCTTTGTTTACACTTTTGTCAGTCGCCTGCGCACTCAGCACTACAGAAACAAGCAGTGTAAACGGGTTCGGCGCAATAAGCTCGGTTTTGGGGTTCGGGTTGTCTTTTTTGAAACGCCGGAATATCTCGTCAATTTGTCCGGCTGATAAAAAGGTCATGTTCAGAATATAGCTTTTTTACGCTGTTTTTCATAGTGCGGAAGTGTGCAAAGACAAAAAAAGGCTGCCTGACAATTTTCAAGCAGCCTTTTCCGTTACAGACTGAATTATTTTACAGCTTTCTTCAATGCGTCAAGCTTGTCGAGCTTTTCCCATGAGAATTCGTTTCTGCCAAAGTGGCCGTAAGCTGCTGTTGCCTGATAAACAGGTTTCTTCAAGTCGAGTGTCTTGATGATTCCGGCCGGTGAGCAGTCGAAAACCTCTTTGATTGCTTTTGAGAGAGATTCTTCGCTTACTGTGCCTGTTCCGAATGTATCAACCATGATTGAAACAGGATAAGGAACACCGATAGCATAAGCAAGCTGAACTTCGCATCGTTCGGCAAAACCGGCGGCAACAACATGCTTTGCGATGTAGCGTGCCATGTATGCAGCAGAGCGGTCAACTTTAGACGGGTCTTTGCCAGAGAAAGCGCCGCCGCCGTGGCGTCCCATTCCGCCGTAAGTATCAACGATGATTTTGCGTCCTGTAAGACCAGTGTCGCCAAAAGGACCGCCTACAACAAAACGTCCTGTCGGGTTAATGTAGAATTTTGTGTTTTTGTCGATTAAGCCTGTCGGTTCTAGAACAGGAAGAATAATCTTGTTGATTACAGTCTCTTTGATTTCGCCGTATTCAACTTCAGGGTTGTGCTGGTGCGAAATAACAACGGTGTCGATTCTCTTAGGCTTGTTGCCTTCGTATTCGATTGTTACCTGGCTTTTTGCGTCCGGTCTGAGCCAGCCGATTGTGCCGCCTTTGCGCAAGTCTGTAGCTTTGTGCAGAAGCTTGTGTGCATACATGATTGGAGCCGGCATCAGTTCTGGTGTTTCAGAACAGGCAAAACCGAACATCATGCCCTGGTCGCCTGCGCCCTGCTGACCTTCAAATTCTTTAAGACCTGTACCAACAACACCCTGGTTAATATCCGGTGACTGTGAGTGAATCATGTTGAGAACAGCCATAGAGTCGCAGTCAAGACCAAAATCAGAGTCTGTGTAGCCAATCTGGCGTGCAACGTTGCGTGCCAAAGTCTGTACATCAACATAAGTGTTTGTTGTAATTTCGCCGCCAACCATTACAAGTGCTGTAGAAGCAAATGTTTCGCAAGCAACGTGGCTTTCCGGGTCGTCTTTAAGACAAGCGTCAAGAATAGCATCAGAAATCTGATCACAGAGTTTATCAGGGTGACCTTCACCAACTGATTCAGATGTAAAAAGGTAATGTTTGTTAGATAAGACAGAACTCATTTAAGAGCCTCCTATTTAGCAAGTTTAAGCTCCGCTATGGGAACTTTTTCCGCCTGCAATTTGGATAAATCAGCGGATAGATAAGTTAATGCGATTATAGAAGATTCATATATTTAAAACAAGTGAGATATTATGAATTTTCTAAAATTTCAGCATTAGCCATAAAAAAATAACGAAATTTTAAGATTTTCTTCACAAAATAATCTTATTGTAGTATAATACTCGCATAAGATATGCAGACATGGTTTGTGTCTGTTATTCATAAATCTGTTTTTAGGGAAAAATAATGGCTTTATACAAGAATTACTTAAAAACTCAAAAGAAATGTAAGGTAACATTTGAGTTGAGCGCAGAAGCAGCCAATGGCGCAGAGAAAGTTTGGCTTGCTGGAGATTTTAATAGTTGGAGCAGCCTTGATACTCCTATGAAAAAGAACAAGGACGGAAGCTTTACTGTCACATTGACATTAGAAGCTGGAAACGAATATCAGTTCCGTTATTTGCTTGACGGCAAAAAATGGGAAAATGACTGGAATGCAGACAAATACATTCCGGCACCATTTTCTAACACAGATAACTCTGTAGTTATTGTCTAAATTAGTTTAAGAAATTTACGCTGTTTGTTGTGGCTGAAAGGCAGGAGGAGCTTTTCAGCCTTTCTTTTTTTAAAAGGAAACGCTCCGCGGTCACATTCCTTTGGATATAAAAAAGGCTGCCACATTTGCGGCAGCCTCAGAAAATTAGACGTTTTCGGAAATTTCAACTTTCCGAAAACGAACTTTAGTAAATCGCAATTTTGCAAGGCTTTAGCCTGAAAAATTGCTGACCTGTTTGAAAACTAACCGAGTTTTCAAACAGGTCATTAGCCTTTTATAGTAATGTGCAGTTCGTCGAGCTGCTTTTGGTCAACTTCGCTCGGACAACCGGCGACTTAGTCTTTCTCAACCTCAGTGCACTTCAAATGCAAGTCATTAAGCTGCTGTTGGTCAACAACTGATGGGCACTCGTCCATTGGAGAAGCGGCGAGGTTGTTCTTCGGGAACGCGATAACTTCGTGGATTGATTCCTCGTGGCGCATGAGCATTACGAGACGGTCAAGTCCCGGTGCGATGCCGCCATGTGGAGGAGCGCCGAACTTGAATGCCTGAACGAGGAAGCCGAACGCTTTTTCGGCGCGCTCGCGGCTGTAACCGACAATTTCAAAAATGCGCTCCTGCAAAGCCGGGTCATTGATACGCATAGAGCCAGAAGCAAGCTCATAGCCGTTCAAAACGAGGTCGTACAAGTCGCCTTTAACCGAACCCGGGTCAGATTCCAGAGTATCCCAGTATTTTTTCTGCGGAAGAGTGAACATGTGATGTTCAGTTTCCCAGTGATTTTCTTCTTCGTTCCATGCAAAGTACGGGAAGTCGATAATCCAAGCGAAATGGAATTCATCTTTTGGGTTGTAGAGGTTCAAGTCTTTTCCAAGCTGTTTTCGCACCGCTCCCAAAGCAACGCAGGCTGTCTGCCATTTTTCATCGCTTACAAAGAGGAGAAGGTCGTTCTTTTCTGCGCCAAGCTTAGAGCAGACTTCAGCTTCTTTTCCGGCAAAGAATTTTGAGATTCCGCCTTCAAATTTGCCTTCTGCGTCAACTTTCATCCATGCAAGACCTTTTGCGTGGTTGATTTTTGCAACGCTTTCAAGTGTCTCAACCATTTTGCGGCTGTATTTGTCAGCAACATTTTTGACGACGAGGGCTTTGAGACCGCTCCGCTTGTGCCGCTCGATTTCTTTAGAAGCATTTGCAGCACCCGCTTTGAATGCGTTGAAGTCGCTCAAATCAGCCATGAAAGCCGCATCTTGCATCTTGAGGTCAAAACGCAAATCCGGCTTGTCGCTTCCGTAAAGGTCAAAAGCGTCTTCCCATGCAATCCGGTCGAATTTTGCAGGCAGATCGTAGTTCATCGTTTTTTTGAAGATGTACTGCATCAAGCCTTCTGTTGTTTCAAGAACTTCCTCGCGGTTTGTGAAGCTCATTTCCATATCAATCTGTGTAAATTCCGGCTGACGGTCGCCGCGTGCGTCTTCATCGCGGTAGCAGCGTGCAATCTGAAAATATTTGTCAAAGCCTGAAACCATTAAAAGCTGTTTGTAAAGCTGCGGAGACTGCGGCAATGAGTAGAATTTTCCAGGGTGAACGCGTGAAGGAACGAGATAGTCGCGTGCGCCCTCTGGAGTTGACTTGATGAAAGTCGGAGTTTCAATCTCCAAAAAGCCTTTGCCGGTCAAATATTCGCGTGTAGCAAAAGTGACCTGTGAGCGCAAAATGATGTTTTTCTGCATCGGTTCGCGGCGCAAGTCAAGATAGCGGTACTTCAAGCGCAAATCTTCGTTTGGAAGAACGATTGTGCCGTCCTTCTGGCGTACTTCCTCGATTGAGAAAGGCAATTCCTGTGAAGTGGTGAAAATTTCGATTTCTTTTGCTTCAACTTCGATTTCACCGGTTGCCATGTCTTTGTTTACGTCTTTATCGGCGCGGGCACTAACTGTACCTGCAACTGCGATACAATATTCGCTTTTGAGTGAAGATGCAATTTTTTTAACTTCATCGCTTGCACCGTCACCGACCATAACCTGGGTAATTCCGTAGCGGTCGCGGAGCTGAATAAAAACAAGACCGCCCAAATCCCGTGAACGTGAAACCCAGCCGTTCAATACAACTGTCTTACCGACATCGCCCTTGCGCAATTCGCCGCAAGTGACCGTTCGTTTAGAAGATTCCATCTTAAACACCTCAAATTGCGGCAAGGATGCCGCTGCCCAAAAAGCAAATAAAACCTGCAAGGAAACTTGTTTTCTTGTCAGGAACGGAAATTACATCCGTGTGATTTTTGTTCCATATATTTTAGTGAGAATGAGCCTCTGGTTCAAGACAAAAACTCAGGAATTATCACCAGATTGCGTTCGCGCTCTTCTTTGCCCGAACCTAAAAACGGCACGTCAAGCTGCTTCATGCTCCAGGATGGAACAAGCTTTGATATGGCAGCCATTTCGGCCTTTATTTTGTCAGCTCTTGCTTTATAAGCCGCGATATAACCCTTTTCGGCGGGCAGCTTGAGTATGGTTTTGGTCATTTTTTCGTCTAATGGTCTGAAAGCCCTGAAAACTACAAGGTCAAAAGCTTTTTGCGGTGCTTTTTCGGCTTCTGTGTTAAGCACTTCTACATTTTTTAAGCCGAGCGTAAGCACACAGTTTTCAAGAAATGTGCACCGTTTGCTCATTCTTTCGATTAGCGTAAAACGTGCGTCTGGAAACGCAATGGCAAGCGGAATGCCCGGAAGCCCGCCGCCAGAACCAACGTCTGCAATGCGCGGCTTTTCTGGGTTTCCGGTTTTTGCGATAAGCTGCTTTAGAAGCGGTACGGCAGCAAGACTGTCAAGAATGTGTTTTGTCAGAATGTCTTCGACAGAATCTGCCCCGACTAAATCATAAGCCGAATTGAATAAATTCAGTTCGGCGGCGTATTTTTCAAACAGCGGGGCTTTTTCTGCATCAATACCAAAAGCAGACAAGTTTCCGGCAAAAGTTCCGTTCATTGTTACTTCTCTTCTTTTGTAAGGTCTATAACTTCGTCAAATGAAACGTCGGCAGTTCTTAAAGTAGATTCATTTGCCAGAACAGCATAACATTCTCCGGCATTGATATTTCTTATTGCAGCCTCAACTTCCATTACTGTGGTGTTTTTTGTCTTTTCAAGATTTGCCTTCATGTCGTCAACGCTGTAATTTCTAATGTAGTTTACGGCGTTGACAAAAGCCTGTGTATAAAGTCCGAGCGGGGCGGTTTCCATTCCGTAGCGGGCAATTATATATGGTGCAAGTGTTTCTTTTTTAAGACCGAAATCTGCGTTTTTTGCGCGTTTGTGAATTTCAAGCGTACGCATCGGGTTCGGGTCTCTTGAAGAATAAGCCGCAAAATATACGCGGTCTGTAATTGAACTTGCGCCGTAAGCACCGCCTTCAAGACGAATTTTCGGAATGTAGTATTCGTTTGCGAGAATGTCTGAAGCAAGCGTAAAAGTCTGAAGCTTGTCAACCGGAATAGGCTGTGCAGAGGCGGCGTAGCTTACAGAGTCTTTGATTACAAATGCTGTCTTTTTTGCTGGCTGGCTGATTGCAGTATAATTTGTGTTTGACTTTCCATTATAGCTGCCGAGCCGCTTTGTGATTACTTTGCCTGCGTTTGAAGCTTCTTCTGAATTAATGCCGGCTGTAATAATTATTGGCGAATTTGCTACAAGCATTTTTTCTCTTACAGCGAGCATTTTTTCGATTATAACAGAAGGATTTTTGCTTACTTCTTTATAGGCTTTTTGAATAAACTGATAATATGGAATGCCTGCAAGGTGGTCATAAAGCGTGTAACTTTGGGCACATGCCGCACCGGCTCTGCTTAAAGCGTAATAAACCGCGTTTGTCTGCAAATTTCTGTCAGCCCTTGCCTTTTCCATTGAAATAAGAACCTTTATGCGCGATGGGTCAAGAATTGTGTCGTAGAGAATCGTCGAAACAAGCTGCTCGGCTTTTCTTGCGTTTTTAAGCTCAGAGTACCAGCTTAAATTCATAACCGGGTACGAATTCTTTCTGTCGTAGCTTGTATAGAACGGCTCAACAGTTGTGTTCAAGCCCAAAACAAGCATACTAAGCTGATAGTCAACCTGTTCTTCTGTCATTGTGCCTGCGCCAAGCTCGCCTGTCAAAGTCATGTAAAGGCTTGCATAGTGCAGCTCTTCCGGCGTCAGGTCAGATAGATTCAGATAAAAAGTTGTGCGCAGTGCCGGGCCTTTTACATAAGAGTGAATGTGGCGTACATTGTCCCAAGTTTCTTCTTTTATTCTGGCAGGTTCAATGTCTGTATCAAGATTTTCCGGCGTAAGCACCTGAAGCTTCTTGACGCTTTCCTGTCCTTTTTTGTCTTCGCTCTTAAGCCAAGAATTGAATGCCGAAGTCTGTGTTACAAGCGCATTGATCTCTGAGGCTGACATAGATGCCTTAAGCTTTGCAAGTCTGTCGCGCTCTGCTTTTTCCTGTTCTTCGGCGAAACCGGGCTTCGGGTCAACAATTACAAGCACGCTGTGGTTGTTGTTTACAAGAAAGCGGTCAACCATCTTTGAAATGTGCTGCATTGTTACGTTCTGCACATCGTAATTAGAGGTAGCAATAGCATATTTAGAACCGATTGACATTTCGCCTACAGCCATGCTTTCAAGAATATCAAGTCCGATTTGTGTGTTTTCTCTTGCAAGCACCGCACCGGCATAAAAGTCAGCCTTAACTGAATTGAACAAATCAGGAGCAACACCTTCTGAGGCAATCTGCTTTAATGCCTTAACAACGATATGCTCAAAAGTGCTTGCCTTTTCAGGCGCAATATTCTGTGCCGTAATTTCAAACTGCGGCTGGCGTGTAGCCATAGACACGTTGATAAAATAGTGGTCTGCAAGATTAGACTCATCAAGTGCCTTCATCAGCGGAGAATTGTCGTTATTGAGGATGTTAATCAAAAGCATAAGAGACGGCATCTCTTTGTCGCCGACGCCTGTAAGTGCATAGCCTTTTGAAATTACAGCCCTGCCGCCAGCATTAGATGATGCTGTTACAGGAAAATTTCTGTATACAGATTTTGGCTTAGAAAACGGCTTCTGTTCAGGTATCTTTGCGAGCGGAATTGATTTTTCGTATTTTGAAAGCCAGCTCTTGTCAAGGAATTCTAAGAAAGAGGCAATGTCTAAGTCGCCGTAAATGCCAATAATCGAATTTGACGGCACGAAATATGTTTTGTGGTATTTTCTTATGTCTTCTACAGTTAAAGTCGGTATTGTCTCGGTTTTTCCGGCAGAATCGTTCTTTACCACTGTGTCCGGAAAAAGCGACTCACGCATTACAGAATTTGCCTGTCTTAAGATGTTGGCGTTTGCGCCTTTCATCTCGTTGTAGACAATTCCGTTTATTGTAAGCGGAGAATCTTTTGTCGGCAGCTCATAGCGGAAGCCTTCGCGCATAAAGATAAAGTCGTCGAGTGTAGGCTCATAAACTGCCGAAAGGTAATAATCTGCAAGCTGCTTGTACTGGCGCTCGTCAGTTGTCGAAAACGGAAACTGAATGTATGTTGCGGCAGTCTGTGCGTTCATGTATGTGTTCAGCGTTGTGTTTGAAGCTCCGAAGAACACTTCTTTGCCCGGGTAAGAACGTGTAGACGACAGCGTCATGTGTTCAAGAACATGGTTTGCGCCGTTGTCTGTTTCTGGCGGGGTAGAAACTGAAATGGTAAAGCTTAAGTTTTTGTCATCATTGTCAATGTAATAGACTTGTGCACCGCTTTTGATGTGTTCAAGAATATATGCAGTGCCGCTAATCATTTCAATCTGTTTTTGTTCCACAAGTCTGAAACCGTACTGGCTGAAAATTGCCGACGATATGTGCTTTTTCTGCGTGCCCTGCGTTTTTTTGTCGCCAGAAGATGTTGTCGCGCAGCCAATAATCATAAAAATTGAGAGAAAAATTAAAACTGCCTGAAGGGCAGCTTTCTTTGCAGAATTGAAATGCGTCATAAGAATAATAGTCCTTGTCTGTTGTATTTTGCGGTTATATTTACTTTTAAAGAATCGGAAAATTCAGCCTGTTATGTAAGGGTAAAACTGAATAAAAAAGGCCGCCCTTTTTCGGACAGCCTTTTGTCAGCGTTAAATGGCAGCCAAGCCGCGGTCAATGTCTTTTAGAATATCTTCAAGATTTTCAAGACCGCAAGAGAAGCGCACCATTCCGCCGTCAATGCCGGCTGCCTTAAGCTGCTCGTCTGTAAGCTGTCTGTGTGTCGCGCTTGCAGGGTGAAGAACGCAGGTTCTTATGTCTGCAACATGCACTTCGTCAGAAGCAAGCTTCAGCGCGTCCATAAAGCGCACAGCGGCACTTCTTCCGCCTTTTATGCTGATTGAAACTACACCGCAGCAGCCGTCCGGCAGGTATTTCTTGGCGCGCTCGTAGAATTTGTCGCCTTTCATGCCGGGGTAGCTTACGCTTTCAATTTTGTCTGATTTTGCAAAATATTCTGCGACGGCAAGACCTGTCTTGCACACTCTTTCCATTCTAAGCGGAAGCGTCTCAAGACCCAGATTCAGGTAGAATGCGCTCTGTGCAGAAGGGTAGCAGCCGAAGTCGCGCATAAGCTGGCATCTTGCCTTGATGATGTATGCCATTTTTCCGTATTTTTCAACATATTTAAGACCATGGTAGCTCTCGTCAGGTTCTACAAAATCAGCGAAATTGCCGGTCTCTTTGTAGACTTTTGCCCAGTCAAAGTTGCCGGAATCTACAATTGCGCCGCCGCCCTGAACAGCGTGGCCGTCCATGTATTTTGTGGTTGAGTGCACGACAATGTCTGCGCCCCATTCAAACGGGCGGCACAGAACTGGTGTCGCAAATGTGTTGTCGATTATGAGCGGAACTTTTTTGGTGTGTGCGGCTTTTGCCCATTTCTCAAAGTCAAAGACTGTAAGAGCCGGGTTTGCAATTGTTTCGCCAAAAACGCATTTTGTGTTCGGTTTGAATTTTGAGAGAATCTCTTCGTAGCCTGCTTCGGGGTCAACCCAGATACATTCGATCCCAAGCTTTTTTAAGGTAAAGCCGAAAAGGTTTATTGTGCCGCCGTAAATGCTGGTTGAAGCTATAAAGCTGTCGCCTGCACAGCAGAGATTCAGCACAGAAAGAAGGCTTGCAGCCTGTCCGCTTGATGTAAGCATACAGCCGATTCCGCCTTCCATGTCGGCTATTTTCTTTTCAACAGCGTCGCATGTCGGGTTATAGAAGCGGGAATAGATAGCACCCAGAGTTGGGTCGTCAAAAATATCTGCAACCGCATTGCACGAGTGATAACGGTATGTTGTGCTCTGTACGATTGGAATTGTGCATGGTTCACCATCTTTTGGTGTGTAGCCTGAATGAAGGCATTTTGTATCGATTTTCATGTGCTGATTTTAGCAAAACGCCTGATATTAAACAAGCGTAAGGCAGACTGTGAAAAAATTGTGTTTCGCTTAAAAAATTAGAATCGCATTAGAAAATTGCATATTTGCAATAAAAAAATTGCATATTTACCAAAAGGTGTTAGAATTAATTAAGTTATTTAATTAATCGTAGGAGGATTATTAAATGAAAAAATTAATTAAAGTTTCTGTTGCTGTTTTGTTGATGGTTGCAATGGTTGCAACTGCTTTTGCAGCACCGAAAAAGAAAGACAAAGGCAAGGCAAAAAAAGATGCTGCTCCTGTTGAGCCTTCTTACTATGTTCTTGACGTTGTAGACGCCTGTACAGAAATCAAGATTGTTCCAAATCAGTACGCCGAAGCAGGCAAAACTGATTTCCAGGCAGTTGCAGACTGGACACCGCTTGTAAAGACAAACAAGCCTAAGAAAGGTGATGTTATCGATGTTTATTTAAAGATTATTTCACCGATCGACATTGATTCTTTGATGATGAACATTGTTGATACTAGTGCTGCTGCAAGCTACTGGACAATTCTTCAGGAAGAAAAAGACTGGACTCTTACAGATATTAAAGCAAATGTTCCAAAAGAAGCTCATTTCCAGGGTGTTCTTAAGAATCCTATGAGAGGAAACCTCGGTCTTCAGCTTGCTTATGGTAAAGCAAACAAAACAGGAACTACAGTTAAGTTTGAGCGCGTAAAGCAGTCTGTAACTGGTGCAAAACCTGTTGAAATAAGAAAGACACCAAAGAAATTCGACTTTGACATTTCTAAAGACGCAGCATTTGTTCAGATTGAAGCAGAATACCCATGGGTAAACGGCGTTCAGGACAGACAGGCTGACCCGACATGTTTCCAGAAAATCGTAGATATCACCAAGCTTTTCGGTGACGACCTTCCAATCGTAGGTGATGAAATCCACATGAAGTGGAAGTGTTCAGCTGACAAAGACGTTTCAAAGCTTCTTATCCGTGCAGTTGAAAACACACAGGTTGTAAACTGGTGGGCAGAAATTGATGCAGCCGGAACAGAAGGTACATTGCTCGGCGAAAACATCAAAGCCGGTGCTACAAACACCTTCGATTTCACAATCAAAATCAGCCAGGCTTGTAAAGAGGGTATCTCGCTTGTTGTCTGGTACGATGTAGGTGATGCTGACGGTTCTGTTTTGCTGAAATATGTAAAATAAGCTTTTTATAGCAACGTCATTCCGAATTTATTTCGGAATCTCTGCACCATAAACATAGCAGATGCTGAACCAAGTTCAGCATGACATTGCAGCAAAGGCCGGTTCATTTTGAGCCGGTCTTTTTTTGTTTATAACTTTTGCATGAAAATATGTTTAAATACTTGTTTTTGATTAAATATGTGTTAGAATAATGTCAGATTATGAACATAAACGAAAGCGCAAATCTTGAGCTTAAACGGCAGTTTACAGATGAAATCAAAAAAGAAGTCGTTGCATTCGCAAATACAGCCGGCGGAATAATTTACGTCGGTGTAAATGACGACGGCTCTGTCTGCGGTGTCGAGAATGTCGATGATGAGATGCTCCGTCTTTCAAGCTCTATCCGCCAGTCCATAAAGCCTGACATAACAATGTTTGTCTCTTACATGACTGAAGTGGTTGAAGACAAAAACGTGATTAAGATTACCGTACAGCGCGGAAATGCCCGCCCTTATTATCTTGCAAACAAGGGTATGCGCTCTGCCGGTGTCTATGTACGACATGGCTCTGAATCGGTAATGGCTTCTGAAGCTGCCATTTTTAAAATGACACAGGAAAAGAGCGGCGAGCGTTATGAGGAGCAGCGCTCTACAAACCAGAAGCTTACTTTTGTTGAATTGTCGCGGCAGTTTGCCGCGCGGAACATTGCATTTGAGGGGCGCGACAAAAAAAGGCTGGGCTTAATTACAGAAGAAGGACAGTACACAAATCTTGCGCTTCTGCTCTCTGACCAGTGCACAC
This sequence comes from Spirochaetaceae bacterium, assembly GCA_017614995.1. Lineage (GTDB taxonomy): Bacteria > Spirochaetota > Spirochaetia > Treponematales > Treponemataceae > UBA1240. Next base: position 45,327 of record JAGAAX010000003.1, read on the forward strand.
ACACAATAAAGGCCGCGCTTTTTGAAGGTACAGACACAACCTCGTTTAAAGACCGGCGCGAATTCGGCGGCTCTCTTTTGACGCAGCTTCAGGATGTCTACAATTGGATTGACTTTCACAATTGTACAAGCTCCAGCTTTAAAGGGCTTTACCGCACAGATTTAAGAGATTTTCCGCCTGTCGCGGTGCGCGAGGCTCTGCTTAACGCCATTGTCCACCGGGATTACAGCCTGAGCGCCAGCATTCTTATTCATGTTTTTAAAGACCGCTTCGAGATAATTTCTGTCGGCGGTTTGATAGAAGGTCTTAGGCGCGACGACATTATGCTTGGCGTGTCGGCTGCGAGAAACACCAACCTCTCAAAAGTGTTTTACAGGCTCATGCTTGTAGAAGCTTACGGTTCAGGTTTGCCGCGCATTTTTGCAAGCTATAAAGATGAGGCAGCAAAAGAAACCGCCGGAATCGGCAGACAGCCTTCGCCTGAGATTTCGGTAAGCGACAATGCCTTTAAGCTTGTTCTGCCGAATCTGAACGAATGGCATAAGAAAAACTCTGCTTCAATGGAAATAACGCCGGTTCAGGCTAAGCACAGAGAAGCTGTTATAGATTTTGCCGCAAAAAAAGGGTATCTTACCCGTCGGGATTTGCAGAACGGCTTTAAGTTTTCTCAAAGTCTTGCGCTGCGGCTTTTGCGCGATTTGACAAAAGAAGGCGTTTTAACTTCTATCGGGAAAGGCCCTGCGACGCGCTATTTTTTGTCTGCAAACATGCGGAAAAACGAACCGCAATAGACTATCACACAATGTCATTCCGAACTTGTTTCGGAATCTTAAGCAGATGCTGAACCAAGTTCAGCATGACGACGAACCGGAGATTTTCTATAAATTATGGCAGAAAATGACGCACATTTCTTAGACAGGCAGATTAAGCTCAATGCAGCAGAAAAATTCAGCAATCTGCCGGTTTTTGAACATCTCGGAAAAATAACAGAAACGCTGAAAAAGTCTGAAACGCGTACGCTTGTGCTGACAGCCGAGACCGGCGCGGGAAAGTCTACGGCAGTTCCTTTTGCGCTTGCAAATTCATTTGACGGCAAGGTTCTGCTGCTTGAGCCGCGCCGTCTTGCAGTTCTTTCGCTTGCAAAATACGCTTCTGAAATTGTAGAAGAGCCGCTGGGGCAGTTTGCCGGTTACAGAATGCACCTCGACTCAATGGTGAGCAAAACCACAAAACTTGAAGTTGTAACTGAGGCAGTCGCGCTAAGGCTTATTCAGAGCGACCCCGCGCTTGAAGGCTTTTCTGTCATCATAATCGATGAATTCCACGAGCGGTCGGTTTATGCAGATACGTTCCTGGCTTTTCTCAAAGAGACAATGCAGCTGCGCGGCGACCTTTTTCTGGTTGTAATGTCAGCGACAATTGACGCTAAAAAGCTTTGCGCCTTTCTTGACTGTCCGCATTATTCTGTGCCGGGCAGACTTTTCCCTGTAGAAATTGAATATGCGCCCACAAAACCCGAAAATGCTGTCATAAGAGAACTTGACCGCAGCGGCGGCTCAATTCTTGTTTTTCTGCCCGGAATAAGAGATATACGCCGCGCAGAAGAAAATCTTAAGAACTTGCTTGAAGCGCGCCAAAATATTGAAATTTGCATACTTCACAGCTCTATTTCTTTAGAAGAGCAGCGGCACGTTTTGTCTCCGCCTGAAAAGGGCGTGCGCAGAATCATTTTATCTTCAAGCATTGCTGAAACTTCGTTGACGCTGCCGGACATAACAAGCGTAATAGATTCTGGGCTTGCGCGCATAAGCCGCTTTGACGCGCGCACAGGCATGAACCGCCTTGTAACGGAAAATGAATCTGAATTTTCTGCGGCGCAGAGAGCCGGCCGCGCAGGACGCACTCAAAAAGGCCGCTGCGTCCGTCTTTGGGATAAAAACGACTTAAGACAGCAGAATCTTGCTGTAGAAATTTTGCGCTCTGATATAATGTCTGTTATTTTGGAATGTGCCTGTTGGGGCGCGTTAAGCCGCACTTCGCTAGACTGGCTTGATCTGCCGCCGCAGGGTGCATGGTGCCAGGCTGTAGAATTTCTTGAAAAAGCGGAACTTCTTGAGCATGGCAGCGGCGATCCGGACAAAATCGGCTCAATTACAGCTTTGGGCAAATTCGTGCTTTCTTTGGGTATTCATCCGCGTCTTGCAATTGTGGCGGCTTCTTCAGCCTGGAACGGTGATGTGCAGAACGCCTTGGGCTATGTGGCAAAATACAGCGGCGAATCTTCGCCGGAACGTGCAAAAAAGCTTTGCGCCAACATCGCGAACAAACTGAAAACTTTCAAGCCGGAAAAGCAGGCGCATGTAAAGCTAAAAAACGCTGATATTCTGCTTGAAGGCTTTTTTGACCGCGTTGCAAAATACGAGGGCAATAGAATTTATCAGCTTTATTCAGGCAGAAAGGCAAAACTTTGCGCAGATTTTCAGACCAACATGGCGGACTCCGCTCTGCCGGAATACATAATCGCGGTCAATGCTGACGCCGGCGGTGACTGCGGCACAATCTACGAAGCAGAGCCGCTCTCTGATATTTCAGCATGGCTTGAAGCGCACAGCAAAGAAGATGTGCAGGTCTTTTTTGAGGACACAAAAAGCGGCAGAAAGGTGCGCAAAGTGCGCAGCCTGCTTTACGGCAAAATCTGTCTTAAACAGGAACAGCTTAAAACTGAAAAAGACGATATTGCGCGTGCTTATCTCTCATATTTCAGACAGAACGGCATTAAGTCTCTGCCCTGGAACAAGGTTTCTGCAAACTTTTTTGAGAGGGCGCGCTTTTTTGCGGCACATTCTGAAAATGCAGAGGCTGCTGACGGAACAGACGAAGCAAAACTGCTTGAAACGCTTGAGGACTGGCTGCTTCCGTTTTGGGGAAATTCGGCAGAGCTTTCAGAAGAAGCTTTTTTAGAAGCCTTGCGCTATAAATTTGACGGACGCGCTGTTGACAAGGCTGTGCCGCTCAGGTTCAAGCTTGAAAACGGCAAAGAAGTTTCAGTCAAATATGAAGAACTCGACAAAAACGAAGGCCCTGTGCCCGTAATTGAGATTATAATTCAGCAGATTTTCGGCTGCAAAAAGACGCCCAAAGTCTGCGGTGTGCCTGTGCTGTTAAGGCTTCTTTCGCCTGCCCGCCGTCCGCTTCAAGTAACGCGCGACCTTGAAGGATTCTGGAAAAACACATGGCCGGAAATCTGCAAGGAGATGAAAGGCCGCTATCCGAAGCACAACTGGGATGCAGAAAGACCGGAATGATTACATAAAAAGTGCCGCAACAGGCGACTTTTTCATTTAATAATGATATAATCAATAAACTCGACCTGTTCGAAAACTCGGTTAGTTTTCGAACAGGTCAGCAATTTTTCAGGCTAAAGCCTTACAAAATTGCGATTTACTAAAGTTCGTGTTCGGAAAGCTGAAGTTTCCGAACACGTCTACTAATTATCGGACTAGTATATGCCAATAAAAATTCAGTCAGATTTGCCGGCAAGGGCCATACTTGAATCAGAAAATATATTCGTTATGACGGAGCAGCGCGCCGCCTTGCAGGACATACGTCCGCTGCATATTGCCATAGTCAATCTGATGCCGACTAAAATTGCGACAGAAACACAGCTTTTAAGGCTTCTCGGCAACACGCCGCTTCAGGTTGAAATTTCGCTTGTCCACATGTCTACGCATGAATCAAAGAACACAGGCGCGGAACATCTTGAGCGGTTTTATGTAACGCCGAAAGAAATATTTGACAAAAAATACGACGGAATGATTATAACAGGCGCGCCTGTTGAGCAGCTTCCGTTTGAAGAAGTTGATTACTGGAACGAGCTGACAACCATAATGGATTTTGCCTCAAAAAACGTATTTTCTACGCTTTATATCTGCTGGGGCGCGCAGGCAGGGCTTTATTATCACTATGGAATTCCAAAATACAATCTCGAAAAGAAAATGTTCGGCATTTTTCAGAATACACGCAAAGTCAAGAATGACCCGCTTATGCGCGGCTTTGACGACCGGTTCCCGTCTCCGCAGTCGCGCCATACTGAAATAAGAAGCGAAGACATTCTTAAAGTGCCGGATTTGCAGATTCTTGCGGAATCTCAGCGTTCGGGTGTGCTGCTTGTAAAATCTAAAGACAACCGGCGTGTTTTTATGACCGGGCATCTCGAATATGACACAGAAACGCTCGGCGCAGAATATTTCCGCGATATAAGTCAACACAAACCGATAGAAATGCCTTACAATTATTTTCCGGATGATAATCCTGAAAACAGACCTGTTTCAACATGGCGGAGTCATGCGCATTTGTTTTATTCAAACTGGCTTAACTACTATGTTTATCAGGAAACTCCTTTTGAATTGGAAAGTATTTGATGGGAAACAAGAAACTAAAGTGGCAGAAATTTTTCTCATTTTTTGACAACTCGTACATGATAGCGGTTGTGCTTTGTCTTGCCGTTTTTTTGTGTCTGGTTTCCATGGCATTTGTCTTTACTTATAAAAATGTCCGCCATTCAAGCACAAAGGCAATGGTTGAAGAGCTTAGGCTTTATACAGACGAAATCGGCACAGCTCTGCATGAGGCAGAACTTCAGCTTACAAAACTTGCGGCAGAACCGCAGCTTGTAGAATTTCTTGAAAACGAAGCGGACTGTTCTTCTGAACTTGCTGAAAAGATAATGTGGCAGACAAACGTAATAAAAACTGCCCTTCCTGTAATTGATTCAATTGAATATTTTACAAAAGCCGGTGAGCCAATTATTCTAGAAACTGGAGCCGGCGAAGCTTCACTTTTAAAAGATATAGTTTCATGGATGTTTTTGAATACTATGTCTGACGGGCAGCCGCTTTTTTTGACACTGCCCGACAACGCCTCGAATATCTCGTATTTTATTGTGCCTGTTCTGCATGAGGGGGAAATCTGCGGCTTTATAGTTTCAAAGACTTCGCGCGTCTATTTTTACAATTACCTTGACCGCCAGTCTTTTGGCAGAAGCGGTGCTCTTTATATTTTTGACAATCACCTTAATATGCTTTGCGGCGCTCTTTCTTCTTCGGAATGGGCTGATGTTCTTCTGGAAAATCCGGGTTTGGCTGAAAAAATACTGCCGAAAACAGGTGAAGAAACAAATGAAATAGTCTTCCGCATTGCAGATTTACCTGAACGCATTGCGGTAACAACAATAAACAGCGAATTCGATATTGTTTTGTGTGCTTCTGTAAACCGCATGGAACTTGCCGTAAATGCCTTTGCTTCGTTGCGGCTTCTGCTTGTTACTTCTCTGTTCATGTTTGTTTCTGCGGTCTGTGTAAACATTCTTTTGTACAAGCGTCTTGATACGCCGCTTGAAAAGATGGTTGCAATCTGCATGAAAATCAAAAAAGGCAACCAGGACGTCCGTTTTGAGAAATACCGCGATAAGAACCTGAACATTCTGTCTGAAACCTTGAACGAGACAATCTCTTCTATGTCTGCCTATCAGGCAAACCTTGAGGTTATGGCGTTTACAGACCCGCTTCTTGGGATCGGCAACAGAAGCGCATTAATCCGCGCACTTGAAGAATTTATTCATACTGAAAGAAAAGATTTTTCAATTTTTATGATAGACGTAGTTGATTTTGACCATTTCAACGAGCTTTTCTCTGTAAAGACAGGCGACATGCTTTTGCGCAAAACGGCCGCCATGCTCGATACTGTCTCGCAGTCAAATGTCTACCGTTATAACGGCGATACATTCGTAATTATTACACCGAATGCAGACGGCGCAAAATGCGCTAACGTTATCCGCGAAATCAAAGATTATTTTACAAATCCTGTGGATATTCCGGCCGGAAAGTACAAAATCAGCATGAACGCGGGGCGCGCCGATTACCCTGACCATGGAACAACGCCGCTTGAGCTTTTGCGCAGTTGTAAAACCGCTTTGAAGTATTCCAAAACTTTAACCGAGCGCAATCTCTGCATTGTTTACAGCAGCATTATCAACGACGCTGTAGGCAGAGGCAACGTAATAAAAGACATTGTCCTTGATGCAATTCACAACCAGTCAGACATAGAAGTTGTCTATCAGCCTGTCTATTCAATAAAAGACGGAAAATTCACGCGCCTTGAAGCTCTGCTCCGTATAAAAAACAGCCAGTATGTCATCGGACCGGAAGAAGCTATTGCAGTAGCCGAGGCAAACGGCTTCATCAATGACTTGGGCGATATTATTATCAAAAAGGTGTGCGAATTTGCAAAGCTGATGCAGAACAGGCAGACTTATATAGACACAATTTCTATCAACCTCTCTATTGTTCAGCTTTTGCAGCATGGCTTTTTCGACAGGGTAAAAAAGATTTTTACAGATTCGCAGATTCCTTTGTCTTTTTTCGAATTTGAAATTACAGAATCAGTGCTTATAAATTCGTTTGAGTCAGTTAAAGAAAAAATTGCCCAGCTTAAATCTCTTGGTATCCGCATTGCTTTGGACGATTTTGGCGCAGGCTACAGCGGCATAAACTATCTTGCGAATCTTCCTGTGGATACACTGAAACTTGACCGGCAGATTGTGTTCCAGCTTGGGCTTTCTAAGCGCCAGGACGTGCTTGTTAAGTCTATAATTGACGCATGTAAGAGCTTTGACTTGAATATCATCACAGAGGGCGTTGAAACGCAGGACGTATTAAACAAGGCAATAGAACTTGGTGCTGATTATATTCAGGGCTTCTTTTATGCTATGCCGATGACAGGTACACGTCTTTTGAGTTTTCTTGAAGAAGCCCGTCTTGTAGCAGATTTTCAGAAAATAAAATAAAAAAGCAGAAGAGCTTGAAGCATCAAACCCTTCTGCCTTCTTAGTTTTGTAGGAATAAAAGGCTATTTGAAGCAGACGTCTACTTCGTATGCGCCGTATTTTGTTACGAAAGGAATTGCGATAACCGGATAGTTTTTCGGCCACGAAATTGAATGGTTTCTGCCCGAAATTGTTACAGGCGGAGAAACTTTCAGATTTGTGTCAGTAAGCGCAGAAATAGCGTTGCCCGATACGACGTTTGTGAATTCTGCGACGAGCTGCTTTGCCATCTCGTCTTTTTCGTCTTCTTTAATGTCGCCCATGCCCGAAAGTTCAAGCATCTTGTAGGCGAGTGTGCGTCCAAGTCTGAATGCGACAATGCCGCTGCAGTCGCCTGTAACGCCCAATAAACCTGAAATTTCCCATGGATGACCCATGTTTACGTCAAGCAAGAAAGGTTCTTTGTTTGTTGAGCCTAAATTGAACATTGTTTCAAATACTGATAAACCTGCTGATAAAAAAGGATTGATGATTTTAGCATCCATAACAAAAAGCTCCTATGTTTATAACGGTATTATAACACAGAATTTAAATAAAAAATATCCAAAATATGAATTATTTTTAAATTATGCCCTTATGCCTGTGCAGAACCTTTGTGAAGCCATGTAAGTTCATGCTTATTATAATTTAGGTGAATAACTCTGCTGTCAGGCAGTGCCGCAAAAGCCTTTATGGTTTCCCAGTTGGTTTCGCCCTGCATTTTAATAGTACAAATCATGTTGGGAACTTTTGGTCTTGCAAGCCACATTTTGACCCATTCAAGCAGCCGCTCGGGGTAGCAGATTACGTCAGAGAAAACCCAGTCAACAGGCTCTATGTCCTCGCATTTCAGAGTAAAAGCGTCGTGCGCTAGAAATTTCACTTTTGGGTTCTGCATAAGGCTGTCGGCAAGCGGGCTTCTGTCAACGGCAAAGACCGAACAGCCGAGCTGTACGAGAACATAAGTCCAGCCTCCGGGACACGCGCCTGCCTCAAAGCAATGCTGCCCTTCACGCGGAAAGTCTCCGAAAAAAGCCTGAAAGTGTACAAGTGCTTCCTGAATTTTTAAATAGGCGCGGCTCGGCGGGTTTTCATGGTCCTCTACAAACTCGATTCTTCCGCAAGGCAGAAAGCTTGACGTGCGCCCGGAAGCAAAAATTGTGTGTTCGTCTATAAGTGTCCACGCCCCGATTTGTGTCTGCGGAACTGAATACGGAAAATTGCGCGGCTTTAAGTTTATGTAAGGCAGTTTGTCTTGAATAAGCGAAGCGCGCCTGAAAAGCGTAAACTGGTACGGCGCCCAGTTACGCTGAATCTGCTTTAATGCGGCAGCCGCTTCAGAAACAGACTGAAACTCAAGGGTAAAAGGCTCAAAATAGACTGTGCTGCACCAAAAAGGTTTTATTTCTTCAGCGGGGGCATTTTTCCAGTAGATTAAACTGCCGTAAAAGTCAAGCTCTGATTTGTCTGCGCCAAAACACGTGCAGAGTTCGTCAACAAGCCAGTCCTGCTTTTCTTCAAAAGCCAGAAATGCGGAACCTTTAAGCTGTGTAATTAAAGGCATAATTCTTGAAGGAGAAGCTCGTCAGAATCAACTGTAGCTTCGTGAAGTACATCGAGATAGTTTGAGAGGCGGCGGAAATCCGATGAGCCGACAATAGAGAAACCTGCCTCGTTGTTGTCGTCAGATTCGTCTGCCCAAACTGGTTTTACCGTAAGAGAAAAAGGTTTAAGCCCCTGCTTGCAGGACGGCTGAATGTTCAGCTCACATTCGTCTTCTTTATTGATGTTTACTGGTACCGGAAATTTGACACGGCAGCCGTTTCTGCTGATATCCAGCAGCATACCCGGTAGAACACATAAGTCAGGTGCGTCTATACGGGCAAAATCTTTGTAGCGGCCGTCGTTCCGCTTCTCTGATAATTTCACGTGTTTAGACTGTCTTTTTTTTTGATTATTGTCAACAAGAAAAATGCCGATAATGGTTATTTTACACGCTTTTACATTTTTTGGAGAAAACAGGGTGTATACTTACTTTGTAACAAATTTCTTGAAGAATCCTTCTGATACTGTGAATAGTAATGGGGGGGGGTATAGGCATTGTCAGACAACGAGATTGATACACTAGAAAAAACTTTTTTAGACAATCACACTGCAAAGATGAATTTACTCGTTGTTAAAGTTTATGCCGTAACTTGTCTTGTGCCTGTTGCCATTTTTCTAGGCTGTGCCGCCGGGCTTTATAATTATTCACTGTTAAAGGCGGGCGGTTCAATTGCGCTCTCTTTAGTTTTTCTTGCGGCAATGATCTTTTATTACAAGAAAAAGCCGAATTCACGCCGCTTTAAATACTTTGCCGCAGTAACCATTCAATGTATAGTTTTTTCGCTTTCTTTAGACCCAAACCTAAAAGTCACTGTGTCTTATTCAGTTATGCCGCTGATTACGTTTCTTTATTTTGACCCGAAATTCTCTTTCTGGGCGTGTGTAATATGCTTTATCAGCGCATTTTCAGCGTTTTTCTTAACAAGCGAAGAAACAATCAGATTCTACTCATTCAATATCTCAAGGAGTTTTTACCTCATAACTTCAGGTTCGGCGCTGCTTATTGAATTTACCGCGATGACAACGCTTCTGTGCATTTCTGCGGTGCAGACCAATAAATTCAAGATGTCGCTTATAGAGCACAACATAAAAATGCGCGATATGCAGACACGCATTTTGTACAGCTTTGCAGATTTAATTGAACTGCGCGACGGAACAACAGGCGAGCATGTAAAGCGCACAAGCATGATTGTTGCGCACATGGTCAATTACATGATTAAAAAGAAAATTTACACAGACCGCATTTCGGTAGAAGATTTGCATTATGCAGTAATGGCAGCTCCTCTGCATGACATAGGCAAAATGAAAGTGCCTGATGAAATTCTTATAAAGCCTGCGCGTTTAACGCCTGAAGAATACGCAATAATAAAGAAACACCCGGTTGAAAGCGAGCGCATTATAAAGCGCACACTAAAAAATGTAGAAGACAACAAATTTGTAAACATTGCATCCGAAGTCTGCCTTTATCACCACGAAAAATGGGACGGTACAGGCTACCCTGAACAGCTTAAAGGCGAAGAAATTCCGATTTCTGCGAGAATTATGGCAATTGCTGACGTTTTTGACGCTCTGTGCAGCGAACGCCCGTATAAAGAAGCTTTTTCTGTAGATGAGGCTTTTGACATTCTTGAAGAATCAAGAGGAAAGCATTTTGACCCAACTCTTGTAGACGTTATGGTTGCTATGCGCCCCTTCCTTGAGAGCATGTACGAAAAACCAGAGATTCTTGCCTACTAAGATTCTAAAAAAATTGCGGAAAACTACTTGCCAGACCTTTGAAAGTCATCTAACCTAAAAAAAATTATCTTTCGGGGTTTTTGTTAATTGAAAAAACTGAATCTGGGTTTTAAAATTCTAGATATTTTTATATTTGCGGCAATTCTTGCTGCTGGAATTTACCTCTCTAAGAATTCTCTTACAAAAAGAGGAAGCACTGTAAGAGTTCTGGCAGACGGCAAAGAATATGAATTTCAGATGAAAAACGGCACTTACGAAGTCGAAGGTGCTATTGGAATTACCACTTTTCAAATTGAAGACGGAAAAGTTCACATTATTGATTCACCATGCCCGAATAAAACCTGCGTTGAGCAGGGCTGGACAAGCCCTTTAATCTGCCTTCCGAATAAAGTCATTATTACTGTTGAAAATTATGGAGATTTTGATGCTGTCGCAGAATAAAAAACGCATTGCCTATTTGTCTGCACTTACGCTGCTGTTTTCTTATGCCGAGCTTTTTATTCCGCGTTTTATACCGTTTTTCAGGTTCGGGCTTGGCAATGTAGCCGTTCTTCTATCATTTTCTCTTGATCCGTTAAGCTTTATTCTTCTTACTGTCATTAAGTCTGTCGCAAGCTGCCTGATGTCCGGTACTTTATTCTCGCCGTTCTTTTTGATTTCTTTTGTTCAGTCTGTAGTAAGCGGCCTGTTTATGTACGGAATTGTCAAATTGTTCCGCGGAAGGCTGATAAGTGTTTATGGCGTTTCAATGCTTGGCTCTGCCTGTAGTGCGGTGATTCAAATTTGGCTGAGCAGCCTTTATCTCGGAGAGGGAACAAATGCTCTTCTTGGCCCGATGATTTTATTCAGTTTGTTAAGCGGAATTGTTACAGCCTGGCTCAGCCGGATTCTTCACATACCGGAAGAAGTGCCGGAATTGATAAAGCAGCAAAAAGCGGAAATGAGCACTGAAATTGAAAAAAAGCAGAAGACAAAGACAGTCTGCATGATTCTGGCAATTTTGGCTGCGTCTGTTGTCATTATGATGCTGAAAAATATCTATATATTGCTTGTGGCTTTGGCATTGTCTTTTGCGGCGCAGATTTTATCAAAACGAAAAATTAAAATTATGCCGCATATTTCGATATGGCTTTTTGTGATTATTTCTACATTATTGATGCCGCAGGGAAAGGTTCTTTATTCTTTTGCAGGCTGGAATATTACAAACGGCGCTCTGCTCTCTGGTATTGAAAAAGCCATAAAGCTTTCTGCTTTGTCTGCATTAAGCCAGTGCCTTGCAAGTGTCCGCCCGACCGGAGAAGGAATTTTGTCGGTAGCTTTGTCTTATTTTGGCGGGCTTTGCAAAATCCTGAACGGTTCAGAGGGCAATTTACTTAAAAGAACACGCTCTGCATTGAGTGCAGAGACTATTTACGAATGACATTTACAGAAGAAAAATCTGCAAAAAGCTTTAATTTTTCTTCAAGCCCTTCTGTGTAATATAAGTCCTGATTTTCTGTAAAGATAATCATTTCAAAATCTGAATTGTGTCGCCAATAAGACGCGGCATCTTCAAGCCCCATTACAAACATGGTTGTGCTCAGAGCGTCGGCATATAAGCCTGATTCTGTAATTATTGTTACGCCCGCAATTCCGTTATCAACGGGCTTTCCGGTTTTGCTGTCAAAAATGTGGATATAGTTATGACCGTCATCGGCTGTAAAAAAGCGCTCGTAGCCGCCGCTTGTAATAACAGCTTTGTCCGCAATTTTAATTGCTGCGGCTGCTTTGCCTGTCCAAGGGCTTTTTATTCCGATAGTCCATTCTGTGCCGTCAGCTTTTTTGCCGAGAGCCTGAATGTTTCCGCCTAAATCTAAAAGTGCTGACTTAATGCCGTTGTCTTTCAAAAGCCTGATGACTTCATCGCCGGTGTAGCCTTTGCCTATTGCACCAAAATCCAATGCCATGCCATGTTCCATGTTTATGTAAGTGCCGTCAATCTGAATTTTTGAGTAATCTGTCAGCGGAAGCAGTTCATTTATCTGATTTTGAGAAGGCACTTTATAATCGCCTGTTGTAAAGCCCCATGCAGAAGTAATAGGATACAATGCCGGATTAAAAACGCCGTCAGTCTGTTTTGCAAAATCCAGACCGTATTTTGTCAGCGTCAGAGTATCAGTGCTTACAGAAATCTTTTCGCTGTGGTTTAGTCTGTATACATCAGAGGCTTTATTTGTAGTCGAAATGTTCCGTTCAATCTGATAGATGCGCTCTTTGGTTTTTTCCAGTGCTGCATCCGGCTTTTTCCCATAAACTTGAATTGTCATAAAGGTGTCCATGGCATTCAGTGAAGTTGAAGCTTTTTTTTCACCGCAGGAAATAAATAAAAAGGCGGCTAAAATAATTGCAGAAAGAAGCACGTATTTATTCATAATGCGAGCATAGCATATAAAATTAAAAAAATCTTCTCTTTGTTTTCAGCATGAAAGGTTTTAGAATGTGATTTTTTCTGGCGGAAATCCGTTTTTTGCGTCCGACGTTCTGCTCGCATGGCAAGCCATGAGGCAGAACGCGTCCGCAATTCACTACTTTCCGCCAGAAAAATGCAATCTATAGCAATATGCACCAACAAGAACCTGCGTAGGCGGATTTTGGCGCGCAAAAAATTCTGCAGGCACGAAGTGCCGAAGCCTTTTTGCGTGACGGAATTCGCCGAGAGCAGGTTCTTACATGGTATAATTTCTAGATTGGTTTTTCACGCTGAAGTTGTGCCTTGAAAGACTATCATTGTAAATTATTGAATTTTTTATCGATTTAGGATTCTCATTTGATTGTTTTTATGATAAAATTATATAGTTTATATACTTAATATAAAGGGTTTACTTATGGCAAAGTCTAATTTATTTAAGATTATTGCAGGCATTTCTGCTTTTGCAATGCTTTGGGTAATGGTTTCTTGTGGCGGTGCTAAATATGCTGACGGCACATACACAGGAACTGCTGCTGGCCGTAACGGAGATGTTGTTGTTTCTGTTACTGTTACTAACGGTAAAATTGCTTCTGTTGATATTGTTCAGCATGAAGAAACAGCCGGTCTTAGCGATGCTGCAATTAAAGAAGTACCTGCTGCTATCGTAAAGAAGAATTCTACAAAGGTAGATGCAGTTTCTGGTGCAACAGTTACATCTAAAGCTATCATGGCTGCTGTTGATGCTGCTCTTGCTAATGCTGGTGGAAGCGCTTCTAGCGGAAAGGCTGAAAAAGCCCGTAAAAATGCTGCTGTTACATATACGGCCGGTACATACGAAGGTACAGCAATGGGCATGAACGGCCCGCTTACTTTGGAAGTAACTTTCTCTAAAGATGCTATCACTGACATTCAGGTAAAGTCTTCTAAAGAAACAGGCCATGTCGGCGACCCGGCATTCCCAATCATGTTCAAAGATGCTATTGAAGCAAACGGTTCTGGCATTGATGCAGTTTCTGGTGCTACATTCACTTCAATTGCTGTTAAAAATGCTTTGAACGATGCTGCTGCAAAAGCTAATGCTTCTAAAATGGAAGATTTTAAAAAGAACACAGTTAAACACACAGCTCAGAAACCAATTGATGAAACATTCGATGTTATCGTTGTTGGTGCTGGTGGTGCTGGTATCGCTGCTGCTGCTCAGTCAGTTCAGAACGGATACTCTGTTCTTATTATTGAAAAGAACGCAGAAGTTGGTGGTAACACTGTAGTTTCTGGCGGTCAGTTCCAGTCTGTAATGCCTTACCTCGTTTGGGAAAAAGACAGACCTAATGCAGAAGAAGGCGTTTGTCCTCAGGATGGAAAAACATACAAGAAAGTTAAGATGGCTAACGGTAACATCGCTGTTCTTAAGACAATCCTTAACTGGAGTGAAAAGCCGTTTGACCCGTCAGGTGCTTCTGAATGGTTTGAAGCCGGTGATATCGAAAGACTTTCAACACATGGTGTTCATCAGGAATATCTGCCTGTTTTGAAAGAACTTAAACAGGAAATCAAAGACTACCTCGCTTGGGCTCAGCCAAAACTTGACAAAGGCCTTAACGAAGGTGCTCTTACACTGTTCTCAACAGTTAATCTCCATATTTTCCAGACATACTACGGCGGACTCCGTCCAAACGCAGATTTCTCATCATGGATTTATGGTAACTACGACCTCGTATGCCAGTTCATCAGAGACGGTCAGGAACTCAAAGACTGGCTCGTTGACCAGGGTTCAGCTTTTGACAACGCTACACAGCCTACAATCGTTGGTGCTTTGTGGCAGCGCGAAAACGACTACCTCAAGAAAGGTCCTACAGCTTTCCAGTGGGGAACATACTTCCAGCCGCCGCTCAACACAATTAACGAAGCTGCCGGCAAGAACAAGATTCTCCGCCGTACAGAAGCTAAAGAACTTATCGTAGAAAACGGCAAAGTTACAGGTGTTAAGGCTGTTATGTACGATGGTACACAGGTTACAGCACATGCAACAAAAGGCGTTGTTCTTGCAACAGGTGGTTACGCAGCTAACGTAGCTAAGGTTATCGAAACAAACGAATACTGGAAGAAAGACAAGATTACAAGCCGCACTCAGACAACAAACCGCTCTTCTATGCAGGGTGACGGTATCAAGATGGGACAGGCTGCAGGTGCTGATGTAACAGGACTTGAGTATACACAGCTTATGCCTATTTCTTGGATTGACAACGGACAGCTTGCATTCGGCGGCGGAAACTACACAGTTTACATCAATCCTACAACAGGTAAGCGTTTCGTAAACGAAACAAGTGAGCGTGACGTTCTTTCTCTTAAAGAGTTCGAGAACGGTATTGAGCGCAACAAAGTTCAGGGTGTATTCATCGAAATCGCAAACAGCAAGCAGCCTATCCAGGGTCCATATCCTTATGGAACACCGGGAACAGACGCTTGGAAGACCGATGTTGAATGGAGACAGTATGAGCGTACAATTGACCAGCTCGGTGATTTGTTCAAAGAGCTTGGAATTAAAGCTGATGCAGCTGTCGTAAAACAGGAAATTATCGATTACGATAAGGCTCTTATCACAGGCAAAGAAAGCAGCCTGCCAATCAACAAGACTGGTTGGACAGCTCTTATCGGTGATGCAGAAAAGAAAGCAGACGGTTCTTATGACCTTTCTACTTACAAGCTTGAAGGCGTTCCTCTCAAGATCAGAATTATGGCTCCGTCAACACACCACACAATGGGTGGTCTTAAAGTTGACACAAGCCGCCATGTTCTTGACAAGAACGGCAACGTAATCAAGGGTCTTTATGCAGCCGGTGAAGTTACTGGTGGTATCCACGCCGGTAACCGTCTTGGCGGTAACGCTATCGTTGAGATTTTCGTATCTGGACGTACTGCTGCTAACGCAATTGCTAAAGACAACTAATTCTAATTAGGATTTGTTAATAAAAAAGGCTGTCCGTTTTGGGCAGCCTTTTTTTGTTTGTGTCTATTAGATTGCTATGGTCACTGAGCGAAGTCGAAGTGACATCGAGCTAAATGTGGTTGCTTCGACTACGCTCAGCAACCAGTTCGGCTCTATTTCTTTTTGATTCCTTCTATTGCAAGGTCAATCGCGGCGTGCATTTCTTTTATGTCTTTCTGGTTCAATATTGCAAGTCTGAAGATAGACGATTCAATCATTGCATAAAGCATTTCATCTGTTGTAGAAATGTCGCTTACTGTAATGCCCAATTCGCCTTTGTTGATTCCTTCAATAAGAATATTGCACAAAAGATGTCGTAAGCGGACTATGCGGCGTCTTACCATTGTTCCCGGATTTTTGCCGGTTTTCTGAACTTGAAGCAGATAATTCAGAATAACAGTGAAAAGCTTTGGGTTTTCGCGGCATGCATCAAGAATTTGGTGTAGAACCTGTTTGAGTTTTTCGTCTGAAGTAAGTTTGTTGTCATGCATTACGTCAAGCAGGCTCAATTCAATGTTTGTTGTGAGCTGTCTGATGCTGCTTATGAATATTTCACGCTTGTTTCTGAAGTACAAGTAAAGAGTGGTACGCGTAATTCCGCATCTGTCTGCAATTTTCTGAAAAGTTGCATCCTCATAGCCTTCGTCAACAAACACATCAAGGGCTTTGTCAAGAATAGTGTGTTTCCGTTTGTCATGTTCAACAATAATTGCCATATACTTTCTGCCTTTTTATAGATATGAATAAAAAACCGTATCAAGATTGCCGCATTTAAAATTTTTGGTTTTTGTGGCTTTCCGTCCGATTGCTTTTTCAAAATTGGGGTGCGACGTAATAACGCCCATCTGCCAGCCTGGAAAAGACTGAAAAAGCAGAGACATATCTTTGTAAAGCTGCTCTGCTTCTGCACTTGTTCCAAGACGCTCGCCGTAAGGCGGGTTTGCAATCAAAAGCCCCGACTCAAAAGGCGCAGCAATTGAATCAAAGCCTGCTTCTATAAAGTCCGGTCTTTGAATGCGCATGTCGCTGCCTATAAGCTGAAGGGCACGCCCTGCCGTAACACAGGCGTGCTCGGCATTTATTCTTGCCCTTTCAACTGCTTTAGGGTCAATGTCGCTGCCGGTAATTCTTGCCGTACATTCGGGGCGGATTTTCTCTGCTTCGCTCTGCTTTATGCGCAGTGCGGCTTTTTCGTCATAAATTGCGAGATTTTCTAGAGCAAAATGCCGCCCGAAACCGGGTGCAACATTGTATGCGTAAAGTGCTGCTTCTATAGGAAATGTACCTGAACCGCAGAAAGGATCGTGCAGCGGTGTTTTGCGCCGCCAGCACATCTGCTGAAGCAGTGTAGCCGCCAGAGTTTCTCTTATAGGCGCGTCTCCGCCATGTGTGCGGTAGCCTCTTTTATTAAGCGGCTCTCCGCTCAAGTCTAGAAGCACCTGTACGTTGTCGTTTTCAATATAAATGCGGACTGTGGCTTCTTCGCCGCTTTCCGGCAGAACAGATATATGCCATGTTTCGCCGAGTTTGGTGTAAACTGCTTTATGCGCCATCGACTGGATTGTATGTTCCGAAGAAAGCCTGCTTTTATGCGTGCGCACTTTATCAATTGTAAGATGAACGTCTTTTTTGAAATAATCCTGCCAATTGACAGCTTTAATTCCGTCAAAAAGTGAATCAAAATTGTCAGCATGAAACGAAGCCAATTGCAGATAAACCCTGTCAGCCGTGCGCAGACAGAGATTGGCTCTAAAAAGTGCGTCTGAATTATCTGAGGTAAAAACAACGCGGCCCGGTGCATTTGAAACAGGAGAAAACCTGAGCTGTTTTAGCTCTAGTGAAAGTGTCTTTTCGGCACCAACTGCGCATAATGCCACCAATGTATACATAGATTAAGAATAACATTTTTTTAAATAATGTACAACAAAGATATTCAATTCACGTTCTGGTAGCAGGTATGATTCCTGACGGCCATTCTTATGCGGAATTAATGCGCATCGATTTAGAAATTTTTGACATTTATGCTTCGCTTTGGTATACTAAACCACTATGCCGGCTGTTGACAGGCGTTCTGCGCTAAAAAAGTTAAAGTATTTAGTTTTTACCTCACGAACAGATCTGACAAAATTCAGAAAACGAATAGAAGCTCAATTTGCACATGGAGTGTTGCCGAATTATGTAGACTGCCGCTCTGTCACTGTGCATGGTATTGCAAGCGATATGCTTATTCCGCAGATTTCATCTAACAGAAAGATGATTCTTTATGTTCACGGCGGATCTTTTATGGGCGGTTCAAGAGCCTCCTGGCGCAATTTCTGCGCGTCTTTGGCAAACGAAGCTTCTGCAAGGGTGCTTCTGCCTGATTTCAGACTTGCCCCAGAATACGCTTTTCCTGCCGCCATTGAGGATATTCTTGCCGTATATAAGCGCATGTGCGACCACCATGTTGATATCGTTTTTGCGGCAGACGGTTCTGGCGCGGCAATTGCGCTTGCGGCGGCTTTGAGCCTTCCTAAAGATATACGGAAATACTTTAAAGGCATGGTGCTTTTTTCGCCCTGGCTGGATCTTTCACCTGATTCGCTTATTTATTCAGTTAAGACAAAAGACCCGCTTTTTTCTCAAGACGCGCTGCGCTTTTGCGGAACGTACTACACTTACGAGGCAAATCTTGAAAATCCGCTGGTTTCGCCGTTAAGAGCAGATGCTTCGCATTTTGAGAACTTTCCGCCGGTTTATATTCAGGCAGGCTCGGACGAACTGATGGTTCCATGTATGAAAAAATTTGAAAGCAAGCTGAAAGAAGCCGACGTTGAGTGCACGCTTGAAATTTTTGACGGGCTTTTCCACTTTTTTCAGTTTGACCACGAGGACGTTCCGCAGACGCATCTTGCGGTGGAAAAAATCGGCAAGTTTATAAAAAATCTCGGCAACCTTGAAAATGACGGTTTAGATGGAGACGATTTATGGAGTTAGTCTCACCGGCTGGAAATATTGAAAAACTTCGCTATGCCTACGAATACGGAGCTGATACGGCTTATATCGGCTTGAAGAAATTTTCGCTTCGGATAAAGGCAGACAATTTTTACGGCGACGAATACAACGAGATAAAGCGCCTCAAAGAAAAATACCCTGAAAAACGGCTTTTCTGCGCGCTGAACATTTCTTTTCATAATAAAGACATAGACAACTTCTTGGCGGAACTCGATTTTTTTAAGCAGTACCCGATTGACGCTTTTATCATTCAGGATATAGGCATGGTCAATATCTTGAAAAAGCACTTCCCGGACACGCACCTGCATTTAAGCACGCAGGCAAACTGCATAAACAGAGAAGCTGTAAAAATGTACCACGACTTAGGCTTTAAGCGCGTTGTTCTCGGCAGAGAAGCTTCGCTTAAAGAAATCCGCGAAATAAAAGACGCTGTGCCCGAAATGGAGCTTGAAGTTTTTGCGCATGGCGCGATGTGTGTCGCGTATTCGGGCAGATGCCTTTTAAGCGCGTACATGACCGGGCGCGGCGCAAATTCGGGCTTCTGCTCTCATGCCTGCCGCTGGGACTACAAAGTGCTTGAAGAGCGCGAACGCCCGGGCGAGTATTTTCCAATTTTTGAAGGCGAAGACTTTACGGCAGTGCTTTCGTCAAAAGATTTGTGCATGATTGACCACCTTGACGACATGAAAGCCGCCGGTGTTGATGCGCTGAAAATTGAAGGCAGAATGAAAAGCCTTTATTACGTTGCAATGGTCACAAGAGCCTACCGCAAGCAGATTGACGCGCTTGAAGGCAAAATCTCAGCCGAAGAAGCCGCGCCTTATGTAGCCGAACTTTACAAGGCGGCGCACCGCGAATTTGCCACAGGCTTTTATTACAACAGAGCTGACGCGGATAAAACCACAAGCGGCGCTTCTGACAGCGAATACGAGCTTATGGGCACAATCGGCGCTTGTGCCGACAAAAACGAAGTTCTCTCTCTTGCTTCTAAGAACCGCGCCGCAGAAGAAAAAGCTTTTGCAGAGATGCACCCGCAGAAAAAGGCGGCAGTGCTTGAAGCTAGAAAGCAGCAGAATGACAACCACATTTATGCAGAGGACAAGCCCGGCTGGCAGTTTTTCACCTATAACTCGATGAACAAGCTTGATGCCGGTACACCGCTAGAATTTGTCGGTCCTGACGTAACGGCTCTGCCAGATTCAGACTATCAGTTTGTTGACCCGAAAACCGGCATGATACGCGACTGGATTAGTCATGGGCACGAGTGCCTTATCTACACCTCAAAGCCTATAAAGCCTGACTATATTGTGCGTGCAAAATCTACAGAACCTGCGCCTTTAGAGCGCTATCCTAACTTGAAAAAATGAAACTGCGGTTTTTGGGCAAATTCACTTCTTTTATGCTGAACCTGCTGAACGCACTGCGGAAAGCTTTTGCAGACAAAAAGCGGTTTGCGCTCTTTGCCTTGCTGTGCTTTGCAGCCGTTTTTTTGTTTTCAGCTTTTATAAATATTTACATGGTTCTTTCAACAAAAAAGTATATCTATGCACAGAAAGAGCTTGTGCCTTCAAAAACGGCTGTGATTGTGCCCGGCGCAAAAGTCTATCAGGGCGGCTGGTTGTCTACTGCTTTTAAAGACCGAATTGTAAGCGGTACTGAGCTTTTGAATACAGGCAGGGCAGAGAAGATTCTGCTTTCCGGCGACCATGGGCGCAAAACTTATGATGAAGTAAATACAGGCAGAAACTATATTCTGAATAATTATCCGCAGATTGCGCATGAAGATATTTTTATGGATCACGCCGGTTTCAGCACTTACGAGACTATGTACAGGGCAAAGGCTGTTTTTTGTGTGGAAGATGCCGTAATTGTTACGCAGAAATTCCACTTAGCACGGTCTGTGTACATAGCCCGAAAGCTCGGCATTGACGCAGCCGGCTATGAAGCAGTGGAATCTGTCGGCTTTAGAAAGCGAATACGCATGTCATGGGCTTTGCGCGAATATCTTGCGCGCGTCAAAGCCTTTTTTGCTGTGGCTTTCCGCGTAAAGCCCACCTACCTCGGCGGGCAAATCCCAATAACCGGCGACGGCACAAAATCTTGGGATTAATCTATCATTTTCGCTCATTTCGGCTGCGCTCAATGACCGGATGACTGCTATGCTCAATGGCCGGAGTGCTTGATATGCTCCACAAGCTTTTGCGCCATCTTTTGGTGCGTTTTCGCGCTTGGGTGCCAGTCTGCGCCGATTCCGTCCGCCTCGTCCTGTACATCAAATTTCAGCACAGAAACCGAAGCTTTGGGGAAATCAACCTTAAAAAGCAAAACCGCTTTTTCGACGGCAGCGCATAAGTCCTGCCCCATAACGCCAAGACACGCAACTATGCAGGCTTCAGGCGATGCCCGGTGCACAGTCTCCAAAAATTGGCGGTAACCGCTTATAAAAGCTGAAACGCGCTCGTCTTTTTGGCGCGTAAAGCTCTGGTCGTTTGTTCCAAGATTTATGACAATTACATCCGGCTTAAATTTGTCCGCGTTCCAGACTTCAGGCTCTAGCTTCAGCCTAAGCGAAAGCGATTTGTCGGTATACGGAAAAAGAAGCGGCATTAAAATCTCTGTTTTGGCGGCGTCCTCTTCGGGCGGCACATAGCATGTGGTAATTCCGATGCCGCTCCAGCTTACCATCTGGAATTCTGCACCAAGTTCTTTTGCCGTCAAAAATGCGAACGATTTGTCGGCTCGTTCCTGCTCTGTTGTGAACACGTCTTTTTCAAACACGCCGTCAATTCCGTAGCCGCATGTAATCGAGTCGCCTATAAACTGAAGCTTCGCATGACATAGTTTTTTGCCTTGCGCCGCGCTTTTTAGAAGTGTGCCGGCAATCTTTAAGCCGCAAAAACCGGCGCACGCAAATGCCGCTTCGCTCAGCTTTAGCACCCTGACATGCACTGTTTTTGGTGTTTTGCTCTCAAAAATTGTGTAGTCCGCTGTATTTTTGTTCAGCAGAATGTGCTTGTCTGGCTCGCTTTTAAAGTCGTTCCAAAAATCAAGCGGCTTTTTTGCAGTGTTTTCGTCAAGCTCAGAAACATACACGCCGAGCCAGCATTTTGTGTCACTCTGCCAAACTTCCGGGTCAGAACAGAATTTGCAGACAGCCTTTGTTCCCGTAAAGGCAAATTCAAACCCCGATGCCGAATAATCAAAGTAACGCACACCGTCTACGTCTATTGTTCTGCCAAACCAAATCAGCGAATCTTTTGAAATATCTGTCATGTATATAAGTTTATCAACAAATTCAAGTTTTTGACAGCCGTTTAAGCTCTATGCTATAGTATAAATATGAATGCAGCAAAACTTTCAGAAGCAGCTAGAATTCTCAAAAATGCAGGATGTTCCGAAGTATACCTTTTTGGTTCTCAGGCGACAGGTCGTGCCAATGTAAATTCTGACATAGATTTAGGTGTGCGCGGATTGTCTTCTGCTTCAATTTTTGGCTTGCATTACGATTTGGAGCAGGCATTAAGAACAAAAGTTGATTTGGTAGATTTTGACTATCAAAAAGATTTTTTCGATTTGCTTAAACGTATCGGAGAACTAAAAAAGATTGGATAAAACGACACAAGCAAAAATTGTTCTTGAAATTTCAAAGATAGATACGCTCATTGAAAAATCTGGTGTGTTGCTTTCAAAGTGCAAGATTGAAATCCCTGATTTTATCGAATTAAATGCGATAGCTTCGATTCTTCATTCTTATTATTGCGGTATAGAAAGCATCTTTAATATGATTTATAAAGCCTCTTACGGCAAAACTCTAACTGGCAATATGTGGCACAGTGATTTATTTACAGATATGTTTGCAAAAACAGATAAACACAACGCTGTTTTGCCGCAAGAACTTTTTGTTCCGCTGAAAGAATATCTTGGATTTCGCCATGTTTTCAGACATTCTTACGGATATGAACTTGACTGGACAAAACTTGCACCTCTTTTTTCAAATCTTTCAGAAAATTGGAATCTTGTAAAACTCAATATTGAGCATTTCATAAGTTAAAATCCATTATGAAATGCTATTTCTTTTCAGTGTCGTCCCATTCGATTTGAACGAGGCGCTCTTCTATGTTTGGAATACGCCAGACGTTGCGGCAGTCTTCGCGGTGGACGATGATGCCGCGGCCGCGCGAAACGTAGCCCACAACGTCGTCGCCGAATTTTGGTGTGCAGCAGCCTGCGAGGCTGAACAGAAAATTCGAGGTGTCGCCGATGCGGATGCGCGCCGTCATTGTTTTGTGTACAAGCGCTGCCTGACCGTCTTCCTGTGTCTGGTCTGCTTTCTTCGTCGGATGATTGTGGTGGCTGAAAGCCGGCTGCTCAACGGTGGCTTCGTCCTCAGTCTTCGGTACAGCCGTAAAAGTCGGGTCATTCACGTTAAGATAAGCGCGTATTTTTGCCCTTGCTTTTGCGGTCTTTACCATATTCAGTTGGTTTACAGTCGGGTGCGCAGACGGGCTTGTCAAAACTTCGATTGTCTGCGTGTTCTCAAGCGGTGTGCCGAGCGCGATAATCTGACCGTCAGCCTTTGCGCCTGTAATTTTTTCGCCTATAGCTGAATGAATGGCGTAAGCAAAATCAATTGCGCAAGAACCTGCCGGAAGCTCGATTACATCGCCGTTTGGCGTAAAGACAAAGACAGAGTTGCCCAAAAGCTCGCCCTTAATAGCCGCAAAGAATTCGCGCTGGGTATCTTCCGCTGTGTCTTGAGTAGCCGCCTTTGCAAGCGTCTTCATCTTGTTGACGACATCTACACCGGAAGCAGAGACAGAATCTTTGTTTGTGCCTTTCTTGTAAAGCCAGTGGCTTGCAACGCCGTTTTCGGCCATTTCGTGCATACTGAAAGTTCTAATCTGAATTTCAAGCGGCTTGCCGTTACATTCAACTGTTGTGTGCAAAGACTGGTAGCCGTTGCTTTTCGGGTTCGCAATATAATCTTTGAATCTGCCGTCAACCGGTTTCCACAAATTGTGTACAAGACCGACGAGCGTATAGCACTGGACGGTGTTGCTGCACAAAATTCTTATTGCAAGCAAATCGAACAGCTCGTCTGCGCTTTTGTTGCGTTTGCGCATTTTCTGATAAATTGAATAAAAGTGCTTTGCCCTGCCTTTGACAACGACATCGATTCCGGCTTTTTTGGCTTCTTCTTCAATTTTAGAAACTGCCATGCTTATATAGCCTGCACGCTCGTCTTTTTTTAGCGCGACAATCTTTTTGATTTGAGCAAAAGTATCTGGATTTGAAAATTTCAGGCTTAAATCCTCAAGCTCGTCTTTTACTGAAGAAATACCGAGTCTGTTTGCAATCGGTGCCCAAATTCCAATGGCCTCATAAGCGGTTTTGCGCTGTTTTTCAGTGTCAACGCCTTTGAGGTTTCTCATTCGGTCAAGTTTGTCGGCAAGCTTTAAAATGATTGTTCTTATATCATTTACAAGCGCAAAAATCATTTTGCGGATGGAATCTGCCTGCTGCTGTGTCTTACACTTCATTGTAAGCTTAGAAATTACGGCTGATTCGTCGAGAAGCAGAAGCACAGTCTTTCCGAATTTTTTCTCGATTTCGGCGCGCTCTTTTTCGTCAAATTTGATGTTATGCAGAAGTCCGGCAACGCATGTCGGGCTGTCCATGTTAAGCTGAAGCAGAATGTCAGCAACTCTAAGCTGGTGAGAAATTTCAGTATTTGCTTTTTTTTCGTCAGGTAGCGATTCCAGAAAAGAAGCAGCTTCTTTTATTGCAAGAAGTGCAGCTTCTTTCCGTTCGTTTACGGCTTCTTTGCTTGCGTTACTCGTGGCTGCCCTCCTAAATCGTTAAAAGTCTTAATTTCTATAAAACCTGAATCTTTCAGAAGCTCTGCCGTTTGAGCCGCATTGTATTCGCCGGTTTCAATAAGCAGTATACCGTTTTTATTGAGGGCTTGCCATACCTGTGGAATCAACCGCCGTATTATGTCAAGCCCGTCTTTGCCGCCGTCCAAAGCAAAGCGCGGCTCGCTCCGTCCGTCTTGCAGAAGCCCGTCTGTAACGCTAGAAGGCACATAGGGCGGATTAGACAGAATAATGTCAAAGTGTGGCGGCGGTTTTGCACCGGCTAAAAAAGGCTCAAGCAAATCGCCCTGCACAAAGCTTATGTTCTCTGCATCTTCGCCGAGAATTGCGCGCGTGTTTCTTTGCGCAATGCCGAGCGCGTCTTCTGAAATGTCAGAAAGCACAAACTTTATGTTTACTGGATTTATGTGCAAATCTAATGCTTCTTGAAACACGCTGATGCCGATGCAGCCAGAGCCTGTGCAAATATCTGCAATATTCAGCGTTTCAGACTGTGTGTCTGGGCTGTGCGCGGTTAGTGTATGCGCGCGCGCTTCAACAAGCTTTGCCGCAAGCTCAACAAGCAGTTCTGTATCAGGCTTTGGAATAAGTACCGCCGGAGAAACTTCAAAAGTGCTTTTCCAGAAATCTTTTCTGCCTGTAAGATATGCAACCGGCATTCCGTCCGCGCGCCTGTAAAGCAGTTTTGCAAAAGCAAGCGTTTCTTCAGCAGAAACTTTGTCCGAAGCGCGCAAAAGCAGGTCATTTTTGGTGCAGCCAAGTACATGGGAAAGAAGCAGCGCGGCATCAAGTTCAGGTGTTGTTGTTTTTGTGGTCTTTGTGGTCTTTAATTCGGCAGCGCCCCATGCTTTTAGGGCAAAAACTGTGCCGGGCTTTTGCAGGCATTTTTGCAGAACCTCAAAATAAGGCTGCCACGTTGTTTCAAAAGGCATAAATTTGCCGCTTTTCCACAAGGCGAGAATCTCTTCGAGAGTGCACCATTTTGCGTCAGCAACTTCTTCTTTTTGCAGAAGCGGAATTATTTCAAGCTTTTGGGAAATATCGTCAAAGTCAAAAAGCCAGCAGTCCAAAAAAAACGAAGGATTTTCCGGCTCTGGGGGAACAAATCTATAAGAAAAAAGCAGAGTGCTTTGCGCATCATCTGCTTTGATTCCGAGTTCTTCTCTTAATTCGCGGAGTGCGGCGCTGCGGCTTGGCTCGCCTGCTTTTACTGAACCGCCTGTCGGCTGCCAGTAGCCGCCCCAGAAGATGTGGTCAACACGCTTTGAGACAAGCAGCCTGCCGTCGCTTTTCCGCCTGACCCATGCGTGTATAATCAGGTGATAGTCTTTTTTGTCTATGGTTGAGCCGCGCACAGCCGTTCTGTTCTGAGGCTGCCGCACGCGGTCAAAAATGTCCCACAATTCCATAAAAGCTTATGAAAGCGCAGAACCGTCAGCTTTAAGAAGCGCTTCTTTATTGTAGATACAGAGCGCGTCAATAAGCTCGTCGAGCTGACCCTGCATAACCTGGTCAAGCTTGTAAAGCGTAAGATTTATGCGGTGGTCTGTAAGTCTATTCTGCGGAAAGTTGTATGTGCGTATGCGCTCGCTTCTGTCGCCCGAACCGACCATATTGCGTCTTGCGGCGGCGCGCTCGGCGTTTTTCTTTGATTCTTCAAGGTCAAAAAGACGTGCTCTAAGAACGCGCCATGCTTTAGCCTTGTTCTTAATCTGGCTTTTTTCGTCCTGCTGAATAACAACAATGCCAGTCGGAATATGTGTAAGGCGCACAGCCGAGTCTGTTGTGTTGACGCACTGACCGCCCGGACCGCCGGCGCGCATAACGTCAACGCGCACGTCTTCTGGCTTAATGTCAATTTCAGTTTCTTCTGCTTCAGGCAGAACCGCAACAGTTACCGCTGATGTATGAACGCGGCCCTGTGCCTCTGTTTCAGGTACACGCTGAACGCGGTGTACACCGCTTTCGTAGCGCAGAGAGCCGTAGACGTATTTTCCGCTGATTGAAAGCGAAATCTCTTTGTAGCCGCCGACTTCTGTTTCGTTGGCGTCCATTATCTCGTACTTCCAGCCTTTCATGTCAGCGTAACGTGTATACATGCGGAAAAGGTCGGCTGCAAAAAGCGAAGATTCGTCTCCGCCTGTGCCGCCGCGTATTTCCATGATGATGTTCTTTTCTTCAAGCGGGTCTGGCGGAATAAGCAGAAACTTAATCTTTTCTTCGATTTGCGGTTTCTTCTCTTCAAGTCCTTTCAATTCTTCGCGCGCCATTTCTTTCATGTCGTGGTCTTCTTCTTCAGTTATGAGCACTTTGGCATCTTCTATGCCCTGAAGAACAGTCTTGTATTCTTCGTAAGCTTCCATGACGCTTGATAAGTGCGAATGTTCGCGCATAATGTCTTTATACTTTTTCGGGTCTTTGACCAGTTCCGGGTCTTGTATCTGTTCGTTTACTTCGGCAAACCGCTTTGCCATTTGTTCAAGTCGCTTAATCATGCTGAAAGTATAGCAAATTGTAAGTATTGAGTATATAGAAATTACTGTATAGAAATTGAATGAACTCCAGAGCCTGCTTTCGGCGGATTTTGTTCCGAAAATTAATTCACAGCTTTGCTGTTCATGCAATTTTCGTCACAATCTCCGCCTACGCAGTCTCTGGCACTTGTACATATCTTTGCAGCCTGTTTCTATTAGACGTAATTATTGTTCAACTACTGTAGTACAATCTTGCGGCCGCGATTTTATAGTCTTTTAAGAAATGAGTGTTTTGTGTCCATTTCAAAACCGTTTTCTTTATAAAAGTTTAATGTACTTTCGCGGTTTGAGCCTGTTTCTAAAGAGATTTTATAACAGTTTTTATTTTGCGCAATTTTTATAGCTTCCTGTAAAAGCATAGAAGCAAAGCCTTTTTTGCGATAGGCTTCATGCGTTACTACATTTTCTACAACGGCAAAAGCACGCATGTTATGGGTCAGGCTTGGAATAATTGCAAGCTGAACACTTGATACAACGCGGTTATCTTCTTCAACTACTAAGAGATATAATCTTTCGCTTTTATTGAATTCATTGATAAGCTGTTTCCATGCTTCAATGTCCTGTTCTTCTTTCGGCGGATATTTTGTCAGAAAATTAAAATATAAATCCTTTATATCCAGAACATCTTTTTCTTCAGCTTCTCTAATTAGCATTTTTTCTCCTTTTGCCCCCTAATGCGGAAGCTGGCGTACATTTTTAGTTATAGATCCAGATTCCTGTGAATTCTTTGATGATTTCCAGCTTCCTTTGGATTATATCATTTTTCATGGAATCGCCGAAAAAACCGCCCATTATTCTTCCGGCTTCTTCGTGATTACTGAATTTGTAATCTGTTTCAATTATATATTCTTTAAAGCCGTTATCAACAAGTGCATGATAGAATTGAGCAAGCTTTTCTCCCGGCGGGTTTGATGATTCTACATTTGTTCCCATTGTTTCAATAAAAATGACTTTATCTGCTCTTTTTGTAGTTTCTTTGATAAGCATTTGAATGGTCTGCGCCCGGGTTTCATTATCTTGAACTACCAAATGCCCGAAACTCCAGCCTTCAATTATTATGTCAAATTTATTTTCAACTGAATTTATCTGCTTGTTGTCAAGAATGGAATATTCTATTTTATCTGACCATTTCGATAAGTTTATCTTTGCTTTGTCAATCATATTCTGCGAATTATCATATACGAAAACTTTTTGTGCCTTGTCGATATAGTTTTTTGTAACTCTGCCAGTTCCTATACCAAATTCACCGACAATTTTATTTTCCCACTGGATATTATTGTTAAGAAACTTATAAAGATTGTTGTTATAATCTTCGTGATTAACTAATTCGTCATACAAGTCTGAATAACTTTGATAGACTTCAAACATATTCGGCATAATTTTTTCTCCTTTTGCCCCCCAATGCGGGCTGTTTAATAAAACCAAATTTCAATATCTTTGTATGGAATTTGTTTTATATTATTTAGTATTTCAGATAGATTTCTTTTATCTTTGATAATTTCCTCATATGATAATTGCTCATAATTCTTCATGTAGAGAACGGCTAATCTATATTCAAAATATTTATATGATTTTGAATTATCGCTTTTACCTGACAGAAAATTCTGCAAGCCAGTTTCTATCTTATAAGAACTTTCTGATGCAATTGATTCGCAGATACCTTCTTCTTTCCATACAGGCAGGGAAAATCGGTTAAATAAAGAATGAATCTTTGTTCTAAAAGCATGTGTGCTTTCATGAAGAACGACACTTTCAAAATTTCTTATATTATTAGTTTTATTCTGGCTGATTACTTTTTTTGTACTGAAATCTGTTTTGTTTATAACTATAAAGTTATGATTTCCAAATGTTCTTGTTTGCCCTATTGATTTATAAATGATATTTGAAAGAAATGTGTACAAACCATAAGAGTCACAGATAAAAATTTTTATTTTCTTTTCTGGGTTATAAAATGGATTTGCTTTAAGTTTATTGGTCAGTTCATAAAAATAGTTATCCAAACTGGCTTTATCAGACAAGTTTAAATTATAATTTTCAATGTCATTGTAGTAAAAAGAAACGTTTTCATTTGTATATTTATTCTTAAAAAATATTCCACAACAAAATACGGAAAATATAAGATAGATGACTAATAATATTAAAATAATACCTTCAATTAACTTTTTCTTACATTTATTCATTTTCCTCTCCTGTGCTCTCAATATAGGCAGTTTCTGTTTCTTGCTTAAATTCCTAAAAGCTCTTTTAAGCCGGCTTCGTCGAGGGCGCTTTCGGCGCGGGTCTGGATTTTGCCGTCTTTTACTACCATCAAGGTCGGTACGCTTAAAATGCGGAGACGGTCGGCGAGCGCGGCTTGGGCTTCTACATCAACTTTGTAGACTTTCACTTTTCCGGCATATTCCTCTGCAAAGTCTTCAAGAATCGGTGCCATCATCTTGCATGGGCCGCACCAGGGCGCAAAAAAATCTATAAGGATTGTACCGTTGCTTTTAAATATAAGTTCGTCAAAGGTTTCAGTGGTCAGCGCGCTAACCATGCTGCACCTCCTTTGTTGTGAGCGGGGCTAGAATTTCGATTTCGCTTATGCCGCGGTGAATTGCGGCTCTGCGCAAAAGTCCGTCCGGGAATAAAGCCGCGCAGTTTCTTCCGCTTGTCTTTGCAAAATAAAGAGCCTTGTCAGCGCGGTCAATTAAAACGCGCGGCTCGGCTTTTTCAGAATAAGAGATAAGACATGCGCCGAGGCTAATTGTTACAGAAAGTCTTGTGCCGTTTACGTTTACTTCCGAAGAGCTTACTGTCTGTCTGAGTCTTTCTGCCAGCGAGGTTAAGCCGACCGAGTCTGTCTCTGGAATTACAATTGCGAATTCTTCGCCGCCAAACCTGCAAAGGCAGTCCTCTTTCCGCAAGACCGCGCTCATCGCAGAAGCAATTGTAATAAGCACTTTGTCGCCGGCAAGATGTCCCCATGTGTCGTTGAACTTTTTGAAAAGGTCAATGTCTATCATAAGAAGCCCGGCTGTGTGCTTGTAGCGCCGCACAATCGCCGTAGTTTCTTCAAGCTTGTTGATAAAGTAATCATAAGTATACAAGCCGGTTTTTGGGTCGGTAATCGACGTTTTATAGTGCATGTCGTTCTGAATCATTACAGAAAGAACGCTGAACATGTGTGTTATGTAGTCGATTTCGGCGCGTGTGTAAGCATTGCCGGTCAGTTTGTCGCTGAAAATTGAAAAACCGTAAATGCCGCCGATTCCCTTTAACGGAAAAATCATGAGCGGGTGTATGTCAAGAAAATCCTGGGTAAAGCTTTCAATGCCCATCTTTTCTTTGATTTTTTCAAAATCGTTGTCGGTGTTGCCTTCAGCATAATATCTGTGAAGAGTCTTGTAATTTGAATCGTCGATTCTGTCAGAGACTCTTCCGATGTTTCTGTAGCAGTACTGAAGAATAGAATTTTCTCTCGGCGGCTGAATCAGAAAAGCCATAAACTGCGGCAGAAAATAATCGAGGAACCTTGTGCTGATAAACTCAAACATGCTGTCTGCGCTTGTAATCAGCAGAAGGGCGGCACTGTCATCAATAAGTCTGTGAAGCTGTCTGTTTTCGTGCTGAAGTTCCTTGTTCTTCTCGAGCATTCCAGAATTGCTCAATGAATTGAACTGGGCAATAAAATCGTTTGTTATCTGTTCTGCCATAGCTTTCTCCGCTTTTGCATGCTTGTTACATCATATCATAGGTTTTACGTTTTTCAAAAGATATTTTTCAAGCTCGTTGTGAACATGCTTTTTGTCGGCGCTCCAAAGCGGTGCAATCAGAATCTTTTTAGCGCCGTCGCCGGTCAGTCTGTGTATAACTATGTTCTGCGGAATAATACCCAATGCTTTTGCGACAAGCTCAAAGTATTTTTCCATTGAAAGGCACTCAAACTTGCCGCTGCGGTAATCTTCTGCAAGGTCTGTGTTCTCTAAAACGTGAAGAAGCGCAATTTTTATGCCGTCTGTTCCGGCTTTTATTGAATGGCACACTGTTTCAAGCATGTCTGCTTCAGTTTCACCCGGCAGCCCGAAGATTATATGCGTAACAACGTGAATCTCTTTTGAGATTTCGTGCAGTTTTGAAACGGCTTCATCGTAAAGGCTTGTTTCATAATTGCGGCGTATGTATTTTATTGTCTTTTCGTTTGTTGTCTGAAGCCCAAGCTCTACAGACACAAAAGTCTTTTTGCAGAGGCGCGCTATTGCTTCTAAGACCGGCGTTTCAAGACAGTCTGGGCGGGTAGCGATGGCTACACCGGCAATATCTTCGGCTTCTGCCGCCTTGTTCCACAAAGCTTCAAGCCGGTTTATGTCGCCGTAAGTGTTCGTAAAATTCTGAAAGTAGGCAATGAACTTTGCTCCGGGGCTTTTTCCGGTTTTAGCCTGAACTTTCAGTTTAGCCTGCTCAATCTGTTCTTCAAGAGGAAGGCTTCTCGCCGCCGCAAAATCGCCTGAACCCGACTGGCTGCAAAAAATACAGCCGCCTGTTCCTTTTGTGCCGTCTCTTGTGGGGCATGTGCAGCCCGCATCAAGCGAAATCTTGTAGACTTTGCACCCGAATTTTTCTTTGTAGAAATCAGAAACGGAACGGTAAACCATGTGCCGGGCTTTAGCGCATAATCCAGACTTGGTAGCGGAGCGGCGAATTTGTAAACAGCGTTTCCGGCAATACCAGATATTTTGCAGGAATTATGTCCTGCGCCTGTTTCAGAATATAATTGTAGTTGAAATTGTTCGTAAAGCGTTTTACGCCATGCCTGCTCGCAAGGTCTGGCGTGTATTTTGTAATCGGATAAATGGAAATATTTGCAAAGCCGTTGCCGTAATTTGTAACAAGCGGCAGCAGCGATACATTGCTGAACTGCGTTTCGCCTGTATCAAGATTTTTCTCAATTGTCATAGACAAAAGACCGCCGATTACGCGCGGGCCTTCGTTCTGGCTTGAAATCAGGTTGCCGAGCGAATATGCGACAAGAACGCGTCTGCCGTCACTTGCGCGCAGCTCTTCTATGGGCTGAAGCACGTGCGGATGTGTTCCTATGATTATGTCCGCGCCCCAGTCCGCAAGCTTTTGCGCAAGCTCAGTCTGGGTTTTGTTCGGCTTAGTCTTGTATTCTTCGCCCCAGTGTGCAGAAACCACAACAAGGTCGCTTTTGCTTTTTGCGTCTTTTATCATTTTTTCAAGCTGCGCCTCATTGTTTGCGTGTCCAATTTTAAGCTTTGACTTTTCGGGCAGTGTCAGACCGTTGAGCGAAGAGGTAAATGCGACAAACCCGAGCTTTATGCCGTTTCTCTCGATGATTCTGACAGTATCCATGTCATCTTTGTCAAAAAAAGCGCCCGAAACAATGGCTCTGTCCTGATTTTTCCAGTAGTTCAGCGAATCGCGCAGACCGCCTTCTTCTTTGTCGAGCATGTGGTTGTTTGCAATGCTTATCATGTTAAAGCCCGAATCAAGCACAAAGTCGCCCATTTCTTTTGGCGAGCAGAATCTCGGGTAAGTTGACGGCGTAAAAGACGGTGCGACAAGCGTTTCCTGATTGATAAACGCAAAATCCGCAAGTTCTACGAGCGGCAGAAGTTCCGAATAGGCACTGTCAAAAAGATATTTCGGAATACTTGCGTCTTTTGTTTCAAGCTTTGCGGCTTTTGCCCTGTTTTCAGCCTGTGTGTAAATCGGCGAATGAATCAGATTGTCGCCGACAGCGATTAAGCTTGCGCTTACAATTTCCGGCTCTTTTTCTTTTGGCTTAGACTGATGCTTCGCTGTCTGCTGTGTCTGTTTCTGCTCTGTTACCGGCTCTGTTTCAATGCCGGAATCCTTTTTTGATGTTCCTTTGCTTGTCTGACAGGAAGTAAGCAAAACTATTAAGATAATTAAAATACAGGGTTTTATACGTGCCATTTATATAAAATAGCCTATTATGCGCATTTTTTGCAAGTTCTAGATTCCTAAGCAGTTTTTGGTTAAAAATGTCATTATCCTCAATTTCGAGTCTTTAAAATTCGTACTTTTTTATTGGAATTCGGTTATTGAGCGAAGTCGAAATAACCGAGTTCCAATTTAAACTAAAAACTACGCTTATTGTGGCTTCGGCTACGCTCAGCCACCGCAATCTTAAAAACTCGACTTTTGACCTATGAATTCCTTAAAATAAGGAATTCATAATGAGGATTTTAAAATCCTTATTTTAAGGTTTCTAGCTTTTTGAAAAATCGGCTTTCCTTATTTTAAGGATTTTAGCTTTTTAAAAATTTGACTTTCCTTAAAATAAGGAATTGTGTTTTTGGCTCAAAATGAGTTTCCTTATTTTAAGGAATCCTGTTTTTTAAAAATCTGGCTTTCCTCAAAATAAGGAATCGTGTTTTTGCTTCAAAACAGCATTTCTTGTTTTGAGGTTTGCTGTTTTCAGCGGTTTTTCTTAGTTGGCCTTTAATCTAAAAAGTTCATATAGTAGAAAACATCAATTTTAGTTACGCAGGTGTCATTGTATTTTGTACCTTTATAAACTTCGTCTATAACAATTTTTACGTGTTTTGAATCACTCGGAATTTTAAATTCAGTGAATTCAACAAAATCGTTAAAATTCAAATTCATGAATTTTTTGCCGTCTACATAAATACTTGCTTTTTTAATTCTGTTATTTTCATAAAAAAGCGGCTGCTTATAAGGATTTACAAAACCATTCAAAATTGAAACGTAAATATCTCCTTCAATTTCTTTTCTTCCAGCTCCATCTGAGTAAGCATTATAAACACTCATAATATCAAACTCGATACTTTCGCCGATTCCTTCGTCAGCTTTTCCTTCTGCCCAAGGCAAGTTTTGAACATAGCAGTTTTTTCTACTTGGAAAAGTGACATTCGCAATATCATAAGAATAATTTTTATCTTTAAGTGTAGACGAAGCTTTTATGTTAGCAATAAAAGAAACTAATGAAGGACATTGGATTTTATACAATTCATAATCTTTAGAATTATTCTTTATTGTTGAATAAGAAAAATCTTCAGCCCTTATATGAGGAATTTCAAAAAAATGCTGATCATATTTTCCATCTATAACTATTGTATCAACCCTCCAAATCATATAGCCGTATTCATTCAAGTGTTTATCACCACTTGGAATCACTATTTCTTCACGTCTACCAATGTAGTATTCATCCAGGTCAAATTTTTCAGAAAAAAGGCTGGTAACACATAAGATTGTACAAGCGATTGTAAGAATAATTTTTTTCATTCGTTTCTCCGTTTATATTGCGCTTATATCGCGCCGGCTTCTTTTGAAAAGCGGATTATCATGGTTGTGCCTTTGCCGAGGCCTTCGCTTTGGGCGGAAATTGTTGCGCCCAAGTTTTTGCACAAAGTCTGGGCAATTGCAAGTCCAAGGCCTGAACCGCCGGTTCTGTGGTTTCTCGACTCGTCAGTCCGGTAAAGACGCTCAAAGATGTGGGGCAAGTCTTTTTCCGCAATTCCGTTGCCTTTGTCAGAAACTGAAAGCGAATTTGCACCGGCGTCAAAAGACAGGGTAATTTCTGCCGGAGACGGGCTGTAAAAAATGCTGTTTGTTATAAGAATGCGTAAAATCTGCGTCAGAATGTCCGGGTTCGTAAAAAGTACTGCGTCCTGCGGACATTCAATTGAAAACAGAACTTCTGGCGAGACAAGCTTTAAATCTGTGACAATCTTGTGCAGCATAAAATTGATTTTGACTAAAAGCTTTTCGGGCGGTGCCTGCCGTTCGCTTCTTGAAAGCAGAAGCAGATTTTCTACAAGAGACTGCATTGACTTTGTTTCTGAATAAAGCGTTTCAAGCGAAGAATCAAGAACATTTGTGTCGGTTTTGCCCCAGCGGCGCAGCAAATCAAGGTGACCGAGCAGAACGGCAAGCGGTGTGCGCAGCTCATGCGAAACGTCTGAAGTAAAGCGGCGCTCGCGCTCAAAGTCCTGCTGAAGCCTTGCGAAAAGGCTGTTGAACGTTTTTGCAAGTTCCTGCAGCTCGTCTTTTGAATTCGGTTCTGGAATCCGCTTGTCGAGCTGTGAACCACTGATTTCGTTTGCCGTCCGCGTAATATCTGCAACAGGGCGGAGCATTCTTGAAGAAAGAAACTTTGCCGTCAAGAACGAAATAATCAGAAGCGGAATCGCAAAAAAGAGCATAACCTTTGGAAGCTTGGTAAGAAGCTTGTCGATACTGTCTACGTCCATGTTCAAAGACGTCTGAATGTTTAAAGAGCCTGACGGGATAGACAGATAAAGAATGTTCAGGTCTCCGTCGGTGTAATAGTTCTTTTCTATAAGGCGCTTTGGCTGCATTTCGTCTGTAAGCGGCAGAACCGGCAGTGACTGGTCGTTATAGCCCAAAAGAATGGGTGTTCCGTATTGGGTTACAAAATACACTGTATACGAAATGTAATACGGAATGCGCGCCTGCCTCACATGCCGGTCAACTGAATCAAAGCTGGTCTGAAGATTCTGCCAGTAATTCGGTTCTTCCTGTGCAAGCTTTATTGCAAGCGTTATAAATTCAGACTGCGTTTCTTCGTCCATAAATTCATTTGAAATGCGTTTTGTATGCTCAATAAGCTCGTCAGATTTCTGGCTTAAAACGGTTGTCTTTAGAAGGCTGGTTATAAGATATGTGGAAAGAGAAACAATCAAAAAAGTGAGGATACAGAATATCAGTGCTATCCGGGTTGAAATAGACAGCCTGATATCCTTTGGTTTCAGTCTGCTAAACATTTGATGGTTTCCGAATCGTATAACCGGCTCCGCGAACTGTAGTTATATAGGAAACATTGAAAACTTCGTCAATTTTGGTTCTCAAATAGCGGACATAAACATCAACGGAATTTTCGTCAATGTAGTGGTCTTCGCCCCAAACCTCGTTGATAATATCAGTTCTAGACAAAACTTCGCCCTGATGGCAGAGAAGGCACTTCAAAAGCAGAAACTCTGTCTTTGTAAGCGAAACAAGTGTCTGGTCTATAAAGACTTCGTAGCTTGCCGCATTTAGCGTAAGACGGTCAAACGTAATAACAGACGATGATGCCGGTGAAGAAGCAGCCGGCGAAGTTTCCTGCTGTGCCGAGCGTCTTAAAACTGAGCGGATTCGCGCCAAAAGTTCTTCAATTGCAAAAGGCTTTGCAATATAGTCGTCAGCACCTGCATCCAGTCCGTTTACCTTGTCAAAGGTTTCGCCGCGTGCCGTAACAAGCACAACTGGAATTTGTGACAATTTTCTGATCCGGCGCAGAACTTCGATTCCGTTCAGTTCCGGGAGCATAATATCAAGAAGAACGATTGAAAAAGGTTCTTGTGATTCATCGTTGAGGCTTTTTTCAAAAATGGTCAGGGCTTCGCGGCCTGTCTGTGCCAGAGTTACTGTATAACCTTCGTGTTCCAGTTCCAGTTTTTCAAAGCTTGCAATATTCGGTTCGTCTTCTGCTATTAAGATATTCACAATTACTCCACAAATTTATCTGTTTTTGAAACTTTTGTTCTATGAATAAGTTTATTGATAAGTGACGGTGAATTCAAGATTTTCTATTGAACGACCGCCCATTTTTACGCCGTCATAGGCTGTTATTTTATCGATATGGACAAAAAGCTTTTTTTTGCCTTTTGAATCGAGTTCGCGGATTTTATCCATAGGGATAAAAATATGAACTTCATTTCCGACTCTGTTAAATTTTATGGAAACAGAGGAGTCAAGCGGAATGGAATTGATAGATATTGTTGACGGCGTAATCGTTTTTGGATTGACGGGAATATTAAAAGTAACTATCAGAATAAACGAAGAATCTGTCTGCTTTGTTGATGTTTTTTCAAGGGCAAGCTGGCGCTGCTGTGATTCGGCAAAATTCTGCACCTGGCCTTTTTGCTCATCAAGAGAATCAGAAACAGGCTTTCTTTGCTGAAACCGCGGCTGGGCACCAATATATGCCGTTGCTAAACAGAAGCTTAATAAAAAGAGAAAACTTAAAAATGTATGACAAAAACATTTTAATCTAAACATCCAAATTGAGTATATACCGTATTGATATAACAGTACATTAAAATCTGCTAAAATCTGAATATTTTTTATAAGGTAGTTTTAATCTTATTTTAATGTACTGTTGATAAAGCGGGGGTATACTGATGCTATAAAGCTTGACAAAGACAGAAATGAACAGTTTTTTAGAGGACGACTGGAAAGCTGTTGATTCCTGTCAAAACAGGAGATTCCATGAAGAAAAAGTTAGTTACTGCATGTACGATTACGCTTTGCTTTATGATATTTTGTGCCAGTGCGCAGCCGCCGCATAGGGGACCGAAACCGCCTCCAAAGCCGGATCCTGCAAGTCCGCAGCTGCTGACACCTAAGAAGGCACCGCCGCCTGCACATCATCATGCAAGGCCTTTGCCGCCGCCGCCGGTTCGGTTTCATTATTACCGCTCGCGCCCGGTTGTTGTGTACAGAAGCACAAGCCGTGTTTACCGCGACCCGCCGCCAGTAAGAAGAGATTTGCCTCTTACAAAAACGGTAGTCGAATACGAGTATGTCTATGACTGCGACTATGACTGCCCTGTTCAGGGAACGGTAAAAGCTGTTGACCCGGCTTCAGGCACTTTGGTTGTAGAGTCTGACGGCGACACGCTTATCGTAGAAGCTTCTGCATCTACAAGAATCTTCCGCGATAACGATGATCCGAACGCTGCAAACTGTTCTCCACGCGGTGTTATAAGCATAGGTATCGGTGACATACGCAAGGGAGACTTTGTAGGTATTCAAGTTTCAGACAGAGGAGATGTAACAATAGGTGCTTCTATTGTGCATGTCTTTGACTTGAGAAAATAAACT
Source organism: Spirochaetaceae bacterium (assembly GCA_017614995.1). Classification (GTDB taxonomy): domain Bacteria; phylum Spirochaetota; class Spirochaetia; order Treponematales; family Treponemataceae; genus UBA1240. Next base: position 83,245 of record JAGAAX010000003.1, read on the forward strand.
GTCGGGCTGTCTTTTAAGGCAGCCTGAAACAGCACTTCAATAAGCTTATATGGTTATGTAGGCTTATTAAAATGCTGTAAATGTTATTTACGGTATTTAGAGTGAATGTTCGCATTTTATGCCATTTTGCTTGACAGCTCTCCTTTTCCTTCATACTTACTTTCTTGCTTTCTGGGGGAATGCAGATTTTGAAATCCGTCTGCATTTCCCCTTTCTTTTTTTTCCCCTTATCGATAAGATTTACTGAAAAACAGGGAGTTTTTTATGAATATATTTCAGTCGGTCTTTTTAGGCATTTTGCAGGGAATTACGGAATTTCTGCCGGTATCAAGCTCTGGTCATCTTGCGGTGGCGCAAAAGCTGTTCGGTTTAGACGAAGTTCCGCTTATTTTTGACGTCTGCCTTCATGTCGCGACTCTTGCGGCAGTTGTGCTCTTTTTTAGAAAAGCTATAATCAGTCTGCTCGCTGTTTTTGTGAGAATGGTGACAAGAAAACCGCTTGAAGGCGACAAGCCGAAACAGATAACCATTCTTGCGGTTATTATTGCAACCGTAATAACAGGCATTCTCGGCGTTGTTTCAAGCCATTTTATAGAAGATGCGCCCATAAAGCTTGTCTGCGTTGGTTTTATCTTTACCGGCATTCTGCTTGTTCTTGCTACGGTGCTTGATAAATCGGGCAAGACTGAAGATGGTGCGCTTTCAGCAGAAGAAGCTGCCGCAGCAGAACAGGCTGAAGGTGCGGTGAGCATAAAGCAGGGCATTATCTGCGGCATTGCACAGGGGCTTGGCACTCTGCCCGGCATTTCGCGTTCCGGCAGCACAATTTCAGCCGCTATTCTTTCGGGTGTAGACCGCAAAACAGCCGGCGAATTCTCTTTTATTCTTTCGATTCCTGCAATTTTGGGCGCTTTTATTCTTGAAGTAAAAGATTTAGGCGAAATGACAAGCGTTGTGTCTGTGCCCTGTCTTGCGGCGGGCTGTCTGACAGCGTTTCTTGCAGGCTTAGGCGCTTTGTTTGTGCTTATGAAGCTTATAAAAAGCGGCAGACTCGGATTTTTCGCAATTTATTTGATTCCGCTTGGAATAGCCGGATTATTCCTTTTTTAGTTTATATTCGTAGGGGTGCAGGCGCGGTGAGCTATCCGCTTTTTCCCTCGTTTTGTGCTTCATTCAGTTTGTTGCTTTCAATTTGCGGTTTTGTGCCTATTATTTCCTGCACAACCTGATGTACGGTTTTGTTGTAATAAAGATAGCCGTACAAAGCCGCGGCGGAAAGCACTTTTCTGCCGTAGTCTCTTGTTTCAAGAAATGGAATTGTTTCAAGAAACAGGTCAACCGGCAGATCTTTTGCGGCTTTCTGCCAGCGGCGCACGCGTGCAATTCCGCCGTTATAGGCAAAAAGTGCCATCATAATTGAATTGTCAAGCCGCCCGGTCAGATTGTTCAGATAATATGCGCCGAAATTTACGTTTGTCTGCGCGTCTTTTAAGTCAAATTCTTTGATTTTCAGTTTTTTTGCGATGTCGTTTGCCGTTGCGTCCATAAGCTGTGCAAGGCCGGTCGCGCCCGCTCTCGAAGCTATTGTCTTGTCAAAATAGCTTTCTGTTCTTATAAGCCCGAACAGCACGTCCTCGTTTACACCGAATGTTTCCGCTGCATTTTTGACTTCTGAAAGGTATGGGCGCGGATAAAGAAGATAAAGCACTTCTTTTGACAGCGTTGCGTCTGAACGGCTTGCGGCTCGGTTTATAATGCTCAATGCGTCATAATGAAGCGTACAGTCTTTTTCTGCTGCCCTGCTGAAAATCCGCGAAAGTTCAGAAGCACATTCAATGCCTATGTCATGATAATGAGCCATATAAGTTTTGTATGCCTCATCAAAAAGCGCGTGCTCTGCGTAGCCTATGGCAAGCGTTTCTAAAGCCTTGTCTCTTTCAAACTGAAGCGTGCTGTTCTTTTCAATATTTTCTTCAATAGGAATACCGAGCTGCTCTGCTGACAAAAACCTGTAATAAAGAGCCGTATGGTTTCCGTCATAGGCTTTTTCGTAGCATGCCTGTGCAGCCTGAAGTCTGCCCATTCCCTCAAAAGGGTTTTTCGCCATTGTTTCTTCGATTAAGCGGCCGCTCACATAAGCGTATTGTGCCTGCGAATTCGGGTCTGCATAGTCCTGAATAAGCTTGTAAATTTCTACAAAGTCGTCCCAATAGTGCCCCTGCAATAAGTCTGCCGCCAAATCGCGGAGAAAATCCTCAAAATATTCAGGATCCTGCCATGTTGAGGCGTATGTCTTAAGCGCGTCTTTTGCCGCTTCAAGCGAAACCGTCTTGGCAGTTTTCAGATAATACCACAGCGCGTTGTCGTATTTTGCAGGTGTAGGGGCGGCGTGCATTGAAAGCACAAAAGCATTTAATGCCGCGTCAAAGTTTTTCTCATTGACGGAAAACTGGGCGCAATAAAACCATGCAAGAAATGCTATATCGGGGTCTTTTGTTTTTTCTGCGATTGTTCTGAAAGTTGATGCGCCTTCTTTTGCGGCGACGCCGCCGTACAGTTCTGCGCGCCCAAAATCAGAGAAAACCTTGCTCGTAAAATTTTCAGGCGAATACGGAAGTGCCGCCAGCATCAAAAGTGCCTGTTTGTACTTTTTCTGTTTTACGGTCACTCTGAATTGCAGAAGCTCCGCCAGTGTTTCGGGGTTCTGTCCGTTTACAATCTGCGCGGCGTCCTTTTCTTCCTGCGGCAGTTCTTCCCAAAATTTTAAGAAAGATTCATGCTCTTCAGAAATATTCCAGTTATTCACCCATAAAGTGAAATATTCTGTAAATTTCGGGTTTTTCGTTTTTAAAAGGCAGAGAAGCTGGTATTTTGTCTTTTTGTTCTGGGCTTCTAAATTCTGTTTTATGCGCTTTTTCTGTGTTTCTGATTTTGCTTTCTGTTCGTCCTGCGGAAATGCAAAATCAGCCAAAGCCGGAAGCGGACAGGCTTTTAAAGCTTCTTTGTACTTTTTCTGGTTGAATAATTCCTCAAGGATGTAGAAGTCCGCGTCGCGCTCCTGAGGATAAGCTTCTGCAAAATATTTGGCAGAAGCTTCTCTTTCCTGTGTTGTGCCGAGCGAACAGAGTTTGCGCGCGCATTCCTGTGCAATCTGCCATGACGCATGAGTTTTTCCGTATTGCAGAAGCTCTATTGCCCGCTCTGTTCCGCCGTTATTCAGAAGATGCAGCGCTGTGTAATAGCATGAATCAGGTTCAACTGTAGAGGTGAAAGACGATGGGGACACAAGCTCATCGAGCGCGTCAAAATCTGAGTCATTGAGAATTTCAAGCAGCTTTTCCTGATTTTCAGTTGAGGTTTGGGCTTTGCAGGCGGTACATGCTACAAGAGGCATAATTACCGCCATTAAGAGACATAGAATTCGCATTAAAATTACTGAGGCGGAATCTTTATCCAAGTGCCGGACAAAATAAAGTCAGGATTCTTTATATTATTTGCCTTGGCGATTTTTTCGTACATCCATGGATTTTTATAGAACGTATCTGCAATATCCCAAAGTGTGTCGCCCCACTTAATCTGATAGTCTTTTGTGTCTTTTGCAGAAGCTGTTCTTGAAGCAGGTGCAGGAATGACTACAGGCGCATCAATAATTACAATTGAATCTTCTTTTGCAGAATAAGCTGAACTTATGCGGTCTATTAATGCGGCATCAACAGGTTCCGGCTTTTCTGTGACAACTGTTACAGACTGATATTTGACAGCCGGAGCTTTTTCAACAACTAAAGGCTGCAAAGGTTCTTTGTTTTTTGAACCGGCAAGCCAGATAAAGATGCACGATAAAAGCGAGATAATTGCACAAATGACACAGATAACCGGCACAAGCGGAATCCGCGATTTTCCGGCATTCGGGTCAAGAAAGTCAAAGTCAGAGAAACCGCTGCCTGAAGACTGCTGGTCAGAGAAAAGATCTGGAGCTTCTGAGCTGTTGTAGTCATCTGAATTAAGCAGCTCTTCATCTGCTGATTTTGCAACACCGGCTGCGGCTGCAATGTCCTCATAAGTTTTATCGTACTCATCGGCAATGCCGTCGTAATCATCGTTTGAAACAGAGAATGCGCTCATGTCCGGTGTAATGCTTGCAGCGGTTGCACCGGCTGTTGCGGCTATAGCTTCGTAAGTTTCATCGGCAGAAGAATCGTCTGCAAAGGCGTCATCAGCAACACTTTCGTTTGTGTACAAAGACGGGTCGTTTATGTCAAAATTCAAGTCATCGTCTGCACTGTCTGTGGCAGGTGTGTCGTCTGTAATTGTTGACGGGTCTGGCAGGTCAAAGTCGTCTAAGTCTGCAAGTCCCAGAGCATCGTCACTTGTTCCTGCATCGAATGGAACAGGCTCGTCAGAAATACCGAATGTGTTGTCAGCTTCTGTACTATTTGAGCCGATTGCAACTAACGAGACTGCGCTGTTTGTAGAGCCGCCGCTTTCCTTGTCATAGACTTCCGCAGAAAGCTCATCGTTTTCATCAAGTGAAACAACAAAGTCGATGTCCACAGCTCTTTTTTCGTGAGGTTTCAGTCCCTCTATCATGAGCGTGTCAACATATTCTGCATCTGAAAAACTTTCGTCAGATGCACAGAAAAGCGTAATCTGTGCCGCTGTCTGATTATCACTGGCAGTTGTAATCTGCAGCCTTTTTTTAGCGGGTTTTCCCCTGGTGAGAATCGGATAAAAAGTACCGTCGGCCTGTTTTATGCCTATAATATTTTTGCTCATAATATACTATACATGGTATTATGGTATGCTCTTCTTGTCAACGCAGTTTCTTGACAGGTTCAAAATGTAACAGCATAATAAGTCGTATGATTTTCCCTATAATTATTTCAATTATTGTTATCGGTCTTGCTTTTTTGCTTGTAATGAGTTTTTTGTCTGAACAGAAAAAGGCAAACAAACCTGAAAAGAAAAGAGACAGACAGTCAATTATGCGGGAAGCAAATCGTAAACTGGCACAGGATCCGCATAACCCACAGGCTTTAAAAATGCTTGCCGATTTGTATTTCAGCGAAGCCGCATGGGATAAAGCCTTTCCCCTGTATAATCTGATGATTGATATATCCGCCGCCCATGCAGAAATAGATCCTGTTGCGACAGGTCTTAGATACGGAATTTGCGCTATAAAAATGAATAAAGCCGCAGACGCTTTTAAAGGTCTGGTTCTTGCACATAAATTTGAAGTTAATAATGCTGAAGTAAACTATTATTTAGGTCAGGCTTTTTATTATAGCGGTGATTATGAAAAAGCCTCGCCTTTATTTAAAAGAACGCTCATCGTTTATCCGACGAATATGGAAGTCTACAGATTTTTGGGCTTGTCTCTTGAAAAAGGCAAAAAATACAAAGAATCGCTTGCCTATCTTAAACAGTCAATCGACAACAATCCTGAAGACAAAGAAGTGCTTTTCTCTCTGGCAGAGGCATTCGCAGAGACAAACGCTATTGAGCGTTCTGTAAAAATCTTTACGCACCTGCGCTCTGACCCGACTTATGGCCCGAAATCATGTCTCCAAGTCGGTATTCTGCATTCAAACACAAATTCTCTTGAAAAAGCTTTGCAGGACTTTGAGATTGGTCTTAAGCATGAAAATGTACCGGCTGATATTGCCGCAGAAATGCGCTACAGAATGGCTCAGGTCTATTTGAAAATGCAGAGCATAAGCGAGGCTCTGAATCTTTTGAAACAGATTCAGGACATTACGCCTGATTACAAAGACACAAAGAGCCTTATTCTTCAGTATCAGGAACTGAACCAGAACAAGAATCTTCAGACTTATCTGATTGCAAATCAGAGTGATTTTATTCTTTTGTGCAAACAGATTGTTTCCGCTTATTTTGAGAAATCAATCACGCGCATTCTTGATATTACTCCTTCAAATGACAACACTGAAATTCTTGCTGAAATTGACACATCAAAATGGACTGATGTTGTTCTCTTCCGTTTTTATAGGACGTCAAGCATTGTCGGCGAGCTTTATGTAAGAGATTTCCACGAAAAGATAAGAGACACTAAAGCCGGTAGAGGCATCTGCTTTACAGCCGGTACTTTCAGTGAAGAATCACGCAAATTTATAGACGGCCGCCCAATTGATTTGATTGAACGCGAAGAATTGAAGAAATTCTTGAGCGGCATAAAAGCTTCATCACCAGAAGGAGTCTAGGCGGCTTTTCTGTGCAGAAGCCGCCGGATACCAGCGCTGCCTGTTAAGCCCAGACAAGCCAGAGCAAAGCTGCTGCCGCTGCGGTTGTTAAAACCGTAAACGGCGCGCTTATCTTCAAGAAACCCGGGAATGTAATCGGGTGACCTTCTTTTTTAAGAATTCCCATTGCGACAACATTTGCTGAAGCACCGAACGGTGTAAGATTTCCGCCGAGACACGAACCGATTAAAAGCGCAAACATAAAAAGCTCTTTTTGAATTCCGAGCGTTTCAGCAAGCGTGCCTGCAACCGGCAGCATGACAATAATGTAGGGTACATTGTCCACAAAGCCCGAAATAAGCACAGAAAACGCCAGAATCAAGATAAAGCCCATGAATTTGCTTCCGCCGGTAACGTGCGCAAGCCAGTTAGAGAAATCGCCGAGCAGCCCGGTCTCGCTTATTGCACCGACAACAACAAAAATGCCGATTAAAAATGCAATAGTTTCCCAGTCAAGCTCTTTTACAAGCTGCCAGATTTCGCCTGCGTTTTTTTTCTGGCTGAATCTGTACCATAAAAGCCCAATTATTCCGAGCGCGAAAACGAAAATGCCTGAACTGTAGCCAAGTTCTGTGCTCATAAACGAAATTGCCGCAAGCCCGAAAATCATAATCAAAAGCAGCCACAGCGGAAAATACGAGATGACCTGCTCTTTTTCGACAACCGCCTTTTCTTTTGCGTTTCTGAAAAAGCAGTAAAAGAAGATACAGCCCACAAGAAGCCCCGCCTGAATAAAGAAGCAGATTGAGATTTTTCCCTGATGAACAAAAAAGTCGTTGAAAGTGTAGTGCGCATAACTTGCAAAAATCATGCTTGGCGGGTCACCGACTAAAGTTGCTGTGCCTTCAAGGTTTGACATAAGCGCAAGACCAATCATGAACGGCACAGGGTTAAGCTTGAGCTTTTTAGAAAGTGCAAGCGCAATCGGTGCCATAACAAGAACAGTGGCAACATTTTCAACAAAAATTGAAATAATGCCCGTCATTGCAAGAATAAGCACAACCGCAATGCCTGTACTCGGCGAAACTGTAACAAGAGCGTCGGCAATGCGTGCCGGTACACGCGAGTAGATAAAGAGCGCGGCAATAATCATGCTGCCGACGTAGATCATCAGAATGTTCCAGTTTATAAGCTCAAAAAAGACGTGGCTCAAAAGCCCGTCCAAGCCTGAAGACGATGTAAACACGTTTCCGAAAGTCAAGCCCAAAAGCACAGCCACAAAAGCCGCAGCGCTTGTAAACCAGACTTTTTTATTCTGAAAACAGATTACAAGCAGATACATAAGAACAGACAGTGCCAAAATAATGTATTTTATTTCCATAAAAAGCATTTTATATCAGAAAAAATAAAAATGGCAACCGCTGATATTTTATGGTTGTAAAATTCTTATTAAATCAAATAATAAAATTTGCAAATAAGGCTGTAAGCGATATAATTACAAATAATTATGGAGAAACCAAAGCAGAAGACGATTGCTGTCTGTACACTGACATGTTCTTATGGCGGTGATTTTGAGATGATTAAAGGTATCTGTCTTGAAGCCCAGAAAAGGGGCTTTGCGGTACTTGTTTTTGATGCACCTGAAAATTATGCATCTAAACATGCAGACAAAATCGGCTGTGGCATTTTTAAGCTTATAGATTACGAAAATATTGACGGTGTTATTATTTCTCAGCGTGTAATGTATTCTCACCAGTCAGAAACAGAAATAGTGGAGCAGTGCGAAAAGCACAACGTGCCTGTAGTTTCTTTAAATTTCCCTGATAAAAAAATACCTTCTGTCTGCTTTGACGACAAATATTCATTTGAAAAAATGGTTGACCATCTGATAGAAAAGCATGGATGCAAAAAATTGCGTCTGGTTGCCGGTCCGAAAGGCAACGGCTATTCTATGACACGCGAGGACGCATTTAAAAATTCGCTTGAAAAGCATGGTCTTAAATTTAATCAGAAAGAAATCATGTACGGCGATTTTTGGCGCATACCCGCATTACAGCGCATGGACGAATTTTTTGCATCTGGTGCAGAGCTGCCTGATGCTTTTGTCTGTGCCAACGATGCAATGGCAATTGCTGTTTGCGAAAAGCTGTTTGAAAAAGGTCTGCACGTTCCAGACGATGTAATTGTTACCGGCTTTGACGGTCTTGATCTTGCGGATTATCACATTCCAAAGATTAGCACAGTGCGCTGCGACAACGAATACGCTGGAAGAGAAGCTGTAAAAATTATGGCATCTCTTTTTGCAGGTGAAAAAGTTGAGCAGCTTAGGGTGCTTGAACCTGAAATGCAGTTCAGAGAATCGTGCGGCTGCCGGCCTATAGACATTAGAAGCGCGAATAATTACGCATATCTTTCTGAACGTGACATAGGACACCAGCATTATTTGAACTACAAGCAGCAGGAGCTTGCAACTTATTCAGCTTCTTTAGACAAGCTCAGCGATTTGAAGGATATTTTTCTGAATAAGATGCCGTTCTCAAACAATGCATGGATAATGCTCAACCACAAATTCCTCAATATGGAAGAGGACTTTAAATTTTTTGAAGACAAGCCTTTTGATGATAAGATAGACACTTTTTTGTGTGTACAGGACAGCAAAGGCGTTGAGTTTCCGGTTATAGAGCGGCGGCAGTATCTGCCGAATCTAGCTGAAACATTTGCGCAGGGCTATACAAACCTTTTATTTATGCCTTTGATTTTTGGCGAAGAATTCTTGGGCTATCTGGCAGTTCTTTTTGAAAATGACAATCTTGAAATTTCAAGATATGAACGCTTTGCGCAGAATGCAAGCCAGACACTTTCTTCTGTTAAGATACATGAAAAGCTTGAGTACCTGCTTGTAAGAGACCAGCTTACTGGTGTTTTTAACCGTCGCGGTTTTTACAGCCAGATTGAGCATTTTGTGTTTTTGAAGTTAAAGAATAAGAAAAAAAGCAATCTGATAATCTATTCAGTTGATATGGATTTTCTGAAAGAAATAAATGATACTTATGGGCACAACGCCGGTGATTTTGCTATAAAAGTGCTTGCTGACGCAATTTCTGTAAGCGCAGGCAAAAATTCAGTTACGGCAAGATTTGGCGGTGACGAATTTGTTTGTGCTGTTATAGAAAGCGGCGATTGCGAGCAGGCTATAAAAAAATACAAGGAAAAATTCCAGAAGTACCTCGATGATGTAAATGCCGCTTCCGGCAAGCCCTACAAAGTAAGAGCCAGCATCGGCGCGCAGTCAGCCTTAATAACCGAAGATTTGTCTATTGAAAATATAATCGCAAAAGCAGACAAACTCATGTATAGCGAAAAATCATCTAAAAAACGCTCGGTTATACGGTAATTTTTTACAAAAGTGTAACCGAAATACTGATTGAGCGTTTTAAATACACGTATTCATGTTCAAAAACGTTGGCTTTTGAGCAGATTAATTATGCTGTTTTGCAAAAACTTCATTTAATTTAGGAGGAGTTTATGAAAAAATTTGCATGTATTTTAGGTATTCTTTTATGCGCCGGGGCTCTTTTTGCTGTTCAGGTTGGGGAAACTGTATATGTTGCAGTAAAAAAGACAGCCATTAAATCCGGAACAGGAAATTTTGACAAGGTTGTTGCTCAGGCTTCTTATGGAGATGAGCTTATTGTTGATAAAGCAAGTAACAAATTCCACCGTGTTCACAAAGCTAGTGATCCTTCTGTTGCAGGCTGGATTTCTGCTGCCAGTGTTACCTCTAAAAAGATTGTAACAGGTTCTAAGAAGGTAACCGCTTCTGCTGACGAAATTGCTCTTGCCGGAAAAGGCTTCTCTGAGCAGGTTGAGGACAGCTACAAAACATCGAACAAAAAACTTGATTATTCAAATGTTGACAAGCTTGAAGCATTTAAAATTTCAGATGCTTCATTAAAGACATTTATTGAAGACGGTGAGCTTTCTGGAGCTGAGTAATGACAAAGAGACTGACTGCAATTGTTGTAGTTGCATTGCTTTTGTTTCAGGGCTTGGCTTTTGCAGAAAAAAAATTTTCGTTTTCTGACATAAAAGAGAAAGTTCAGTTTGACCAAAAAACAAAAGACAGTGCAAAAAAGACTTCTGAAGCTTTGGGTAAAGCACAGGAAGAAATTACACCTGAAGAAGAATATTACATCGGACGTGCTGTTGCCGCTCAATTGCTGACACAGTATAAGCCGCTTAAAAACGAAAAACTTCAGGCTTATTTAAATAAGATTTGCTATGCTCTCGTTATCAATTCAAGCAAACCTGAATTGTACAACGGCTACCGCGTAATGATTCTTGATTCAAATGAAGTAAATGCTTTTGCAACGCCGGGCGGACACATCCTTGTAACAAAGGGTCTTGTAAAATGTACCGAAAGCGAAGACGCTCTTGCCGCAGTTATTGCGCATGAAGTTGCACATATTCAGTTGCAGCACGCTGTAAAAGCTATTAAGTCAAAGCGCACGCGTGCCGCATTGTCATCTGCTGCAAAAACAACAACTTATGCATTGGGAAATGACGCATTGAACGAGATGGTTGATTCGTTTGACGAGAATATCGGCGACATTGTACGGACAATGACTACAGCCGGTTATTCAAAGCAGCAGGAATTTGACGCGGACAATAATGCGCTTAAACTGCTTGAAGGTGCAGGCTATGATCCGCATGGACTTGAGTCTATGCTTAAAACGCTTCAGCAGAAAGCATCAAGTTCAAGCGGCGGTATGTATTCAACACACCCGTCACCTGAAAGCCGGCTGAACAATGTTAATATGCGTTTGGGCAAGTACCAGTATGTTTCAAATCAGTCTGTCCGTATGCCGCGCTTTAAGGCAGCCATTGCAGGCCTATGAAATTATTAAACAATAAATTTGCACGCACCGTAATTATTGCTTTGGGAACAACTTTGTTTTCAGTGCTGTTCTTTGCACTGAATATTCTTTCTTATCCCGAAAACAAAGTGTATGACACGATGATGCGTGCAACGGCAGACAGCTCTATGCCTTCAGATGATATAATGGTTATTCTGCTTGACCAGGAAAGCATTGACTGGGCACAGCAGGAATACGGCTGGAGCTGGCCTTGGCCGAGAAAAGCTTACGGCGATATTGTGCGCTATCTGGCTGACGGCGGTGCAAACTCGTGTGCCTTCGATGTTATGTTTACAGAACCGTCTGTTTACGGCGATGAAGACGACAAAAGCTTTTCTGAAGCTTCAGAGCAGTTTACAGGCGTTATCCACACAATCTTTTTAAGCGAACAGTACGGAAATACTCAGGATTGGCCTGACGGGCTTAAAACCCCGGTTTTTGAGCTTGAAGGATTTGACAAGAAAAACTTAAGAAAAGTGTCTCCTCAGATTCCGGCTTTGTTTCCTATAAAGATTCTGCGTGAAACAGCCGGCGGTTTCGGCAACATAAGAAGTACGTCTGACAGCGACGGAATAATCCGCCGCAGCAATCTGTTCTATCTTGTAAATGAGAAGCCTGTTCCTTCTTTGGGAATAGAATCGCTGCTTGTCCGTGAGGGCAAGGACGAAAAGCTCGAATACAACAAAAAAAGCAAAACAGTTATATTCAGAGACCAGCCGATTCCGGTTGGTTCAGACTATAAGCCGCTTTTGCGTTTCAGAGGCGAGCTTGACAGATATATTCCGTATAGTGCTATGCAGATTCTGCAAAGTTATTATGCCCTGCAGAATGGCGAAGAGCCTTTGATTGAGCCTGAAAATTTTGCCGGAAAATATGTGTTTTTCGGGTTTTATGCTCCGGGGCTGTTTGATGTGTGTACAACTCCAATTTCGACAGTGTATCCGGGAGTTGGTGTACACATAACGACGCTTGATAACTATCTTCAGAACGATTTTATAAGACCGTCGCCGTTTCTGCTTAATGTTTTTCTGCTTTTTGTGGCGGCGTTCCTCGGTTCTTTTGTGCTTATGCTCACAGAGGCGCTTCCGTTTATACGGAGATTTGCGCTGGTTTTCTCCCTGCTTTTTGTTGCGATACTTGCTGGTGCAATTTTTGGAATTGCCCTCTCTTTGTTTGTCAGCGGCTTGTGGGTTCCTTCTCTTTCTGCGGCAGCAACCCTTGTTTTCAGCTATCTGATTACAGTGCTTGTTGACTACGCTTTTGAAGGCCGCCAGAAAAAGTACATAAAATCTGCGTTCAAACAGTATTTAAGCCCTGTTGTTATCGACGAGCTTATTGCGCACCCGGACAGATTAAAGCTTGGCGGCGAGCGAAAAGAGATAAGCATTTTCTTTTCTGACTTGCAGGGCTTTACGAGCATATCTGAAAAACTGAACCCGGAAGAGCTTACGGCTTTCTTAAACGACTATCTTTCTGCGATGTCTGATGTAATTCTTGAGTCAGGCGGAACAATCGATAAATATGAAGGCGATGCCATTATAGCGTTCTGGAATGCACCGTCTGAACAGAAAGACCACGCCAAACGCGCGCTTGAAGCCGCCATGAAGTGCCAGAGCCTTTTGCAGGAAATGCGCCCTGAACTTTCGCTCCGCGTAAATTCCGGCGTGTATATGCGCATTGGCTTGAATACAGGAAACGCTGTTGTCGGTAACATGGGCTCGCACAACCGCTTTGACTACACCATGCTCGGCGATTCTGTAAATCTTGCGGCGCGCCTTGAAGGGCAGAACAAGCAGTTCGGCACATATACGATGTGTACAGAAGCCATGAAAAATGCAGCAGAAGCCGCAGGCACTGCAATACACTTCCGCGAGCTTGCAAGAATTGCAGTTGTGGGCAAAAAAGAGGCTGTCCGCGTTTTTCAGCCTTTAAACACTGAAGAATATACAGCTATGAAAGATATTCTGCCGATTTTTGATGCCGCGCGGACATTGTTCTACAACGGTTCTCTTGAAAAGGCGCTTGACGCTTTTGAAAAGATACGCAACCAGGACAGTGCGGCACAGGCTTACTGCAACAAATGCAAGGCACTGCTTGCCTCTGACCTTACAAACTGGCCGACCGGCGTGTGGGTTGCAACAACAAAATAAAACTGAAGATACAAGCTGTCCGGGATTTTCCCAGGCAGCTTTTTTTTGTACGAACTTGTCATTGTCGGGCTAGACCCGACAATCTCTGAACAAGATTCCCGCGTCGCGTCACGCGCGGGAATGACAATCGTTTTTATTTTCATATAGACATTCCTTAGACTTTACTTGAACTGATTTTTCCCTTAAAATTAATAAGTCTGAACAGTGGCTTCTGTTCCGGCTTATCAAAATTATATTGGAGAAAAAAATGTCTGCACAGCTTGTAGCAAAGATTGTTGCGTTCGTTTTGTACTTGGGCTTTATGATTTACATTGGCTTGAGAAGTGCAAAGAACAACAACAGTCCTAAAGACTTCTTCTTGGGCGGAAGAAAGGTTGGACCATGGGTAACTGCCTTGAGCGCAGAAGCTTCTGACTCTTCTGCATGGGTTTTGATGGGTTTGCCCGGATTGTGTTATCTCGGCGGCATTAAGGAAACAGTTTGGACTGCTTTGGGTCTGATTGTCGGAACATATTTGAACTGGCTTTTTGTAGCAAAGCCGCTCCGCAAAAGCTCAATTGCATTTGACGACGCTATTACAATTCCGAATTTCTTTTCAAAAAGATTTAACGACAAGTCGCACATTCTTACAGTTGTATCGGCTTTCTTTATTGTATTTTTCTTTACAATTTATACGGCTTCAGGCTTTGTTGCCTGTGCAAAATTGTTCCGTTCTGTTTTCGGTTTGAATTACTACATCGGTCTTGTAATTGGTCTTGTAGTTATTCTGACGTATACAATTTTGGGCGGCTATCTTGCCGTTTGTACAACAGACTTTTTGCAGGGTGCATTAATTTTCGTAGCTTTTGTAATTTCTTCAATTGTTATCATCGTTTCGCTTGGCGGTATAGGCTCTGCTGTTGACCAGGCTTCGCAATTCAATGCGTTTGCGCTTGCCGGCAAGTTTGGTGAAGAACTGAAAAATGCGTTCTCCGGCAATGCAAGTTTCGGCTTGTTCAGCGGAATTTCTGCATTTTCTTGGGGCTTGGGCTATTTCGGTATGCCGCACATCATCATCAGATTTATGGGCATCCGCTCTAACCAGGACGTTAAAAAGGCTAGACGCATCGGTACTTCTTGGATGCTGATTTCTTACATCGGCACATTCATCATTGGTACACTTGGAACTGTCTATCTTGCAGGCGGCGACCTTTCTAATCCGGCAATGCTTTTGACTGGCGGTGCTCAGGAAACAGTTTTCAGCGAGACGATGCTCAAGATGTATCCGGCATTTATTGCAGGTCTTTTCTTGTGTGCAATTCTTGCAGCTTCAATGAGTACAGCCGACAGCCAGCTTTTGAGCGCGTCTTCTTCTATAAGCTTTGACATTTACAAAGGCATTATCAACAAAGATGCCGACGAAAAGAAGGTGCTGCTTATCAGCCGCATTTCAGTTCTTGTAATTGCTTTGATTGCTTTCGGTCTCTGCTTTTTGCCGAACAACAACTCGATTTTCGGTCTCGTAAGCTATGCTTGGGCTGGTTTCGGCGCAACATTCGGTCCGCTTGTTCTGCTCTCGCTTTTCTGGAAAAATTGTACAAAAGAGGGCGCAATCGCCGGAATTATCGGGGGCGGCGTAACTGTTGTTGTATGGCACAACCTCGCATCACTCGGCGGCATTTTCAGTCTTTACGAAATTGTACCGGGCTTTATCGTCTGTCTTTTGCTTACAGTTCTCGTAAGTCTTTTCACCAAAAAAGACGAAGAAGTGCTTGCTGCTTTTGACAGATACAAGGCAATCGCGGATTAATATAGCCATATTGAGCTAAAAAAGCTGCCTGAAAAGAACCGTCATGCTGAATTAATTTCAGCATCTGCACAGATGTAACAGTGAGATTCCGAAACAAGTTCGGAATGACATTCAGTTTTTGGGCAGCTTTTTTTGTGGCAAGTTATTTCAGTTCGTTCAATAATTTTGAAACGGCAGATGTAATTCCGTCGTAGTCAAAAATATCTGTGGCGGCTTTTATTGCTTTTATGTGGAGCGAATATGGTTCCGTCCAGAAATACTTTGCAAGCTCGTCGAGAGTGTCTTCTATAGAAATAATATCTGTGTTTTGGGCTCTGTCTAAAATAAACGTCGCTTTCCGCTTCAAAAGTTCATTGTCGCCTTTCTCAAGATTGTCAAAAAGGTTCATGTTTTCAACTGAAACAAGATATTCCTTTATGTTTTCTGTCATCTGCGAAAGCTGAAGCAAAAACGCCGTTATGTTTGTCTGAATATAAGCTGTGTTTACCTGTTTTCCGGCGTCTTCCATTCTTAGTGCAAATGCCGAAAGTTCTTCCGCACCGATGTTTGCAGCCGCGCCCTTAAGTGCGTGTGCATAAACCGCGTAAAGATGCCAGTCCTGCTGGTCAAACGCATATTGAAGCTGCTGAATCTTGTTTGCGGCATCAATTACAAAAGTTGTAAGAATATCGTGATACGCGTTCAGGTCGTTGCCCGCAAATGAGAGACCGACCTTGTAGTTTACGTCCGCAATAAACGGCTTATCCTCGATAACCGGCTCGTCTGTATGCTTTTTCTTGAAAATCTTTGATTCCGGCAGCCATTTCTGCAAAATAGCGTTAAGCCTTTCAGGCTCAATCGGTTTTGCAAGAAAATCGTTCATGCCTTCAGCAACAAACATTTCGCGCACGCCGCTTATGGCATTTGCGGTCAGCGCAATTATCGGAATACTTCCATTTTCGTTGTTCAGGCTGCGTACAGCATGTGTTGCATCAACGCCGTCCATTTCAGGCATCATGTGATCCATGAAAACCAGGTCATAGACTGTTTCTTTTATTTTGTTGATTGCCTCAAAGCCTGACTGTGCCGTATCTGCCGCAATGTCATGGCTCTTAAGAAGCCCTGCTGCAACTTTTATGTTTACGGTGTTGTCGTCAACAACAAGCACTTTTGCATTCGGCGCGCTGACTTTGTAGTTGTTTTCAGAAACCAGATTGGCTGCTGTCTGGGTGACAAATCCCAGAGAAAGCACCTGTGCAAGCTGAATGCAGTTCAGCGGCATCGGCACAATCAGCAGATTCTTGTCATATTGAAAATCGCTTGAACCTTCGGCAAAAACCGCAAATTTAGTCTTGTTCTTCTTCTGTTTTGCAGAAATGAAAAGCTTGCGGTAATAAATCGAAGAAACAAGAACATAATCAAAAACGCTTTCGTTCAGCTTGGCTTCAAAATCTTCTGGAGCTGATGTGTGCACATAATTAAGGTGAAGATCGCCAAGTATTTCAAAGATGCTGTCGGCGTAGTTTTTGCGCGGTTCGTAAACAAGCACAGATTTGCCTGTTCCGCTAGAAAGTGCAATTAAAGGCTCGTCGCTTTCAACGTTCTGTTCAATTGTGGCTGTAAACACTGAACCCTTGCCGTATTCGCTCTGAACAGAAATTGTGCCTTCCATCATTTCGCAAAGCTGTTTTGTAATAGAAAGACCCAAACCTGTGCCGACAACATTGCGGTTTCGCTTTGTGTCAACGCGCGCAAAAAGCTCAAAAAGCTTTGAGAAGTTTTCGTCTTTAATTCCAATACCGGAATCTTCTATGCGGAAGTTGAGCCGGATTGTTTTGCCCTGTGTCTCGCCTGTAACGTCAAGCCGGATATAGCCTTCTCTTGTGTATTTGACAGCATTGCCGAGTATGTTGATAAGAATCTGTTTAACGCGGTTTTCGTCGCCTATCAGTTTGTGCGGCAGTGTAGGGTCAATGCGTACAAAAAATGCAAGACCTTTGCTTGCAGTGCGCATCTTAATCAATGTAAGCACGTCGTTAATAAGTGCGCCCAAATCATATTGAACCGGCACTAAGTCAAGGCGGCCTGATTCAATTTTTGAAATATCAAGAATGTCATTGATAATGCTCAAAAGGCTTCGTGTCGCTGTGTTGATGTCGTGTGCATATTCTTTGATGAGTGGCGGCAGCTTTTCAAGCAGAATCAGTTCAGACATACCGAGAATTGCGTTCATCGGCGTACGGATTTCGTGGCTCATGTTGGCAAGAAAGTTAGATTTTGCCTTTGTAGCCTGAAGTGCAACTTCTTTTGCCTCAATCAAAGAATTTGAAGTTTCATCCTGAATGATTTGTGCCGCAAAAATACGGGCAAATGTAGCAAGAATAGCTTCTTCGTCAGATGTAAAGGCTTTTTCCTCGTGGCAGTTGTCGTAGCACATAAAGCCCCAGAACTGGTCTTGAAAAACAAGCGGAATTACCAGCGCCGAAAGAATCTCAAGCGGCCGGTACAAAGTTTCAGAAGCCGTCATCGCTGAATAATTTCCGTTTTTTATGCCTTCTGTAACAAGCTTGTTCTTCCATGCGCGCAGGGCATTTGTTTTGTCCTCATAAACTTTTGGAAGAGCCGGAGTATTGAGAAAAGCAATCCGCGGCGACTGCCACAATGCAATAAGGCTGCACGAATCGTGTTCTTCGGGGGTGGCTGCCCAGTGATTACGCCATATATGTACGCGGTCTATATCGAGCTGCTCGCCGATTTTCTTCAAGCCGCTTTTAAGTCTGTCAAAAAAGCTGATTTGAGAAACAGCCGTAAGCTCTTTTGTTATTTCAGTTACAGTTGAAAGCAGAAAATCTCTTGCGCCAATTTTGCGGATACTTTCCTGCTGGAAAATATATGCAAGAATCATGTGACCGCATGTATTTACGATGTTTTCCTGGCTTGGTGAAAAATAGCGCTCTGTACGGCAGTCGCTGACACCGATGTAGCCCCAATATTCGTTGCCGAGAACAATCTGAATTGTAAGCTGAGAGAGAACATGCTGCTCGAGCAGGCTTTCGTAGCCGCGCGGCTTGTCACGTGCGACTTTTACGTTTGTAAGCATCTGGTCTGGGCGCATGTGAAGCTCTACGTCTTCATGCGAGAGGCGCTTTCTGTTTATAAGCCCCTGCGGATTTTCAGGCGCGTCTTTTGATTCCCAGTAATATTTCAGTGTGAGCCAGCAGCCGTTTTCGCAGTCTTCGGTTTTCTGCCAGATTACAATTCTGTCTGCTTCTACAGATTCGCCTATAACGTGAAGCGCGTTCAAGATGCGCTCGTCAAAGTTTGTGCCGTTGTTTATGGTCAGAACTCTTGTGACATCATTGCTTGCCTCAACAAGCTTGTCGCGTTTCTGCTTGGCAAGCAGCCCGTCGTGTTTCGTGATGTGGTCAAGAAACATGTAGGCGCATGTGTTGAGAATATTCTCTTCGTTTTGGGTAAAAAGCCTTTCGCGGTGGCAGTCGTCAAATCCGATAAAGCCCCAGTATTTGTCGCCCAAGAAAATCTGCACAACCAGAAGCGAAAGAATATTGTCCTGCTGCTTGCCTTCCCAGCCGCGCGGCTTGTCTGAAATTCTTGCGTTCAAAAAGCGCTGTTCGGGCTGTTTGCGCAGTGCAATTTCTTCTGCGCTCATAAACCAGCCCGAATGGTTTTTGCCCGGGCGGTATGGCGGTGCGCCCGCAGCCTGCCATGAGAAAGACAGCTCAATAAAACAACCGCCGCCTTCTTCTCTTACATTGCGGTAAACATAAGCCCTGTCCACACCTACGGCTTCGCTTACAATGCGGAGGGCTTCGTTCATGCGCTGCTCAAAATTGTCCTCGTCAGACGAGTTGAAAATATTGGTAACGTCGCTTGTGGTTTTTAAAAGCTTGTCTCTGTGAAGCTGCTGCAATTCCAGGGTTTCTTCACCGTTTTCATGCTGTGCGTTCTGGTTAAAATAGCTGTCTATTAAAATGCGGAAAATCTCAGAAAGAATTGTGCTGTCGTCCTGTGACAGGCTTTGAACTGTCCGGTTTTTCAAAAGACCGAAACCTATGAAATTCTGGTTCTGAATTATCGGGAAAATTGTGTCAGAAGCCGTCAAGGGCAGCCTGTCAATTTCGCCGGAATAAATCTTGCTGAGCCTGCTTTTAAAAGTCAGGTCAAAATTAATCTGCTGGGCTGTGTCCTGCTTCTTAAGTTTTTTGTCTGCAACAGCTATAGCCCTGCACTGGCACCAGTAAGAATTGTCGTCATTTTTGTTTATAGACCATATTTCTGCGCTCTGTGCCTTTGCGGCATCAGCTACAGAAAGCAGAGCCTTGTGAATTATGTTTAAGTCCTGCGCTTCACACGTTGAGTTGACAAGATGTGTTATGCCTTTGAGAAGTTTTACAGGAGCGTCTATTGGCGTATGCTGTACGGACATTAACTTTTTAAACCTTCTTTAAATCAATTACTTTTTTAATGTTATGCTTCAATGTAAATGTCGGCGCATTTGCAAATTTGCAGCACAATTCTACTTAAAATTTCTAAAACGGAACCTATAAAAACTTCAGTTTTTATAGGTGTCTTTGAAAATGCGATGTTGTAAATCGCGCCATTATAGCGATTTACAACTCGGCGACATATCTAAAAACTTCAGTTTTTAGATATGTCCAAAATCTTTAATTAACTATATCATGGATATTGAGTTTTGTCCTGTAAATATTGGCAATATAAGGAAAATTGCTTAGGTTTGGGACGTCTGTTAAAATAGCTGTGAATGATTTCACAGGAAAAATCAAAATTTTATTGACTCTTTTTTTTGTGAATGATAGTATGCCGCCATAAGGTGTTGTGAAAACCTTCACATTGGTTTTGCGTTTATAGAAGCTCAGACTTGTGGTGGTGCGATGGAACAGAAAATTTCTAAACCTGCAAGAGAACGTTTGATAAGGCTTGCCAGACTGCTTGAGCAGCTTGAAAAGTCGGGCAAGCAGACAGTTTCTTCTGCTGAAATTCAAAGTCGTACAGGCTGGACAAGTTTTACTATAAGGCGCGATATATCAATGCTTGGCGTGCGTTGTGCGAATGCTGCCGGCTACAATGTGGCACTGCTGAAAAAAACAATTGACAGTGTGCTTTCATTGGGCGCAGCTGAGAAACGCTGCTGCATCGTGGGGCTCGGCCGTTTGGGCGAGGCGCTCGCGGGCTTTGCTGGTTTTAACAATTCATCTTTTGTTATTGCAGCCGGATTTGATTCAAGTACCAATAGAACGGAAACATTGAGAGCGCCGTTTCCGCTTTATTCAACATCAAAGATGGAAAAAATAATTGCAGACGAAAAAATCGAATATGCGATTCTGGCAGTTCCTGAATCAGCAGCCGAGCAGATGGCTCTAAGACTTGCTGCATGTGGAATTAAGGGAATTGTCAATTATACGGCGGCGATTCTGCATCTGCCTGAAACAACCGCAGTAGAAAATCTGTCGGTTATGGACGCATTGCAGAATCTGTCGTGCAAATCTTTAAATTAAGTAAAGAATCTGGTTTTCCAGTTCAAATAAGAAGAGAAATCTTCAACCAATTAAAGCGCCGTTTAAGCGGTTTTTAAGGAGTATGAAATGGCAAGAGTTTTCAATTTTAGTGCTGGCCCTTCAGCATTGCCGGAAGAAGTTTTGAAAGAATGTGCAGCAGAAATGCTTGATTGCAACGGAACAGGTCAGAGCGTAATGGAAATGAGCCACCGCTCAAAGGCATTTGAACCAATCATTCAGGACGCAGAAGCAATGGTACGCAAATTGATGAACGTTCCTGCAAATTATAAGATTTTGTTCTTGCAGGGCGGTGCTTCTACACAGTTTGCAATGATTCCGCTTAACCTCGGCATTAAGACAGGCAAAGCAGCTTACATTAAAACTGGTGTTTGGGCAAAAAAAGCCGAAGCAGAAGCAAAAAAACTTGGCCTTGAAGTAACAACACTTGCTTCTAGCGAAGACAAGAACTTTACATATATTCCGCGTGTTGAAAAAGTAACAGGCGATTATGACTATGTTCATATCACATTCAACAACACAATTATGGGAACACATTACGAGTACATTCCTGATACAGGAAATATTCCATTGGTTGCAGATATTTCTTCTTGCATTTTGAGCGAACCGCTTGATGTTTCAAAATTCGGCCTGCTTTATGCCGGTGCTCAGAAGAACCTTGCACCTGCCGGCGTTACTCTCGTAATTATCCGCGAAGACCTGATTACAGATACACCACGTGCAGGCACACCGACAATGCTTACATACAAGACACACGCAGACGAAGGTTCAATGTTCAATACACCGCCTTGCTACACAATCTACGTTTTGGGCAAAGTTATGCACTGGATTGAAAAGAACGGCGGCGCAGAAGGCATGGCAAAACGCAACTACGAAAAAGCAAACCTGCTTTATGACTATCTCGACAAATCAGATTTCTACCATGCAACAGCAGAAAAGGGCAGCCGCTCAATCATGAACGTGCCTTTCCTTACAAAGTATTCAACAGGTGCAAAAGATGATGCAAGCGTAGCCAAAGAAAAGGAAATCAACGACGCATTTGTTAAGGGCGCAACAGCAGCCGGTCTTGTAAACTTGAAAGGTCACCGCCTTGTTGGTGGTATGCGCGCTTCAATTTATAACGCAATGACACTTGACGGCGTAAAAGCACTCATCAAGTACATGGACAAATTTGCCGCAGAAAACAAATAATTGGAGGAATAAGATGTTTAAGATTCAGACTTTAAATAAAATTTCAGTTTCTGGCTTGGAAAAATTTCCGCGCGAAGAATATGAAGTAGCTTCAGAAATCAACAACCCTGATGCAATTCTTCTCCGCTCTGCCGACATGCACTCAATGGAACTGCCTGCAACAGTTAAAGCTGTTGCCCGCGCAGGTGCAGGCACAAACAATATTCCGATTCCTGCAATGACAGAGAAGGGCGTAGTTGTTTTCAACACACCGGGGGCAAATGCAAACGCTGTTAAAGAGCTTGTAATCGCCGCACTGCTTTTCTCAAGTCGCCCTGTTCATGCTGCCGCAGCTTGGGCAAAAACACTCATCGACAAAGGCGATGAAATCCCAGAACTTGCAGAAAAAGGCAAGAGCCAGTTTGTCGGCCCTGAGATTAAGGGCAAGACACTCGGCGTAATCGGTTTGGGTGCAATCGGTGCAATGGTTGCAAATGCTGCAATGGAACTCGGCATGAACGTAATCGGCTATGACCCATTCCTTTCAGTTGATGCCGCTTGGAGCTTGAGCCGCGCTGTTCACAAAGCAGAAAGCCTTGATTCGCTTCTTGCAAAATCAGACTATATTACAATTCATATTCCGCAGACAAACGACACAAAGGGCTATATTAACGCAGACCGCCTTGCAATTATGAAAAAAGGCGTACGTATCCTGAACTTTGCGCGCGGCGGTCTTGTAGTAAACAAAGACATTCTTGCTGCAATTGAAGCCGGAAAAGTTGCCTGCTATGCCTGTGACTTTGCCGACGAAGAATTGCTCAAAAACGACAAAGTAATCTGTCTGCCACACCTCGGCGCTTCAACACCAGAAGCAGAAGACAACTGTGCTTTCATGGCAGTTGCCCAGTTGCGCGACTTCCTCGAAAACGGAAACATCGTCAACTCTGTGAACTTTCCGAAATGCAAGATGGACGAACCGATTCCTGCAAACGGCACAAGAATTTGTATCGCCAACAAGAACATTCCGAACATGGTTGGTCAGATTACAACTGTTCTTGCAGACGCAAAATGCAACATTGCCGCTATGGTAAACCAGAACCGCGCCGATGTAGCTTACAACATTATTGATGTTGAAAACGCAATCGACGACGCTGTTGCCGCAAAACTCAAGGCAATTGAAGGCGTAATCGCAGTCAGACTTATTACAGCATAAAAGCGTATAAGCGCATAAAAAAAGCCTGCTGATTTGTCAGCAGGCTTTTTTTATTTTCTCCCGATATCGTGAGTTTTTATTGAAAATTCAAAAAATGATGATATAATTCAATTGTTGGGGGCAATATGACGACAGTACCTGTAAAAGACAAAATAGAATACACAGTTTCTTTGATAAGTGATTTTGCAAAAAAAAACTCGCTTTCTACAACACAAGCATTCAATTATCTCGACCGTTTTAATGCAATCAGTTTAATAAATCAGCACTATAACATTACGCACACACTTCCTTTTTCAGATGTTCTTGAAGACCTTTCGCTGTATTGCAAAAATCACGGAGGCAACCTGTAATGTTTTTGTATCATGGTTCCACCGTAGAAATAAAGGAAATAGATTTAAGTTTTTCAAAACCTAACAAAGATTTCGGCAAAGGATTCTATCTTTCTGACAATTATAATCAGGCTTACGAAATGGCAAGTTACAAAGCCGGACTTTTTGAAACAGAGCCTTTTGTGACAAAGTTCGAGTTTGATGAAAATCTCTTAAAAAATGGAAGCTTGAAAGTTCTGTCTTTTTCTGAATATTCAAAGGATTGGGCAGATTTTGTTTTCAAAAACCGCAATCAGGAAAACCAGGATTTTTCACACGAATACGACATTGTAACAGGTCCAATAGCAAATGACAGGGTTGGAGCACAAATCCGTCGTTTTGTTGAAGGCGACATCAGTTTTGAAACTTTCTTAGAAAGACTTAAATACATGAAAGGCATTACTTTTCAATATTTTTTTGGAACAGAAAAAGCAATTCAGATGCTCGTAAACAAAGGACTTTGCAATGAATGACATTGAATATCAGATAGAATGTACTACTCGCGACCTTGCAACATATCTTGTAAAGGATTTTTCTTTTGACGTGGAACAGGCGCTAAGAGCCGTTTACAATTCACAAACATATCAAAAATTATGCGACCCAAAGACAGGTCTTTACTTTCAAAGTCCTCTTTATGTGTATGATTATCTAAAAAACGAAATCAAGACAGGAAAAATGCAATGAGCGCAAGTTACAAAAAACTCTGGAAACTCCTTATAGACCGCGATATGAACAAAAGCGACCTCATCAAACAGGCAAAAATTACAAGTAACATCGTTGCCAAAATGGGCAAAGGCGAAGATGTTTCAATGGAAAGCCTGCGAAAAATTTGTACTGCACTTGATTGTACAATTGGCGACATTGTGGAATTTGTTGACGAGCATCGGTAATTTTGCTCTTTTTTATTCCGTCGATATAAAGCAGAGCATTCACAGCATTCCAGTTTGACTCGTAGGAAATAATCATGCCGTCATTTTTGGTGATGCGTTTCATTTCGGTAA
Source organism: Spirochaetaceae bacterium (assembly GCA_017614995.1). GTDB lineage: Bacteria > Spirochaetota > Spirochaetia > Treponematales > Treponemataceae > UBA1240. The sequence goes on from JAGAAX010000003.1 coordinate 107,580, forward strand.
GCACAGCGTCTGGCTCCGGAATATGCATCAGAACACTATTACAGATTGCGATGTCAAAGGTATCATCTTTTTCAGGAACGCCATCTTAAGCAGTTTTAAAAATGATTGAAGTTAGTTTTTTTATTCGACTTTATGACAGATTGATGTATAATAAACGTACTCGGAAATTTGCTTATCTTTCGGGCATGTCTAATAATTTATGGACATTCTTATATGGAAAGAATACTTGATTTTGCAAACAGCGAATTACACAGATTCTTATTATAACAGACAGAAGGTAAAATATGTTGGGTTGGTATGATGAAACTCCTATTGAAAATCAAGAATGGCAATTCAAGTACGGTTTGCATAGTGAATTTATAGATTTGCTCTTTAGCGAAAAACTTACACCTGAACAACACCGTCGTCTTGACATTCTGCATCATGGTACAGAAGAGCAGATAAAACAGTTGGCGGAAAATACCTGATTTCTTTTGAGTTCTTCGTCTGTCAAAATCGAGCTTAATGTCCGGCGTTTCGGAAGGAGTTTAGTATGAGTATTGAGTATATAACCACTTGTGATAACTGCAAAAACCGTTATGCTTTTGAATCAGGTTGGGGCTATATTCCATTTTATAATACAGATTTTTGTAAAAGTTGGATTGACTCATTAGGCAATAGCACTTATAGGGATGAGCTTAATTCTTTTTTGAAAGAGAATAAGGATTTTAAGAGTCCGCTTGAACATGCACTTTATGGCTGCCAAAAATGCAAAATCATATACAATTTGGAGATTTTGTGCAACTTTAAGCCTGATTTTGAATTTAAATGCAAAAACTGCAACATACCGCTTATAAAACTTGAAATGGGCACTGTAAATAAAAACCACGTAGAATATGTAAAATTCTATGATTCTGCCAAAAATGAGTTTAAATGTAAGTGCGTGAACTGTAATAAAGAGCTTCTCGGAATTATTGATTCAGTCATATATAAAGATTGAATTACATAGCTGACATTGCAACTATTTCTTTCCGGCTATAGATTTTAAGCATGTGAAGTGCTCTAATAAGAAATCTTTTGTTAAAGGTGGTAATTATGGCGAGGGGTGGTAAAAGAGAGGGTGCCGGTCGTCCTGCAGGTACAACAAGAGGGCGGACTGTAGAGTACAAAACTATCTCAATTTCTGCACTGCCAGAAGAGGTTGAGGCTATAAAAGCAGCTGCAGCAAAGCATGGAAAAACTGTAAGCCGCTATCTTGTAGAACTTGCACTAAATAAGGAATAGGTTTTATCTCGTATTAAGACTGGAAAATTTATATGATGCTAAAATTCACCAAATTGTCAGAAACAGATTCAAAGATTGTCTATAATATTGAGAATGGAGTATTTGGTACTGTTGAGTATGACAAAAAGACAAAACAATATAAATCTCTCAACAAAAAAGGCGAGCCTTTCAAAGATTCCGTTTCCAACTATGCATTTTATGTTGCTGTGGTTAAAAAAAATTTCCCAGAAGAAAGTATCTATGCCGCAGCCTAATATACTAATTTAGTTTTTGTGTTCTTTTTCAGACGGAATCGGGATTCATAAATCAAAGAGAAAAAGTGCACCTATAGGATTTTCTGATTGTTTATCGTAGTAATCTTCTGATTTTCTTCCAAAGACAGCATCGTTTTTAATAACTTTGCACGGAGGATTAAATTCTTTGTTTTTCTCTAGTGCATCTTCAATAGTCATTCCTTTTTCCCGTAAGAATTCAGCTCCAAGAGTTTCGTGCCTTAAACTTGAACTGTCTGCCGTCAGCAGCACTTTTGTAGAATGAAATATCGGGGCAAGATGCTTCTTATAGTTTTCTACCATAGCGTGAACCCAATCTTTTGCGTTATACGGCGAATTCTTTTCAAATACATCACAGAGCGTATACCACCGGCACCAGGCAGGAATGTCTTTGCCGTCAATTTTCATTACAAAGACACAAACCGTATTTTTAGACAAGGCTAAGTCAAGTTGCAGATTGTCGTCTTTATAAAACAGGTCAAGCTTATTAGAATTAAAATTGCTTTCAAAAGATTTGTTATACAAGATATACCACACGCCATTTTTAGGTTCGTTATCTGTCCAACTTTGTTTTTCACAATCATACAAAATGACATCTTTCCCGTTTATACGTGACTTAAAATCCACAAGAAAGTTTTCTGCGGTGTCAGTTTTCAAATCGTGATTTAAGAAATATAAAATATCAACGCCCATACACTTCTTTATTTGCTTTTGTTCATATACATTAAATCTTTTCCACAAATTCTTTGAAATTTTGAATATCAGATTCGTTCATTATAATTTCAAAATAGCTGTATTCTTTATTGCGTATTATGCACCATATTCGTTTTAACTTTTCTTTGAATCTTGAAAAAGCATTTCCCTGTTCCGAATAAAATCTGTCTGTCACAAAAGAAAGATACACAGTTTTCCCGTCATTATCCTTTGTAACTTTCAGATGTACGCCGTCACCGCAACCACAAGAACAAAATGCTGCAAGTTCATCTTTATTTTCCATAATCATTTAGGTGCTCCATCAAAAATATGTGCAAAAAGCCATGCAAATTTTAAAACTTTTACAAACAGTACAATAAAAAAGATAATAACAATTGACCAGAAAGCAAATGCTATCCAATCATAAGCCGTCAATTTTTTATTTGGATCATATACAACATATTTATCTTTTTCAGATTCTTCCTTTTTTTCTAATTCGAGTCTACGTCGTTCAATATCTAATTTTTTATGTTCCGTTTCTTTATCAATATCAGAAAAGATTGAATGAAGAAAGTATCCGCCTAAAAACCATCCTAATTTTCCCATATACTTACCTCTGAAATGTTATTATGAGCATCTCTAAAAACTGAAGTTTTTTAGAGATCCCTTATATCACACATTTACGCTTTTGCTGTCAGTTTCTCATATAGCTTGAACAGCTCGGCGACACATTCGGATTAAATTATACTTATAATTCTCTATTTCCATTCACAACTGCATTTGAATTTAGTACAAAAGCTTCATTCTCTAATGGTCTTTCTAAATATTCTTTTGGCAAAAAGTGTTCAAAATTTAGAGCAATGGCTTTACTGTTGCAATCAAATAAATTTCCTCTTGGTATACCATCTGATCTATCACGATTTAGAATGAACAAAGCGATAGGGAAAAATTTTATAAGCGTACCTATCAAGTTTTTTTTCATAGGAGTAAAAGCATTTGTCATACATCCAAAATATGGATTTATGACAATATTAGAAAAAGGATAATACCAGTAATAAACATCTGTGTTCTCAATACTTTGTGTTTTACTAAGTACAAATTGTCTGTATCGTTCATAAACAATATTTTGGTCTAATGGTGTTTGTAAAGTTTCTTCTACAGTTTTTTCACTATGACAAGCATTTGTTGCTAGAAAGTGTGCTAATATACAACGCAGAATTTTTTTTGCATCTACATCTATTTTATTAATGGGAGCAAATATAATGCTTGAATGCATTCTTTTATATTCTTTTGCCTGGTCATAGAATTTTTTAAATTCCTTATCCAAATCAGAACCCAATAGTACATTATTGCAATTGGTACAAATAGTTCTGCAATGAAAGCCATTTTGCATTATAATTGTTTTGTTCCCAAAAGTAAAAGATGTTCGTCCTTTATTACCACACGATTTGGGTGGAATATGGTCATCCGTTAAATCTGCAATTTTACCACAAATTCTACAATACCCACGATTAGCTCCTCTTTTAAGGCTTTTGACATTAAAATTGTATATGGCAGAATGTTTTTCTTGATTCTTATCAATCATTTTATGAAGTTCCCCTGTTATGTATTTACCAATTGTTCATACAGCTTGAAAAGCTCGGCGACAATCTCGCTTTCTGTCATATTCTGCTTAAAGCCGTAAGCCTGCATAACTGCTTTGTCGTTTTCGCGGTGAGCTTTGCGCAAATCTGGCGGCATGAGCGTTTCGTCGTACAGGTCTGCAAGCGATGAATCTGGATATCTTGCACGCGCGTCCAGAATTGCCTGCGCGGTCTGTTCGATTTTGACTTTCTGTTCGTCTGTCGGATTGCACCATGGAAAGTTGTTGTAGACGATATCTTTGCTGTAACGGTAACGTGTTTCTAGGCGACCTGCTACTGCTCGCATCCATGCGTTGTGAACGGAGCTTGTCAAAATACTAAAATGATAAAGTGTTGCTTCGGGAACTATAAATACAAGGTCACTTGCTAAAATATCTGGCGTAAGAAAACCGATTGGAATATAACGGCGTTTTTCAGAACTGACTTTTGGAACGACGATAAAATTTTCTTTCGGCATATTCTCAACATGAAAATGTGTCGGAATATCTGCAATTTTTTGTGTCGGTTTACTTGTGCTTGCAAGTCGAAATTCCCGAACAGCCTGAACACGTTTATAACATTCGGGCATTTTCTTTATTTCTGCAGGAGAGCAGTCACCGAGCCACAGACAATACCGATAGTAGCGGTTTATAAATTCATCTGAGCCAATCCACTTCTTAAAGTATTTCTCTGATGCAGGTTCTTTCTTTATGAACTCCTTCATCTCGGCTTCTGTAAAGAGATAGTTTCCCCCATCAATCGGCTTATTTCCGATTCCAATTTCCGGTACATCTGCAAGCGGTTTTTGACGACTTTCAACAAAAATGTTCGGTGCGTCCAAAAGATAACCGTTTATGTTCTTTACAATATTTTTGTTCCCGCCCTCGTCAAAGATGATTTTCTCTTTTTGACTGCTGTTCCTATCGCTGAAGCCTACAATTACACAATGGACATGTGCCTTTTCAGTACTTTCACTGTCCCATCGGAATGTGCGCCATGCAAAATCAAGATTGATATTGTCATTTTCAAAGAGTGTTTTCCAAAGAATAGCAACCTGTTCACCTTGAGTTATTGAATTCGTTGAAACAAGAGCTGCTTTTGCATTTGTACCATGCATAAGGTCTGCTGCCTTTTTGTACCAGCATGAAACATAGTCAAGATTCCCAACATTTTTAATGTCCCCAAATACATCAAGTACATCTTTTTTCTGGCTCTCGCTCATAAGTCTTGCACCGACAAAGGGTGGGTTTCCCATAATGTAGTTGTATTCGTGTTTTGTTCCATCGCTTTCTGTTACAAAGCCACTAAAAAGTCCGTCTGTCGGCTGTGCGTTTTCATCAATTGGTTTAAGTGTTGACCAGTTCATGCGCAGGGCGTTGCCTTCAACAATAAAAGCATTTGTGGTCAAAGGCAAAAAGTTTATACTCTGAGAAATGATGGCTTCCGTTTCTGCAATCATCTGACTTTCTGCAATCCAAAGGGCTGTTTTTGCAACAGTAACAGCAAAATCATTAATTTCAATTCCATAAAATTGATCTATATGAACTTTTATGAACTCATCAAAGCCAAGAAGAGTTTCGCCCTTGCTTAGAATTGATATGACTTTGTTCTCAAGACGGCGCAAACTCAAGTAAGTTTCTGTCAAAAAATTGCCGGAACCACATGCGGGGTCTAAGAATTTGAGAGAACCGAGCTTATTCTGGAATTCATGTAGCTGATCTTTCTTTTGCTTTATAACTTTTATATTGCATATCTGTTCAAACTCGGCGTTCAAATCCTCCATAAAAAGAGGGTCGATTACTTTGTGAATGTTCTGAATCGAGGTATAGTGCATTCCGCCTTTTCGGCGTGTTTCTGGGTTCAAAGTGCTTTCAAAAACTGCACCAAAAATAGTAGGGCTTATTTCTGACCAGTTGAACGGCGCACAATGATTAACAATTACATCAACAATTTCTTCTGTAAAGTTCGGGATTTCGACATTCTCATCTTTGAACAAACCGCCGTTTACATAAGGGAAAGCTTTCAATTTTAGGTCGTATTTGTCACGGTCTTTTGAATCTAAGGCTTTAAACAGCTTGATAATTCCGTCACGTAAATTTTCAATCGCAAATGATTTTATGTAATCTTCAAAAGCTGTTTTGCTGTCAAAAAGTCCCGCATCTTCAGCATAAAGGCAGAAAACAATTCTGACACAAAGAATGTTCAATGAACGCAGGCTTTTTTCATCTGGGTCGATGTATTCTTTGATAAGCGCGTCATACAATTTGCCGACAAGCTCACCAGCTTTTAAGCTTAGTTCTTCTTCGCGGCGTATATTCTCATTTTTCTGGTCAATAAGGAACTGCAAGCGGTAGAACTCTTTGGGCAAATCACAAAGCTTTACTGTTTCAAATTCTTTTTCTGGTTCAATTCTTTCCATGTCGTAAATACGGAACTCTGTAAAATTTGAAACGACAATCCAACGGCACTTTTCAGAAAACGGAAGATTGTCGTTGTAGCGTTTCGCCTGTCCGAAAGGAGTCAGTTCTTCTTTGTCGCTTTGCCTTTCTGCTTTATCAAGATCAATCTTTGAACCTTTCTGTTCAATTGCAACTCTTGTGTCTGCAATATAGCCGTCTATGTACTTTGTACCGTTTATTTTTACGCGCTTCTCAAAATCTATAACTTTTTCTGGCGAAGATACACCGCAAATATCTCTCAATAACGAAGTCCAGAATTGCTGTGTGTACTGCTTTTCGTCACCTTTGTCTTTCCAAAATTCCGCGAATTCTTTCGCCGCTTTCCGCTGTTCAATCTGTGTCATGTTCTGTTCCTTGTGAGATACATTATACAGTATTTTTTCTATTATGGTTGCTAATTCGATTCGTCATCGTCATCTTCTTCGTCGTATTCATCGTCCTCAGCTTCATACATAAAAATTGCTGTCCAGATGCAAATTGCAGATAACAAAAAACAAACCGCTACGATACTTTTTGCAATTGTGTACCATCTAGGGCTCTCCTTAGAAATTATATCCAAAACCGTTAATACGAAACTCAAACTTATAAGAATTGCATTCAGAATCCATAATGTTTTTCTTTTCATAAAATTTCCTCCATAAAAAAATAAGTTTTACTTTGATTTTCATCTGGTCTTTTTAACCGGCAAGAAAATCAACTGGTTTTGAAATCTTCAAATCTCCGACAAAACGCATTCTGACAGAAAATTTCAGCCAGTCAGAAACATTGATTCCGTATCGAGAACAGTCAAACAGTTTCAATATAGGAATCTTTGTTTTATTTGACGCAGATTGTGTTTCAATTTTCTTTTCAGATTCTAAATTCTCTGCCTCCTTTCTTGAATATCCAAATTTTTCTAAAACATCTGGTGAAATGAAACTTGCAAAAGAAGATGTATAATCTTTATCAAGCGAATTAAGCTTAGAATATCGTTTTGACATTTCGCTTTCTGTATATGAAGCTATATAAGTCCATTCATTTCCGATTTTTCCAATCTTATTTAGCTTGAAAAGAATCCGCGCTGTATTAAATGCATCAAAAATTGCAGAATGACGCTGCCCATTGAATTTCAAATGACAGTATTTTAGAGCTGTATCCAAAGAAATCGAGTGTTCTGATTTCAGAAGCCTTCCGAATATCGCCTGCAAATCAACAAAAGTTTTCAAAAAATTGCGGTACTCATCATGATTCTTTGCTTTTATATAGATTTCGTCCCAAAGCTGGCTGTAATCTGAATCGCTCCAACAGAATGTTGTGATGTCATCATTTCCTGCCCAGCAGATTAATTTATAAAAAGCTGTCGTAAAACTGTCTGCATGTTCAACAGTTTCCGGGGTGATTCCTGTCAGTAAAGAAATAGTTTTAGAAATTTGACCATACTCAGGCTTTACAAAAGAAGAAAATTGGCTGATGCAATTTAGATTCTCATCAAGCATTACTGCCCCAATTTGAATTACTTCACACCGCATACCTTTTACAGCTTTTCGTTGTTTTGAGGTCAGTTCGCACATTTCTAAATCAAGACAGATGTATCGCTTTTTTCTTTTAGTATTAATCAAGCCCTGCTTTTTCATAAACACCTCACAATTATTTGAGAGGTGAGTAAACGGACATGTCAAGGCTTTAAGCGTAGCGTGCCTTGACGTGGACGTATAAGCACCTCCATATTTGGTTCATGCATTAATTATAAAACAGGGGGTGTTGCAGGAATTAAAGCACCCTCAAAAAAAATTGAAAAAAAATGAAATAAATTGGACTTTTTCAGCAATTATGCATTGTTTTTTATAATGAAGATGTGCTTTTTTCTTTTCTGATTTCTATCCAGGTGTTAAGAATTATGTTTTCCATTATTTAATCACATACCCAAAACAGAAGGTCATAGCGGCGGCATAGACCATATTCAGGTCGCTGCGGTTTCGAAAGATTTCATTCAGTTTGATTTCTTTTTCCAGATATTCAGTTGCTTCTTCACGAGAAAAGCCGAGTTCCATAAACCAGTTTATTTTTCTGGCCTTTTGTTCATCATTAAGTTCGGTGCCAAAACCATCAGATTGTAATGACGTGTAAATCGAATCCTGTTCTTCGTTTTTTTCATCTGCAAGAATAATGCGGACGGCGTCACTTATGCGGGCCTGAATATTTTTGATATTATTTCTTGCCATGATGACCGGCATTTTCATTCCGATATTGCCATCAGTTTTTGTTTTTTCGTGAACGCGCTCAAATAAGATTTGAAGAAAACCAAGGTCGGTGATTTTACTCTTTTTTATTCCGTCGATATACATCAGAGCATTTACCGCATTCCAGTTTGACTCGCAGGAAATAATCATTCCGTTATTTTTGGTGATGCGTTTCATTTCTGTAAGCACAGAGTCGGGCTCTGGAATATGCATCAAAACACTGTTACATATTGCGATGTCAAAGGTGTCAGCTTTTTCCGGAACGCCATTTGCAGAAGAAACTATAAACTTATGATTGAATGAAACAGACTTAAAAATTTCGCGGCCCTTATTAATCAGTTCTTCGGAAATATCAACGCCGGTATATGTACTACCCTCTGGAAGCAACGGCATCAACACAAGGCCAAGATATCCGTACCCGCAACCAAAATCAACAACATCAACCTTCTTTGTAATCTTCCAGACTTTTTCAACAAGAAACTGAAGGTAATCAATATTCAGATAGAGAGAACGTGTTAGTTGCAGATAATCAAACTTATCATCCCAGTCAGTCATTTTTCCGCCTACAAAGTTTTCATATAAAGCACTTCATCTTCTACAACTTTGCCCATAACGGTTTTTGTAAAAGACTTCACAAAGGTCATGCCGTTTCGCTCGGCTACATGGCGCGAAGGAAGATTGTCGGACTTCATGTAGGAGATGATTTGTTTGACTCCCCTGTTCTTTGCAAAGTCCGAACAGGCACGGGCTGCTTCAGTTGCATAGCCTTTTCCGCGGTATTCTTTTCTTAAGTGATAGCCAATCTCATGAAATAAGTCCTGCTCCACTTGCTGCATTGTAATTCCGCAGTCGCCGATAAATTCGCCGGATTCCTTTTCAATCACAGCCCAAAGTCCAAAACCATATTTTTTGTAATTTTCGATATTCCATTTTATCCAATGTTCAACTTCTTCCCTCGAAAAAGGATGTGGATAAAACTTCATCGACAGAGGATCCGAAAGCACAAGGGCAAGCTTGTCTGTATCATCCAAAGTGAGTTCACGGAGTTTTAAGCGTTCGGTTTCGATTATGTAGTTCATTTTAATTCCTGCGCTCCATTGTGGGTGTCTGTATAACTACGCAGTTATGCTATTAATTCATAATATTTTGAAGGAGTAAAAATCAGTGGTTTATCAATTTTTATATCTTCAAAATCTTTGTCACCGGTAAGAAGAATATCTGCATCAGATAAAATTGCAGAAACAAGAACAGGCAAATCCTTTATGTCCCGAATTTTTGGATATTGTTTTTCGTCAATCTTTTCAGGACTCTTAAATTCTTCAAAATTTATTCCGTCAAAAAAGATTTGAAGCTGTTCTATTTTTGCAGGAAATTTCTTTTCAAAAACTTCAGTACATTCCTCTTTTGTATACGAAGAAATAATCACGGTATGTTTTTCAAGAAGGTGAGAGAATACTTTTGCTACTTTCCCATTTGGAAAAAGCATTGCAGAGATTATAATATTTGTATCTACAAAAACTCTCACTTTGATTTTCTTAATTCTTTGATGTAAGCTACAACATCATCTTCTGTCTGGAAACCGGCTTTTTCTGCTTCTCCCTGCATTTGAGTCTGAACATTTGATAGAGTAATTTGAGAAGCATTTGTGATATATACTTTTCCTTTGCTTTCTTCAAAAAACACCTTGTCTCCGGTTTTAAGCTGAAGCAAATTTCTTATCATAAGTGGAATTGTAATCTGTCCTTTTGATGTAACTTTTGCGAGTTCCATAAAACGCCTCCTTACTTTCCTTACTTTTATAATATACAAGCATATAAAACTTTGTCAACTTTATATGCTTACACCCTATGAGCTGATATAATTATATTAAATTGAATTTCGTGAACTGTTTTGTTTTTCTTTATTGTAAAAAACGGGTAATCAGCCGGTTTTTGCCGGCATAACTATTTAAGGCTTGCTCTTGAAAGAGGTGAGCCGATCCAGACGCCTTCGCTGCCGAGATAATCCTGCTTCATGCCTTCAATAAGAAACTGAACGCTGTCAACAGATTCAAAAGTTGTGGCGGTGTATACTATCTGAATTAACTGACCGAAATAGCCTTCAACGCCGTATTTATTCCATTGAAAGGCGTCATTAAAATTGAGGTAGGCAACTTTGTTTTTTACGCTGGCAGAAAGCAGAACTGTTCCGTCTGGAATTAATGAAATATAGCCTTTTGATTCTTCTTCTATACTTGTGCCCGCAAGAAGTGTCTGCAAAGTTGCAGTAAGCGGCGAGTTTGTTGCCGGAATTGAGCGGTGTGTTTCTTTGCGGATAAGGTTGCCGGTAGCGTCAATGTACATAAAATAAAGCGAAATATCGCGCATTGCTGCCGGTTCTTCGTGCTTTTCCTCCGGCTTTGGGCTGGCTTCGGCAATTTCTTCGCGCGGCTGCAAAAGCGTGTTGTCTGTTTTTTCTGCTATAGACGGAATTGTCGGGGTTGTTTCAGGCTGAAGCGCTGCCGCGTCCTCATTGCCTGATGATTCTGAAACTGTGGTAATGTCTATAGAAAATTTGTCCTCGGCAGGCTGCAGAGGTCTTGTAACATTTTCAGATACAGCCGGTTCAGGCACTTTTTCAAAGTCTATTTCAGTTTTTACATCAACTTCTTTAGATTCTGGCTCTTTTTTAGCGGTTTCTTTTTTAGAGCTGCCGAAAACAGACTCAACAAAATGTGTTTCTTCGAGAACTTCTTTTATGCGGTTAAGGTTCATCGCAAATACAGAAAGAATGATTGCGCCGAAAACAACGCAGAATAATGCAACAGACGAATTATTTTTATCAGCCATAACGCTTAAGAGTATAATACAAATCAATTTAAAGGAAAACTCCTTTTGCAGAAGTTTGTAAAACTTATTCGTGCAGAAGCTGTGGGTTTGACAGTCCTTGCTTGCACTGATATATTCATATTCATGAAGATTTTACAGGGTGTGTCTGCTTCTGCCGGTATCGGTGCGGGTACGGTTTTTGTTGTGCCCGAAACAGAGCAGACGGCTGTTGATAAAAAGTCAATCTCAAAATCAGAAGTTGAATCTCAGTGGAAACGCTTTTTGCAGGCGGTTGAACAGGTAAAAAAAGACCTGCGCGCGATTGACGGTTCAAACGACAAAGATCAGACAGCCATTTTTGAGGCATACTCTGTAATGCTTGACGACCCTGTTTTTACCGAGCAGATAAAAAACGCACATGCTTCAAATCTGACAAACATAGAATACGCTGTTTATGAGCAGTATCAGCTTATGGCTGAAACTATGCGCAGTGCAGGCGACGCCTATTTAAGCCAGCGCGCCGACGATATTTGCGATGTTTTTGGGCGCGTTGTAAATGTGCTTCTTGAAAAAAAACGCTTTGACATTGAATCTGTGCCAGAAAACGCGGTAATTGCCGCTAAAATGCTGCTGCCTACAGATGCGGTTATGCTTGCAAAACGGAAACCTGCCGCAGTTGTGCTTGCAGAAGGCGGCGTAAACAGCCATTTTGCAATTCTTGCAAGAAATTATGCGATTCCGGCTGTTTTGGGCATTAAAGACATTTTGCAGAACGCGCACGACGGCGACAGGGCAATCGTAAACGGCGATACCGGCTCTGTTATTATCAACCCTGATGAAGTGAAAGCGCGCCAATACGAAAAAGACAGAGCCGCAGAAGAAAAGCGCGAAAAAGAACTTGCCGCCTTTAAGACAAAGCAGGCACTTTCGGCTGACGGCGAGAAATTCGGTGTTTTTGCCAATATCGGTTCAGTTGAAGAAGCTAAAGCTGCGCTCAACGAAGGCGCGGACGGCATCGGGCTTTTTAGAACAGAATTTTTGTTTATGAACGCAAACCGCATACTTTCTGAAGACGAGCAGTACGAGGTTTATTCAAAAGTCTTAAAGACAATGGGCAAAAAGCCTGTGACAATAAGAACTTTAGACGCCGGCGCAGACAAAGTCGTTCCGCTTGAGGAACTTTCAGGCGCAGACGAGACAAATCCGCTTTTGGGCTGGCGCGCAATCCGCGTAAGTCTTGCAAAAGTCGATTTGTTCAAGACACAGCTTAGGGCTTTGTTCCGGGCAAGTATGCACGGCAATTTGCGCATTATGTTTCCGCTTGTGTGTACGGTCGAAGAATTAGAAAAAGCGCTTGAGATTGTGGACGAAGTTAAGGCAGAGCTTAAAAAGCAGAAGATAAAGTTTTCGGAGAATGTGCAAACCGGAATTATGGTAGAAACTGCCGCCGCCGCGTTTATTTCAGACTTTTTTGCCGGAATGGCGGACTTCTTTTCGGTTGGAACAAACGATTTGACGCAGTATTCGCTCGGTGTGGACAGAGACAACACAAAGGTGTCTTATCTTTTTGACGAGATGCACCCTGCAATTTTGCGCATGATTCAGCAGGTTGTAAAAAACGCGGACAAAAAAGGTGTTTCAGTTTCAGTTTGTGGTGAGATGGCTTCTAGACCTGCCGGAATTGCTGTTCTTGCAGGCTTGGGCGTGCGCAATTTCAGCATGAGCGCAAGTCAGGTTTGCGCGGCAAAAGAACTTCTCTCAAAACATTCTGTAAAAGAGTTTGAAGCACTTGCCAAAAAAGCCTTGAACACTTCTTCTGCCGCAAAAATCAAAAAGCTTGCAGAATCTTTAATCAAATAATAAAGCAGCCCTAAAAGGACTTTTTATGATAGAGGACAACGAAATAATCGAAAACATTGAAAATGCTGAATCTGCTGAACAGCAGCCTCTTTTCGATGAGAACAAAAAATATAAGAATCTTCCCAAAATAGTGATTGCAGGCCGCCCGAATGTCGGTAAATCTACATTGTTCAACCGCCTTCTGCATGAGCGACGCGCAATTACAGACCCGACGCCTGGCGTTACGCGCGACCCAATCGAAGAAGACTGCTTTATATGCGGTTATCCTGTGCGCATAATGGACACAGGCGGTTTCAAGCTTGAGCGCGAAATTGGAACAATGGAAGCAATGCTTGACGAGCTTGTTGTTGAAAAGACGCTTGCTTCGCTTAAAGACGCTGATTTGATTCTGCTTCTGCTTGAAGCCGGAACAATAACCGCCGAAGACGAAGAATTTATCGCGCTTCTTCGCCCTTACTGGAGCAAAGTCGTAGCCGCTGTAAACAAAACAGAGGGCGGCAGAAGAGAAGAAGAAGCCTACAATTTTTATCAGTACGGCTTTGACGAGCTTATCTTTATCAGTGCAGAACATGGCGACAGAATCGACGAGCTTTCTGAAATGCTTGTAAAGAAGCTTGACTTTTCTAAGGTTGAAGAAGGCGAGGAAGAGGAAAAAATCCGCATCGCAATTGTCGGCAAGCCGAATACAGGCAAGTCTACGCTTGCAAACAGACTTACGCACAGCGAAGCTTCAATTGTAAGCGACTACGCAGGCACTACAAGAGACGTTGTTGAGGGCGATTTTGAATACAAGGGCAATAAGTTCCACATAATTGATACAGCCGGAATCCGCCGCAAGGCAAAAGTACACGAAGACGTTGAGTATTATTCGGTAAACCGCGCCATAAAATCTTTGGACGATGCAGACATTGTGTTTCACATGATTGACGCGCAGGAAGGGCTTGCCGAGCAGGACAAAAAGATTGTGTCTTTAGCCTGTGAGCGAGGGCTTGGCGTTATTTTTGTGCTGAATAAATGGGACACGCAGGAGCAGAGCCGCAAAACTTTCAGAAATGCCGAGCAGAATATGAAGATTATGTTCGGGCAGATGAGTTACGCGCCTGTTGTTGCTTTGTCGGCTTTGGAAGGCAAGGGCATAAAAGACCTTTTGAACACAGCTCTTGAAGTTTACGGGCAGCTTACGCACAAAATGGAAACAGGTCCGCTGAACACAGCTCTAAAAGACTGGGTTTCGGTTTATCCGCCGCCAGCAAGCCGGAGCGGTCAGTTTAAAGTACGCTACATTGTACAGACAAGCGTAAAGCCGGTGAATTTTCTGCTTTTCTGCACGCGCCCCGAAGTTGTCTCGCAGTCTTATCTGACATTTCTTAAGAACCGCATCAGAAACGATTTGGGTTATGACAAAATACCTGTTCAGCTTGAACTTAAGGCAAGCCGCAAAAAGTGGGAAAACTACAAAAAGGACAGAGATTCGTAGGGCTTAAGTATGGCAACAATGACGATTGGGGAAGTAGAACAGTTGACGGGCGTAAAAGCTCATGTGCTGCGCTATTGGGAAGAACACATTCCGTTCCTTTCGCCGCAAAAAGACGGCTTTGGCAGACGCGTCTATACCTCGCGTGATGTGCAGATTATTTTGCGCCTGAAATATCTTGTTGTTGACCGTAAATTCACTGTTGAGGGTGCTGCCGAGCAGCTTATGCGTGAAACTACCGAGACTGACAACACAAAGCTCAAAACCGATATAAATCTGCTTAAAAATGAATTAATCGATTTGTATACTAAAGTAAAATCTCAAAAGGAACAGTAAATCTGTGGATAAAAAAGAGAAAGTGCCGTTTTATGCAGGCGTAGCGAAAAAAACATCTAAAAAACCTGTTTCAGCAGAAAAAGAAAAACATATTGAAGCAAAAGCTGCCGGAAATTCTAAAAAGACTTTTCCGGCTAAAAACGGAAAGCAGACAGAAAATTTTTCAGACAGAACTTTTTCATATAAAATAACTTCGAATATATTTGAGCCTTTGTCAAAAGAGGCAAATCAGCTTATAAAAGATTTTGACGAAATAATTCAAAGCGAAAGCCCTCTTAACAGCAAACAGCTTTGCGCGCTGCCTTATAAAATCAGAGATTTGTCGCATGAGCTTACCGACACAAGGGGAAAGCGCCGCCTCGGCTACATGAACAGCAAAGAATCAATTGCCGCTTATGTGCGCTATTTTTCGTGGTGGAATTTGTACCGGCTTTGCAGTGTACTCGAGTCTCTGCCCGCCGGGGCTTTTGACTTTTTGGGCGACGGCGATGCAGTTCTTGACATCGGTTCAGGTCCTTTGACTGCTGTGATTGCTTTATGGCTTTCTCGCCCGGAATTACGGCAGAAAAAGCTGAATATAATTGTAACAGACTTGTCGCACAATGCGCTTCTTCTCGGCGAAGAATTGTACATGGCTGTTGCTGCCAGAACTTGCGCTGACGGCGGAGAACCCTGGCACATAACAAGAATAAAAGGCACTTTTGGTGTTGAAATACGCCAGAAAGCTTCTTTTGTAATCTGTGCAAACATGGTGAACGAGCTTGTTCAGGATTCGGAGCGGACGCCTGATGAGGACGCCAAAAACATTCAGAGGAAGCTTTTCTCTTATGCTGATGAAAAGGCGGCGTTTTTTCTTGTTGAGCCGGGCGTGCCGCGCGGCAGCAGATTTATCTCTCTGTTTAGAGACGGCTTTATAAGGAAGGGCTTTAACATTTGTTCGCCCTGTCCGCAGTGCGCGGCTTGTGCTTTTCCCGGCACAAGAAACGCAAAGTGGTGTCATTTTGTGCGCGGCACTGATGAAGCACCAGCCGCGCTTGCAAAGCGTTCTGAAGCCGCCGGTCTGCCTAAAGACAGGGCTGCTGTTTCTTTTGTTTTTGCGGAAAATATAAGCGGCGCGCCCAAAGCGGCTGGTGCTTTGTCCGGGGCTTCTGACGGCAAGCCACAAAAAACTCTTGCTGTGCGTGTTGTGTCTGACGAAATTGCGCTTCCCGGCGGCAGAAAAGGCCGCTACGCTTGCAGCAGGTGGGGTGCAGTGCTTTTGACAGGCAGACAGCTCAAAGACATAAAGTCAGGTTCGCTTGTTACCATCAAAATAGACGATTCTAAAAAGCCCCTCCTACAAAAAGACAAAAAAACCGGCTTTTTAACAATAGAAATAGGCTGATGCAGTTTATGCTATATTCAGGCTGAACCCGATATTTGATTTGAAACACAAGTTATGTGATTTTATTTACTAAACGCAACTTCAAGATGTTTCTTTTCTTTTACACAATCCAGAAGATAATAATTAATAATATTCTGATAAGGCATTCCTGTTTCTTCTGCCATATTTTTAAAATAATCAATTACCTGGTCGTCAAGACGGATTGTAATCTGCTTTTTAAGTTTATCAGCATACGGATTTTTAATTCCGTTTGAAAAATCATAATGGTCTCTCATAGTCTTCCTCCATACTGTTTAGATTCCTGTAAGTCAGCTTTTCTTGCAGAAATAATTCTGATTCTGTCATTTTCCCTGTAGCAATGACAGACCAATAACATGTGCATTTCTGAACTAAGTCCAAGCATAATAAATCTGTCTTCATCTAAAGATGAATGATCCGGATCTGCAATTAAAACGGCATTTTCATCATAGAAAACACTTTTTGCTTCTTCAAAAGTTACTTTGTGTTTTGCATAATTCAATTCCGCTTTTACAGGATCCCATTCGAAGATTAATTCATCCATAATTATATTATAATTATGCTCTGCTGTTTTTGTCAAATATTAAAAATATACATTTTTAATCATTAGAAATAAGCTGATGCGGCTTATGTCATATTCAGTCTGAAGGGTCTATCATAAAATAGCCGATTTTCTCATCTTCGGCGTTAAACAATCTTATGTACACAGAATTTGTGGCATAGGTCATTTGAGTTCTTGTGTATTCTATTGTATGAATAATTTTGTTGAAATCGTTGCAAGTTATAATTTCTTCCATGTTAATCTTTTCCCTTAACATTTATGTTGAAAAAAATGATTAATATCTGTATCAATTGTTGCAACAATATCTTTAGATGTTGATTTTTTATTTTCTATCTTAAAATGAAATTCATCAACAAGCATTGATAAGACTTTATCTCGTAAATCCACATTTTTGTAAGATGAAACAAGTTCATAAAAACGATTTTTAATTGTTTTAATTTCAATAATATTGGGCGAAAACAAGATTACATCACCAAAAAAACTCTCTATTTCAATTCTCATATATAAAAAAGCGCTCCAGTGCGGGCGTTCGTGTACCAGATCTTGCATAGACACTGTGCAAATTCGGGTTATTAGGGCTTCTTTTCGCAATAGATTAATATACGGATAAAGATTATCTGGCGAAACTCTTTTCGCAACAGTCAAATCTAAGAACATGGATTATTCAGCGAAAAGTGTCTGTTTTTGCATCACAAAAACAGACGGCTTGAGTGGCACAAAAACCGGCAGCAAATGTACAAGGCTGCTATTCTTAGATAATCTGGGATTCCTCCTATGTTTTTTGTCAAGAGCAAGTTAGATTAATTTTATCCCCAGCCCTCTTATTCACGCACCTAAAGCTTCTTCTGCAATTTTTGAAATTCGTCCATCTGATGGAATGAATTTTTTAGGTTCATAAATCTGATTATTTTTCAAAAGAGTATAAAGAAGCTC
>JAGAAX010000034.1 GCA_017614995.1 Spirochaetaceae bacterium
AGCTCTTGAAAAATAAAGTTACTAAAGATAAAATTTGTTCATACATAAGCGTATCCCTTTGATTTTTTTGTTGGGCAAAACAAATTTTAAAGGTTTACGCTTTTTTTGTAAATTTTTACTAAAACTCGAAATTCGGGCTATATAAAGACTATCCGAAAAGCCTGCTTGATGTACAAAGTTCCGTACATCACAACTCTCGCTGGCTACGTTGCAGCCATAAAAGGCATCGAGTCTATAAAGAACGGCAACGGTGTCGAGGGCGGAGTTAAGAGCTTGCAGGAGTATCATAGCTTGATTAAATAACGCTTGATAAATTGCTGAAATTTGAAAAGACCTCCTGTGTTTTTCACAGGAGGTCTTTTTTCAGTCTTTAAACTCATTATGTATTGTGTTTGTAATTGCTGTAATTAGCTTTGATTCAAGAATGTGTTTTGAAAACTCTGGAGATTGTAAATTTTCATTATTCGTTTCAAAAAGTGTCTTATATTCTACTCCAAGAGCCGAAGCAAGTTTTTCTACAATATCAAGCGATGGAGTTCTTTTTCCAACCTCAATTTGTGTGATATAAGGAGCAGAAACACCTGTCTTTTCAGCTAACAGCTCTTGGCTCCAGCCTAGTTTTTTCCGTAGAGTTTTTATATTTTCACTTATTACATGTTCAATAGAAACTTCATTCATTAGCCAAAAATATAGCTAAAAGTTATTGTTGACTATGAGCGTATTGTTAGTTAAAATAATAGCATGTAGTTATTACGACTACTTACACTTTGTAATGCTATAAAGCTATTGGAGGAAATAATATGGCATATTTAGCTTGGAAACAAAATGTTGGTGTAGAAAATCTGAATGCGGAAAAAGCTAAAGATTTATTAAAAAACTTTAGGTATAGAACTTTTATCGATGAAAAAGGAAAGTTAAGAATTGATTGCGGTGCATCTTATATAAAAATTGCTTTTGAACCTAATGGGAATACAACTTCAGTAGGTGTAACATCAACCCCTTATAAACCATGGGCTTTTATTCTGTGTTTAGTTTTTGTTTTCATTTTTGTTGTTCCTGGCTTTATTTTTGCACTTATTACAGCATCACAAAGAAAAAAAATCTTTATAGAAGCTGTTCAAGTAATGAATCAAAATGCCTCTCAGTCTACAAAATCAGTTTCTGATTCAAGTGATGTTTCTGTAAAAATTACGAAATTAAAGGAACTAAAAGAACAAGGAATTATCAATGAGGAGGAATTTAATAAAAAGCGGGCAGAACTTATTGAAAAACTATAAAGCAGCACGAGGAGGCATGAAAAATGAATTTTGATATTAGTAAAAGATTTCATACAAATGTATCAACAAGTAATATTGTTGCATTTTTGGAATCTTCCTTCAAAAATGTTGCTGCAACTGTTCACAATAATGGTGTATCTCTGTCTGTTGAAGATGTAAATGCTACATTTGGTTCAATAAATAGAAGTGATAAAACGGTTGTTAATATCACATTGAAAGATGAAGATATTCTGCTGGTTGCAGATGTCACGTACAAACCTTCTATCTGGTTTTGGATTTTTCTTGTTTGTGGTCTTTTTACAACAGTGGGGTGGCTTGTTCCTATTGTATTTTATCTGTATCAGAAAAACACTGTAAAAGTAGGAATAGAGGAAGTCTTTAATCGATGTGAAAATGAATTTAGAAACAGTAGTAATACAACATTAGGAATAAGTTCCGATGATGTGTCTGTGAAATTGCAAAAATTGAAGGCTATGAAAGATCAAGGACTTATCTCCGAGGAAGAATTCAATAAAAAGAAAGCAGAACTTCTTGAGAAAATGTAAATAAACAAGAGGCACAAAAGACAGGCGTACTCAAAATTAAATCTTGACTTCGCCCTATATCTGCATTATATTTAATTTAGTGGTGAGTCCTACCCTAAGTGGAATCTTTAAAAGCAGTGTACCCTACTGTGAGTGGGAACTTTAAAAGCGGTGAGTCCTACCGTTAAGTGGAATCAATAAAGCCGTGCAGTTCACTGACACGGCTTTTTTTATGGGTAATAATGAAACAAGAAAGATTAAATTTATATTTTATGAATATGAAATATGTACGTGATTTGCACAAGGCTGATGATCGTGTGCAGTCGGTTTCTCCACAGATTCATAAAAGTAACCGTCCATTTATCGGAATTGTAGTTATCTGTGATAAACATAAATATTGTATTCCTCTGGATTCAGCAAAAGAAAAACACAAGACTCAGAAAAATGATGTTGATTTTACTCGTATTTTTGATGGCGAAAAACTTATCAGTGTTTTAAATTTTAACAACATGATTCCTGTTGATGACAGATTCATTACAAAGGTAGATTTGAAAATTTCATCAAAAGATAATTCTGCACAAGCTAATTATAAGAGACTATGCATAAAAGAAATCGAGTGGTGTAGGAAAAATCAAGAAGCAATAGTTAGAAAAGCTAATAAATTGTATTATTTGGTACAAAAGCCTAATTGTAGCGTAATGTTGAAAAAGCGGTGTAATGATTTTAAAAAGCTGGAAAACGTCTTGAATAAAATTTTACAAATTTTTACAAAATATTGATAAAAAACAATTAAGTAGTATAACTATACTATATAGCTTACTTGAAAGGAGAAACAAATGGACTTAACTGATGATATGGAAGAAGAAACAGGTGCAAGAGAAGAACCTCAAGAAAATAAGAAAGAAATAGATTTTTATCCATCAATTGTTCAATTTTTAAGTGAAGATGATTTAAAAAGCCCTGCCGTATTAAAAATGGTTATTTCTCAAAATAAAAAATATGGACAAGAATTAGAACGCTTAAAAGAATTCGAAAATAATTTTTATAAATGTGATAAAGATTTAGCTGTAGCTAATGAAAAACTTAAAAAGAAAAAATCATTGGAAATTTTCACCGATATAGTTTATACAATAGGGGGAGTGCTTATAGCTTTATCAACTTTAGATTTTACGAAAGATTTTTCTGTCAATCATGGACTTTTTATTGTAATTGGTATTGTTCTAATTGTAGGATCTGCAATCGCAAAATGGAGTAGAATATAATTTATGGATTTAAAAGTGTTATATGTAAAAGATGCTGGTATCAAATTAAAAGAGCGTATAATTTTACAAGTTGTAAATAATTGTGATATTGGAACATATCTTTTATTTGATACAACTTATGAAGGGAAATACATTTCGGATAAAATTAGACATAGTTTTTGGTTTCCCAATAAAAAAGTAAAAAGTGGTGATAAAATAATTATATATACAAAGGAAGGTGAAGAAAAAAATAAAATTAATAACAATGGTAATAGTAGTTATTTTCTTTATTGGGGACTAGATACAACCATTTGGAATAAGGAAGAAGATTGTGCTGTATTAATAAGAATTGAAGATTATTTAGTAAAAAAATTAATTCATAATTAAAAACTTGGGTGAACGGATACTACTTGAGCCCACAGAGGAGAGTCATACGAAAAACACTCAAGGCAGAAATTAATTTGTTGATAGCGTTGCGCAATTCCCCCTTTATTCCCGGCTTTCTGGCAAGATACATAACATAAGTATCATTGAAAACAATCTTGTTGCCATGAGCGAGAACGGCATTGCGCAGGCCTTCAAAGAACTGGGTATTGAAAAGCTCTGGAATTACCATGTGGTCGCAATAGATGCCACTGAAAGCAACATACTGGTCGGCGGTCATTTCGCGCTTGCCGTAGAACTCGCGTTTTTCAAAATCAACATAACCATAATCTGTTGCATGCTGATGATTGAACAGCGCTTTCATATCATTATACCATTTTTTCTAGCTCCAAACTGAAAATAAATTACAAATACAACGGAATTCTCTGCTATAATAGACTAATGAATATTTACGTTGATTTTGATGACTGTCTGTGCGAGACTGCGCGGTATTTTTCTACGCTTGCCGATGAGCTTTTCGGGCAGAATATACCATACGAGAAAATCAAATACTTTAATTTGCAGCAGTCTTTTTCTTTGAACGATGAACAGTACGAGCTGCTGATGATTGAGGGGCATAAGCCAGAAATTCTCCTGTCTTATGATGAAACTCCCGGAGCAACCGCAACAATTAACAGCTGGATTAATAAAGGGCATGACGTAAAAATAATAACCGGACGTCCTTTCAGCGCTTTTGAAGCTTCGCGTGAATGGCTTAATGAGCATGGGCTTGAACACGTAAATCTGTTCTGTCTTAATAAATATGGGCGGGACAATTTTATTAAGGGCAGCACTTTCAGTCTTGAACTTGAAGACTATTATAAAATGCATTTTGATTATGCGGTTGAAGATTCACCGGCGGCTTTCAAGTTTTTTAATCATCTGCCAAAATTGAAAGTTATGGTCTTTGACCGTCCGTGGAATCAGGAATGTGAGTTACCAAGCCAGAATTACAAACGGTGCTTTGACTGGAAAATGATAAGTGAAATTGTCGGGTAAAAAACAGGAGGTTACGCATGTCGATTATTGCTGCTTTTATGGTGCCGCATCCGCCGATGATTGTGCCTGATGTTGGCCGCGGAAGCGAAAAACAGATTGAAAAGACGGTTAAGGCTTATGAAAGGGTTGCAGACGAAATTGCTGCACTCAAGCCGGAAACTATAATTATTTCAAGTCCTCACAGCGTGATGTATTCTGATTATTTCCATATTTCACCGGGGGCTGGGGCGCAGGGGTCGTTTGCTGATTTTAGGGCAACCCAAGTTCGGTTTGATGTTGAGTATGACCAAGAGCTTGTGGAACGGCTGAGTGCGCGGGCTGAAGCTTCGCACTTCCCTGCCGGAACTCTTGGCGAAAAACACAAAGAGCTTGATCATGGCACAATGGTTCCACTCTGGTTTATCCTGAAAAAGTACAAGGACTTTAAGCTTGTGCGCACCGGGCTTTCAGGCTATGACCTTTTGAAGCATTATGAATATGGAATGTTGATAAAAGAAACAGTCGAAGAGCTTGGGCGCAAGGCTGTTTATGTTGCGAGCGGTGATTTGTCGCACAAGCTTCAGGATTACGGGCCTTATGGTTTTGCGGAAGAAGGGCCTGTTTATGATAAGCGTATAATGGACGTTTGTTCCGGCGCGCGGTTTGGCGAGCTTTTTGATTTTGACGAGAACTTCTGCGAAAAAGCTGCAGAATGCGGTCATAAATCTTTTGTGATTATGGCGGGCGCGCTCGACGGCAAGGCTGTAGAAGCAACCCAATATTCTCACGAAGATGTAACCGGCGTCGGCTATGGTATCTGTTCGTTTATTCCAAAGGGCGAAGATGAAACAAGGCACTTTCTTGATGAGCGCTTAAAGTCTGTACAAGCCGACCTTGAACAAAAACACCAGAAATCAGATGCTTATGTAAAGCTTGCCCGCGCTTCCGCAGAATATTTTGTAAAGAACGGTGACGTTATGCCTCTGCCGGACTGGGTGCCGCCGGAGCTTTTGAACAAACAGGCAGGCGCTTTTGTTTCAATTCACAAGTTCGGCGGTTTACGCGGCTGTATAGGAACAATTGCCTCTACACAGAAAAATCTCGCCATGGAGATAATTCAAAATGCGGTAAGCGCAGTTTCTAAAGACCCGCGTTTTGAGCCTGTCACAGAAGATGAGCTGAAATATCTTGATATAAACGTAGATGTTTTGGGTGAAGCCGAGCCCATAAAATCCGAAGCAGAGCTGGACGTCAAAAAATACGGCGTAATCGTCCAGAGCGGCTACAAGCGCGGGCTTCTGCTTCCAGACCTTGACGGTGTTGATACAGTTAAACAGCAGGTTGCAATTGCAAGGCGCAAAGGCGGAATCGCTCCCGGCGAAAAGATTGATTTGTTCCGTTTTGAGGTTGTGCGCCATTATTAGGAAACCATTATGCCGGTTTGTGATGTATGTTTCAGACATTGTATAATAGAAGAAAACTCAACAGGTTTTTGCGGTGCGCGAACCTGCCGCGGCGGAAAGATTGTTGCCGAAAACTATGGCAAACTGACTTCAGTTGCGCTTGACCCGATAGAAAAGAAGCCGCTCAAAATGTTCCACTCGGGCAGCAAAGTTTTGTCCATCGGGTCTTATGGCTGCAACCTGCGCTGCCCTTTCTGCCAGAACTCAAGCATTTCTTGGTCGCAAAAAGCCTTTGAATATAAAGATAAGGCAGAATACTATGAGCCAGGGGAAATTGTCCAAAGCGCCTTGCAGCTCCGCGACCGCGGCAACATAGGGCTTGCCTTCACCTACAACGAGCCGCTCATAGGCTATGAGTTTGTCCGCGACACAGCGAAATTGTCTAAAGAAGCCGGTCTTGAAAATGTACTTGTCACAAACGGAACGGCAACACTCAATGTGCTTGGGCAAATTGCGCCCTACATAGATGCCATGAACATCGACTTAAAAGCATTTACCGGCAGCTTCTACCGCGGCTTTATCGACGGCGATTTTCAAATGACAAAAGACTTTATCCACGCCGCCGCCGCTACTTGTCACATAGAACTTACTACGCTGATTATTCCGGGTGAAAATGACAGCGAAGCCGAAATGCGCGAACTCTCTGCATGGGTTGCCGCCCTCGAAAAGCAACACAACAAAAAAATTCCGCTACACATCACAAGATTTTTCCCGGCATTCAAGCTTACCGGCAAAGAGCCGACACCTGTCAGTACAATTATGAAACTTGTCGAAACCTCAAAAGAAAATCTGGAATTTGTTTTTCCGGGAAATGTGTAAGCAATTATAGTGAATTTCAAACTTATCTGTTATAATCATGCTATGGAAATAAATCGAAAAAATGCGTGGTATATTCCAGCTTTATATGGATTAGTAGTATTTATTGCAAACTATATTGGGTCTGCTATTCCGGTTTCTACGACAATAAACCGTGAAACACAAAATTATGTTATTTGGCAAAGCATTCTTGCACAGCACCACACAATAGTTTCTATTATTACTTCTTTCTGTTATATAATTCCTATTTTTTCATGCTTTCTTTATGTCTTAACAATGAATAAAAACAACGTTCAAAAACGGTTTATCAACCTGCCTATTGCTTATTCTTCTTTAAGTATAAGTGGCTGGGTTTATTATTATTTTGCAGAAATACTCACGCTTTTAATCAGCAAGAAATATTTTGACATTTCCGTTAAAAACATACTGCTTGTTTCAGCAACATACGTAATTTTGGAATGTCTTTTCAGTTTTACGCTGGGATTTTTTGTAATGGAAACACTGCACCGGAAAATTTTCCTGCCGCGCTTTTTTCCAGAAGGAAAAATTGCATCTACTCCGGGACTTATAAAGCCTTCTAACACATTTCTGTTTACAGTTTTTTATATTTCCGTAAGTCTGTTTCCCTTATGTTTTATAACATTTGCATATATCACCACCATAAGAGCAAATATAAAAGAATCTGATATAAAGGTACTGATTTTTCTGCTTATAATTTTTATTCTTGATATTGTAATTCTCATTACTTTTGCACATTATTATTCTTCTCCTTTGAAAAAACTGAAGGAAGGAACTGAAAAAGTCAAAAAAGGTGATTATACAGACCACGTTAAGATTGTAAGCAACGATTCGTTTGGTGAACTTGCCGACACCTTTAACGACATGATTACATCAATCGACATGAACAACAAAAAGCTGCTCGCTGTTCAGAATTCAATTTTGACCGGCATGGCAACAATGGTTGAAAGCCGCGATAATTCAACAGGCGGACACATCAAACGGACAAGCGGTTGTGTAAGAATCTTTGTCAATTATTTGAAGTCAAAGCCTGAATATGCCAATCTTTCTGAAAAATTCTGCAATGATGTTATAAAAGCCGCACCGATGCACGATCTTGGAAAAATCGCCGTTCCAGATGCAATTCTTCAAAAGCCGGGCAAATTTACTGATGAAGAATACGAAAAAATGAAAATACATTCTGCCGAAGGGGCGCGGATTGTAGGCGAAGTTTTAAAAGAAGCTGATGACGAGGATTTTAAAAAGCTTGCGATTAATGTTGCCCACTATCACCACGAAAAATGGAACGGTCAGGGCTATCCGGAAAAACTTGCCGGAGAACAGATTCCTTTTGAGGCACGCATAATGGCTCTTGCCGATGTTTTTGATGCCCTTGTTAGCAAAAGATGCTACAAAGAAAGCTTCAGCTTTGACAAAGCCTTTGAAATAATCAGCGAATCTGCCGGAAGCCATTTTGACCCTGCCCTAACCACGCAGTTTATTCAGTGCCGCGCCCAGCTTGAAGCCTTGTATTCAAGTTTATAAAATACTAAAGTACAGATAATTACAGGAGAGGCTTAAATGGCTGAAAAACAAAGAAAACTTACTGAAAAAGAACAAAAACCGCGACGTGCTCTTCATTGACCACCCCACCGAAATCGGCAGCATGTATTTTATAAGGGAAACGGAAAAATTCAATCTATTTATTTCTGAGAAATAGAATTTTTTCTCAAAACAAGAAATTTATGCTAAACTATAATCATCTTAAAAACAGGAGGCGCAATATGGCTGCTATGCCACTCAAACAGCAAGTTATGGATTATGTAGACCAGCTTGACGATGAACGTGCAGAAATGGTTCTCGTATTCACACAAACTTTAGCACAATCAAATCCTGCTTTGCAAAACTCAAAAACTCCTGCGGAACGTATTATGGCAGCAAAAGCACTTGCCGAACTTGAAACAATGAATTTTAAACCGAATACAGAAACTACTCCCGACGGAAGGCAAGAAAGAACAGAAGCTCTTTGGAGAAAGTATGAAAGTCTTTCTTGATACAAATATTCTGCTTGATTATCTTCTAAAAAGACAGCCTTTTTATGATTCAGTAAAAAAGATATTCGATATGTGCCTTTTCAAGATAGACGGCTGTGTAACACCTCATTCTCTTATCGATGTCTACTATATGCTAAGTGAAAGAACCGACGCAACACCAGATTATTGCAGAGAGACAATTCTAAAGCTCAGGGCAGTTCTTTATATTACTTCTGAAAATGACGACCGGGTTTTGCCGCTGCAAGAAACAGCTCTTTTGACGATTTTGAAGATTCCATGCAAAATGAATCTGCAATATCAGCAGGTGTTGATTACATAATCACACGCAACAAAAAAGATTTTGAGAATTCTAAAATCCCAGCCGTTGTTCCAGAAGAATTCTTAGCCTTAGTTAATACCGAAAACTAAAGTTTTGGAAGGAACTGTAAGTTTTAACTTTCAAAACAAATCTTTACACCAGATTTTCCGTTTGCTAGATAAAGCAGGAATTGTTCTCGTATTCACACAGACTTTAGCACAGTCAAATCCTGCTTTTGAGCGGCGGAAGAAAAAGGCTGAACTTATTCAAGCGGACCATATAATGTAAACGGCAGATATTTAAGTTTTGCTTCTGTAGCTGCTTTTTCCTTTTTCCAAGTCGGCAGGATTCTTTTTGCCTCGGCAACTTTATCAGGATCATAGTTTGGATTTCGTTCTGATACTTTAGGACGTTCATAGCCAGATGTTTCATATCCACCATAACCTACACCACTTGATGGATTATATGACCCACCAAGATTCATTGATGCACGAGGTTGATTATTGTAAGCAACAGCTTCTTCTGATATTGGATTGGAGCAGTTTTCAAGAACCCAATTGCACCATTCTATATTGTTCATACATTTTTCGTAATAACGTTTATTTTCACAGTTGGCATTATAATCTTTTTGGGTAATATCCAGATCATATATATAAACAACAAACTCTTTTTGATTGCTGTTATATACGGCATAAACAATTCGTCCATTCTCAAACAAATTTTTTGAAGAGATTACTGCTACACCCTTTTTTTTCCACTTTTCATTTTTGCCGAGAGCCTGTCTTATAAATTCCCCAATCTCTGGATCAATTCTCCCTTTATTTCTATTTTCCGTAGCACGAGATTTTATTAAATTAAAAAGCGAAACATTTAAATCTTTATAATAAGAGCTTTCTGCATTTTTCATGAAAAAATTACTACCCTCAAAATCTGATTCAATCAGAGCCATTGATGAATAGATAATCTTGTAACCGTTATAAGTAGTTATTTTGGCAAGTGAAATTGCAAAAAGTTGAGAAAATGCCATCACAACCATAATAAAAACTGCAATTCTCTTTTTCATAGTATCCTCCAAAATGATTCATTCTCTTTTCGAGAATTATATTTACACTTTATTATAGTCTAATAAACTATATTTTGCAAATAAAAAATATCTAATATGTCTATTTAACTATAATTCTCAAGAATTATCTATTGTATTATGTAAATCATGGGAAGCAGCACAAGGGACAACTTTAAGGCAAATTTAAAACATTACAGAAAGCAAAAAGGCTTGTCACAGGAAAAACTTTCGGAAATCATCGGTTTCGGAGGAACTTACATCACAGAGATTGAAAGCCGCCACAAATTCCCAAAACCAGAAACGATAGACATTATTGCACAGAATCTTGACATAGAGCCATATCAATTGTTTATCTCCCCAGAAAAAGACTATAAACAAATTGAAGCAACTCAAGTAGCTTTAAAATCTGTAGCAGAAAAAATATCAGACAGATTCACTACATTGATTCATGATAAAATGGTAGAAGAAATTTCCGATATTATGGAACAGGAAAATCTGATACTTGTACATAAAGACAACTAAACAGCAAATCAAAAGCAAAAGCCAACTGCCCGCAAGCTCTTATAGGAAGCCTCTGCGGGCGGCTTCTTCAATTGATTCGCCGCTTTCTCTATGGTGCATAGACAGCGCCATGAACTATTACCCGAGGCGCTTAACCAAATATGGGAGCGCCTTTTCGAATTTTACGCCGTACCAGTGGTCTTTGTCGCCGGCTGTAAACTTTATTGCCTCAACCACAACATCTGCGGCAAGGCTTGCAGCCTCAAGCAGGGTTTTGCCGCGCAAAAGAGAACCGGCGACAACAGAAGCAAAAAGGTCGCCTGTGCCATGTGCGCTGAGTGCTTGCTTTTCGTTAAAGTAATACTGAACTTTTTTGCCGTCATAAACAGCAACGCCAAGTTTTGCAGGCTCAAAGCTTACGCCTGTTATAAGCACATTTTTTGCACCAAGGCTGAAGAGGTCGCGGCAGAGCTTTTCGATGTAAGCTTCATCATAGCCGTCTGCAATATATGGCTGCCTCAAAAGAAAAGCGGCTTCTGTAAGATTCGGCATTATAACATCAGCCCCTTTTATCAGCTTTTTCATCTCTTGCGGAAAATCATCGTCAAAACCGGCGTAAAGCTTTCCGTTGTCTGCCATTACCGGGTCAACAATGCGGAGCGCGCCAGGACGAGCAGATTTTTCCATTATTTCAAGAATGTGCGGAATCTGGGCTTTTGAAACATAGCCGGTATAAAACGCGTCGAAGCTGACCTTTTCTGTAAGCCAGCGCTCAAGAATCTTCGGCATATCTTCAGTAAGATCGTGAAAAGTCCAGCCAGAAAAACCGCCGGTATGATTTGAAAGCACAGAGCTTGGCAGAAT
Source organism: Spirochaetaceae bacterium (assembly GCA_017614995.1). Lineage (GTDB taxonomy): Bacteria > Spirochaetota > Spirochaetia > Treponematales > Treponemataceae > UBA1240. The sequence continues at coordinate 11,500 of JAGAAX010000034.1, forward strand.
GGCAGTCTCAATGCCGCACGCAGAAATAACAGGCAGCGCAACTGTAAGCGAGCACTGGCCTACACATGAAATATCTTGAATTGTTAGAAGTCTTTTGTCCATTTTTCACCTCTGAATGCTCCATTCCGAGCTTTTTTCAAATATTAGCAGCATTCTGGTATTATGAATATATTCAAAAGTGAATAAGTTTCATATAATCAGATCTATGATAACGATTGATTTTGCCAAACGGCAGGGCATGACGCTGACAGATTTTCTATATTCCTCAATAAAAACGCAGATTCTTGACGGATTGCTTAAAGAAAACGAAAAACTGCCGTCAAAGCGCACCCTTGCGCTCCATCTTGGCGTGAGCGTAATTACCGTTCAGAATGCCTATTCGCAGCTTATTGACGAAGGCTTTATTTTTTCAGTTGAAAAGAAGGGCTTCTTTGTCTCGGATATTGCAGACCGCCTCAAAAACGGGCGTGCCTTGCACAAGACAGGGGCGCGCCCTGCAAAGCCTAAGCCGGACAATTTTTTCGCGGACTTTACGAGCAACGCCGCAGTACCGGGTAAGTTTCCGTTTACGCTTTGGTCGCGGACTATGCGGCAGATTTTGGCTTCTGAAAACGAGCGGCTTTTGAAGCGCACAGATGTTTTCGGCACAATAGAGCTGCGCCGGGCAATATGCCGTCACTTAAAAGAATTCCGCAATATGAACATAGACGAAAGTCAGGTGATAATCGGCGCGGGAACAGAATCGCTTTATTCTATGCTTGTTCTGTTTTTGGGCAGAGACAAGATTTTTGCAGTGGAAAATCCGGGCTATCACAAAGCGGCAGAAATTTTCCGCCTGAATGGAACAAAATGTGTGCCGGTAAAAATCGACAGTTCAGGGATAATTGTAGACGACTTGCAGAAAGCCGGTGCAAGTGTTGTGCATGTTTCGCCGTCGCACCATTTTCCAACTGGAATTATAATGAATTTCAAGCGCCGTACGGAGCTTTTGCAGTGGGCTTCTCTTGAAGAAAGCCGCTATATAATAGAAGACGACTACGACAGCGAGTTCCGCTTTACAGGCAGACCGCTGCCGACATTGCAGAGCATTGACCAGAACGACCGTGTAATATATATAAATACGTTTTCAAAAACGCTTTCGCCGTCATTCCGCATCAGCTATATGGTTCTGCCGCCAAAACTTGTGCAGCAGTTTGCCGGCAAGCTGGGCTTTTATTCGTGTCAGGTTTCAAGCTTTGAGCAGTTTACGCTTGCAAAATTTATAGAAGACGGAAGCTACGAGAAACACATCAACAGAATGAAAAACTATTACCGCAGCCTTAGAAACAATCTGATTACAGCACTTGAAAACTCGGAGCTTGCAAAAATCTGCTCTATTCACGAGGAAAATTCAGGGCTTCATTTTCTTTTAAGCCTGAAAAGCGGTTTTGACGCGCATAAAATTCAGCAAAAGTGGAAAGACTTAAGTATAAACATTCAGCTTTTGTCAGATTATTACGAGCCGCCCGAAGAAGCAGGAGCGCAGGGCGAAAGCTTTGTCGTAAACTATTCCGGCATCAACCGCGGCCGCGTCAGCGAAATCGTGCAGCGCATGAGCAGCGCAATCCAAGCTGAAAAAATGTGATTTTTTCAAAAATTTTGAAGAAACTGCACTTTTTGCATACGTCAAGTTTCATACCCATTTTTTGACCAAAGGTGGGGGTCTGAAATCCTCCGCACGAATCAAAGGGATTCATTTTCAACTCAAGATTTGCTCTGCCATGAAGCGGTGCTGAAGCACCCAGTACATCATCTCTCATAAATGAAACAAGCGAGCCAAGAAGAACAAAAAAGATTTGATTTTTTCCATTTACGGTCAATATATTTTTGAAGCAGAGAATTCCTATATAGACAAGCTTTGGTACTGCATTGCATACTCTACTAGAATTGAGTCTACTAGAGTTGACTCTAGTAGAGTGCACTCTAGTAGACTCAATTCTAGTAAGGCTAACACATAATATTGTATGCGAAAAAGTCTAAGCATTGTGCAGAAAATTTGCATAACTTCTGCCAAAATACTGTATAATATACCTCACAAGGAATAACACATGACACAGATTGAACAGCAGAAAGCGGCAAAAAAGTTTGCGGAAGATTGGAAAGACAAGGGCTATGAAAAAGGCGAAAGCCAGAAATTCTGGCTTGACCTGCTTTGCAATGTTTTTGGCGTGCAGGATTTTGCAAACTTTGTCTATTTTGAAAATCAAATAAAAGAGAAGATGCTGAAACAAGTTCAGCATGACGGTCATTCCGAACTCGTTTCGGAATCTCTTGCTTCCCAGTCTATCACCAATTTTATAGACATTTACATTCCGTCTACAAAAGTAATGATAGAACAGAAAAGCATAGACAAAGACCTGCGCGCGCCAATCAAACAGTCAGACGGCACTTTGCTGAACCCGTTTCAGCAGGCACGAAAATACATAGCGGGGCTTCCGCTAAGCCAGCACCCGCGCTGGGTTGTAACCTGCAACTTTAAGAGCTTTCTTGTCTACGACATGGAACAGCCGAATGGCGAGCCTGAAGAAATACTGCTTGAAAATCTTGAAAAAGAATACTACCGCCTTTCGTTTTTAACCGACACCGGCAGTGTTCATCTGCAAAAAGAGCTTGAAATCTCTAAAAAAGCCGGAGACATAATCGGCGAGATTTATGACGCAATTCTAAAACAGTACAAAGACGCCGAAAACCCAAGTTCTGCAACACTCAAAAGCCTTAACATGCTCTGCGTCCGCATTGTGTTCTGTCTTTATGCAGAAGATGCCGGAATTTTCGGGCACAAGTCAATGTTCGGCGACTATCTAAAGCAGTTTGAAGCCAAAGACCTTAGACGCGCACTTTTAGACCTTTTCCAAGTGCTTGACCAAAAAGACGAAGAGCGCGACGAATACCTTGAAGAATCCTTAGCCGCATTTCCATATGTAAACGGCGGACTTTTCACCGAAGAAGACAAAACCATTCCGCCGCTTACCCAAGAAATAAAAGACCTTCTGGTAAAACATGCTTCAAGCGAATTTGACTGGAGCGAGATAAGCCCGACAATCTTTGGCGCAATCTTTGAATCTACCTTGAACCCGGAAACACGCCGTAGCGGTGGCATGCACTACACGAGCATAGAAAACATTCACAAAGTAATTGACCCGCTCTTTTTAGATGACTTAAAGGCTGAACTTGAAGAAATAAAGCAGATTAAAACTGCCAAGACAAGAATAGAAAAAGTAAAAACTTTTCATAACAAACTTGGAACATTGAAATTCTTAGACCCTGCCTGTGGAAGCGGTAACTTTTTAACCGAGACCTTTATCAGTTTGCGCAAGCTTGGCAATGAATGTATCAGGCTAGAAATCGGCGACCAGAACCAGATGGCTTTTGATGATGATTTTGTCAAAGTTAAAATCCACCAGTTCTACGGAATTGAAATAAACGACTTTGCCGTAGTTGTTGCAAAAACCGCCCTTTGGATTGCCGAGTGCCAGATGCTTGATGAAACAAGCAAAATCGTCGGACGCAACCTCAACTTTCTTCCGCTCAAAAGCTATGCAAACATTATTCAGGGAAATGCCCTGCACATAGACTGGGGAACATTAAAAGAAGAAACAGCTACGAGCTTTGTCTATGCAGATAAACTGAATGTTTATAAAATTGATGACAATGTCGGTATGCTTGAAATACATGATTCAGGTTCAGAAATTGAATCTGACTCTCTATACAACAAAAAATTCAAGGAATTGAATGTAATAACAAAAGAAGTTGAAGAAAAGCCGCTTCAAAAAGCAGAAATTCAAGAGCCGATTATCTATGACTATATTATAGGAAACCCTCCGTTTGTAGGTGCTCGCTGGATGAACGATGCTCAAAAAGATGATGTACTTCTTACATTCGGAAAAAACTGGCAGGGTGTTGGAGATTTGGATTATGTTTGCTGCTGGTATAAAAAAGCGACAGAGTATTTAAAAGAAACTAAGACACGTTGTGCTTTTGTTTCAACAAATTCTATAACACAGGGTGGTTCGGTTGTAAATCTATGGAAACCTTTGTTTGAAATGGGTGTACATATCGATTTTGCATACAGAACATTCAAATGGATAAATGAAGGCACAAAGAAAAATATGGCAGCCGTTCATTGTGTTATCGTTGGTTTTAGTATTGCAGATAATAGCTCTCCAAGAAACATCTTCTTGAATGAGCAGCAAAAGATTGAAGTAAAAAATATAAACGGGTATTTGCTTGATGCTCCAGATATTTTTATTGAAAAACGTATGCTTCCGCTATGTGATGTTCCACAAATTTGTCTTGGTGGTCAACCTATAGATGATGGCAATCTTACGCTTACGGAAGAAGAAAAAAATGAGCTGCTACATAAAGAACCGATGGCGGAAAAGTTCATTCGTCATTATATGATGGGAAAAGATTTTATCGACAGAAAACCACGTTACTGCCTGTGGTTGCAAGGTGCAAATCCAACGGAGCTTAAAAAATGTCATGAGATAATTAGACGTGTTGAGAAAGTCCGCGAATTCCGGCTTGCAAGTAACCGCACAAGTACGCTTCGTGCTGCAGAAATGCCTGCACTTTTCGGAGCACCATTTGAATGTGAAAGCGATTATGTAGCAATTCCAAAAGTTTCTTCTGAAAACAGACGCTACATTCCTATGGATTATCTCTCGCAAGAAATTATTCCTGGTGACAAATTGTTTGTTATGCAACGCGCATCTTTGTTCCATTTTGGTGTTCTTACTTCAAATGTACACATGGCTTGGATGCGTGCTGTTTGTGGTCGTTTAAAGAGTGACTATAGCTATTCAAATACTATCGTCTACAACAACTTTCCATGGCCTAACCCGACTGACGAGCAGAAAGCCAAAATTGAAGAAACCGCTCAAGCCATTCTTGATGCGCGCGCAAAATACCCAGATTCATCACTTGCAGATTTGTACGACGAAACGCTCATGCCGCCAGACTTGCGCAAAGCCCACCAAGAAAACGACAAAGCAGTTATGCAGGCTTACGGCTTTAACCTAAAAATGACCGAAAGCGAATGCGTCGCCGAACTTTTCAAGCTGTATGAGAAGCTGGCAAAATAACACTCTGCCAAAAACGTAATGATAACGATTTCCTTTTTTGCATCGGCTTTCAAGTTTTCGCTTGCGGAAACTTGGCGTTTTGCCAGATTAAGCTATGTTGTAGATAAATCCATAAGCAAAACGCATTTTCTCAAATCGTAATCATTACGATTGTTCACTTTGGTCATTTTCTCGAATCGTAATGATTACGATTGCCCACTTTGGTCATTTTCTTAAATCGTAATGATTACGATTGCTCACTTTGGTCATTTTCTCAAATCGTAATCATTACGATTGCTACTTTGGTCATTTTCTCAAATCGTAATCATTACGATTGTTCAGTTTCATTTTGCAAAACGTAATCATTACGATTCACTGACGTAAATCGTGAAAATTTAACAATGCGTTTACTTTTGTTTTACAATTTTAAATTTCTGTTTTATAATTAAGGTAACTTCATAAAGATTCAAATTAAGGAGGGATATTTATGAAAAAGATTAGGACAACCGTCCGTATTACAGAACTTGATACTTTATCTGACGTTCTGCTCCGCCTTTACAAAGCCGATTCCGGCATTGCAAGTGATGATTACCTTAAAAGCACAATGGCTGAAATTGAGTCGCTTTCTGAAAGAATCACGATAGCAATCAGAAGTGACAGGGCATCTTCAACGCTAGACGAAGCCGACATAAAGCGCGATGACATTATCCGCTCGCTCGGCGCACTGCTCAACGGCTACGCTGCTATTCCGATTGCAGACAAAAAAGCCGCCGCAGAAAAGCTTCTTGATGTATTCAACAAATACAAGGGCATTACTGGCGAAAGCTATGCAAATGAATCCTCGCTTATTGAAAGTATGGTTAAGGATTATGAAGCTTCGGAGCTTGCTGATTCAATCAAAGCACTTGACGGCGTTTCTCTGTGTCTTGCCAATTTAAGAAGTGCACAAGACGAGTTCAACAAGGCAAACGATGTATTTACCGCCGCAAACGTGAACAAAGGCGAAAGCGCATCTTCTCTCAAGAAGCCGCTTCTTGCCGCAATCAACGACAAGCTTGTTGCATACCTTACCGCAATGAACCTTGTGAACAAGGCTGTTTACGGCGACTTCGTTTCAAAAGCCGAAGCCGAAATCGAAAAAATGAATAATTCCGTAGCCAAGCGAGGAAAGTCAGAAGCGTAAAAAACTAGCCCTGTGTTATAAGCCATAACACAGGGCTTATCATTTTGTGGTAATTCGGAAAAGATTTTTCTTTATGTTTGAGAGCGTGCCGTTCCTTGACGGCAGAAACGCCCTGTGTTATTTTTACACAGAAGGAGACTGTGATGCTTGTAGTTTCAAAGAAACATCTTAATAAAAAAGACGATACTATTGACGGTGTGCACAGACCTTCACGAAGTTTGAAAGCCGCTCTGCGAGAATCAAAGCGGATGGAAAAGCACCCAGAGAGATATAAAACGTACGACAACCCGAAAGAACTTTGGGACGAACTTGGATTATGAGCGATATAATTATAAAAACAGAGGTATAAAATGCGCTGTATCACAAAAGAAATGCTCGAAGCTCGCGAAAAGGCAGATTCTGCTTACAACTACATTCTCCATACCCCAAAGCCAGACTTTACTGAGCTTGATAAAGAGTGCGAGGAATTCAAAGCTTGGATTACAGAAGAACATAAAAAAGACCGCCAGATTCTTTTTTCTGCGCATCATTAATAGCAAAACGTTATATCATTTCGTGATAATGCAGAAAAGATTTTTCATCATGCTTGAAAGAGTGCTGTTCCTTGACGGCAAAAACGCCCTGTGTTATTTTTATACAGAAGGAGACTGTGATGCTTTTAGCTTCAAAGAAACATCTTAATAAAAAAGACGATACAATTGACGGTGTACACAGACCTTCACGAAGCTTGAAAGCCGCTCTGCGAGAATCAAAGCGGATGGAAAAGTACCCAGAGAGATATAAAACGTATAACAGCATTGATGAAGTTTTTGATGAATTAGGAATTAAGCCATGAATGATTCTATTGATATTCTTAAGCTTGTCGATACAGGCAGCCACAGTGACGTATTAAAAGACAAAAGAATTGACTTGGCAGAAAATGAACTTATTGTTCTTTCAAATAGCGACAGAGAGCTTATAATGACCGCTTTGGAAAATCCTACAGAGCCAAATGAAACATTAAAAAGTCTGTTCAGGCTATGGCAGAAAACGCCGGGCTTTTGTGAGCCTATAAGCAGCCAAAACACTCAATTGTAGGGCAACATATTGTACTTGAATTAAGCGCGCGTTTTATATAGGATTTTCCAAATGATGATTATAAAAGAGTGTCCTTTTTCTGAAGTACGTATTTTCAAATTTGACGGTGTGAACGACAGCCGCGGGTCAAAAATCAGGCTGTACTCGGCGCGTGAGTTTGCAGAGTGCGGAATCGACTTTGTGCCAAAAGAAGATGTTTTGTACCGCATTCCGCGCAGGAACACATTGTACGGAATTCATTTTCAGTTTGAACCGCACCCGCAGCAAAAGATAATCCGCCTTATTGAAGGCAGCGGCATTGATTATGTCATAGACTTGCGCAAAGATTCACCGACTTATAAAAAATGGCACTCGGTTGAGCTTTCCGCGGAAAACCAGCTTCATGTGTTTGTACCGCGCGGCTTCGGGCATCTTTTCCGTTCTACTGCCGACAACACGCTTATGATTTTTTCGGTAGACTGTGACTTTGATTCAGGCGCGCAGACTGTGTCTTTCCGCGACCCTGAGATTAATCTGGACATACGCACAAGCGACATTCCCTTTATAATGTCCGCCAAAGATTCAGAAGCTCCGTTTCTCAATTGACACAAGCCCGCACTTTTATCCGGAAAAAAACTGTGCTATCATAAATAACATAGTTTATATAGAAGAAAACGAACAAATTCTGCATAGAGAGCAAAAGACATGAAGAGCACATTAAAATTACTTTTAGCTGGAATTACACTTGCGGCGTTTGGCATTGCTATGATTGAAACTCCTTTTACAGGAGGTGGTGAATCCAGCATTGCTGCAAAAATTGCCATGCCGATTTTCGGCATTATGTTTTTGTTTGTAGCGTGGTTTTTTCTTGAGCCTGCAATCGAAAATATAAAAGGCTTTCTGAATAAACGGAATGAAAACCAGCAGAGTGAGCTGCTCAACAATCAGGCAGAACCTAAAGACATGTTCTCTATTTTTAGGGCTGACTATGCAGATTTTCTGTCTGACTACGCGGTGGAAAATCCAAAAGTGCAGAATGATATTACCCAGTTTTTCAGAAACATTCTGGAACTTAAACGGAACCGCCTTCAGAAACTGAACATTATGTGCAGATTCAAGTCTGCCAGAAAAAACTACAGTGAAGAGCGGCCGCCGGTTACGGCTTCTGAGTTTTCAGACGGCAAATACATGATAAAAGACGTAACCGAAGGCATCGCCGCCAGCACAGAATATTCCAAAAACGGCAGAATCATATATTCACAGACATGCAGCGACATTGCGCATTATACAGTGGCCGGTGCAAAATATCTTACGCCGAATGAAATTGTCTGCCCTAACTGCGGCTCAACCCAGACAAAAGAGCAGCTTCTTGACGGCTGCGACTACTGCGGCACAAAGTTCATGCTAGAAGATTTAGACGAAAAAATTTCAGATTTTGCCCTGCGCAGTGACTACGAAGTTCAGTACAGCAGATATAAGGGTGTTCGCAAAAAGCTTGGCCCGTATGTCTGGCTTGGAACAGAAGCTGTAGTCTGCTTCTGTTATATTGTGTACTTCATTTTCAATTTTAAAGAAATCATGCAGGAATCTGGTACAGGCTTTTTCTCAAGCATAAGTCTTGGGCTTCTTTCCTGCATCATAGCGGCAATGCCGTTTGCTTTTATAGCTATGGCGCTGTTTTTCTCGTTTGTGTTTCCAATAATTCAGCTCGGAGCATCGTTCAATTATGTTTCGCAAAAGATTCTTGACAAACAGAGAAAAGCAGAAAGAAGCGACACCAAAATGCAGGAGCGTGTAAGAGCCTTTGACCCGTATTTTTCGATTTCGGCGTTTTATTCGAATGTGCAGAACAAGCTTGCGTCTGTGCATTTTGCAGAAAATGCCGCCCAAATTAATGCGTTTGCAGCCTGCGACCTCAGCCACCTTCAGAGCAAATACAAAAATGTTATAGACATACAGACTGACTACATAAGCCTTAGGAATTATACGGTTGAAAACGGGCTTCAAAAAGCACTGGTAGAAGCTGTTGTTAAGCTGGTTTCTTTCAACGGAGAAAAATGCAGAGTTTCTAGCGAAAACATTAAGCTGCTTTGTACAAAATCTTCTGAGTGCAAAACGCAGATTGTCTGCTCGCCTTATATCATGAAATGCAAAGGCTGCGGCGCAAGCATATCTCTGCTTGAAGGAAAAACATGCAGCTATTGCGGCAGAGAAATAGACTTAGAAAAGCACGACTGGGTAATCAGAGAATATACACAGCGAAAATAAGCAAAAAAATGCCCCGGATTTCTGAAACAATTTCAGAGCCGGGGCAAATTAATTCAGGCGGGCTTATTTAGCTTTTGAGCCGTCTTTACTAGATGACTTCTTGCTGCTGTTATAAACCAGCAGAAGCCCTACAAGCACAACCAGCACAATAGTAGCAATTCTTCCGCGGGCGTCTTTCTTGACTTCTCCGCTAAGTGCCTCTGCAAGTTTTTCTTCTGTATCAACAGTGCCGTTAAACACGTAGTAAATTTCTTTTTTGCCCATTCTATATGGAGCAAAACTGTTTCCGTTCTGCTGGGCAAGAATTGAAAGCGTATCGTACTTATCAAGGTCAAAGTAATAGTACTGAATGCTTACATCGCCCTCTTCTCCGTCATCGTGCCCCGGATTTGTATATTCCATACCGTTCCACTTTAAGCCGCCGACTTCTTCAGCCGCATTATAATACTGAAAAGCCTTAACAAGCTTAAGTCCGTTATCATCAAGCCAGAAATCGCCAATCTGAGGTTTAATAATTCTTTCTGTTGAATAAACAAAATCAAGAATTTTTGACGGATCCTTTTTGGCTTCTTTTCTTTCGCGCCATTCATAGTGTTTTTTTCCGTCTTTCTGGTAAGACACAAAATCTTTTACAGTTCTGACTACTTTGAATGAATTAATCGGCTTGTCAAGTTCGTCTAATTTTATGCTGCCGTCGTAGTTGATTTTTCCTGAAACAAGCACAAGTTTACTTTCGTTTTCTTTATTGATTTTGCCGTTTTCTACGATAGTAACTTCTTTAAGAAGAGTTTTATTAAGAACTTTCTCTTTATTTGTGTTTCTAAAACCCATAAAAGCAAGGAATGCAACAATAACAACAAGTATGATTTTATCCTTAGTTATTTCCATTTGAACCTCTTGAAAAAAAAATTAAGCAATATATATATTCATCGGAAATTTAATATCTCCAAATTATAGAAATATTTTCCGGCGGCTCTTCTTTATTTCTGAACGGATTTTCTTTAACTTGAGCTTGCGCTCTTTAGAAGCCTTTGTTGGTTTTGTCTTAATCCTCTTTTTAGGAATTTTTACAGCGGCGGCTATACGGTTTTCAAGCCGCTCAAGTGCAATGCTCCGGTTTTTGCCCTGAAAGCGCTCGTCGTCAGCGTCTAAAAACAATTCGTCATTCTTGTTTATTATGGCAGAAAGTTTTACACGCAGGCGGGCGCGTTCATCTTCGGTTATTCCCTTTATGGCAGAAACCGGCATAACAAGATGAACCTTTGTGTTCAGTTTGTTTACATTCTGCCCGCCTTTGCCGCCGCTCCTTGCGAAATTCATTTGAGAAAATTCTAAAATTGATTCGTGCAGTTCTTTCCTGTTCATCGCCTGTTTTATCAGAAGCGGATGTTCATAACCGTAATGTCGTCAGGCAGAAGCGAATTCTGAATCCAGCCGTTTACAGCTTTTTCAATTGAGGCTTCTGCCGATTCAAAATCTGTAGAGAACAGATCGCCGAAGAAAGCTTTTGTGCGGTCTTCGTCAAAACGCTCGCCGTTGTCGTTCTGCATATCTGTAAAGCCGTCAGAATAAAGATTAACCTGAAGTCCGGGTTTTATCGCCAGACGGTAAGTGCACTTTTTTGCGGCTGTAATTGCTTCTGCTACTGCGCCCATTCCAAAAGGCGGAAGCGGCGGCTGAAGTGTTGCAACCTTGCCCTTACCTGCTTCATCATTCATGCAGGCAAAAACATTTGTGTGGCCGCAATTGTAGATTTCAACAGAACCTGTTGTGTAGTTTATATAGCAGATTGCGCCTGTAATAAAGTTGCCGATCGGTACGATTTCCTGCAAAAAATTGTCGAGCATAACCACAAGCTTTGAAGACGTAAGCTTTGAAGCGCCCTGCATTGTCAGCATAGAAAAAATTGAACCGAGCGTAACAGTCAGCAGAGACGCTGAAACGTTTTTGCCTGACACATCAAAACTGCCGACGATATATTTATCATCACCAAGTTCTTTTGCAATATAGTAGTCACCGCCGACAGCATTTGCCATTCTGTTCCAGATGCAGACTGAAAATGGAAAGCCCTTTGTGTTTGAATTCTTTTTGAGCATATTCTGCTGGATTGCAGCCGCTTTTTCAAGGTCGTGGGTACGCAATTCCTCAAGTTTTGAGTTCATCTGCGCTACAGACATAATGCCGTAAAAGCTGCGGTTATTCACAAGAACAATAAAATGCTTTATTTCAATTTTGATTGCGGCGTCATTTACTCTTGCGGCAATTTTTTCAATAAAATCGTTGCAATTGAGCGTAAACGGGCTTTCTTTTACATAGTCGCCGCAAGTTTTTGCTACAAAACGCTTGAATGCACTGCTTGTGTTTTCTTCAACTGTCTTGCGCTCAATAACGCCTATTACGTGATCGTCTCTTTCAACTGGCACAGCATTCAATTCAGGCTGTTGCTCAAACATCTCGATTACAACATCAAGGCTTGCAAGGCTGCTTACTGATTCAACTGGAATTGCAATAGAACCAACCTGTCTTTCGTTAAAGCTGTTTTCAAGTCCTGTCTTTCTAACGTGGGCAGGCGTTGTATCTTTTAAATCCTCTGAAAAAAAGGAACTGTCTATAAATTCGTCTTCCATAAGAAAATTTCCCTAAGTAGTTTTATTAAATCTAACACTGCCCCCACAGATTGTAAAGCAAATTCTTAAGAAAAAAATTTTCTTTTTATAAAAATCGATTTATAATAAGAAAGTATGAAGACACTTGAAAAAATAAGGTGCTTTCTCGGAACAGGCAGACATTCTGATTATATCAACAAGTATTTTGATGAATCAAATATCAAGTCAAGCATTTACGTTTCTGTTGCCGTAATTCTGCTTGAACTGTTCATGATAGCAAACGTAGTTGCAAGACAATTCTCTCCAGAAACTAAGCGCACAGTTTATTGGCTTACCACTCACCTTGTCTGCTATTCTGTGCTGCTTGCTTCAGCACTTGCGCTTTTCACTTATTCGGTCAGACATCTCAAAAAACAAAGCGCAAACAGAAAAGTTTGGGAAACGCTCAAATATATTTTTTCAATTATCTCGATAGTATTCGGCATCTATATTTCGATTATGGACTACAAAAAGGGCGAACAGTTCATAACGCTTATGACGATGACCATTTTTGTTTTCTGCTTTGTCGTGTGGCGCCCGATATATTCAATTCTGCTTTTAGGCGGAACTTACAGCGCTTTCTTCTTTATATGTGATTATTATCTGCCTGCAACTTATGCAACCAAAATAAATCTTTCGATTGTGTTTATCAGCATTCTTATGAGCGCGGTAAACGCATATCACCAGAAATTTACAGAAGCCTCAAAAGACGAAAAGCTTGAACATGCCCAAAGCATTCTGATGAAGCTTGCCATAAGCGATGAAGTCACAGGCATCGCGAATATGCAGTATTTCAGAAGTCAGGCACTTGAGCTTATCAATAACAAGGCTACGGATATAGACAAGCTGATTTTTCTTTTTCTTGATGTTGAGAACTTCAAGATTCTGAACGAAAAATACGGCTTTTGGGAAGGCAATGTTTTCTTAAAGAACTTTGCCGACATGCTTGAAAAAGTTTTTAAAGATTCTCTTGTAGCGCATTTTTCTAACGACAATTTTGTAGTTCTCACAAAGAACGAAGCCGTTCAAGAAAAGCTTATGACCATAAGGCGCAACATGATCGGCATGAACTATGACATCAAACTCGGACTGAAGGTTGGTGCCTACAAGCCTGAAAACAGGGAATGTCTTCCGCTTATTGCCTGCGACCATGCAAGATACGCCTGCTATACAATCAAAAAGCACTATAACAACGATTACTGCGAATACGACAATTCTATGGCAAGCAATTTCCAGAAAAAGCAGTACATCATCAACAATATTGACAATGCCATAAAGAATGGGCACATCAAGGTTTATTATCAGCCGGTTATAAATGCAGCAAACGGAAAAATGTGCGGAGTTGAGGCTCTTGCACGCTGGGACGATCCTCAATACGGTTTTCTTTCTCCTGCTGATTTTATTCAGACTTTGGAGGAATATCACCAGATTTATAAGCTGGACATGTATATTGTAGAAAAGGTCTGCCGCAATTTTGTTTATGCGCAGGAGCATGGGCTTGCACTTGTTCCGGCATCGCTCAACTTTTCTAAGCTTGACTTTGATTCAATCAATCTTGCAGAGGACGTTGAAAACTGCCTTCAGAAATACGGCATAGACAAAAAGCTTATTCATATTGAAGTAACTGAAAGTACACTGTCTTATGATGATGAAAAACTCAAAGAAATACTCAAAAAATTCAGAACAAACGGCTATGCTCTCTGGCTTGACGACTTTGGTGCAGGCTATTCGGGCTTGAATGTTCTGAAAGAATATGACTTTGACATGATGAAAATCGACATGAAATTTTTGAGCGGTTTTTCAGGCAATGAAAAAGCGCAAAGAATTCTCAGAAACATAATCTCACTTGCAAAAGAGCTTGGAATGAGCACGCTTACCGAGGGCGTAGAAACTGAAGAAGCCTATCAGTTTCTTAAAGAAAACGGCTGCGAGCAGATACAAGGCTATTTATTCGGCCGCCCTATGCCCGACAAAGAGCTGTTTGAAAAGCTTAAAGTTGGAATCTACCAACTTGATTTGCAGAGCTAAGCTCGTGTGTGCGTTTTGCACAAAAAGCGGCAGTTGCACTTAGTCACAAAATCTGCTAAATTCTCTCAACGATAATTCATCAGACAGTTCGAAGACCTTCCTGTCGTTAAACAAAACCAGGTAAACGTAAAAGCCGCTGAAATGCGTGCAGCCTATTTATTTACGATTGGAAATCTCTCTGTCAAGGAGGTTTCAAAATGAATGAATTATTTCTTATAATCACTCTTTTAATTTCTTTTGGGGGAACAATCGGCTTCCTCAAAATCTTCGGAAAAGGCGGACTCTTCGCCTGGATTGGAATCTGTACAGTTTTTGCAAACATCGAAGTTACCATCGTGGTCAAAGCTTTTGGCATGGACCAGACTTTGGGCAACACACTGTTTGCGGCTACTTTTCTTGCCACTGACATTTTAAGCGAAATCTACGGCAAAAAAGAAGCATCAAAAGGCGTGCTGGCAGGCATTCTCACAAGTCTTACCTTTATTGTCCTTTCGTTTTTGTGGGTTCATTACATTCCGGCAGAAAGCGACTGGGCGAGCGGCTTTGTTAAGGGCTTGTTCTCTAACACACCGCGTATGCTTCTTTCAAGCCTGATTGCCTACGCAGTTTCAGAATGGATTGATGTTCAGCTTTACCACGCCTGGTGGAATCTTACCGAGAAAAAGACAGGCGACCGCCGCGGTATGCTCTGGTTCCGCAACAACTTTTCTACGCTTGTCTCTCAGTTTGTAAACATCGTGATTTTTAACTTTGGTGCTTTTTCAGGCATTTACACATTCCGCGAGCTTGTTTCAATTACGGCGGCGTGTTATGTTATCTACATTGTTACAAGCCTTCTGGACACACCGTTTGTTTACATTGCACGAAAAATTACAGCAGGAGATGTAGCAGCAAAGGAGTAACCCTAAAAGATGGATTATTCAAGGCATCCGCTCAAGATTTTTTTTGCTTATTATAAGCCGCACTGGAAACTGTTTGCTGCTGATATGGCATGCGCTGTTTTTATGGCGGCAATCGATGTTGCGTTTCCAATGTTCTCGCGCTATGCGCTGAACACGCTTATTCCCAACCACGAGCTGCGCACTTTTTTGATTCTGGTAGCAGTGCTGCTTGCGGGCTTCTGTCTTCACAAGTGCTGCAACTTTTTTGTGGCTTACTGGGGTCACGTTTTTGGAAACCGCGTTGAACAGGATATGAGGCGCGATGTCTTTGACCATCTTGAGAAGCTTCCATTCAGCTATTACGACACGCACCGCACCGGCAAAATCATGTCGCGGGCAACCACCGACCTTTTTGAGATTACAGAGCTTGCGCACCATGGACCTGAGGACTTTACCATTGCAATGCTCAATCTCATCGGTGCTTTTATAATGATGCTGCATATCCGCTGGGAGCTTGCAATTGTTGTTATTGTTGTGCTTCCGATTATGATTGCAATCGGCATTGTTTCGCGCCGCAACCTTTCGCGCACTTCTACCAAAGTAAAGGAAACTACCGCCGAAGTAAACGCAAGCCTTGAATCAAGCATTTCAGGCATACGCGTTACAAAGGGCTTTACAAACGAAGACTTTGAGCGCAGCCGCTTTGACGTTTATAACAAGCAGTACAGCGCGGCAAAGCAGGTGCGCTTTAAATATATGGGAAAATTCTTTTCTAATATTGAATTCTGCAATAATCTGCTTTCGCTTGTTGTGCTTGCTGTAGGCGGTTATTTCATTATAAAAGGAAAAATGACCTTGCCCGACCTTGTTGCGGCAAATCTCTTTGTGGCAGCTTTTAGAGCGCCGATTGGAAAATTGAACTTTTTGGTAGAGCAGTTCTCAACCGGTATGGCAGGCTTTAACCGCTTTATCGAAATTATGCGCACAGAGCCTGAACCAAGTGACGCACCTGACGCCGTAGAAATTCTTTCTGCACGCGGCAACATAAGCTTTAAAAATGTTTCATTCTCTTATACAGAAGATTTTCCTGTTTTGGACGGCGTCAATCTTGACATTCACGCAGGCGAAAAATTTGCGCTGGTGGGTGCAAGCGGCGGCGGAAAGTCTACCATCTGCAATCTGATTCCGCGCTTTTACGAAATAACCGGCGGCGAAATTAGTCTTGACGGCATAGACATTAGAAAAATCAAAAAGAAGTCGCTGCGCGCCCAGATAGGCATTGTGCAGCAGGACGTTTTTTTGTTCGCCGGCACAATCCGAGACAATATTGCATACGGCAAGCCTGACGCAACAGACGCAGAAATTGAAGCCGCCGCCCGCCGCGCAGAAATCCACGACGACATTATGCTCATGCCGAACGGCTATGACTCAATCGTCGGCGAACGCGGAATTAAGCTTAGCGGCGGACAGAAGCAGCGCGTTTCAATTGCACGCTGTTTTTTGAAGAACCCGCCGATTCTGATTCTGGATGAAGCTACCTCTGCCCTGGACACAGCAACAGAGATTAAGATTCAGCATTCGTTTGATGAGCTTGCAAAAGGCCGCACTACCCTTGTAATTGCACACCGGCTTTCTACAATAAAGAATGCTGACAAAATTGCCGTTGTAACTGATCACGGAATTGCTGAACAGGGCACACACGACGAGCTTATGGAAAAACGCGGCGAATACTACAAGCTGCGCACAGTTCAGGAAACTTAATATTTTAATGGAAATACTGAAATTTCTGTTGTATAATTAGCCTATGGCTTCTATGAACTTTAATTTTGCTTCGCCACAGCAGCGCACAAAAATCCTCTTTTGGATTACTTCGCTTTGTTCGCTTGTTTACCACGTGGTGGTATTTTGTTTTGCATTTTTTCTTAAGATTTATCCTCTTTTCTATTATAACATTGTCAGTATTTCTATTTTTGCGTTTTTAGTTGCATTTACTTTTAAATTCAACTCGCTCATAATTCCTTATACACTGCTCATTACAGAAATTATAGTTCATCAGGTTTTGGCGTCTTATTATCTTGGCTCTTACTGCTGCTTTTATTACTTTATTCTTCTGATGGGACTGCTGCCTTTCCTCTTTTTTGTGAACAACTTCAAAGTTTCTGTGCCTATTTCAACAATTACAAGCATTATTTTCATATTATTTGAAAACATGAATTTTCCGCCGGCTTATGATTCACTGTCATCTTCAATTTTTAGAATCATACGCTATGCAAATATTTCCATTGCAATATTCGCCATATTCACAATGGTTATGGTTTTTACGATGATTGTCTTTAAAACCGAAAAAAACCTTGAAAGCAGAAATGAATTCCTTAATACTGAAATGAAGCTTGCTTCTATCGTTCAGCAAAGCTTTTTTAAGAGAGAGCCAATCGAATTTGAAAACTGGGAACTTTCGTACTACAACCTGCCGATGGCTGCTGTTTCCGGCGACATGATTGATATATACCACAGACAGAGAAATATCGACGGCGTGGGCATTTTTGACGTTTCGGGGCATGGGCTTGCCTCAGGTCTTGTAACAATGCTTGTAAAGAATATAATCCACCAGGAATTTTACAAGAACACCGAAAGTGATTTGGCTGAAATGCTTGAGCGCATAAATATGCGTATTATTCAGGAAAAAGGCGAAATCAAGAACTATCTTACCGGCATTCTTATTAGAATAAACGGAAACAAGCTTGAGCTTGTAAACGCAGGCCACCCCCACCCTATTGTGTACAAAAGCGCCTTAAACGAATGCTTTTTTGTAGACCAACTGCCCGGTTCATTTGGTGCAATCGGAATGGATGATATGCCGACCTGCTACCAGTCTCAGTTTATTGAGCTGAATCCCGGCGACGAGCTTATTTTGTACACAGACGGAATTACAGACACAGAAAACGAGCTTAAAGAGGTTTTCGGCAAAGAAAAGTTTGTGAATTCAATTAAACAGAATGCTGCACTGCCTGTTATGAAGCAGACCGCAAACATCTCAAGCGAAGTATCTTCTTTTAGAGGCGCTGCGCCTATGGAAGATGACATTACTTTTATGATTATACGCAGAAAAAAGACAGTCTAAATTTCTTGCATATTCAAATTATAAATCCGCATTATCTCACTTTTGAAAAACATTTCAGCAAAAAAATCCAAACCTATTGACAAAGTAGGTTATTCGGTTTATAAATACATATACAAAACCTATTAATGTACTAGGTAATATTTTGGAGGACGTATATGAGTGATATTAAACAGAGTGCTTTGGACTTAATTGGAAAGACACCGCTTTTGCAGTTGAACGGCTATTCAAAAAAAGCCGGAATTAAGAATGCAACAATTCTTGCAAAACTTGAATATTTGAATCCGGCAGGAAGTGTAAAAGACCGCATTGCGCTTGCAATGATTGAAGATGCTGAAAAGAAAGGTCTTTTGAAGCCGGGCGCAACAATTATTGAGCCGACATCGGGCAACACAGGAATCGGTCTTGCATCGGTTGCAGCAGCAAAAGGCTACAAGGCTGTTCTTACACTGCCAGAGACGATGAGCGTTGAGCGCCGCAACCTGCTTAAGGCTTATGGCGCAGAGCTTGTTCTTACAGAAGGCGCAAAAGGCATGAAAGGCGCAATCGCAAAGGCAGAAGAGCTTCAGAAGTCGACACCGGGAAGCGTTATTCTCGGTCAGTTTGTAAACCCTGCAAACCCTGCAATCCACAAAAAGACAACCGGCCCTGAAATTTGGGAACAGACAGACGGAAAAGTTGATATTTTTGTAGCCGGTGTAGGCACAGGCGGAACTTTGACAGGTGTCGGCGAATATCTTAAATCAAAGAACCCGAACGTAAAGATTGTTGCTGTTGAACCTGCAACAAGCCCCGTTCTCTCAAAAGGCACAGCAGGTGCACACAAAATCCAGGGAATCGGCGCAGGCTTTATCCCTGACGTGCTCAACACCAAAATTTATGACGAAATCATTCCAATTGAGAACGGCGACGCCTTTACAGAAGGCCGCACATTTGCAAGAAGCGAAGGAATTCTTGTAGGCATTTCAAGCGGCGCGGCTCTTAAAGCTGCCCGAATTCTTGCAGAACGCCCAGAAAACAAAGGCAAGGTAATTGTTGCCCTGCTCCCTGATTCAGGCGACCGCTACTTGAGTACACCGCTTTTCAGCGACAACTAATTTAAGCATTTTTTGAAAGCAACGGGCTGCCAAGCTTAAGCGTCAAACTTATCTGGCAGCCCTTGTTTTTATTGGAGTTTTTATGGCGAGAAGCTATTCAGAATTGCAGCAGAATCACCCTTGCTTTGGAAGACATGGTGCGACATCTGGAAGAATTCACCTTCCTGTATGCCCGGGCTGCAACATTGCGTGCCGTTTTTGCGAGCGTTCCATAAATGATACAGAAAACCGCCCCGGCGTTACTGGCCGCGTCTTAAAGCCTGAAGAAGCCGCTGATATTGTCGGCAAGGCACTTGCAATAAGCCCAGAAATCAAGGTTGCAGGCATTGCAGGACCGGGCGACACGCTTGCAAGTGACAATGCTTTTAAGACTTTCGCGCTTGTCGGCGAAAAGTTTCCTGAGCTTATAAAATGTATGAGCACAAACGGGCTTATGCTTAGCGAGCGCGCAGACGAAGTAATCGCCGCCGGAATTGACAGCCTTACTGTTACGGTAAATGCCGTTGACCCAAAAATTGAGGCGCAGCTTAACGACTATATAATTTGGCATGGCAAAAAAATTGAAGGCATTGAAGGCGCAAAAATTCTGATTGAGAACCAGCTTGCCGGAATCAAAAAAATCGCGGAGGCAGGCATCACCATAAAAGTGAACACAGTGCTTGTTCCGCGCATAAACGGCGCGCATATCGCAAAAATTGCAGAAACCGTCGCCGCAGTCGGTGCAACACGCTACAACATTATTCCGCTTATTCCTACAGCAAAACTCAAAGACGAGCCTGTGCCCACATGCGATGAAATACACGCCGCGCGCAATGCTGCGTCTAAATACATCGAACTGTTTCTGCACTGCAACCGGTGCCGCGCAGATGCCGTCGGCATTCCGGGCAAGACTGAATTTGCAAGTTCAGTGTATGCAGATTTTGGCGCTGTAAAGGAGAATTTCTCACATGGCTGAAAACACTTTGTACCGCATAGCTCTTGCTTCTAGTGACGGCGAGAATGTAAATGTACATTTCGGAAAAGCCGACACATTTTTGGTCTATTCACTTAGCGACGAAAGCGATGCCGCTTTTTTTGAGAAAAGAAGCGTTGTACCTGTCTGCAAAGGCGGAAGCCATGATGAAGAGCGCATGAAAGAGAATGCAGCGCTGTTTGAAGACTGCCGCTACGTCATTGCAGAGAGAATTGGGCGCGCGGCAGGCGCACATCTTGCAGCAAACGGCGTTACTTCAATGGAACTGCCGGGCAGCATTGCCGATGCAGTCTTAAAAGTTCAGAAATACAACCAGATTCAAGGTCTGTTTGCATAAAGCCTGCACTTAAAATTGAACATCAAAAAAAATTAAAAATATTTAAAAACCTATTGACTAAGTAGGTATAATCAAATATATTCATATTACCTAGTATGTTAATAGGTTTTATAGGAGTACACAATGCCAGAATTAAGACAAATTGCAATTTACGGAAAAGGCGGAATCGGAAAATCTACCACCACACAGAATTTAACAGCAGGACTTGTTGAACATGGAAAAAAAGTCATGGTCGTAGGCTGCGACCCTAAAGCAGACTCAACCAGACTTCTGCTCGGCGGTCTTGCACAGAAAACAGTATTGGACACAATCCGCGACGAAGGTGAAAACGTCGAGCTTGACAGAATCATGCGTACAGGCTTTGGCGGAACACGCTGTGTTGAATCTGGCGGCCCGGAACCAGGCGTAGGCTGTGCCGGACGCGGAATTATTACTTCTATTAATATGCTTGAAAATTTAGGCGCATATACAGACGACCTCGACTTTGTTTTTTACGATGTTCTTGGTGACGTAGTTTGCGGCGGCTTTGCAATGCCTATCCGCGAAGGAAAAGCAAAAGAGATTTACATCGTAGCATCAGGCGAGATGATGGCTTTGTATGCCGCAAACAACATTGCAAAAGGCATAAGCCGTTACGCAAGAGCAGGCGGAGTACGTCTCGGCGGCATTATCTGCAACAGCCGCAACGTAGACCGCGAGCTTGACCTGCTCCGCGCTTTCAGCAAAGAGCTCGGCACACAGCTTTTGTACTTTGTTCCGCGTGACAATATCGTACAGCGCGCTGAAATCAACAGAAAGACTGTTATCGAGTACAAGCCGGATTCAGCACAGGCACAGGAATACAGAAACCTCGCTGAAGCTGTAATCAACAACACGACTTTTACAATTCCGACACCGATGACACAGGAACGTCTTGAGCAGATTCTTCTTGAGTACGGTCTCATGGATATGGCTGATGACTACAAGATTTAAAATAGCAATAGCAAGTTCAGACGGAAAAAACGTGGACTTGCATTTTGGCAAAGCCGCCGGATTCTTGATTTACGAATTCGACGGCGAAAAATTCAGTCAGACAGAAACGCGTAAGGTCCCTGCCCCTTTATCAGAGGCAAGTACCGCTGAATCTGCACCGCAGGCTGAATCTGGCGGCTGCGGCTCAGGCGGTTGTGCAGGATGCACCGGCGGAGGCGGCTGCTGTTCGCGCGGCGGTGCTAAGCTTGCAAGCGTTGAACTGCTTTCTGACTGCCGCGCTGTTATTGCCGCACAAATCGGTGGAAATGTCCGCCGTCAGTTTGAGCGCAGCGCGATAAGCTGTTTTGATGTTGACTATCCAGTTGAAACAGTTCTTGAAAAACTCAGCGCGTACTACAAGAAAATTGATGCTTAGCTGAAATACGCGCCGGCTTCAGGGAGTTCAAAATGCCTTTATCAATAGAAACAAACTGCCTTCACCTTGAGAACGAAAAAGATGGAGACTCTGTCTGTTCGCACTACAGTTCAATCAGCTTTCCGATTTATCAGACTGCAACTTATGCGCACCCGGGCGTAGGCAGAAGCACAGGCTTTGACTATTCGCGTCTGCAAAACCCGACACGCGAGCAGCTTGAAATGCTTATTTGCGAGCTTGAGCATGGAACAGATGCAGTTGCGCTTTCTACCGGCATGGCGGCAATCGCCCTTTTAATGGAACTCTTTAAGCCCGGCGACCATTTGATTGTAGATTCAGATTTATACGGCGGAACAATAAGGCTTTTTGACAACGTTTCTTTAAAAAATGGAATCAAGTTTACACGCGCAAATTGTGCGGAAGACAATCTTGAAGCCCTTATAACACCAGAAACACGCGCAATCTACATTGAAACGCCCACAAACCCTATGATGAATGTCACAGATATTGCGGAAGTCTCTAAAATTGCAAAGCGGCATAAGCTTCTTTTGATTGTAGACAACACGTTTATGTCGCCTTATTTTCAGACACCGCTTGATTTGGGCGCAGATGTCGTAGTTCACAGCGGAACAAAATTTCTTGCCGGGCATAACGACACGCTCGCCGGTTTTATCGTAACCAACCGCCCCGAGCTTCAGGAAAAACTAAGATTTTTAATAAAAACTACAGGCTCTGGGCTTGCCCCTTTCGACAGTTGGCTCGTTCTCCGCGGCATAAAAACGCTCGCAATCCGCATGGAAAAAGCGCAGAGCAACGCCGCCAAAATCGCACGCTGGCTCAAAACCCAAAAATCGGTTGTGCGCGTAATCTACCCTGGGCTAGAAGAACACCCCGGCTACAAGATTATGAAAAAGCAGGCACGCGGTTTCGGTTCAATGGTTACTTTTCAGCTTGACACTACAGAAAAAGCACTTTCTGTACTTGAGCGCGTAAGGCTCATAAAATACGCCGAAAGTCTTGGCGGAGTTGAGACGCTGATTACCTACCCCACAACCCAGACGCACGCCGATGTGCCCGAAGAACTCCGCCTCAAAAACGGAATTACGCCGCAAACGCTGCGTCTTTCAGTCGGTATAGAAAACGCTGACGATTTGATTGCAGACTTGGAACAGGTGCTGAACTGATAAGTGCTGAACAGATCCCGAAACAAGTTCGGGATGACAGCAACATTTCGGGATGACAGCAACATTTCGGGATGACAGTAACACTTCGGAATGATAGCAACACTTCGGGATGACAGTAATCTTATAAGTTTATTTCATTATCACACAGTTTAAGAGCGTCTTTGTCGTGGCTGGCAAGTATTACAGTCTTGCCCTCATCGGCAAGGGCGCGGAATATTTTTATAATTGCCTCTGTGTTTTCTGAATCCACTGAATCGGTGGGCTCGTCTGCGAGGATAATTTCTGGATTATTGATTAGTGCACGCGCTATAAGAACGCGGTGATTTTCTCCACCGGAGAGAGTTGCAGGATTTGAAGCTGCAAGATGTGCAATTCCAAGCTTTTCTAAAAGGCTTAGTGCGCGCTCTGTAATTTCCGCTGTCTGCTGCTTTTTGAGCTTCTCTCCGCCGATAAACGCCGGCAGCCGCACATTGTCAATTACAGAAAGGTTATCAAGAAAGCTCTGCTCCTGCGAGATAAAACCGATGTTTTTGTTTCTAAACGCGCAAAGTTTTGAATCATCAAGAGAAAAAATGTCTGTTTCTATGCCGGCCGCTGTTATAAGGATTCTTCCGGCTGCCGGTTTCTGCAAACCTGCCAGAATCGAAAGTAGTGTAGATTTACCCGCGCCGGATTTTCCTTTTAAGCCTACAAAACTGCCGTCCGGGATTTCTGTATTCAGATTTTCAAAAACTGTTACAGTTCCGCGCGGAGTTACAAATGTCTTTTTCAAGTTTTCAATTTTAATCATTTTGCTGTACTCCTAAAGCCGTCGTAGACTGAATATTTTGAGATTTTATACGCGCTGTACACTGCCGAAACAAGACACGCCGCGACAAGCACAGCAAGCGTAACCGCCGCAAAAACAGCGGTCTGTAGCGCGTCTGAAGAAGCATAAGGCATGTTGATTTTCTGTGAAATAAGATAATTAAATGGAAGAAAAATCAACGCGCTTACAAAAATGCCCGAAACTGCACCGCCTGTGCCAAGAATTGCCGCTTCTGCAAACACGATTGAACAAAGCTTTTTTGCATCTGCGCCAAGCACGCGCAAAATCGAAAATTCGCGCAGCCTTTCATTTATAGAAAGCGAGAACACAATCGAAAGCGTAAGCACTGTAATCAAAATTACGAGCACACTTCCTGCATAAAGGAAAACTAAAAATGACGAGATGCTTTCCATTAAGCCCGACACAAATCTGCCGCTTTGAATAACCTGCACACCTGAAACCGCGCCTTTTATGCGAGCCGCAGTGCTGTCAGGTTTTGCGCCGTCAGCAAGCTTTACAAAGATTACGCTTGCCTTAGTTTTTGTGTCGCCGTCAGAGATAAAGCCAAAGCCTTTTTGCTTTGCATCGTCAAAGATTTTCTGCAAAGTCGCAATGTCGGTGTAAATCACGTTGTCCATGCCTGTGCCGCTTTTTGCAAGGCGGGCTGAAACTTTGTGTGTATTCGCAAAAAAAGTGACTTTGTTTTTTTCAGTATTGATGTTGCTGCCGGCAAGTATCAATTCGTCTGCCCCGCCGGTTTCAGCAATCTTTTTTCTTGACCAGCTTTTGACAATAAAATCAGTTGCCGGGTCAAAGCCGATTATCTGAATTGGAAAATCGCAGCAGCTTTCGCTCAGGCTTGTAAGGTAAAACTGCCCTGTCACTTTGGCAACACCCTGAATGTTCCGCACAGCCGCTTCAATCGATTTATCCAAATAAAAATAGTTCGGCTCGCCGGAAAGCAGGACGCTCTCCATTTGCGCCTCATAGCCTTCCGGCACAATCATAAGGTCTGCGCCGATTCTGTTTTGCAGACCGGCGAGACCGCCTTTTATGCTCGACGTGAGAAGAATGCTTGCGAACAGAACCGCACCCGACAAGGCTACCAAAATTATGAGTGCGGCTGTACGCCAGGGCTTTTTTCTTATGTTATTGAGCGCAAGGCTTCTGATTGTTATTTCTTTTTCCATAAGAGAATTGTCTGTATTGCTGAAACAACGAAAATAACAATGCCGAAAACCAAAACTGCCGGTGCAGTAACTGCGTGGCAGTGCATTTTTGGCATATCGCAGACTTTAGCAAAAGTGTACGGTGCGATGCCGACCAGAATTCCGAGAATTGCTGTAATTGATGATAAGATAATGTTGATGTTTTTCATATATACTCCTTGTAAGATGCCGAAACAAGTTCGGCATGATGTCATTCTGAACTTGTTTCAGAATCTATATTAACCGCGTGAGCCGTTAATTTCCTTATAAGTTTTTGTTGCGCTGTCGTAGATATAGCCGTCAGGCACACCAAACAGCTCGATGTAACCCTGCTCGATAAACTTTTCGATGTCGGTTGAATCTTTTAAGATTCCGGCTTCCTGAAGCTGACGCGAAGCAGCCGCAAAAGTTTTTTTGCCGAGCGAGCGGCTTGGCTGATAGTTGAGCTCTTCAAGCAGAGCAGCGTTAAAATCAAGGTCGCCTGCTACAAGGTCGTTCTCAATCTGAAGCTGTGCAACCGCACGTGGTTCTGCCTCAACATAAGCCGCCGCTTTCTGCAAAGCGCGTGTAACGGCTGCCGCTCCTTCCGGATTTTCGCGCAGAAGCTTATGTGTTACAAACTGCTGGCAGCAGTATTCGTTTACAAATTTGTCGTCAATTCCAGTATCAAGAATTTTTCTGAAACCGTAGGCAAGCTCACCTTTTGTGGCAATCGGGTCATGTGCACCGATTACATCAACCGCGCCGTTGTTCAGCGCAATCGCAAGGTCGCTGGAAGCATAGGCAAGAAACTCAACCTCATTGTTATCAGCCGTAACGCCGATACCTTCGTCCATAAGCTTGCGTTTAAGGTTCATAACTGCGCTGTCTGCAAGCCCCGGAACACCAATCTTTTTTCCGCGCAAATCTGCCGCAGAATAGATGTCGCTGTCGGCACGTACATAATACTTTGTACAGCCGATGTGGATTCCAGACGTAAACGAAATCGGAAGCCCATTTTCCATTGCCTGAAGCTGTGTTGCATACAAACCGTAGCCTGCATCAACTTTGCCTGAAGCAATCATCTCACCCAAAGTTGCGCCGCCCTCAACAACCTGAACGTATTCAGCTTTCTGCCCGATTTTGGCAAGCTCTTCGTCAAACAGGCCGAGCTTCATCGCAACATGAACCGGGGCATGGCACAGGCTTCCTGTAGAAAAGTTGATGCGCACAACCTTCTGAGCCTGATTTCCGCCAGCCGCAGTATCTTTTTTGCTGCATGCGGTAAATGAAATAGCAGCAGCCACAATTGCGGCAGCTCCCAAAATGAGTAATGATTTTCTCATATATACCTCCATAAATTAATTAATCTTCAAAATAGGTTTTCAATGCTTTCCGCATGGATGCGGAGAACAAGCAAACTATATTTTCATATCGCGTATTCCACTTCCTGAACCTTACCGGCGTAATCGAGAATCTCAAGAATCCGGGTACGGTACTTTAAGAACACATCCTGACCACGTGCGCGCGGATGGCTTATCTCAATCGGAATGATTTTCTCAACTTTTGCAGGACGCGGCGACATAACAACGACGTAATCGCTCAGGTATACAGCCTCGTCTACATCATGAGTTACCATCACCATTGTGGTGTTGTGCTCTTTCCATAGGCGAAGAATCTCGTCCTGCATGGTCATTCTCGTAAATGCGTCAAGCGCACCGAGCGGTTCGTCAAGCAGCAGAATCTTAGGATGCCCCACAAGTGCGCGCGCAAGACTTGCCCTCTGGTTCATTCCGCCAGAAAGCTGATGTGGAAAAGACTTTTCAAAGCCCTCAAGCCCCACAAGCTTGATAAACTTGTCAACATCGTCTTTCCGGTTTTTGTAGATATGGCGTGCGCGCAGACCAAAAGCCACATTGTCGCGGATTGTAAGCCATGGAAAGAGGTTCGCCTGCTGAAACGCGAATCCGCGGTCACTGCCCGGCTTTGTGATTTTTGCACCGTCAACAAGCACTTCACCGCCAGACGGCGTTTCAAGCCCTGCAATACAGCGGAGCAGCGTTGTCTTTCCGCAGCCAGAAGGTCCGATAAGCGACACAAAGCTTCCAGCCGGAATCGTAAAGTCTACGCCGTTGAGCGCGGTAACTTCTTCAGCCTCACCCTCGTTAAAGATTTTGCTTATATTCGATAATTTAATTTCACCACTCATTTTAGAACTCCCTGTATTGCCGAAATTACTGGTATGTCATTGTCGGGCTAGACCCGACAATCTTTCTAAAGATTCCCGCGTCAAGCGCGGGAATGACATTTCTTATCATTCATTATGGCTGTTCATTTACCATTTTATGAGTCCCTTTTGCCAACCTAATACTCTCTTTCTCACCTTAAACAGCGCTGTAATAATCACCGTACAGAAAAGCGCAATCAGAATTAGACCGGCATAAACACCGGCGTACATCATCATTGCTTTCTGATAGCTTATGTACCAGCCTATTCCGTACTTTGCACCGAACATTTCAGCCGTCATAAGCGCAATAAATGCCGCACAGATTCCGTTGAACACACCCTGAAAAATATTGGGCAGTGCCGCAGGAACCGCAATCTTGAAAACCTGAAAGAAAGTGCCAGCTCCGAGCGTTTTTCCCACCTCAAAATAGACCTTGCTTGTATTCTGAATACCCGAACTTGTCATAAGCTGAACCGGGAACCACACCGCAAGCGCAATAATGAACACACTTGCGCCGAACGGTGTCGGAAATGTTGTAAGCACAAGCGGAATCCATGCAGTAGCCGGAATCGGACCAATCAGTTTTATGTACGGATTAATCCAATAGTAGACTTTCTTTGAAAAGCCGAGACATACGCCGGTTGCAAAGCCGGTGGTTACGCCCCAGAACACACCCAGAAGCAGCAATCTGAACGAGTACCAGACACATTTGCCCAGAAGCGCAGTCTGCTCAATAAAAATTGCAAGAATGTTGTTGTAGCTCGGAAAAAAGATAACCGGCAGCAGTGCAAATTTTGCAGTTGCAAGATTTATAGCAATTACAAGACCTGCCGCACCAAGCAAAAACGGGCCTTTTTCGGTCAAGCCTTCCCGGATTTTTTTAATAAACAACGACAGAACAAAAAACACCAGCGCAATACCAAGCAGAATAAGCAGCAGTCCTTCATAATAATGATGCTTTGATGCCGGATGCAACGAGCTGTCTGGCAGCGCAACCTGCACTAAAAATGTAAGAAGCACCCCGAGTACGGGAAACAGCCGTTTTATAACACTTTTAAGATTCAACATTTGCATCTCCTGAATACCTACTAACATAGTATGTTATATAGAAAATACGGCAGTCTGAATAATACTTGTTTTCTATTATTGCTATAGATTGTGTCTATACCCTACTCAGGATAGATTTTTAGAAAAATATGTGCTATTTTGTAGGTATAAGTTTATGTTATGTGGACTGCCCACTGGGCAGCTGGAATTTAAAGTAATAGTCAAAAATTCAAAATTTTAGTATACTAATCTGTAGAAATTCGTTTTTTTAGGTGGGAAAAATGGCACGAACTGCAAATTATTCAGTCTTAAAAAAGTATTTGCCTGCAGAAGATTTTAATGAAAGTTATGCCTTAATAAGCCACTACATTCAATTGCAAGGTACAGAAAAAGCCAAGAAATACGAAAAAGAAATTCTTGCTAAAAATATTAATTTAAGCATAATTCCACAAAAAAAAGATTTTAATAAGTCAGTAGAAATTCCATATTCAAACAAAGGCGAAAAATTCAGTTTTATTGACCTCTTTGCTGGAATTGGTGGGTTCCGCATGGCTTTGCAAAATTGTGGCGGAGAATGTGTTTTTTCAAGTGAATGGGATGAATCTGCAAAACAAACATATTTTGCAAACTATGGAGAAGTACCATTCGGCGATATTACAAAGATAAATGTAGATGATATTCCGGATTTCGATGTTTTGGCAGGAGGCTTCCCTTGCCAACCGTTCAGTTCAATTGGAAAAAGAGAAGGCTTTCAACATAAAACTCAGGGAACGCTCTTTTTTTATATTGCAGAAATAATTAAAGCAAAACAACCAAAAGCATTTATTTTGGAAAATGTAACAGGGTTACTTACTCACGATGAAGGAAAAACTTACGAAACAATTATGGAAGTCCTTGAAAAAGAGTTGGAGTATAAAGTTACAACAAAAGTTCTAAACAGTGCAGATTTTGGCGTTCCGCAAGAAAGAAAAAGATTGTATTTTGTTGGTTTTAGAAAAGACATTGATTCTTCAAATTTTAAAATGCCGGAAGGTAATTCAAATCATGTCGGTATTGGGCAGTTTGTAGAAAAAGATGCAAAAGGACCTTCTATTTCAAAACATTTGCAGCAAAGTTATATCTTTAAAAAAGATGATGGTCATCCAGAAATTATAGATTCAAATTCTAACTTTCCTGTAAAGACGCTTTGCGCGTCTTATCACAAAATTCAGCGTATAACGGGAACATTTGTCCGTGGTGGAGAAACTGGTTTACGTCTATTAACTGAAAATGAATGTAAAGCCATTATGGGTTACCCTAAAGAATTTAAAATTCCTGTTTCACGAACTCAAATGTATCATCAGTTCGGCAACTCTGTTGCCGTTCCTGTTGTAGAAAAACTTGCAGAACGAATTGTAAGTAATTTATAAAAGCGGAGATTTTTATGCCACAGTTTTCAAATAGCGATAAGCAAGAGCATGGTAAAAATGCAAAAGATGCACTTGAACAGATTTTGCTTGAATGTAAAAAGTTTTCTTACATCAAAGAAATAGAAACAGATTATCGTTGTGGCTATGCAGAATATGATAACAAACAGTTTTATTGCAACTTTGTAATTACATTTCAAGATGATACAAAATGGATTGTAAATATTACAACTTCATTCCGTTCTGACCGATTAAAAGGTAATCAATGGGACAGCTACAATATAAAAGAAATTGATTCATCAATTTCAAAATCAGTTTTAGTTTATCCCGACGATTTATCAGAAGATGATAAAGAAGATTTTATTTCTTATAAATTGAAAATTTTGAATAAAATTCATTTTTCAGCAATTGATGATATCGTAGGACAAAACGAACTTTTCGAACTTATTGAAAACTACGCAAATAAAAATCTTTCAACTGGCGTAAAAAAAGACATTCAGGGCAACAATTTTGAATCTTATATATCAAATGTTTTAAGTAACGAGAAAAATCTTGAAAAATGGAAAACTGCAAATCCTAAATTGGTTGGTATGCATTTTGACTTTTTCGAGAAAATATTGGCTTGCTTCAAACTTGATAAAAAATCAGTCGTTAGTATAAATGCAACTTCTGATAAATCAATTATTGGAAATTTAAAAACTTCAGGTTCTCCAAAAACAGATATTATTGTAACTGTAAAAATTCGAAATAATGAAGAAAAGTATTTTACAATCAGTTGCAAAAAGACTAACGCTAAATCTGTTAGTGTTCATCAATATACGGCAGACGCTTTCGCTGATGTATTAGATTCAGAAAATAAAACTTTAAGAAATTTACTTCAGAAATTCCAAGAAAACGGCAATTTAAGAGACTTTGGAACAGATAATGCTGAACTGTTGAAAAAAGAGTTAAATCCGTATTTGGAAAAACTTGTAAAATGGGTAATTGGTGGTTATGGCGGTAAAATTCAGAACCAACTTCAAATTGCAGATTACATTTTAATTTCCGATGAAAATGATATTTTCATTCATACTTTGGACGAATATACAAAAATGCTTTTGAAACCAGAAAATGAAAGTCATTTTGGAACACCTTTTCAGTGGACTTTTGCCTCTGGTAGAAAAGGTAAAGATATTCAATTGAAGTGTAAAATCATAAAATAGGAATCACATAACAAGTAGCTCAAAGCCGACAACGCGGTCAAGCCGCGTTGCGGTTTAGCTACATAGTTATGGCGACAGCCCACTGGGCTGCTTTTTATAAAAATATTATTAGAAAAGTAAAAAAATGGAAAAAATAATCCTACGAAAAGCAAAATTAAAAGATTTGGATTCCATGTGGAATAATATCTGGCAAGACAAAGAACTTGCCAAATATATGCTATGGAAACCTGTTGAAACCATAGAAGAAGCAAAAATCAGATTAGCAAAAACTATTGAATTTCAAAAATCAAATCTTGCATTTTATGTCTGCTTTGAAGAAACTGACGAAGTAATTGGTTTTCTTGGAGCTGTGAATACAGGTGATGGAATCTATGAAGATTGCGGAATTTGTATAGCAGATAAATATCAAGGAAATGGCTATGGAAAACAAGCATTACAATTACTTTTAAAAATAATTTTTGAAGAACTTGATGGAAACGAATTTATTTACAGCTGCTTTGAAGAAAATAAGAAATCACAAAAACTATGTGAATCACTGGGATTTGAATATAAATACTCTAAACAAAGTATCAGAAAATGGGACGGACTGAATTATTCAGCAAAATATTATTCAAAAAAAAAGGAAAAAAATTGATTTAAGCAAAAAAGGATATAAAGGCGTGTCTGCTTTACAGAAAAAGACGGACATTATTACAATGTAGAAATTGTGGATTACCACTAGGAGTAAACTATGTCTGATTTTATCGAAACACCAACAATTGGAAGAAATAAAAACTTATGCATATGCATAAAAAAATGCCATAACATGCGCTTCAAATCCGACAAACCAGTCAAGCCGGTTTGCGGTTTAAGCGCGTAGTTATACGGACGCCCGCACTGGGGCGCTTGGAGAAAGAAAAAATGAAAAAGTATTTAGTTATAATTTTTTTAGTTTTATTCAATGTATATTTATTTGCAAACGGAGGTATACCTTATAATTCAATTGAGGCGGAACCAGCTAAAATTACTCTTATAAATGATAAAGAACTGATTCTTGATAAAGAACAATTACTAATAAAATTTGTTGATGATTTTGCAATTGTAACATGCAAATACGAAATAATTAATAAATCTAAAAATACCAAGAAAATCAACTTTGCTTTTAATATTCCTATCACTGTTGGACAATATCAAAATGAGAAATATTGTCTCGTTTACTATAAAATTTTTGAAAATCAAGATGAATTAGATTTCATCACAAAAAAAGAAATAATAGAAGAAAACCCTTTTGAGAACATATATGAAATCTGGAATCAATCATCACTTACATTTTCTCCAGAAGAAAGAAAACAATTGGAAATAGTTTATAAAACAAGAACAAATACCTGGGCAAGAATTTGTAATGCTAAATATGATTCTAATACATTTGTTTATAACCTATTTCCGGCAACTAGTTTTGGGAATGGAGTTATTAATGATTTTAAATTAACAATTGATAAAACTGAACTGATTTTTGAAGAAGGAAAAATTAAAAAAATTACAGGATTGAATATACAGAATGATGAAAAAATACCTGTTCAAACATATAATTTCAAAAATTTCGATATAACAAAAAATCCAGTTTTAAAAATTGAATATGATATAAACGGATATTACATTGCAAATTATATTCAAAATCCTTATGAATATGGAGTAAGAGTCAATGCAAATGCAGACTCGGAACTTACGGAAGGAACAACTGTTTATAGCTCAAAAAACTTACTTGATGGAAATTATTCTACACCGTGGGTAGAAGGGGTTTCTGACTTTGGAAAAAGTCAGAAAATTCAACTTAAACTCTTTGGAAATCCTTCAAAATTCACTGCATATAATTATGAAAATGTCACACACCTTTATTTATTGAATGGCTTTAGAAAAAACGAAAAAACATATTATGAAAATAATAGAATTAAAACATTACGGCTGTGGGTAAATGGAAAAGATTGTGGAACAGTAGAATTAAACGACAAACCCTTTAATACAGTAAATGATTTTAATTTTGCATATGAAGCAGATTTGTTAAATTCTGGAAGATTAGGTAAAGTAAAAACAATTGAAATTGAAATTCTGGATGTCTATAAAGGAACAAAATACAATGACACCTGTGTAAGTGAAATTATAGTTTTAAATGTAGATATTCCGACTAATTAAATCGTATAACATGCGCTTCAAATCGGATGTCAGGTCTGCGCCCGCCACCGTTTAAGCGCGTAGTTATGGCGACAGCCCACTGGGCTGCATGTTTTGAGGAAAAAAATTGTCATATATAATTGAATCAAATAAATCAAAACAAGAGATAATACAAAGACTCACTGAGAATACGCAATTAAAAGGAGTAGTAATTAAATCCCCTCCAAATGGAAGTAAATTCTTTTATGGAAGCATTGGAAATGATTCTTTTGAACTTTACAAAAATCAGTATAAAGGATATTTTTTTCGAAATAATCCTTTCCTTTTAAAAGTTCAAGGTGAAATAATTAATGATAATTCTTGCACTCGTGTAAAGATCCGACATAAATATGAATTTTCTATTGCAAAAATAATTTTTTCAATAATATGGTTGTGCGTTGGCTTTTATATTTTTATATCAACAGTAAGGCCGGAACCTCTTTTAATGATATCAGCTTATTGTATTCTAATAGTATTGCCCGATATAATTTTAAAAAGAATTATTAAAAAGAAAATATCCGAAATTGTAAAATAAATTAAGAAGTATATTTCATAAAGCAAGTCAAGCTTGCTTTATGAAATGAAAGTGAACTTTAGGGCTTGGACAAAGAAGCGGTTGTAAGCAAGCTCGCAGGAAAGAAAAAAGGAATAATTTGAAAATCTGTTCAAGCCAGATTTTCAAATTATATTGAACGCGGCTTTGCGCCGCTTGAAAAATAAATAATAGAAGCGTTGCTTCTTAAAAAAAATTGGAGAGTATTTCTTAAAGA
>JAGAAX010000035.1 GCA_017614995.1 Spirochaetaceae bacterium
AGCCACTTATGCATACTTTCAATTTCAAAAAACGGAATAGTAGCAAGGTTTGCGACAACAACTGCAACAGCATTTGCCATTACAACAACAAGCCCATAAAGCTTAAGCATTTTGCTGATAAATTTTCTGTCTAAATTCATAACACAATTCTAGCACGTTTTTGAGATTCATGTAATATAAAGAAGTTTTTCAGTCTAAAACCGAAAAACTTCTTGTAAAATAAAAGTTTTTAGGTTAAAATCTAAAACATGAAAGAAGAAAAGGAATTATTTCGGTCGCAGTTTATTGAAAATCTCAAACGCTTCAAAGATGAAAGCATCATCAAAATTCTTTGTGGTGTACGCCGTTGTGGAAAATCCACAATCCTAAAAACTTACGCTCTTGAACTTCTTTCTATGGGTGTAAAAAAAGAAAACATTGTTATCCGAAAGTATACAGACATGAAATATCAGGATGATTTTGACAGCAATACTATGTATGATGATTTGCTTTCGGCAATCAATAACGCAGATAAAAATCAAAAAGTATATCTTCTTTTAGACGAAGTTCAGGAAATTGACGGCTGGGAAAAGTGCATCAATTCTCTTTTTGAAAGTCATAATGTTGATATATATGTTACAGGTTCTAATTCAAAGCTGCTTTCAAGTGAGATTTCAACCTACCTTACCGGCCGTTTTGTTTTAATTCCTATTTATACATTATCACTTGAAGAATTTATTGAATTTAAGAGAACTTATATTCCTTCTCTTGCAGACGCTTCAAAGGACGAATTGTTTGAATTGTATATGCGCTCCGGAGGTTTCCCTTTTGTTGCAAAAACAAATCATACTCAGGAAGAAAACTATCAGGTTGTAGACGGCATATATTCTACGGTTGTAACACGCGATATTTCAAGGCGCCATAATATTTCAAATCTTGAAATGTTTAACAGAGTTGTCCGCTTCATTCTGGAAAATCTTGGGAAGAACTTTAGTGCAAAAACCATTTTTGATTTTTTCAAAAGTCAGCAGCGTTCTATTGCCATCGAAACCATTTATAATTACATAGCATGGCTTGAAGAAGCTTTTATAATTTACCGTTGCCCCCGTTATGACATTCAGGGCAAAGAAGTGCTGAAAACACAGGAAAAATACTATCTTTCTGATATTAGTTTTAAATACAGTCAGCTTGGGTTTTCTCCAAAAGCAGTTGCTTCGGTACTAGAAAATCTCGTTTATCTTGAGCTGCGGCGGCGTGGTTTTACAGTTTATCTTGGAAAGTTCGGCGACAAAGAAATAGATTTTGTTGCTGTTCTCCAGAATGAAAAAATCTATGTGCAGGTATGCCGCACTTTGCCAGAAGATTCTGACCGCGAATTAGAAAATTTAAAAGCCATAAAAGATAACTATCCAAAATATGTAGTTACCATGGATTCAGCCGTTTGCGGTAATGAAGAAGGAATTAAAATAGTTCATATAAAAGATTTTCTGACACAAAAGGCACTATAAAATCTCCAGCTTCGACAGCCCTAGTCCTACAGCTTCAGCCCCTTTGGGAAAGCTGTTTTGCGCATACAGTTCCACATTTTGTCGATGTACGAAAGCGTATGATAGTTCTCGTAATAATGGTAGAAAAACGCGCCTTTCAGCGTCATCTTGTATATGCCGCCCGCTTCTGTTACAAAACCGAAAAACTTTGCAAGCCGCGCCTCAAAGCCGTACTTCTTTTTCAGCGGTACACCGAAAAACTGCTCAAATTGGGCTGAATCAACCTGCGTGCTGTATGCCGTCCAGAAAAGATAATACATCATGCGCTGGCGCAGCGTAAAACGTATTGTAAGCGCGGTCGGCAGACTTCCGGCTTGAATGCGCTTAATGTATTCTTCCACAGAGAATGTGTTAATCTTAAAGCTGTCTTTAAGCAGCGTAGTCGCAGAGCAGCCGAAGCCCAGAAAATTGTCGCGCGTCATAGACGAATAGCGTATATTTTCAGCTTTAGAGAAAGTCCAGATTGAGCTTCGCACAAAGCCCCTGTCAAGGCAGTAATTCGTTATATCGTCAAGCAGGCGGCGTTTTTCGTTTTTCTTCATAACTGGTATGCCGCTTGTGGCAAACGAAAAATCTATAAACGGATAAATTGCGATATGGTTTGCACCGCACTCAAAAGCCATGTCTATATCGCTTTTAAGCTCGTCATAAGTCTGACCCGGCAAGGCAAATATAAAGTCAAAAGAAACTGTTTCAAACTGAACCTTGCCAAGCACATCTTTTAGCCGCGCCGCGTCAACAGCCTTGCGCCCTAACACAGTCTGATATTTTTCCTGAAAAGACTGAATGCCGATGCTGATTTTAGTTACACCGGCTTTTTTAAGCGAAGTCAATATTTCTGTCGTTACATTGTCCGGGTGCAGCTCAACGCCGATTCCCTCTGTAATGTCAAAATGCTCATTGACCGCATCAATGATTTCGCCGAGGCGCTCATGCGCAAGTGCCGGTGTGCCGCCGCCAAAATAAAGGCTGGTAACTTCTTTGCGTGCGCCCTCACCTTTCTGCGAGGCTTGCGCACTATTCGCGGTCTCTGCCCCCTGCCCGACGCCGCCCTTTTCAGCCCCGCCTGCAACCATGTGAATCTCTTTAATAAGATAATCAATGTAGGCATTGCATTTTTCTTCAGTATAAAGCTGCTTGCAATATGGGCAGAACGAGCAGATGCTCTTGCAGAACGGAATATGAATATAAAGACCAAGATTCTGCAGATTCTCATAGTCTAAAACAGCGTCGTAAGCGTTTGTAAAAATAAACGGCTTAAAGCTCCGCGTAAGGTAGTTTCTCGTTAAAGTAGTTATCAGGCTCATAGTTATACGTATTTTAAATAGGTTCTAAGCATTTCCAAAATGATTTTGACATTTCCCTTAAAAAGCAAAGTATACTCTGCCACAAAGAAATAGCCGCACTGGTCGCAGAGCCCCGGCACAGAAATGCACCTGCCGCATGTGCTCAGCACTCCGTTTTCAATAACAACGCACTGCCAGCATGGCGTAGGAAATGTGTTGTTTACAAGATACGGAAATGCACTTTTCAAATTGAATATGGGCATACC
>JAGAAX010000036.1 GCA_017614995.1 Spirochaetaceae bacterium
CTTGTGCAGAGGCGTGCATAATTCCTTCTGTATGTGAAAGTGCTTCTCTTACAGTGCTTGAAGCAATGGCATGCGGCATTCCTGTGCTTTGCTCAAATGCCGGCGGTTTGTCAGAAGTTGCAGGTCCTGCACCTCTTTATTTTGATTCTGACAACATCGATGAAATTGCCACAGACATTGAGAAAATTATCACTGATAAAGATTTGTCTGCAAAGATTGTGGCAGAAACCACAGAATGGGTAAAACGCTTTTCTTGGGATAAAACTTCGGCAAGAACGCTTGAAGTGCTTCATAACGCCGGCAAAACTGAATAAAAAAGCCTCACCGCCAGGGCGAGGCTCTTTCATTTCAGGCTGTTTTAGCCGGAATTAATTCGATAGAAGCTTTCTGCTTCTGGTTTACGATGTCAGCAGTTATTACAACCCGCTTTTTGCCTTCGATAGAAGGTGCATCAAAAGAAAGGTCTAACAGCATCTTTTCGACAATTGCACGCAAGCCGCGCGCGCCTGTTTTCTGCTGAATTGCCATATCTGCAATTGCATCAATTGCCTCGTCAGTAAATTCGATTTTTACGTCGTCGATGGCAAAAGAAGCTGTAAACTGTCTTATAATTGCGTTCTTCGGCTCTGTAAGAATGCGCTTCAAATCGTCTCTTGTAAGCTCGTTGAGTGAAACGCTTATCGGCATACGTCCAATCAATTCTGGAATAAGACCGAATTTTACAAGGTCGTCTGGAATTACCTGCTCAAGCAGTTCCATTCTCTCTGAATCTGAACGGTTGCTTACCTCTGCGCCAAAACCCATTGTGTGGGCTGCAACGCGCGCCTCGACAATCTTTTCAAGATTTACAAATGCGCCGCCGCAAATAAACAGAATGTTTGTCGTATCAATTTCAAGCATTTCCTGATTCGGGTGCTTTCTGCCGCCCTGCGGAGGAACGCTTGCTTTTGTTCCTTCAATAATTTTAAGAAGAGCCTGCTGTACGCCTTCGCCAGAAACATCGCGTGTAATCGAAGTGTTTTCTGATTTGCGCGAAATTTTGTCGATTTCATCGATAAAGATGATGCCTCTTTCTGCGGCGGCAATATTGCCGTCTGCGGCGTTTATAAGCTTGAGCAGCACGTTTTCTACGTCTTCACCAACATAACCGGCTTCTGTAAGGGTAGTGGCATCGGCAATTGCAAACGGAACCTGAAGCTTTTCAGCAAGAGTCTTTGCAAGCAGGGTTTTGCCCGAACCTGTCGGTCCAATCAGCAGAATGTTTGACTTTTCGATTGTAACGTCGTTTTCCATGTCTGCATAATGATGGCTCTGCATTGCCATGCGCTTATAGTGGTTATATACAGCGACAGCAAGAGTTTTTTTCGCCTGATCCTGACCGATGACATACTGGTCAAGAAATTCTTTAAACTCTTTCGGTGTCGGGATTTCGTCTAATTCAATTGGTTTTAAATCTGCCTTATCTTCGTCAATTATTGCCTGACAGACACCAACACATTGTTCGCAGATAAAAATATCTTTAGGACCGGCAATAAGCTTTCTTTTTGGTGTTGCAGGTTTTCCGCAGAAAGAGCAGACTTGGTTTCTGTCAATTCTCACCATGTTTTCTCCGTGGCATGATTTTGTCAATAATACCGTATTCTAAAGCTTCTTCCGCAGACATGAAATAATCGCGCTCCATGTCTTTTGAAAGCTGCTCTACTGTTTTGCCTGTCTGTTCCGCAAAGTATTCGATTGTAAGCTTCTTTAAGCGGCTGAATTCTTTTGCCTGTATAGAAATATCTACAGCCTGGCCCTGAACGCCGCCCCATGGCTGATGAATCATAACTCTTGAAGACGGAAGGGCAAAACGCTTGCCTTTTGTTCCGCCGGCAAGAAGAGTTGCGCCCATGCTTGCAGCCTGACCTAAGCAGATAGTCTGAATGTCGCAGCGTACATACTGCATTGTGTCATAGATTGAAAGCCCTGCCGTAACAGAACCGCCCGGGCTGTTGATGTACATGCTGATTTCTTTTTCAGGATTCTGTGATTCAAGAAATAGAAGCTGGGCAACAATAAGATCTGCAGAAAGGTCTGTAATTTCTCCGTCTACAAATATGATACGGTCTTTGAGCAGTCTTGAGTAAATGTCATAGGAACGCTCTCCGTTTCCTGTCTGTTCAACAACATAAGGAACAAGATTATTCATTTGTTCGTTCATTGGTCTTCCTGTAAAAGA
Organism: Spirochaetaceae bacterium; assembly: GCA_017614995.1. Lineage (GTDB taxonomy): Bacteria > Spirochaetota > Spirochaetia > Treponematales > Treponemataceae > UBA1240. Next base: position 2,219 of record JAGAAX010000036.1, read on the forward strand.
AAATTGGAGCTTCAACAAAACAGCTCTATATAAATTATACTAAAAAAATAAGTAAAAAACAAATGGATGTACTTAAAAAGCACATCCATTAATAGTTAATGATTATTTCTTGAAAAGATCGGCAAAAGCTTTCTTTTCGCCTTTCTTAACCTTGATTTTTTCAAAAAGCTCTTTGTAAAGTTTCTGTTCTTTCAAATCGTCAACAAGATATTCTTTGCTCTGTGCATCAGCATAGTGCTTTTTGACTTCTTCAACTGAAATAGAAGCATTTTCTGCAATTTTCTCGTATTCTGCCTCAACTTCTGTGTCAGCAACAGTGATGTTCTTGTCTTTCAAAAGCTTTTCGATGATGATGCGGCCTTTGAGCGCCTTTTCAACATCAGGCTTCCATTCGCTGAGCATCTGGTCTTTTGTCTGACCTGAAGATGTAATAATCTTTTCAAGCTGTTCTGTTGTTGTCTGAAACTGACGTGCCATCATGCGCCAGCGTGAGTTAAGCTCGGCTTCGCACATAGATGCCGGCAAATCAATCGGGTTTTTCTCAACAAGCTTTTCAATAAGAGCTGTTGTCTTAATCTCGTTAAGGCGGTTTTCAAGTGCGCTGTTGAGGTTTTTCTTAATGTCAGCCTTGAGGTCGTCAAGTGTCTTGAACTTTTCGTTTACGTCCTGTGCAAGCTCATCATCAAGTTCCGGCAGATTGCGGAGCTTCAATGCTGTAAGAGTAACTTTGATTTTCTTTGTCTGACCGGCGAGTTCTTCATTCGGATGGTCTTTCTTGTATTTCTTAGTTACTTCTTTTGTTTCGCCTTTCTTCATGCCGATAACGTCATCGTCAATTTCAAAAATGGTCTGACCGGCACCGATTGTGAATACATAATCTTCGCGTTCTGTGCCTGCAACTGTCTTGCCGTCTTTGTCAAGCTCGCAGTAATTGATTGTTGCAATATCGTCTTTTGCAGCTGCATCGTCGTCTTTTTTGTCAACAACGAGTGCGTTGCGCTCCTGAATTGCCTTGAGTTCTTCCTTAAGCTCTGCTTCACCAACTGTTACAGACGGAACTTCAACTTCGATGCCGTCCATATTGATGTCTGCAACTTCCGGCATGACATCGTATACAACTGTAAAGGTCAAATCTTTGTCAATGTTAAGATCTGGAGATTCTTTTAAAGATGGCTGAGAGTATGGCAATGGCTGCTGGAAGCCTTTTTCTTCGAAAATTTCGCCCAATGCTTTTTCGATAACATCTGCGACAGCTTCGCCTTTTAATGATTCTCCGAATTTGCGTTCCAGAATATTTGTTGGAACATGTCCCTTTCTGAATCCTGGGATTTGTACTGATTTGGCGTATTTAGCCAAAAGTTGGCGGTATTCCCCGGCTACATCAGCCTGCGGAATGGTCACAGTCAATTCAACAGCAGAGTGTTCGATTTTCTTGATGTTCTTTGTTACGTTCACGACTAGCTATCCTTGCTTTCTAAATTTTGAAAAAAAAAGCGATTCAGATTACTCCGAATCGCTTTCGCTTAGAGCGGGAAACGGGAGTCGGACCCGCGACATCCACCTTGGCAAGGTGGCGCTCTACCACTGAGCTATTCCCGCAAAATTGATACGAACATCAATTCGTATTTTTGTCGCATAAACCTATATGCGAGAGAAGGGACTTGAACCCTTACGCCTAGGGCACTAGATCCTAAGTCTAGCGTGTCTGCCAATTTCACCACTCTCGCCCGTTGCTATAAGTGTCAGCCGCTCTCAACAAATTGACCGCATAAACGGCACAATGTTTGTTGTTTGATATTGGAACTATATATATTTGAGAAAAAATAGTCAATACATTTTTGGAAAAAATAGCAAAATATTCCTTATATTGCGTTTTGCTTTGCGGAAAGTAATTACTTGCGTCCGGCGTCCTGCTCGCATGGCAAGCCATGAGGCAGTCCGCGTCCGCAATTCACTACTTTCCGCCAGAAAAATGCAATCTACGCAGGTTCTTGCTTGTTACAATTTCTAGATTATTTTTTCATAGTCGTGCTTATTGTAAAAAAGTTTCTTGAGTTATTGGAGATTTGCTGTTATACTGTTTTTTATCAGAAATTCAGCTTTTATGGAGGTTTCGGAGTGCAAATAAAAGACCCTAAAAAAACATGCTTTGCACTTATCGGAGTCTTTATTGTTTTTTTTGCCTGCATCGGTATTATAAGACTTTCCAATAACATATCGTATTCCTCTAAAATGGCTTATTATGATTTAAACTGGAATATAATCATAAACGAAAGAAATTACGGGAAGCATGGGCTTTCTTCGTTTGTTTTTCCGCCGTTAGAACGGAGTTCAATAATTACAATGACGGCTTTTGCCCCGGAATTGCAGGGCGAAGGTTATACAAACCTTGAATTTGAAATAAATGACTGTGCTGTTGAGGTTTTCCACAATCAGAAGTGCGTTTTTAGTAAAGGTATGAGCCGCTATTTAAAACATAAGTACATCGGAAGCGGCCTGTTGAATATTCCGCTTGTAGGCTTAAAGCATGGCGATACAATTAAGATAAAACTCTACGTAAATGAGAGCAATGCATTCAAATACCTCAGACCGGTGCGCTTTACATCTATGACAGACTGCTTTGCAAACTATGTAAGAGAAAATCTGTTTATTTTTGTCTGTGATATATTCCTTTTAGTTTTTGGTTTAATCGGTTCTATCTTAAGCTTTGTTTTGTGGACATATAGAAAGCAGGCTATGTCGCTGCTTGTTCTTGCCCAGCTTGTTTTCTGGTCGAGCATCTGTGTTTTTTGCAAGCACAGGTTTGTGCAGTTTTTCTCTCTGAATTTTGCGCTGAATACAATTGTATCTTATATTTCACTTGAAATTGCCCTGATATGTATTTTCCTTTTGTATTATCTTTGTTTTGCCAACGAGGAAATTGTTAAAAAAATCTACAAGGTTATTATCAGAATTCTTACTGTATTATTTTTTGCTTTCTGGATTCTGCATTTTACCAATGTCTGGCATCTTGCAAAACAGATTATCTTAATACGTGCATTCATAATCCTTCTTGGTGTATACGGTTTTGCTGTTTCCTGCGGAATAATTATATTCAAGCCGCTTGAAAAATGTGTTTCGGCTCTGGGATTCATGCTGCTTTGCATATTCTTTATTTATGACTATGTCTATTATTTTGTGTTTTTTGTAACAATGGGCTCGTTTGCCTTTAACAGGAACAACTGGTTCGTTTTTGGCGTTATAAGCCTTATTGTCTGCATTATAATCTACTTTGTTTTTCAGCTTGTAAGTTCAGCCGTAGAAAATGTTGGCACTCAAGTAGACGAGCAGTCTAAATCAGTTGATTTTGTCACAAATGTGCTGACACGAGATGCAATAATCGGAAAATTCAATCATTTTGAGTCTTTAGACAAGAATTATGCTGTTGTTGCAATTGATTTTCTCAATATGCCGGATGTTTCAACAAAGGCGGGCGCTGAGGCGTTTTATGAGGCAATTTCATTTTTTTCAGGCTTAATAAAGCATGTATTCGGCGTTGTCAGCGAAATAGGGCGCATTTCCAACACAGGTTTTGTTGTTCTGTCCACTGAAATTACAGAAAAACGCCTTCAGCAGATGCTTCTTGTTTTTCAGAATATTCTGAATTCTGATAATAAGCATGATAAGTCAATGACTGTTCTGACGGGTACTGCTTTCAGCAATGAGCTTAAAGGCTCTGACTGTCATGCGCTTTATTCTCTGGCTTTGCAGCGCCGTTCTGTCTTAGGCTCTGAAAGACACTCAAAAAAATAGGCTTTTAATTCCGCGGGTTTTGAAAAAACATTGTCGGCAGTTTGATTAAAAAAAATAACAAACTTTTTACAAATAAGCCGATTTTTAGTTTGCTTTTTTGTAAATTAGGGCTTAGAATCAAATATATTGTTTCATCAAATCAGTGTGCTTGTAAAACGCTGCTGTTTGTACTGGTGCATTAGATTTTTGAATACTTAATATTTTATTAATTGAGGGGTTCTATGGACGTTCAATTACAAGAGCTGATTGATAAAATTAAAAAAGATGGCGTTGGAGCCGCTGAAGCGTCTGCTCAAGCCATTATTGCTGATGCTGAGAAACGTGCGGAAGCAATTGTAGCTGAAGCTGAAAGAAAAGCTTTGGAAAATGAGAAAAAAGCAAAAGCTGAAGCGGAACGTCTTGAAAAAGCCAGCATTGATGCAATCAAGCAGGCTGCTCGCAATACGATTTTGTCTTTTAGAGACGGAATCAACGCCGAACTTTCTGCATTGATTCAGGCTGAAACAGCAAAATCTTATGATGACAAGCTGTTGAAAACACTTATTCCAGAAGTTGTTAAAGAATGGGTAAAGAACCCTGATGCCGCTTCTATAAGTGTCCTGCTTTCAGAAAAAGATACGGCAGCCCTTTCAAGCAGTCTTACTGCTGCTCTCAAAAGCGAAATTGCAAAGGGTCTTGAAATCAAAGCTGATTCATCGCTTGATGCAGGTTTTAGAATTTCTACAAAAGATGGTGCGGCATATTATGACTTCTCTGCTGAATCAGTTGCTGCTCTCTTCTCGGCATATCTTAATCCGAAGACAGCTCAGATTATGAAAGATGCTGCTGGAGGAATACAATAAGTGTCGAATTACTACTATCTTGTAGCACAGCTTCCTGCTGTTGTCTTTTCCAGCGATAGTAAAGCAACTCTTCCAATATCTTTTGATTATTTCAAAGATTTGTGTGCCAGATTCTTGGACGGTGACGTTCTTGAGCAGATTAACAGTCTGTCTTTAGAGCCGCCGAAAGAACCTGCTGATACAGGTTTCTGTTTCTTGAACAGATGGTACTCTTGGGAGCGTTCTCTTCGTCTTGCACTGGCGCAGCAGCGTGCAGCAAAGATGCAGAAAAACTTTGATTGCCCGGAAGCAGCTACTGTAACACAAGATATTCAACAGCTTGCAAGAACAGCATGTGCTTTTGACAGCCCGCTTGAAGCAGAGCAATTCTTAAACAAAGAACGGCTTAAAATGATTGATGATTTCTCATCGATTGACGCATTCTGCGCAGATGCCGTTCTTGCTTATGGAGTAAAACTGCTGCTTGCGTCGCGCATTCAGAAATTTGACGAGAATGCGGGTATGGAGTCTTACCGCATTATATACGACCAGATACTTGGAGAATCAAAATGACGGATACAAAAGGAAAAGTAGCTGCAGTCAATGGAAACATGATCAGCGTTGAATTTGACGGTGATGTTTCTTTGAACGAAGTAGGCTATGTAAAGGTTGGCAATAAAAGCTTAAAGAGCGAAGTTATCCGTATTCGTGGAAATCAAGCTCAATTACAAGTCTTTGAAATGACCAAAGGTATTAAGACAGGTGACGAAGTTGTTTTTACCGGAAACATGCTTTCTGTTACTTTAGGACCTGGTCTTTTAGGACAAGTTTTCGACGGACTTCAGAATCCGCTTCCTCAGCTTGCTGAACAGGCAGGCTACTTCCTGGAGCGCGGTATTTATCTTGATGCCCTCGACAAATCAAAGAAATGGGATTTTACTCCTATTGCTAAAGTCGGCGACACCGTTAAGCGCGGTGACTATCTTGGCGAAGTTCCTGAAGGAAATTTCAAGCATAAGATAATGGTTCCATTCAATTTTTATGGAACTTACAAAGTAGATTCAATTGTTTCTGCCGGCGGCTATACAAATACAGACGTTGTAGCTGTTCTTTCTGATGAGAAAGGCAAGAAACACAACGTAACAATGACTTTCCAGTGGCCGGTTAAACGCGCTGTTGACTGCTATGCAGAGCGCTTAAAGCCTGAAGACACAATGGTCTGTCAAATTCGCCTTGTTGATACGTTCTTCCCGGTTGCAAAGGGCGGTACGTATTGTGTTCCTGGACCTTTCGGTGCAGGTAAGACTGTTTTGCAGCACACAACAAGCCGTAACGCAGACGTTGACATTGTAATTGTTGCTGCATGCGGCGAGCGCGCAGGTGAAGTTGTAGAAATCTTGAAAGAGTTCCCTGAGCTTATCGACCCGCGTACCGGCCGTTCTTTGATTGAACGAACCGTAATTATTTGTAATACATCATCAATGCCGGTTGCAGCCCGCGAAGCTTCGGTTTATACGGCTGTTACTCTGGCTGAATATTACAGACAGATGGGACTTCACGTTCTGCTTCTTGCAGACTCTACAAGCCGCTGGGCACAGGCTTTGCGCGAAATGTCTGGACGTTTGGAAGAGATTCCTGGTGAAGAAGCATTCCCTGCTTATCTTGAGTCTTATATTGCGGCGTTCTACGAGCGTGCAGGTATTGTACGTCTTTCTTCAGGCGAGATTGGTTCTGTTACAATCGGCGGTACTGTTTCACCGGCGGGCGGTAACTTTGAAGAGCCTGTAACGCAGGCAACGCTTAAAGTTGTAGGCGCTTTCCATGGTCTTAGCCGCGAACGTTCTGACGCGCGTAAATATCCGGCAATTGACCCGCTTGAGTCTTGGTCAAAATACAAGAGTGTTATCCGCGAGGACTGGGTTGGTTTCGCGCGCTCAATCTTGAAAAAAGGTACAGAAGTTGCACAGATGATGAAAGTCGTCGGTGAAGAAGGTACTTCTCTCGAGGACTTTATCCTTTATCTTAAGTCTGAATTCCTTGATGCCGTATATTTCCAGCAGAACTCATTTGATGAGGTTGACGGTGCTGTAAGTGTTGAGCGTCAGACTTATGTATTCCATTACTTACTTAAGATTTTGGGTTCAGATTTTGATTTGAGCGAAAAAGGCGATGCCCGTACATTCTTTAACCAGTTCAGACAGAAATTTATTGACTGGAACTATTCTGTATGGCAGTCTGATTCATTCAAGACTATTGAGAAAGAACTTGATGAAATTTACGCATCAAAATCAGGCAAAATAGAAGCAAGTGCAGCTGGTATGCTGAAGGACGGTGAATAATGAACAAGGTGTACAGCAAAATTGAATCAATCAATGGTAGCGTTATTACCGTTCGGGCAGATGACGTAAAGTACGGTGAGCTTGCAGAAATCACTACAAGCTTCGGTACTTCACTTGCTGAAGTAAACCGCATTAACGGCAATCTTGTTTCACTTCAGGTTTTTGCCGGCGGACGCGGTGTTTCAACTGGTGACCAGGTTCGATTCCTCGCTCACGAAATGCAGGTAAGCTTTTCAGAAAATCTTCTCGGACGCATTTTCAACGGTTCAGGCGAGCCGCGTGATAAAGGTCCCGGACTTAAAGACAATCTGGTTGCTATCGGCGGTCCTTCAGTAAACCCGTCTAAGCGTATCGTTGCTAAGCGCATGATCCGTACAGGTATTCCAATGATTGATATGTTCAATACATTGGTCGTAAGCCAGAAGCTTCCGATTTTCTCTATTTCAGGTGAACCTTACAACCAGCTTCTTGCGCGAATTGCTATGCAGGCTGAAGTTGATGTAATTATTCTTGGCGGCATGGGCTTGAAATATGACGACTATCTTTATTTCAAGAACACACTTGAAGAGGGCGGCGCTTTGAGCCGTACCGTAATGTTTGTTCATACAGCCGCAGACCCGACTGTAGAATGTCTTATGGTTCCAGATATGTCACTTGCTGTTGCAGAGCAGTTTGCACTTCAGGGAAAGGACGTGCTTGTTCTTTTGACAGATATGACAAACTTTGCTGACTCAATGAAGGAAATCGCTATTACACAGGAACAGGTTCCTTCTAACCGCGGTTATCCTGGTGACTTGTACTCTCAGCTTGCTTCACGCTACGAAAAAGCTGTTGACTTTGATGATGCAGGTTCTGTAACAATTCTGGCTGTAACAACAATGCCTGGTGACGATGTTACACACCCGGTTCCAGACAATACAGGTTACATTACAGAAGGTCAGTTCTATCTCAAGGGCGGAAGAATCGAGCCGTTCGGAAGCCTTTCACGTTTGAAGCAGAACGTCAACGGAAAGACCCGCAACGACCACCGCGCGCTTATGGACGCTATGATCCGTCTTTATTCATCTTATAAAGACACACTCGAAAAGAAATCGATGGGCTTTATGATGTCTAAGTGGGACGAAAAGCTTCTTAAATACGGTGAGCTTTTTGAGAAAGAGATGATGGACTTGTCTGTAAACATTCCATTGGAAGCTGCGCTTGATAAAGGCTGGAGCATTCTTTCTGAATGTTTTGAAAGTGATGAAACAGGTATCAAGTCTGACTTGATTAAGCAATACTGGAAGAAATAGGAACTGTATGGCAACGATAAAGCTGACAAAAAATGAGCTTAAGAGCCAGAAAGATGCGCTTAAAATGTATAAGCGTTATCTGCCGACTCTTCTGCTTAAAAAACAACAGCTGCAGACAGAAATACGTACTATTGACGCAAGGGCTAAGGAAGTAAGAGCCAAACGGCAGGCTCTGGAAGCAGAATTCGAAAAATGGATTGCTGTTTTCGGAGAACGCGAAGCCTTTACGCCTGACATGGTTACAGTTTCTGACATCAAGAAGGGAACAGGCAACATTGCAGGCGTAATTATTCCGGTTTATGAGGGCGCAAATTTCTCGCGTGGAGATTATGACCTTTATAAAACACCGCTTTGGATAGATCTTGCAGCTGACAAAATGGAGCAGGTGCTTTCTATGGATTTGGAAGCACAGGTTCTTGACAAGCAGGTTGAGCTTTTGTCGCAGGAGCTGCGTGTAACTACACAGCGCGTAAACCTTTTTGAGAAGGTTAAGATACCTGAAACAAAGGCAAATATAAAGAAGATAACTGTTTATCTTGGCGATCAGCAGGTTGCGGCTGTTGTACGCGGCAAGATTTCTAAAAAGAGTCTTGAACAGGCGGCAGCAGCAAAGGAGAGTGCAGAATGATTGTACCTATGAAAAAAGTCTCTCTCATCGTGCTGAAAAAAGAGCGTAAAGATGCACTTGAAAAGCTGCGCAAAGCAGGTGTAATGCATCTTGAAACTGTTACAGGTAACAGCAAAGAGCTGTCTTCTTTGAAAACAGACTATTCTAGTTTTGAAAGGGCTTATCTTGCTTTGGACGAAATAAAAGCTCCAAAGAAGAAGGGCGCTTCAAATGCTGTTTCTGACAGACAGCAGGTTCAAAAGCATGTAGAAGAGATTAATCTGCTTCTTGACAACAAAAAGAAAGCTGAAGAAGTTATCATCAAGAATAACAGAGAACTTGAGCGGTTTATAAAATGGGGCGATGTAAATCCTGACGATTTTGGCTTCTTAAAAGACAAAAATCTGGATTTGTACCTCTATGAAATTCCTGTTTCAAAATATTATGACATTTCTGATGTTCATACTATTGTTGTAAATCAGGACAAGAACATCTGCCGCTTTATCGCATATTCTGCTGATAATTCGCAGCTTAAGATGCCTGCTGAAGCAAAATTGGTAGGGCTTCCGGAAAAAGCCACAAAGACTTTAAAAGAAGAAGTTGTTTCTGCAAAAAATGATATTGCCGGAATCAATAAAAAGCTTAACGGTTTTGTTGAACTGAAAGACAACATCAAAAAAAGCATGAAGCAGCTTGAAAAAGAAATCGAATTCGAGAATGTATATTCTGGAATGGGCAAAGAAGAAGGCGATGAAGAAGCTTCTCTTGCATGGATTTCGGGCTTTGTTCCTGAGCCGGAGCTTGCTTCTTTGAAGAAGGTTGCAGCAGAAAATTCTTGGGCAATCTATGCAGATGCCCCGACAGAAGAAGATAATGTACCGACCAAGCTGAAAAACAGCAAAGCTGTACAGATTCTCTATCCTGTTATGGACTTCTTGGGAACGGTTCCGGGCTACCATGAATTTGATATCAGCGCATGGTTCTTGATTTTCCTTGTAATATTCTTTGCAATGATTTTCGGCGATGCAGGCTACGGTATGCTCATGCTTATTATTGGCCTGGTACTTGCTGCAAAATCGAAAATCACCAAGAAAGAAGTTCCGCCTGCAATGATTCTTCTTGTTGTGTGGGCATTGGCGACTGTCGCTTGGGGAACAATCAACTGTTCTTGGTTCGGAATTGAAGCTGAAAAGCTGCCGGTATTCTTGCAGAATCTGGCTCTGCCTGTGTTTGCGCCTGGAAATCCTGAACGGGATATGAACTTGCAGATTTTCTGTTTTATATTGGCTTTATTGCAAATGTCGATAGGACATATAATTGCTTTAATGCGCAATATAAAAGAGAAATCATTGAAGCTTCTGGCTGATATTGGTTCGCTTTCAATCTTATGGGGAATGTTTTATGTTGTTTTGATGCTGATTGTTTCAGCAGAAAAATTCCCGATGCATAATGCGGTTCTCTTTATGATTGGCGGCGGTTTCGCTTTAAGTTTTGTGTTTTCAAATTACGAGGGAAGTATCGGAAAGAGCATATTGGAAAGCTTGAAGAATATTATTTCAGTTTTGCTTGGAGTAATCAACTTCTTTTCTGATATTGTTTCGTACATCCGCCTTTGGGCTGTTGCGCTTGCCGGTTCTGCTATTGCGCAGACCGTCAATCAGATGGCCGGTCCGATGCTGGGCAATTTCCTGATTTTCTTCGGCATTTTACTGCTTGTATTTGGTCATGGACTGAATATGGTTTTGAATGCCCTGTCAGTTATTGTTCATGGCGTACGTTTGAATACACTTGAATTTACAAGCCATGTTGGTATGGCTTGGGCAGGCTATAAATATAAGCCTTTTGCTGAATAAAAGTAGCATGCTGCATAATGCAGCTGCCAAAGATATAGCATAATTATAGGAGATGGACATGAATTTTGGTTTATTAGGTGCAGGTGCTGCTCTTGGTATTGCAGCTCTTGGGTCTGCAATCGGAATCGGAACTTCTGGTTCTGCAACGATTGGTGCTTGGAAGCGTTGTTACTTGAATAACAAACCGGCTCCATTCATTTTAACTGTTTTTGCCGGTGCTCCATTGACACAGACAATTTATGGTTATCTGGTAATGATGTTTATGATGAATTCCCAGAAAGAACCATGGTATCTGTTGGGTCTCGGTATTTTTGCCGGTCTCGCAATGGCTTTCTCAGCAATTGCACAGGGCAAAGCCGGTGCTGCCGGTTCAGATGCTTTGGCAGAAACAGGCAAGGGCTTCTCTCAGTACATTACTGTTGTAGGTCTTTGTGAAACTGTTGCGTTGTTCGTAATGGTTTTCAGCTTGATTTCGGTCTGATTAGACAAATCTTTTAGATTAGCGGCTGTTATAAATATTCTTTATAACAGCCTTTTTTTATCTTTAAATGTGTAGCTATTATAAAGATAATATGTTATATAATAAGAAATAACCTGAAAGCTACATAAGGACAAAGCTGTTTTATGTTCAATAAACCTAGAAATGTAAAAATCGGCGGAAAGGGCAAAACAAGAACAATTATCATAGGCGGAAATAACCCTGTAACAATTCAGACAATGTGGAAAGAAAGCATTGTAAATCTGATAAATGACAAAAAAGCTTTTGAAGATACTATAAAACGCATTGAAGCTTTGGAACTGCTCGGCTGCGACATACTGCGTTTTGCCGTTCCTGATATGGAAAGTGCTGAAGCACTTCTAAAACTGGCAGAAAATGTCTCGATGCCCTTAGTTGCTGACATTCATTTTGATTACAAGCTTGCCTTGCGCTGCCTTGACGGAAATATCGCCAAAATCAGAATAAATCCTGGAAATATAGGCTCTTTTGAGAGAACCAAAATGGTTGTTGATAAAGCAAGAGATACCGGCACAGCACTGAGAATCGGCATAAACACAGGCAGTCTGCCTCATGATTTGGCAGAAATGGTGCAGGGTGGAAAAATAACACGCGCCGAGGGGTTGGTTCAGACTGCAAGCCGCGAGATGGAGATATTTGATAAATTAGGCTTTGACCAGTTTGTTGTCTCAATGAAAGCATCTTCTGTTGCAGAAACTATAGAGTCAAACGAGAAATTTGCCGAAAATTATAATGCACCATTGCATATCGGCGTAACAGAAGCCGGACCGCTGATTGGCGGCGTAGTAAAAAGTACGCTTGCTTTCAGTCATTTGCTCCGCGAAGGAATCGGTTCTACAATTCGTGTAAGCTTGTCGTCTTTGCCCGAAAATGAAGTCATTACGGCAAAAGAAATTACACGCGAATTGGGCCTTCGTTCTGGTGGAGTAAAGATTGTTTCATGCCCAAGATGCGGCAGAAACGGTTTTGATGTTCATGGTTTTATAGACCGTTGGCAGACAGAATTGCTTTCAATGAAGAAAAATATAACGGTTGCTGTTATGGGATGTGTGGTTAATGGTCCTGGAGAGGGCAAAACCGCTGATATTGGAATAACCGGCGCAGGTGATTCTGTAATTATTTTTAAACATGGAACCATTGTTAGAACCGTAACTGTAGCTGAATCTGATTCAGCTTTTCGAGAGGAGTTGGAGTCATTGTGAAAAAACTGATAGCGTTATTAATTTGTGTAATGTTGTTTTGTGCTGTATTTGCTCAAGATTTGCAGAGACCTGAACATGAAACACTTGCATGGAAAGTATTGCAGAATGCACAGTTGGCTTATGAACAGGGTGACCTCGGCGAGGCAATCCGTATCGCTGACTCTGCAAAGCAGCGGCGCAGAAACGAAGTAGAGTGGTCGCTTGCTGTATTAAATCAGGCATTGGCACCTGCTGCAATCCAAAAGCTTGGTGATAACATTGATATAATAATGAATGCTTTGGAAGAAAGAAATGCCGAGGATGCATTAAGTATCATGCATCATGTAATGATTAAATATCCTGCAGATTCTATAAATAATTCCGTTTCAGAACTGATAAAAAAACTGTCTCTTTATATTGAATATCCTGAAGCAGATTTTCTTCTTGGAAAACTTTATACTTTTGAAGGTGAATATACCATAGCTGATAAATATCTTACAAATGCCTGGCTTCATGCTGATATTCTGGATATCCCTAATCAGAAATTCGATATTCTTTATCAGATGGCCAGTCTGGCAAAGCTTCAGAAAAATGATGAAAAATATGAAAAATCTCTTCTGCTGATTATTGCAGATGATAAATATATAAAGCCTGACGGCACTGATGATATTTTTATAAAAGCTGTAAAGCAGTCTATAGCCCGCGATGATACGACTATTGATAAGTTGTTTACACTTTATAGAAGCAAGGCTTATACATCTCTTAATGCGTATTATTTGCTGGCAGAATATTATGCGGCAAAGGGTAATGCTGACAAAGCGCTTTCTATGTCTACACTGGCAAATTTAATTGCTTTTACCAGACTTTATGAGGCTGTTGTAGCAAGAAATATGGAATACAAATTTGAAAAACCGCAGAATGCGCTTAATAAGCCCAATTCTGCCTTTTTAGCTTATTTGGAAACTGTCGGTCAATATTACGATATATCCGAATGGGGCGCAAAAAACGGTATTTGGAAAGGTTATTACAATTATGCGAAAATTCTACATAATGCCGGACGCTACGAACTTGCTGAAGAGCTGTTTTCTTGTTTGTCGCAATATTGTCCTGAAGATTTCTGGAAAAATATGGCTCTCCGCGAATTATTAAGATTGTTCTAAAAAGAGACCCGGGATTATCTCGGGTGCTTTTTTTATAACGGCTGGATAAAATGGTTTTTTCTTCTTCTTTATTTTTATTTATTTTTTTACCTATAGTAGTATTCTTTTATTATCTTCCATTTATTAAGAGCAGAAGCTTTAAAAATACTATATTATTATTTTGCAGTTTGTTTTTTTATGCATGGGGTGAACCGAAATTCGTTTTTTTGATGATATTATCAATAATTTTGAATTATTGGTTTGGTAAAAAAATAAACGATTTTAATGATGATGAAAATCACACAAAATGCAAGGTGTTCCTGTTTTTTTCTATAACATGGAATATTCTGCTGCTATTCGTATTTAAATATCTGTCATTTTTCTCAAATATTTTTGTTTCATTAATTGGAAATAATGACATTCCTGTACTTGAAATAAGGCTGCCAATCGGTATCTCGTTCTTTACATTTCAGATAATGTCTTATATTTTTGACGTTTATTATAAAAAAGTGCCCGTACAGAGAAATATTTTCAGTCTTGCACTTTATGTGTCTTTTTTTCCTCAACTTATAGCCGGGCCGATTGTAAGATATGAGACGATTGCTTCAGAAATACAAGACAGAAAAGAAACGGCTGAAAATATAACTAACGGAATTAAAAGATTTATATTGGGTTTATCAAAGAAGGTTTTGCTGGCAAATTATCTTGCTGTAATTGCAGACTTGATTTTTGACGGCGATTTTAATTCGCTGGTAAATTTTAACTGTCTGAATGCCTGGATTGGTGCAATTGCGTATACATTACAGATTTATTTTGATTTTTCAGGTTATTCAGATATGGCAATTGGACTTGGGTTAATTTTCGGCTTCCATTTTGAAGAAAATTTCAATCACCCGTATATTGCTTCTTCAATAAAAGACTTCTGGAGAAGGTGGCACATAAGTTTATCAAGCTGGTTCCGTGATTATGTTTACATTCCATTAGGCGGAAACCGCTGCAAAAAATCAAGAGCTTTCTTCAATATGTTTGTTGTCTGGCTGCTGACAGGTATTTGGCATGGTGCAGCTTTTACTTTCTGGTTGTGGGGCATTTATTATTTTGTCCTGCTTGTAATTGAAAAGACGTTCAACGTTGATGAATGCAAAAATATTTTTGTACGGATATTTATGCACATCAGTACAATGGTTTTTGTTATTATAGGCTGGGTGCTTTTTAGGTCAGATAACATTACTAATGCCTTTGCTTTCATAAAAAAGATGTTCTCATTCAATGAGCTCTCAAATGTTTCGCTATTTGATAATTATTACATAAAAAATGGCGGAATTATTCTGCTGCTTGGAATTGTTTTTGTTTTTCCAATTATCAGCCATCTGAAAAAGCTTAACTGTTTTGTTTCTTCCAAATTAAGCGGAAGTTCTTTAGCCAAACCTTATAGTATTATCATTGATGTGATTATATCCTTTACAATTTTAGCGGCTTTTACCGCTTCAATATTGATTTGTATTAAATCAACATATAATCCTTTTATTTATTTTAATTTCTGATAAGGAAATGCGATGAAGAATCCTGTTTATTATACAACGCGTTTATGTCTGATTATTTTATTTGCTTTTTTGCTTACATATTGTCTCCGCATTTCTGCCCGCGTTTATACAAAACTGACAAAGAAAACAAACAAGATTGTGCAGCTCATTTTGTTCGACAGAGATGATTTGTCGAACAATAATAAGAAAATAGGGGAATCATTTGAATGGTCTACATTTTACCCATTTGGTGAGCAATATCTGACAGATGAACCTATTAAGCTTGCACCTAGAAAATATTCAAATAAACAGAAGTCTGACAATTCAAAAACTCATCAAAAAAAAATACAAGTATTAAAAAATGGTCATTTGTTTGATAAAATAATTGATTCTGAAAAAAAATTGGAGAAATGGATTCCAGAAAATTGCATAAAGCGGTATTTTTTCCTTGAAAAAGCAAATTATATAGAAACGCTTGTAAAATGGAATTTGACCAATGACAATTATAATGCAACCGAAAATATAGGCAATGGTCATTTCTCAGGTTTTTGTGAAGAGATTAATGTAGATGAACTTTCCAAAAGTATCATAAGGTTTTCTCGATTCTTGAAAAATGAAAATATTCCTTTTCTGTATGTTCAGGCTCCATACAAGATTTGCAAATATGATGAGAAACTTTCCGGTGTTTTTGATTTCTCAAATCAAAATGCCGATGCTGTTTTAGAGAATTTAAAACTGAATAACGTTGATATATTAGATTTACGTGATGTTATTCACGCTCAAAACAAAAATCATTATGATCTATTTTTCCGAACAGATCATCACTGGGAGCCGGAAACAGGATTTTGGGCAACTAATGAGATTATAAAGAAAATTAATTCAGATTATAATCAAAAGCTTAATTTACTCAAAGAAGAAGATTTTTCTTTTAAATGTTTTAATAAAACGTTGCTTGGCTCTTATGGTAAGAAAATCACAAAAGCTAAAACTGAACCAGATGATTTTACGTTGATTATACCCAAAAAAGAATATCAAATACATTTTGAAGTATACGATAATCAAAATAAAATTGCAGATAACTATGGAAGTTATGATGCAATGATAGATTATGATAGTATTGACTCAAAAGATTTATACGGAAAAGATCCTTATCATGGATATGGATATGGTTCGTCAAACAATTTTGTAGAAAATTTTTCGGTTGATAATGACTATAAAATTCTGCTTATAGGTGATTCGTTTACAAATGTCATTATTCCGTTTTTGGCATTGGAAACAAAAAAAATTGACAGGCTTGATTTAAGGTATTTCGACGGCAGCCTGGAAAGCTTTATAAAGGCAAATAAGCCATACGACGTGTGCATAGTATTATATAATCCGGATCAGTATAATCAGATGCCGGGTTTTGTATCACATGAAGAGCTTTTTGATTTCAGATAATTTGCTATATCAATAGAAAGCGCCAAGACCGAAAGTCAATTCCCACTTGCGGTTATTTTCACGCCAACCCTTGTTTACAAGGCGTCCAGGAAGAATAGTTCTTGCAAGGTCTATACCTAAACTTAAGCGTCCGATAACACTTTTCATGTGATATGGATGGACAAGAACTTCAAAACCACCTGCGTAGTAACCGTCTGCTATAAGAAAATTGGTGCCTGTTTTTGGATTAAAGCCTAAAGCAACATCTAAGAATGGTGCAAAATGAACTTCCATATCGATTTTTTTCAGTTTAGAGCCAAACGGAAAATCCCAAGCCTCAAAATCTGTGGAAAGCAGTTTTATCGGTAAATCAAAATTCATTACAAGCATATTATATGAAATTAGATTATCATTATCTTTGATACCACGCATTCTTTCAGCAAAAGTTGTTGTATTGCCTTCAAAACTAAAATACCAATAATTACGGTTATAAAGTGCGATTCGTTTTCCAGGAAGACGGAGATCTGAATTAAGTGTAAAATAGGGTTGTGGTACATTCTTTTTATAGAAATTGTATATCCAATATTGACCGAATGATACAGAAAAGCCTTTTTTGTATTTTCCGACCCATTCGATACGTCCGGCTCCTATTGAATGTCCGAATGTAAAAGTAGGTCCTTTCAAATCTGGATGATCAATCATGTCACTTCTTGTACTTGACAGTCTGTTCTGCGATAAAGCTTTTATATCCCAGTTCTTTGAAAAAGTTCCAGATGGTGTCCATGTAACGGTTGCAAAATTAGGTATAGTGCCAACTTTAACAGGAAAAGATATTCCGAAAGAATTATTAAAATAATGAATATCATTTGCATAATCTGGATTTCTGTAAAAACTATGACTTTCCGTTAAACCTAAAGACAGATTTTCAGTTAAAGCTCTCGAATAAGAAATTGTCGTTCCAACGCTTGCATATTGGGTTTTATTCGTTTCATGTGTGTAAGAACCATTTAAAGAAAAATTCATATTTGATTTTTTATCGATAGGAACCCCGACACTTACACTTGAAGATAATGCAACATACGGTTTATAGCCTTTTTTTATAGTTTGGCTGGTGTCAATTGAATTGTTCCAATAAATATTGTAGTCACCGACTCTGAAAGGAATCATAAAACCAGTATAAAGACCGACAATATGTTTCTTTGGAGTTTCAGCTGTATAATAATTGTATGTAAAGTCAAGGTCAAACATCTGCATTGAACCTAAAAAGTTATAATCACGTAATTTGACCTTTATCTGTGCACCTGTATTTGAGTTTATCTTTGGATATGGAACTACAATCTTATTATGAGTTTCTGTTGTAGAAACAAGAAGTTCGACTGGTGTAATTCCAGTAGCAGCATCTCTGTTACCATAAAAAACTTGAATACTTGTATCTTTAAAAATTCGGTTGTTGTCGAGCTCACCTCTCAACCATGACATATATTCATCAAATTCTTCCTGATCTTTAAAAATCTTATTCTTATCTATAGCAAGAGCATCATCAAGAACGCTTTCTCTTGTTATACCCTTGATGTCATATTTTACAGATGTAATTTGATATTTTTTTGCAGAAGTTTGCGCAAACAAAAATGAAGAAGCGAATATTAGGAGAGATGTGTATATGATTAATTTGCAAACTTTACGCATTTTAAATATTTTAATCCAAATTTTGTATAAAATCAATAAAAAATTATGAAAAGATAATATAAATCATTTTATTATAATTAAATATAAAAACAATCAATAAGCGTTCTTATTAATAAAGCCTTTAAAAATCGTTAAAAAGATAATTTTCAAATCAAACATAAAAGACCAATTTTCAATATAATAAATGTCATGTTCGATACGCTTTTCTATTGAAGTGTCCCCGCGCCATCCGTTTACCTGTGCCCAGCCTGTCAAGCCCGGTCTTACCTGATGTTTCAGCATATAGCGGGGTATTGTTTCCTTAAATTGTGAAACGAAAAAAGGCCGTTCTGGTCTTGGACCTACAACAGACATCGAACCGGTAAGAATATTAAAAAACTGTGGAAGTTCATCAATGCTTGTTTTTCGCATAAATTCGCCCCACTTGGTTTTTCTAGGATCATCTTTTGTTGTCCATGTTGTCTGGCTTGATTTTTCGCTTTGAACTTTCATTGAGCGGAATTTATACATATTAAAAGTTTTCTGGTTCAATCCCATGCGTTCCTGTTTATAGAGAATAGGGCCTGGCGATGTAAGCTTTGTTAAAACAGCGGCAATAAGCATAACTGGTGATGTCAAAATTATTGCGAACAATGAAAATACAATGTCAAAAGCGCGTTTTGCCATTTGTGAAATAGGGTAATCAAGAGGTATGTATCTTGTATCAATAAGCGGAAGTCCGTCTAAGTCTTCAAAAAAAGGTTTTGCCGGAATATATTCGCTGTAATACGGAATAATCAGAATCCTTGTTCCGCTTTTTTCGCATATAGGAATTATGTTGTTTATTGAAATATAGTTTTCTGGCGCTAATGCAATAACTACAAAGTCAAAGTATCTGTTTGCAAGCACATCTGAAAGCTTTGAAAGATTTGATAAAATTGATATACCCCAGAAATTGCTTTTCTTGTAAGTGTTTTCAGCTATAATACCTGTTATTTCATAACCCCATTCAGGATGTTTGCGTGTTTTCTCAATAAATCTTCTGCTGAGCTCGTTTGTACCGATTACGAGGCAAAACCGCTTGTTGTAGCCTTTTTTGCGGTAAGTTGAAAGCACAAGCCTTATCGAAAGTCTTGTTGTAATTGTTATAGCTGTATTGAATATAGTAAAAAAGACTACTACATAACGTGAGAAGTGCATGATTTTGCCGACATAAAGTATTAAAGAAAATACAATGGCGGCGAATATATTTGAATATATTATAGCTGCTATATCTGTTCCTAACGGCTTTGTTCTACGTGAGCTGTACAGACCGAAAGCACTGTATGACAGAAAAAAGACGGGCATCAACAGGAAAACCAAAAGAACTGATGTGTCAAATTCCATGTTGTTAGTACCGTTAAAAATATCAAATCTGAAAAAGTAAGCCAACAGAAATGATACTGGTACGCTCATCAAGTCAAGAAATATTTGTAATCTATTTAAAGTTTTCTGGTTTTCGCTAATCATTTATTATTCCAAAACTTTAATCTTGAATCTGCTTCTGAATAAGCATTCAAAACCTGTTTCTGAACAGTTTCAATTAAAAAATTGTTCATTGTTGTTTTTGCATTTTCAACAAAGGTCTGCCTTAAGGCTTTGTCTGTTTCAAGAGTTTCCAGTTTATTGGCAAAATCAGACGGTTCGTTCAAATTGAACAGAAAACCGTTTTTGCCGCTAATAATCAAGTCAGAATGCCCTTTTACATCAGAAGCCAGTACTGGCACACCCAAAGTCATCGCATCCATTATATTGAATGGAAGCCCTTCGCTTTTGCTTGTTGAAACAACAACATCTGACGCTAATAACAGCTCATAAATATTGCTGATAAACCCCGGTAACAGGATTTTATTTTCAATATTTAGTGCTTTTATTTTGTCTGCAAGCTCTTCTTTTAAAATTCCGTCGCCTGCAAGAATAAGACGCCAGTTTTGGTGCTTGCAAAGCAGGGAATAAAGCAAATCAACTAACTGTGTTTGATTTTTCCTTGCAGACAATTCAGCTGCATATACAATAGTATAAACATTTTCACCGGTTATAAAGTTACGGCATAATTCCATTTGTTTTGAGTTTTGTTCTGTTTTTTTAAGATTTTCAAATTTGGGCACATAGCCGATGCCGGGGATATTTATTATCTTTTTTGCGAATTTGTATTTTTGGGCATAAGCAAAATCTTCCTGATTCATGGTCAAAACAAGACTTGTAACCGGTGAAAAGATTTTTTCAATGCAAATAAGGGCAAACTTTTTTAAAGCAGAACTCGATTTTGAGAACAAATAGCCATGGCAGCTGTGAATAACTTTGGGCTTTTTTAAAAGCATGAAAACTGCCGCACGTGTCATTATGCCGGCAAGTGTGGCGTTAGAAATGACAATATCGATAGATTCAGTTTTTATAAATTTGCGCAATTCTAAAATGCTTTTGAAATTCTTGATTAGATTCTGTTTTTCAAAGACGATGTTTTTATGCACTACATTCGGAATTTCAAACTGACCTTGTGCGGCTGTATATACTTGAACTCCATGCTGCAGATAATAATCGATATATGGTTGATGAAACTGCATTATATGAGATGCCCTTGATGCAGTAAACAGCAATTTAATCATGTTTTGCCCTAAACTTTAATTATGCTTGTATATGGTCATCAGTATACATTTTCGGGCGTACTTTATACAAGACATTGAAAAGCCAAAAATAAACTGAAATATGTTTAAATAATGGATCTTGTAAAGCTTTATAAAGCCGCGGAGTTCGTCTCTGCTTAAGGCGTGATAATCTTTTGAAAGCCCTGTCTGCCCGAAAGTCCGCTTGTCTGCAAAGAACACAAGTTTTTCGTCTATAAAGTAGAGACTGCCTTTTTTGCCGATTTTGAGCCATAAATTATAGTCTTCAGCTCTTTTTAAGGTTTCATCAAATAAAAGTGGCTGCAAAATGGAGGTTTTAGACATTGCAGAAGAAGTAATCACATGATTTCTTATAAGCAGATGCCAATAGGCGATTAATTTTGTCTTGCCGCTAAATTTATTTTTGACAGTGCTTGAAGTTGATACAAGCACAGCGTCTTTATTTGCTTCAAAGACTTGCATCTGCTTTTCGATTTTTTCTTTGTGCCATGAATCGTCGCTGTCTAAAAAAGCTATATATTCGGTTTTAGCCGCTTTTATGCCTACATTTCTTGCGTGCGAAACGCCAGAATTTTCTATGGAAATAACTTTAATCTCAGGTGAATCTTCTAATGAAATTGCCTTTTCTTTGAGATTTTCTGCAATTTTAAGCGTATTGTCTTTTGAGCCGTCGTTCACAATGATGATTGATTCAACTTTAACTGTCTGATCAAGCACGCTTTGAACGGCTTTTTCAAGAGTAGCTTCAGCATTATAAGCCGGTATAACTACGGTAACAGACTTTTTCATAGCGGCAGGGAAGTCCAGTCAGACGGAATAATGCGGAGGTTCCTTTTTTCGTTCCGTTTCCATTGTTCGGGTGCGATAACCATTTTGTTCCAGCTTTGATTGAGATAAGCGCCCCACCAGCTAAACGAGCTGTTGGCAATGATGTTGTGCC
The DNA here is from genome assembly GCA_017614995.1 of Spirochaetaceae bacterium. Lineage (GTDB taxonomy): Bacteria > Spirochaetota > Spirochaetia > Treponematales > Treponemataceae > UBA1240. The sequence goes on from JAGAAX010000036.1 coordinate 23,970, forward strand.
TGCACTTACTCATAAGGTACATATCCTGCCATGCATCTTCTTTTGTGTTCCAGTCTGCAAAGATAAGCTCAATGTTTTTGTAAGATAAATTCTTCTTGCACCATGGAATATCGTCTGAAAATACTATGAGCTTGTTTATTGATTGATAGCTCTGAAGCAGATTGACTGCTGTATTGTAATAATTCAATGTGCAAACGTTAAGGCTTCTGTTTTTGCCAAGCAGATAGTCGCCGCGGCGCACATGTATTGAAGCTGTCAAATCGTCAATTTGGTCAATCATCTGCTGTGTCGAATGGTTTATAGGCCGCTTGAATCTGAAAATTTCGTGTATGCTGTTTTTTATCGGCTCAAAGTATTTTTCAGACTGCCAGTAGCCTTCAAAATAACAGCTGCTCTGAATGTCAAAGACATTCGCATTAAAAACTGATTCGTCTTCGATGTAATGTGTCGGCTTTGTAAAAAACTTGCGCTGAACCCGCTTTATGAGCGTATTTGGAATTGTGCTTAAAAGCTCGACTGTTTCTTTAGGGGCTTCCTGCAAATCTATGTCAAAAAGCCTTGAAAGTTCGTAACCATTATGAAGCTTTTCAAAATTATATTGAGATAAATCTAAAGTAACAGATTCGCCGGTCAGTTTTTCAAGAGTTTTGGCAAACGCGTATTGAAACATCTGGTTTCCAAGTCCGCTTTTTATCTTTACAATTTTCACAAGATTCCCCAAAAATGACAGCTAATTTATAGCAGTCTTTTCTTCTTTTAAGTAATTTAAAAGGCTTTCATGCCAGTCTGGAATTGACCATGGCAGAATTTTTGCAATTTTTTCTTTTGATAAAACTGAATAAGACGGTCTTGGTGCAGGAGTAGGATATTCTTCTGTAGAGCATGGCGTAAGTATTGCTTTTTGCGCTATAAGCCCCTGTTCAAAAGCCGCTTCATTTATTGCACATGCAAAATCGTACCAGCTTATATTGCCAATGTCTGTAAAGTGATAGATGCCCTGCTTAGGTTTTTCCGACGAGGAAGAGCTGCTCTCAAAGCTGTGTGCAAAAAAAGCGAGCGCGCGTGCAAGGTCATTTGCATAAGTTGGTGTGCCGAACTGGTCATTTATAACTTTTGCAGCACCTTTTTCTTTAAAGATTCTCAGCATTGTCTTTACAAAGTTCCGCCCGTAAATTCCATAAAGCCATGCCGTTCTGATTATAAAATAATTATCAGTCTGTTTTTGAATGGCTTTTTCGCCTAGAGCTTTTGTTGTGCCGTAAACACCGGTAGGATTTATTTCCATGTCTTCTGTATATGGAACTGAAGCCTTGCCGTCAAAAACATAGTCAGTTGAAATATGAATGAGCGGAATATTATTTTTTGCCGCAATTTTTGCAAGATTCTCTGGACCAGTTACATTTATCTTGTAGCAGAGGTCTTTGTCACTTTCAGCCTTGTCTACGTTAGTATAAGCCGCGCAGTTTATGATGCACGAAAAATTGACGTTTTTTCCCTTTTGAGCCGTTATAAAATCATTAAGTATATTGTAATCTGTAATGTCTACTTCAATTTCTGTGCCTATAAATTCAAGCTTCTCGTTTTTAAGCACATTGCAAAGCTCTGTTCCGAGCATTCCCTTGTATCCAACTAACCAAATCATAATGCAATCCTAAAAATATTTGTGGTTCGGGTCAAAAAAAGGTGACCGCGTATCTTTTGCAGAAAGCAGCGGTTCTGACCCAAAATCTGGCCATTTTACCGAAATAGTCGGGTCATTCCAGCGGATTCCGCCTTCATCTTCCGGATGATAGACATCTGTGCATTTATAGCAGAATGTTGCAGCGTCTGATACAACAGCAAAGCCATGCGCAAAACCTTCTGAAACATAAAACATATTGTGCTTTTCACCAGAAAGATAAACGCCATGGTATTTTCCGAATGTCGGCGAGTTGTTCCGCAAGTCTACGGCAACATCAAATACTTCACCTTGAATAACAGAAACAAGTTTGCCCTGCGGAAATGTCTTTTGAAAATGAAGCCCGCGGAGCACGCCGCGCTTAGAATGAGACATATTATCCTGTACAAATTCCATTGTAAGACCGGCTTTGAAAAACTCTTCTTTCTTATAAGTTTCAACAAAAAAGCCGCGCTGATCGCCATGCACTTCAGGCTGAATCTCGTAAAGCCCTTCAATCGGGCATTTTATAAAACTAAATGACATATCAGTTTCCTTCTGCGATAAAGCGGAGATATTCTCCATATTCTGTTTTGTATCCGCCGGCAAGTTTTATTAACTCGTCAGATGAAATCCAATTGTTTCTAAATGCAATTTCTTCTATGCATGAAACATAATACCCCTGCCGTTTCTGGATTGTTGCGACAAAATTTGAAGCTTCATGCAGTCCGTCGTAAGTGCCGGTGTCGAGCCAAGCCATGCCGCGTCCCAAAAGCTCTACGGACAAAGCCTTTTTTTCAAGATAGGCATTATTTACAGATGTTATTTCGATTTCACCGCGGGCAGAAGGCTTTACATTTTTGGCAATTTCTACAACTGAATTGTCATAAAAGTATAAGCCAGGCACAGCATAATGCGATTTTGGCTTTTGCGGCTTTTCTTCGATGCCTGTTACTTTTCCGTCTTTTGAAAATTCAACTACACCATATTGAGTAGGGTCTTTTACATAATAACCGAAAATAACTGCGCCTTTATTTTTTTCAACTGAATTGTACGCTTTTTTCAATGTTTGAGAAAAACTCTGACCATAAAAGATGTTGTCGCCGAGAACAAGCGCACATGAATCTTTTCCGATGAATCTTTCGCCCAAAATAAAAGCATCTGCAAGACCGCGGGGCGCAGTCTGTACGCAATAATCAAAATTCATACCGAGCTGTTCACCAGAACCGAAAAGCTCTTGAAATACAGGCAGATCTCTTGGTGTTGAAATTATCAGTATTTCCCTTATTCCAGAGAGCATCAGCACAGACAGCGGATAATAAATCATCGGCTTGTCGTAAACAGGCAGAATCTGTTTTGAAACAGCCTTTGTAATCGGGTAAAGTCTTGTTCCCGAACCGCCTGCAAGAATAATGCCTTTCATCTGTTTGCTCCTTTTATGTGCGTAAATATCGTGTCGAACAGTGCCACAAACAGAGTAAGACACATCGGAATCCACCAGTTGTTAAGCTTGAATATTGCGCGTGTAATGGCGCTTATATCGTAATAGATAAACAGGAAAATCCACAGAAGCAACAAAATTGAGATGTAGTCTGCCTTGTTTTTCTGCTTTTCATTTAAAAGTGAAATCAGCGGAATCAAGAGGAATGATGCCGTATAAGGCCACGAAAGGCTTGGAATCATAATCGTTGCAAGCGAAAGCGCAAGCAGAATGTGCCATTCCTTTTTTGAAAAAAGAACGAGATAAACAAAAACCGCAACAAGCAGAACCATAAAAATCGGGTAGAGAATATTAAGCGCATCTGGAATGTTCAATGCAAGCGTCAGCAGCGTGACAATCCGTTTAAGCGAAAGCTGCGCGGCTTCAAGCCCAAAATCGAGATTTGCCATATAACCGCTCAAAGCTTCAATATAAAGCTTGAAGCTTGCTATAAAGCCTGTTCTGTGGCAGAAAGCCGGAAAAAAGAACATAAAAAGTGCATAAACGGCACAGCGTACTGCGCTCTTAATGTCTTTCTCTTTTAGAAGCAGGACACCAAAAACGGCTGTGTAAATCTTTAATGCAAAAGCACATGCAAGCCCAATCAGTGCAATTTCATGTATAAGCGGATCTTTTGACTTGTAGCAGAGCAAGAAAAGCATTACAAAAGCGAGCGCAGACATAATCGAATTTCCGCGTTCAAAGCCGATCATAATCGGTCTTGAAAGCAGAATTGCCAATGCAAACAATGCTTTTTGAATTTTCGTTCCTGAAATTGCAAAATAGCTTAGAATTACAAGCGGTGCAACTGAAAACAAAAAATAAAGCTGAATATAATAGCCTGCTTTTAGGCTTGTTGTCATTGTCTGATAATCGCCAAGACCGTCCTGTCCGATTCCAGGAAAAGTATTCCGCATAATCTGATAAATGAGCATACTTGAAGGCGGACAAATGTCTTCGCCCATGTTGATGCTTGCAGCAGAGGCCTTGAACATGTCGCCGAAGTCATAGACACCGTCTGCAAGACCTGTCTGCCAGCGGTCAAACATAAACAGAGGCTGAACAAGCGCAAAGCTTAAAAAAACTGCCAGTGCAAAGACTGTGCTGCTTTTCAGCTCAAGTTTTTGAACTTTTGAAATAACCAGCAGAAAAAGCCCTGAAAGAACTGTAAAAGTAAAACTGAAATTGAGCATAATTTCGCGCCAATATTCAAACTGACCGTTTACATGCCCGATTTTTACTAAAACAATATCGTAGGCAAGCTTCTGCACAAAAAGCGTCATCAGCAGAACTGAACAGGCAAAAACAAAGGCTCCGGCAATTAATAGAATGTTCTTCTTTTTAGGGTTTATTTCAATTTGCAGCATTTTTATTCCCTTTTGAGCTAAATCTATATTACATCGACAAATGTGCGCTCATTTCTGTTGAACAGAATAAGCCCGATAAACAAAAACAAGAGCGTCATGCCAAGACTTAGCAACGTCATAAGAGGCGGTACATAACCGGCACCGTAAAACCATATTCGGAATAACTCGATTGGAGCACTTACCGGATTCAGGTAAAAAAGCCACGAAAATTTCGCAGGTGCTTCAGAAAGCGGGTAAACGACAGGGGTTATATACATTGCAAGGTTCAGGCCGAAGCCTAAAAGATGGTTCAAGTCCCTGTATTTTGTCGTTAAAGATGAAATAATCATGCCCATGCCTGTACCGAGAAGCCCAATCCACAAAATCAAAAACGGAAAGAGCAGGGCGAGTGGCGACGGAAAAACCTTCTGCCCGATTATCAGATAATAAATCCAGAAAACAACAAGACATGCAAACTGAATCAATAATTTCAGTATTGTACTTGCAAGATTCGAAATAACTACAGCGAGCCGCGGAAAATATACTTTGCTGAAAATTGCCTGATTGTTGCTGAAAGTTCCTGCAGAAGCATTCAGAGAATTTGTAAAAAAAGTCCAGAGCATTGTTCCTGCAAAATAAAACAAAAGATACGGCACACCGTCTGTACCGATTTTTGCAAGGTTTCCAAAAATAAAAGTGTTGATTACTGTTGTAACAAGCGGCTGTACAATATACCAGATTGGACCAAGAATTGTCTGTTTATATTGGGTTGCAAAATCTCTCTTAATAAAAAGCCAGATTAAATCCCGGTATTGAATCAATTCTTTTAAATTGAAATCAAGTAATTTGTGTTTAGCGCTTAATTCCAAATCCCATGCAGGTTCTGCTTTTTTTTCAGCCAGCAGAGTATTAGTTTTTGACATTTTTTCCCTCAAGTCGGTTTATTCTAACATTATGAACTTGTTTTTTCAAGTTTGCTTCTAATTGAAGGTTAATCTTTGAAAATGAACCGCCAGTTTGTATCTATAAAAAGCTTGTTAAAACCTTTCGCGCTCATTTTATAATGAAAGGGTACATGCTCGCAGATTATCGGCTTTGTATAGAAAGTGTTCGGCACAGGCTCTTTTGAGCAATGCGTCGATTGATCTGCACTGGCTTTTGATTTATCGATTTTTTCATGCTCAATAAGAAAAGCATTGTCACAGTGACAGTTATAAATGCTTGAAATATAAGCTTCTGTTTTATAAATTGCAGCACCGCCGAATGCAGATAAAACCGGAATGATTAAACCGCGCGGATAACGCTTTTGAATCTGGTGAACTGTTGTTTCCCACCAGTATTCATTGAGAAATTCCGGTCCATATGGAAACTCATTTGACCTGAAAGCATATGCATCTCTATATCTCAGCCATTTTGTCATTCCGCAGCCCGAAACGCAGTCAAAATCTTTCTCTTTAAAGCGCAAAAATGTTTTGACAATCTGCTTTGTGTTTTGCAGCAGAATGTCCAAATCTATGTTGAGAATATAATCGTAGTTATTTGCGGTTGGTTTTATTAAGTCCAAAAGTCTGTTGCGGGCATAAGTTATAAGCTCAATTCTGCAAGGTTTTCCGTCTGTGGTCTGCGTAGTAAAAATTTCTGCGCGTTTTTTCTCGTCAATTTTTTCAGAATAAAATGAAAATCCCTCATGCTTAGCGGACAAAGCTTTTAAAAATTCTGTAGTTCCGTCCGTTGAGTCATTTTCATAAATATAGAAATCGCATTTTTTAAAGTTTTTACGCAGTTTCAGAAGACTGTGCAGATTTTTTTTTAATAAAAAGCCGCCGTTTCTCGTAATGCCGATTACAAGCAGCCTTATTTCATTTGTCGATTGATAAGACATTATAATTTTCTCCACCCTGAAATAGCAGGAACAAGTTTTTCTATTGCTTCCGGGCGTTTATTGTGCCATTTTGACGGAGAAATAACAAGCTTGTCCGGCGTTTCGTTAAAAAATGCGCCCCACCAGCTGAAAGTTGAATTGGCAATAATGTTGGCTTTACATAATGTCTGAAGGTACATGGAAAATGCCGGATCTTTTTTTAGATATGAATTTTCGGGTTCAATCAGCTGATCTGCAAAAACATAGTCTTGAAGCTCAACTTTTTTTAACATAGCGGCGGCATAGTCTGAATCATTTGTGAAAATCACAAAAACAGGTTTTGCTATTGCTGCTTTTATCTCTGCTATTGTTTTGTTGTAATAGTTTTCGTCACAGATATTTCCGTAGTCACTGAAAACATCTGGTCGGTTATAGTCTCCGCCGCGAATATGAATGCTTACGGCATTTTTATTGCTGATAAAAGCCGCTGCCGCAGAAGCTTTGTATTCAGCTTTTTTTGAAAATTCTATATTTTTTACAAATTGAGCAAATGCATAATCTTGAAAAAAGCCTGTGTGCCAGCTTCTGCAGATATATTTTGCATAAATCTTTAATGTCAGAAGCTCAATTTTGTTTTTTGGCTTCAATATTAATTGAGGATCAACATTAAATAGTTCCGGCAAGTCATAAAAGCTTTCTGAAGTGAAATCACGGTTTAAAATAAAACGGACTTTCTCTCCAGCCGAAATTTGCGAAAGCCCATGCGCATATTGAAAAAGCTGATTTCCTATTCCACCATATAATTTGTAATAATGAATCTTTGACATTTATACTTGAGCCTTAGGATATTTTTCTAACAAAGCGGGCTGGATTACCGACCCATAATTCACCGGCAGGAACATCTTTTGTTACTACGCTTCCGGCTCCAATCATTGCATTTCCACCGATTGTTATATATTTTCTCTGTTAATTTTTCATGTACTATCTTTTCATCCATTTTTTAATCCTTGTTTATCGAAGCAAAAGATTAAGATAATAATTGACTTGTTATTCATAAAAACTACAATGCAGTTTTTATAATATTTATCTTATTTAAATACTCATCCCGGGTTATTTCCCATAACAAATCTTGTTCTGTTTCATCTATAATTCTTGCTCCCATCATTTTGTGATAGGCAATTACTTTTTTATTTCCTTTGCATACATTAAAATGGATTTTTTTGAAACCCAATACATCAAATCCATACATACGTAAAAGATAATCACTTTCAAAACTCTCTGCGGGAGTTACTCCATCCACTAAAATCCAGCTTCCAATGCAGAAACTATCGCCCTGTACATCGTAAATACGATATGTACCTATTTGCTCTGTTTTTTTATTTAAGATGATAAAATACCATTCATCAGAAATTTCGTAATACCTATTTATGTATTCAATCTGTTTTTCTATGTTATAGTCAGTCTTATGCAAAAAACGGGATTTCTTTTCATCACAACGAAGTGAAAGAATAAACTCCGCATCGTCAATTGTTACCTCTCGAAGTGTTACATATTTTCCAGTCAATTTTTCAGGTACTATCTTTCCACCCATTTTTAATCCTTAAAAACTTGCACAATCAATAATATAATCGTGACCTGTTAACCATTTTGCTTTATTGCTCAAAAGAAATACTACAATTTCTGCAACATCATTCGGTTCTCCAAATCCAAAAGGATAAGTTTTTTCTCGTCCTTGTCGAAGATTTAGCATATCATCATTCATTGTCATAGGAGTCTTAATATCACTAGGGCTTACTGTATTTACCCGCATTCCTTTAGAGGCAACTTCTTTTGCAATGGTTGCAAGACTTACTTGTAATGCAGCTTTAGTTCCCGAGTATATACAAAGACCTTTCTCCCTAAGAAAAGCTGTTGCAGAAGCGACTGCCACAGCGGATGCCCCTTTACCTATACAAATACGCTTGTCCATGAAGCTTTTAATCATCATTACAGGAGCAAAATAGTTTATATTAAAAAGATTGAGGCTTTCTTCATATTCTGTAGTTAATGCAGGTTTTAACATGATATAACCTGCACAATATGCCAACCCTGAAAACTTACCATATTTTGATTTGAGAAAGTTTAAATATGATGGCATATCTACTAAATGCTCCGTTAAATCAGTTGTTTCAATGAACAGATTTTTAGGTTTTGAGCATTCTCTTTCCAAAAGCTGTAAGCGTTCAGAATTCCTTGCAATGGCAAGAACTTTCGCATTTTCTTCAATCAGCTTTTTTGCAACGGCTTTGCCAATTCCAGAACTTGCTCCAGTTACGATAAAAATATTTTCTTCGTTAAATAATGCCATAAATCTTAAATAATACCAAATTTTTCAGCTATTTCGCTAACTGTTTTGTAAGTTGATATTTCTTTAACAGTAATATTAATTTTGTTTTCCAAAAGCCAACTTACAGTTGTCATAGTAGTTAGAGAATCCCAATCTTCCAAATCTGCAAGATTTGTATCAAGTGTTATAGTATCTTCTGTCTTTAAAATGTCTGTAAATTTTGAAAGAAAATCTTCTTTTGTCATTTTATATCTCCTAATATTCGATCAAATCTGAACAGTAGATTTGATTTATATCCAGAATGCAGTTAGCCCAAGTCAAACCGACACCAAAGCCGCTCAAAAGCACTTTATTCGACTTGCTCTGTAATGCATCCCGAATCATATAGCTGAATGTACACGGAATTGAAGCACCGCACTGATTACCATATTCTGTCATAGTACCAATTGGCATTTTTTCTGACGGAACATCAAGTGCAAGAGCTATATTCTGTAGAATCATTTTGTTTGCCTGATGCATTACAAAATAATCCATATCAGAAGCCTGTTTTCCTGAATATTCCAAAATTTTCGAAACAGAATCTTGCACACGCTTCATTGCAAAATCAAAGACTCGGGCTCCATCCATTTCTGCAAGATACATAGGCTTTCCATCTTCATAAAACATATCTTTTGAAAATGGATTCCTAAAGCCACCGTTTTTACAGATAAGAGCATCATACCCAGCACTGTCTGTATTTATCGAAAAATACCACGGCTCAGTGTTTTCATCTCTTGTTACAAGGGTCGCTGTTCCTGCATCTCCAAATACTGGAGCAGTATGATTTCGGAACATATCAGAAAACTTGCTGAATGTATCACCAACACAAAGAAGAACACTATTGCATCCACTATTCACAAGCATTGATGCCTGATGTAGTGCAAACTCATATCCGCTACAAGCTTGTGGAATATCCATACAGATACATTCTTCACTAAGACCCAATCTTTTGTGAAGAATGTAGCTTGTAGCAGGCATTAAGTAATCACCAGTATAGCTTACAAATATCAGAGCGTCTATATCACAAGGTTTTATATTAGTATTTGAAAACAAATCTAATGCAGCCTTATAGCATAAATCACTTGTAGTTACATCAGAATCAGCTACACGTCTATTTAAAAATCCGCTTGATTCAACTACTCTTTGGATTTTTTTCTGATTTCCATCGTAAAGTTCAGGCTCGTTGTATATACAGAGTGATTTTTTTGGAATTACGCAGGAAACACCAATTATTCTCGAATTAAAGAGAATTGCTTTCATGTAATATCCACCTTTTCATAAATTAATATTTTTTGCATTGTCTTCAAGCGTAACACCGTTCCAAAGCTGAACGCCACATTTTATAGTTACATTATTACCGACAATGACATCATTTTCAATGAACACGTTTGCACAGATATTGCAGTTTTCGCCGATTTTTGCTTGAGGAAGCACAACACAAAACTGCCATATATTAGTGTCTTTTCCTATATTTTTGCTTTGTACATCTGCCAGTTTATGAATCATTTCAGAACCTTATTTCTTGAGTATACGTCTTATTATGAACCATTTTAGCAAAGATGCCAACATGTCAAATGGATAGGGCAGCCTGCCGTCATCTTTGCAGCGGTTCTTCATTTCAAGTTCATCACGCTGTGCATCTGCCAGAACATATTTAGGATGAACTAACGGAAATTCCAATTCCTGCGTTTTCATTTCAGCATAAATGCTTTTGCCACTTGTATGTGTTGCGTCTTCTCCGAAACCGATATTTGTAATCAAATTTGTCTTTGGTGCAATGCTAAGACCAGATTCTTTCCAGACAGAATAAACCCATGGACCTGCCCACGAATTTACTCGGTTTTCGTACAAAATGCCAAAATAATGGCACCAGTAGAAATTGTAGCGCTTATGCTTAAAAAGCTGTTCAAGCGACTTTTTGCGGTTAATTTCAGGCCAGTCTTTCATGGCGGTGTCGTTTTTTTGCCAGGCACGCGCCCATGTTGCCCAGCCCCAGATATGCACATGCTTAGTAAAGTAATAGCTTGTTTCAGCAGGTGTTTTCGCGCCAGACTGCTCGTCGCCAGAAACCATCATTATGCGCTCGTCGTCTTTATAGCGTTCAAGCATTTCGTCGCAAAATCTGAAAAATGTTGCGGCAGGCTTACAGTCATCTTCTAAAATAATAGCGCGGTCTACAAGGCTGAAAACCCAGTCTAAACCGCTTGAAATGCGCTTTTTGCAGCCAAGATTCTCGTCAGAAAAGCAGGTTAAAACTTCGCAGTTCCAGTCTACTTTTTGGGCGATTTCTCTTGTCTTTAAGACTTTTTCAAGTTCACCTGGCTTGTTTTGTCTTGCGCCGTCGCCGATTAGCAGAAGCTTTGGCGGCTGCGCCTTGCGGACAATCTCAAAAACAGCATTTGCCGTATCAGCTCTATTGAAGATAATCATTACAACCGGTGTCTTGCATTTATAAGTGCTGTCTGCCATTTTTATTCCTTTGCAAAAGTATCTGAACGGTAAAGATTAAGATTTTTCGAATGTATGTGAAGGTTGAAAACCGGAAAAACTTCGTTCTTATAAATTATAAAAGGTTTTTGAAAACCGTCAATTGTTTTCCACTCAACCTGAAAATCCTGAACATTATAAGCCGAATCTGGATTTATAAAGCCGATTGTAGTTTTTTTATCGTCAGTATTGCGCTGATCTATTCCGCCGACAAACTGACCGAATGCCGCCGCATCAAAAATTGTACCAAGACTTTCAATTCCGTTTGCAAGACGCTCAAGCTTGGTGTGTACAATTCCTTTTTGAGATGTAAGCTCAGACTTGCCTGTAACATAGCTTTGGGGCACAACAGGCAGCGTACTGCACAGTTCCGGCTTTGAATTTATATAATCAGAAAAAGCAAGCATGTCGTTTTTCACTCTGATTGTAAAATGAGCGTTGTAGTAATTGCAGAATTTCGTAAGGCTTTCCGCAGAGGGAATAAACATGATACCGGCAATGCATCTTGTATCGCCGTCTGCCGGAAGCAGAATTTTGGCATTTTCCGAAAGAGCCTTAAATTTTTCAGCATAAGAGTTTATGTCTGCATAAATCAGATTGTCATATTCAAAGTGGAGCAGATTGTTTTCGCCAGACTGCAGCATAAATTCTTGAATAAGAAAAAATCTTTCGACGACATAACGCCAGAAACCGCCGCGCCATCTGTTATGCGCACTTCTGTTTACAATAAGATAAAATCGGTGGGCAAATGTCGGTTTTAGCGACTTACGAAGCACAATCTTTAGATTCGGATGCTTTTGTGTAAGTCCGTCAAGCTCTGGAAAATAATCATCCACAATAAAATATAAGATTGAGTTCTTGTTGAATATAAAAAACTGCTCTATGCAGTCTGAAATATATGGCAGATAAGTATTTCCGCCATGTACAATTATTGCATTCATAAATTACCTATAATTTTTGTTAAGCGGATAAGACAAAAATGCTGCTGTCTTAAAAAGCGGAACAAACCATTTTTTGGGAATATCCCATTTTTCAAATGAAGCTGTATCAAAAAATCTGCCTAATAACGCTATGTCATATTTGTTTGGATTTCTGCCGGCACCTCTTGCGGCATTTCTATAACTTTTAAGATTCTGAATTTGATAAAAATCTGCATATTTGTAATGGACATAAGTGCCGTAAGTTTCAAATTCGCTGAAACCAAATTCATTTGATGATTTATCAGCGGTAAAGATTATTTTTTCTATTGCAGAATCTCCATCAACATTTGCATTTGAAATTTCATTCAATAATTCCTGCATAATTTTTTTAGAAAAGGTCATTTTTTCAGAAATAAATGAATAATCAACTTCTTTCTTCATATTCAAAAGCTTTTCTATTGTTTCAAAATATGCGGTGTGATTTTCAGTTTTTGTATGCATATAAGGCTTGCCGTCTTTTGAAAACAATTCTATAGGTTTCAGCGGAAAAGTATCGGCATCCCAAACTGTATAAAAATCTGCGCAAAGAGGATAGTAGCACCAGAACATTTTTAAAAGCTGCTGAAAATACCAGCCTGTTCTTTTAGCCGGAATCGAAGTTTTTTCAATTATTCCGTCTATTGTATTAAAAGTTACGTCCTTGATTATTTCGTTTTCATCTAAAACTGTAAGCTGATTTTTTAAGTCTTCAAAATCGCTGAAATTTTCCTTTGCCGTCAATATATAGACATTAGAAGGATTTAAGAATTTCCGTATATAAATGATATTCTTTTTAAGTATTTCTATGTTTTTCTTTGCAACAGGAATTACAATCTGTGGATTCATAATATGTCCTTAAATCTGTTTCTGCCAAAAGTCAAGCCACAAAGCTGAAGTGTCTGCTTTTCCCATTGTGGTTTTGTAAAGAGCTTCAAGCCCGTCTGCCGTTATTGAGGCGAACTCGTTCCAGTCTTTTACGCATATCATCGGGAGCCCCAAACCGTCAAAAGCGCGGTTCATTGCATTGTCTTTTACAAGCGGAATTGAGCCTAAGTACATGGCTTCCCAAGTTCTGTGGCAGTCCAAGCCGTTGCCTGATGGTGATGCTATAAACATGCATTCTGCTGCAATTTTGCGGTAATTCTCTGAACTTGTAAATGACATCATTTCAAGCGTTACCGGCTTTTTCCAGAATGCCCTGTAACAGGCAAAACGCTCGTCGGGGTTTGTCGCAATGTTGAGCGCGACAAGCACTTTCGCACGCTTTTGGATTTTTCCTTTTTTAATGAGCAAAGCAAGCTTCTTAAAAGACTTTATGTTTCCGGCATTGTGAAACCGCTGGTTTTCAAGCCCGATTGGAAGCGGAACAAGCTTTGCGTTACTAGAAAGCTTTTCAAAATTATAATTTTGGACAAACCACTTTTTTAAAAGCGGCGAGCCTGCAATTTTTGAAAATTCATCGCCAATGTTTTTATCTGAATTATGGCTTACAAGCGTAAAAGGCTTGGCCAAAAGCGGCAGTATTTCATCTTGGAAACGCTCCAAATAACTGCTGCATACGAATATTGCCGGTTCTGCATCAAGCTTAGCCGCGTTCTGTTTTAAGCTTTCAAAGCTATTGTCATTGTCTACCGCAAAATTACAGAGCTTTTTGAATGTGTCACCGCTTAAAAAAGGTGAGCTTGAAGGGTGGCGGTTCAGTTTTGAGTTTATTCTGAAGCATACAGAGCGTTCAATTTCAAAAGGCAGTGAGCTTAATAATTCTTTTAGATTCACATCACAGCCTTTTTAAAATACTCAATTGTTTCTTTAAGACCGTCGTCGAGCGGAACTTGCGGCTGCCAGTCGAGAACCTGCTTTGCTTTTGCAATGTCAGGCTTGCGCTGTTTCGGGTCGTCCTGTGGCAGCGGCTTAAACACAAGCTTAGATTTTGAACCTGTAAAACGCAAAACTTTTTCGGCAAGCTCAAGCATTGTAAATTCGCCCGGATTTCCGAGGTTTACAGGTCCTGTAACATCGTCCGCCGTTGCCATCATTCTGACGAAACCTTCGATTAAGTCGTCTACATAGCAAAACGAGCGTGTCTGTTCGCCGGAACCGTAAATCGTTATGTCTTCGCCTTTTAAAGCCTGAACAATAAAATTGCTGACAACTCTTCCGTCGTCCGGATTCATATTCGGACCGTATGTGTTGAAGATGCGCACAATTTTTATGCGTGTGTTATACTGCCGGTGATAATCCATAAACAGCGTTTCTGCTCCGCGTTTGCCTTCATCATAGCATGAGCGTATGCCGATTGTATTGACGTGTCCCCAGTATGTTTCTGGCTGAGGATGGACAAGCGGGTCGCCGTACACTTCAGAAGTTGAAGACTGAAAAACTTTCGCGTTCCATTTATTGGCAAGCTCAAGCGCATTCAATGCACCGAAAATGCTTGTCTTAAAAGTGCCGAGCGGATTTTTCTGATAATGCGGCGGTGAGGCAGGGCATGCAAGATTGTAGATTTCATCTGCAAAAAATGAATAAGGAAGCTCAACATCGTGCGTAACAACTGAAAAAAGGCTGTTCTTGCGCAGTTCAGAAATATTGCATTCTCTGCCAGTAAAAAAGTTGTCAAGGCAGATTACCCTGTAATTTTCATTCAATAATCTTCTGCATAAATGAGAGCCGATAAAACCGGCACCGCCTGTAATTAAAACCGTTTTTTCATTCATTTTAGTTTATCCTTGCTATTCCCAAAGAAGATAAACGTCTTCAAGATTTTCTGTTATGTAATAGTCTGTCAAACCTTTTTTCAGAAGAACAGGAAGCAGCGACGCATAAAAATAATCAAAATTGTAGTTTACATTAATGTTTACAGCTGTTCCTGTAAGAACGCAGAGCGGCTTCATTGCCTTTTTGAAGAATTTTGCACATGAAGCGAGCGGAGCAGGTTTGTGACGCTTTCCAAGCCCGATATGCACAAAAGAGCTTGTCTTGCATGTGTCTATAAGCTCAAGTGCCTTAAAGCAGTCGTCAAATTTACAGTGAGCAAATTCCATTGAAACAGGCTTTCTGGCGCTGGCAAGATTATTCTGCCTTACATAGTTCAAAATCGGTCTGTCGTGCTTTGTGAGTGCGTATTCGCGCGGCGTTACAAGCACCGGCGAGTTGGCATTTGCATAATATTCTCTTAATGTGTCGTATCTTGCAGTATCTGGTCTTAAAGAACCTTTTTCTGCCTGCGGATGCCATCTGTGATACATTTTGTATTCTTCTGGCAGCCAGCAAACCTCATTGCCGGTGCGCTTTAGACGCTGTGTCAAGTCAAGGTCTTCCATTCCCCAGTATTTTATTTGCGGGTCGTAAGTGCCAATAGCACTGAATGTGCTGCTTCTTATACATTGAAAGCCGCCGCATGCGCTTTTGCCCGCGCTTTTTGCCTGCGCCTTATTTCCGTTTTGGGGCAGCCAATAAGATGTTACTGCAAAAACATTATGTTCTCTTATATGCTGAAAAATCCATTCATAAGGGTTAGAGTCAAAAAGCATATCGACATCAGTTGTTGTAATATATGCTGTTTTTGTGCGTGAGATTCCGAAATTCAAAGCCTGACCGCGGCTCCACGGGCGGCCTTCTGTTTCGGTTTTTACATAGATTAAGCCCAACTCTTTGCAGACATTTTCGTATTCTGTGGAAAAATTTGTATACGAACCGAAATCTGCAATTAAAATTGGAGATGTAATTCCATTGTCTTTGCATGATGCTGCCAATGTCCTGATTCTGTCAGAATCGCGGTTTCTGATAGTGGCAACAATGGTGTTATCATTCATTAAATCTTGAACTGAAGTAATCATGAAACGGTTCGTCCAATACAATAATATGCAAAGCCAAGCTCTTTCATAGCTGTCGGCTCGTAAATGTTTCTTCCGTCAAAAATAACCGGAGAACTTAATTTTGATTTTATAAGCGAGAAGTCTGGTGCTCTAAACTGCTTCCATTCAGTAATAAGCACAAGAGCGTCCGCATTGTCCAATACATCATTCATATTGGGAATGTACTCAATTGCGCTCTGCGGCAAATCTGACAGATAATGCTTTGTCTGCTCAAAAGCCTCTGGGTCATAGGCGCGGATTTTTGCACCGGCAGCCACCAAGTCTCTTATCAAAGTCAAAGACGGTGCTTCTCTCATGTCGTCTGTCTGCGGCTTAAAAGAAAGACCCCACAAAGCAAAAGTCTTGCCCTTTATATCTTTGCCAAAATGTTTCTTGATTAAGCTGAAAAGCACATGCTTCTGGCGTTCGTTTACCTCGTTTACAGCCGAGGCGACCTTCATTTCAAGACCGTTGCGCTTTCCGACAGAGATAAGCTCTTTTACGTCTTTAGGAAAGCACGAGCCGCCGTAGCCGCAGCCTGCATACAAGAAGCTCATACCGATTCTGGCGTCTGTGCCGATACCCTGCCGTACAGCTTTTACGTCGCCGCCGACAATAGAGCAGAGCTGTGCAATCTCGTTCATGAAGCTGATGCGTGTTGCAAGCATTGCGTTTGCGGCGTATTTTGTTATTTCAGCAGATTTTATGTCCATGCACAAAAGAGGGTGTCCGTTGCCTACAAAAGGTGCGTAAAGGTTTTTCATAATCGTAGCAGATGTGTCGTTGTCTGCACCGATAACAACCCTGTCAGGACGCATAAAATCTTCTATTGCAACGCCTTCTTTTAAGAATTCCGGGTTAGAGACTACATCAAAATCGACTTTTGCGCCGCGTTTATCAAGCACCTTTTGTATCTGCGCTTTTACAAGCTCAGAAGTTCCAACTGGCACAGTAGATTTATCAACGACAACCGTATAGTGCATTATATGCTCTGCAATGCATTCTGCGGCTTTTAAGACATACGAAATATCAGCCGAGCCGTCTTCTCCGGGCGGTGTGCCTACGGCAATAAAACAGACTTGCGAATTCGGGATTGCTTCTGCGTAATCGCTTGTAAATTTTAGTCTGCCTTCTCTTGCATTGCGCCTGACCATTTCTTCAAGACCAGGCTCAAAGATTGGAATATCGTTGTTTTTCAGTCTGTCAATTTTTGTTTTGTCTATATCTATGCACCAGACAGTATTGCCCATTTCAGCAAAACATGTTCCGCTGACAAGACCAACATAGCCGGTACCAATAATAGAAAGTGTCATATTTTCCTCTTAAAGAATTTTGATGCTTTTCAATTACTATCAGTTTACTAAAAAACACTTTTGTTGACAAGCTCGGCTGTTGATATGAAATGAAATATCTGCTATTTATTTTCTATGGAAACTTTAGACAAACCTTTGGAATCAAAAACTTATTATCCGCGGATAGATTTATATAGATTCGTTTTTACGGTTTTTGTTGTTATTCTGCACTTCGAGTGCTTTTATCCGACAAAACCAAAAGACAATATATTTGCGCTGTACAGAAGTGTAGACTTTTTCTTTTTACTTAGCGGTTTTCTGCTTTTTAAATCGCTGAAAAATCAAAAATATCAGAATGCCCTTGATTTTACTTTAAGTAAGGCAAAGAAGCTTATGCCTGTCAACCTTGTGGTTATAGCAGCGGCATGTATTTGTACAAGCTTCCCAAAAGTATTTGCCGTAAAAAGCCTGCTAGGTTCATGCAAGACTCTTTTTATTAATCTTATTTGTTCTATTCCAAATATCTTCTTTGTACAATTATTTATACCAATTTTAGAAAAATTCATACCTTCAAGATATGAAGCATTCCCAATGTGGTATATTTCCGCAATGATTGTCAGCTGTTTTATCTGGTTCTGGATATTATCTGCATTAAAAAATAAGAACGGAACTGATTCAAAGTATTATTCTTGGGGATTAGTAGCCGCAGTTCTTGTGTATTCATCTATTTTTAATCTATATGGAAAAACTGATGTTGCTTTTGACGAGATTGTTCCGTTTTTTAATCTGCCTGCCGGTTTTTTCAGAGGTTTTGCAGATATTGGGCTTGGCATATTTCTTGCCAATTATGAATTTAAAATTGAAAACCAAAAATTACGAAGCTTTTTAAAACTTTTCTTTCCATTACTGCTGTTTGTCAGTATTTTTTATGCAAAATACAGTGTTTTTGATTATATTTACATCTTTTTTTGCGCCGTCACATTAGTTTTTGAATTTTCATTGCAAGAAACGCCTAAATTTGAGAAATATTGTTCATTTATTGGGAAAATATCTTTGTATGTTTATTTTACTCACGCATTTGTTATTTTTTATGAGTATACGCCGCTTATCCAGAAATTTCCTGAACTGAATGATTATTTTTATCTCAATATTTTTGTGCGGATTCTTTTACTTGCTGCAACAACGATTGCTGCATATTGGCTTTCTAAGCCGGCCGGAATATTGCTCAATAAATTGTATGCTGCTATAAAGCTTAAGGATTAATGGCGGAAACTACCGCAATAATTTCTTGACAAGCTTTTTCAGCTTTTCTTTTTTGCATGGTTCTTTAAAGACGCCATGCATTTTTTTTATTGTTTCAACTTCTTTTTCAGTCTGTTCAGTCTTATTTTGTGAAACGCCTTCAAGGTTAAAGCCGCAGACGATTGTGTCTGTAAAGACGAAAGAAACACCAGCCTTATAAAAGCGTAAGAAGCACTCGTAGTCGGCGGCAATCTTAAATGTCTCATTGTATATGCCGTATTTTTCGTAAAAACATTTTGGTACAAAGCAGGCTGGGTGAGGTATCATCTTTTCGGGCAGAGACTTAGAGTTAAAGCCCCAAATTGAATCGAATTCTCCGTTTTTAACGGCTTTAAGTGCGCCGTAAAGAATTGACTCCGGGTGCGATTGGTGCAGTTCTTTTAAGCCGAGCAAAGCATTTTCAAGATAAAAATCGCCGGCATGTATAAGCCCGATTAGTGAACCATGCGCAAGCTTAATGCCTTTGTTTATCGCATTATAAATGCCGCTGTCTTTCTCTGAAACGAGAATGTCTATAATGTCTTTGTTCTGATTCAAAATTTCCGGGGTTGAGTCTGTAGAAGCACCGTCTACAACAATGTATTCTACATCTTCTGTCTTAATTTTTCTAATTGAATCAAAAGTTGTTTTTAAGCCTTCTGCGTTATTGTAGCATATTGTAATAACAGAAAGAAAAGGTGAGTCTGGTTTTGCCATATCAAAGTCCTTTTGAATTTGCAATTTCTAAGCACAATTCTTTTGTCTTTTTGTTCAAGTCATAAATAAAATCTACGGCGCTGTCTTTTAAAGGCTTTTGTCTTGCAATTTCTTCTAATTTTTTTGGGTTATTCTGAATAGCCTGCAATTCTTGTGACAATTTTTCTGGGCTGTTTTTGTCGTAGAAAAGCACTGCTTCCGGGTTTACAACCTGCGGTTCTGGAGCATTATTGCTTCCACAATAAATTGGAATGCAGCCTGACAAGAAAGACTGAAAAAGCTTTTCTGTTACATAGCCTTCATAATCGTAGTTTTCGGGGCAGATTGCAAACTTAAACTGCTCAAGATATTTCTGCTTGTCGTTCGCAAATTCATTCCAAAGACTGTCGTCATTATGGTTCCAAGTACCGGCTGCATAAATCTTTAGCCCGGCTTTTTCAGCGCAATTACAGATAGAAGAGCGAATTCTGTTTTTGTCATGCCGCGCAATTATAGAACAGTCCTTGTTTTTCAGGCTACTCAAAGCAAGTCTTGTAAAATTTCCGTTTATAAAGTCAATGCGCTCTTTTATCTTGTCTTTTGAAAATTCAGGCTGATCAAAAAGATAAAGCACCCAAAGCGGATATCTGATATATTTTTTGTTGTCTATATAGTCAAATCCCAGTGACAAATCGACTATATTCAGAAAATGATCCTCAAATTCGTTGAATTCCTTAAAAACTTCTGAATGAACACATTCGCCGGTAAAAAAAACTTTGATTTTAGCCTTTGATTTTTCAGCCTTGCGCCGTACACTGTTCCAGACTGAAAAAAACTCGATTGCCGGAGAAATGCTTGAAACTTGCGGTTTCTGCTTAAAATCGAAAAAGCTTGTAAAGTAATAGTCTTGAAAATATTCTTTTGTTTCGGGGTAATAGCCTGTAAAGCGCACTCTGGTGCAGTTTGGTGCGGCTAAAAACTTGAAAGTGTCTTTTGTTATTGTCGTAAGACGTTTTAGTTTTGCATTCATAATATTCAGTTTTTCTTAAAAATCTTCTTGATTTTTCTTTTAATGCGTAAAATCAAGCGCTCTAGTTTTGTATAGCGGTCTAAATGCTTTGCACCGCCCATTTTAAGCCATTTTCTGTAGTAATTTTCCCACTGCTCATTGTAGAGACCGTTCCAAAATTTTGGCTGACCGACTGCATGAATAATCGAAGTTATTCCGGCATTTTTTTCTATGTCTTTAGGTAAAGTGCTGTATTTGTTATAGTCTAACTTTTCATATTGCACTTTTTTCTGTTGAAAAATCACAGAAATAACAGCTTCTTCCGGTAGATATAAAGCCGGTGCATACCGCTCAGTAAGTTTTATACACTCCGCATAAATTTCCTTATAATTTTTAAATGTATCAAACAACACAAAAAAACAACACGAAATTGCAGAACCTAACAAATCAAAAGAGTGGATATCTTCAAGACAATTCGGTTCAAAATACATTTTATTATTGAATTTTGCACCGAGCATTACGTCTGAAATGAATTTAGCATCAAATTTATTTTTAATTCTTATATCAGAAATATCTTTAGTTATTACAAAATCATAATCTGACCATATTACAGTCTGATATTCCTCAAGCAGGCGGAAACATTCATACTTGCAGAACACAAATGGACTGAAATAGTGCAGTATTTCATCACTGAAATTGTCTGTATGTTGAAAAGGTGACTCATATTTGATAAATCTTGTAGGAAAAATGCTGTTTATAAGCTTCTGCTGTGAAAGAGGAATGTCGTCATAAAAAATAACCAGTTCATCTGCAATGTCAGGGCATTTATCTGCAATATTTAAAGCCAAAACAGCCATTGCAGGATATTGCTTTGAAGTGCCGCCTGTCACTATGGCTGTTTTTTTCATTTATTGATTCCTTTCTTTACGAGCTGTGCTACTTTTCTGATTGGGGCTGTTATTTTCCAGCTTAAACTGTTTTCATAAGTTTCTCTTTGAACTTCAAGAAAATCATCAAGAAGCTGCACATTGTTAAAAAGCGCTGAAAAATCTTTGTACTGAAAACCATATAATTTATAGAGAAGTTCCTGATGATTGTCAGCACTGAGAAAAGCTATTAATGTTCTAAAGCCCCAGACAGGAAGCAGCCTGTTGTCTTTTGAATCAAGCGCCAGACGCGCCAAAAAATATGGAATTGTCTCTGCTGTAGGTTCGCCGTATTTTGTCAGCATTTCACCAAAAATGTCTTTCAATTTTTCCGGAGTTTTGATGCCCTTCAAAAAAAAGTCGAGTGCAAACGGTGTTTCAATTTCAATTCGCTTATAAGCTTTTACGTTATTGCTGCTCATGTGTCCGTTGCTGTCGGTCGGTACCCTGTAATAAGTTTTTGCTTCTGGCAGAAATGCACAGTTGCCCTGAAGTAAAAGCTGAATATGCATTATGAAGTCTTGATGCTGGTGTATGCCGCAGTCAAGTGGAAATATTTTTTTGGCAGCTTTTCTATTTATGATCATTCCTGGAGAAGAAAGTCCGTTGCCATGCAGAAAAAGATTTTTCAAAATTTCGTTATTGGTAGGAAAAGGCTCTTTTAGCTGGCGGATTGATTCATTCAAAATTTTACCGTCATCATCAACTGGTATAATCTGCGGATAAAAGACCGTAAAATTTTCGCCGTTCAAATTGATGAATTTTACAAATTCTTCAAGAAAATGGACATCAAAAAAATCATCAGAACCGAGAAACGTAATAAAATCGCCGCGGGCATGACTGAAAGCTTCGTTAAGTGTTGAATTTAAGCCCTTGTTGAATTTGTTCTGAAAAAAGAAAAGCCTTTTGTCTTTTATACTCTGAATCTTTTCAGCAGTTTTGTCAGTCGAGCAGTCATCAACGATAATAAGCTCAAAATTCGTGTAAGTTTGAGACAGTATGCTGTTTATGCCTTCCTCTATAAAATTCTGATGATTATATGAAGCGATTAAAATGCTGATTAACGGTTTTTTCTCTTTCATTTTGCCCTAAAATGCTTAAAACTTATTTACAACATCGATGATATAGTCGATTTCTTCCTGCTTTAAAGCCTGATTCAACGGCAGGCTTAATTCTTCTCTGTGAATCTTTTCAGTGATAGGATAGCTCTTGCCATACCATTCTACATCAGAATAACATGTTTGCTGATGGGGCGCAATCGGATAATGAATCATTGTATGGATTCCGTTGTCCGCTAGATATTTCTGAAATTTATTGCGTTGGGCGCAAAGAACAGGATAAATATGAAAAATGTTGTCTGTGCTGTCAATCAACGGAAGTTTTATCTTTGGATTAACGATTTTTTCATTGTATTGGCGCGCTATTGCCTTGCGGCAGTCATTTTCTCTGTCAAGGTATTTTAATTTTACAGAAAGAACGGCAGCATTTGTCTCGTCAAGACGGCTGTTTCTTCCGCGGAATTTGAACACGTATTTCTTTGACTGACCGTAATTTGCCAGAGAGCGGACACATTCTGCTATGTCCGGGTTGTCTGTTGTAACACAGCCTGCATCGCCGAATGCACCTAGATTTTTGCCGGGATAAAAGCTGTGTCCGGCTGCATTGCCCAAAGAGCCGGTTCTTTTAGCACCGAAAGTGCAGCCCTGAGCCTGAGCGTTATCCTCGATAATCAATAGATTATGCTTTTTTGCAATCTCAGCGATTTTTTCTGTATAAGAGCATCTGCCGTAAAGGTGAACCAACAAAATTGCGCGTGTCTTTTCTGTTATTGCCTCTTCAATTTTAGAATCATCAATCTGAAAAGTGTCAAGCCGCGGTTCAACTGGAACTGCTTTCAGATTATTCTCTGTCACAGAAAGAATCGAAGCAATATAAGTGTTTGCAGGTACAATCACCTCATCGCCGTCATGCAGCAGCCCAAGCTCTTTATAAGCGCGGAAAATCAAGATAAGCGCATCAAGACCGTTTGCACAGCCTATGCAATATTTTGTTCCGATGTATGTGCTGTATTCTTTCTCAAACAGCTCGTTCGCTTTGCCCTGAAGATACCAGCCTGAATCGATAACATTAGTTACAGCCTGTGTAAGCTCATCTTTGTGAAGTTCAGTTATTGCTTTTAGCGAAAGATACGGAATCGTCATCGTTTTTCCTTTAGAAGTTGCATCAGTTTTTGCGGTACTCTATAAAGTCATTATAGCTTCTAATATAGTCTTTTTCATCATAAATTTCAGATGCAAATACAAGACAGACAGAACCGGAAGAGAAATTCTGCTCGGCTGCCCAAATTCCAGGCGGAATGTGAAGCCCGTAAAAAGGGCGGTTAAGCTGCACAGTGCGGCGCACAGAGCCGTCGTCCATAAAAACTTCAAAAGCACCTGAAGCTGCAATCAAAAACTGGTGGCATTCCCTGTGGGCGTGCGCGCCGCGCGATTCACCGCCCGGAATGTCGTAGAGATAAAAGACACGCTTAATGTCAAAAGGCAGATGAATCTGGTTCTGAATTACTGTTAAATTCCCCTGTTCATGGTGATGCTTCGGCAGTTCGATGATGTTGCAGTCGTAGACAGTCGGCTTATTGTTTGAATATGTCATTTTGTGTCCTTTTGCGTTGCAAGGCTGCAAAATTCGCTGTAATCTCGCAAATAGTCGTTTTCATTATATTCTGTGGAAGCAACAACCAAAGCCAGCGCATTTGTAGAAAAATTGAGCATCTGCCGCCAATAAAGCCGCGGAATATAAAGCCCGTAATAAGAGCGGTTAAGCGAAAATGTTTCTTTTCCGCCGTTTCCGTCATCAAGCACAACATCAAAGCTGCCTGAAAGGGCAACAACAAATTCGCAGTTCTCTTTGTAGGCATGACCGCCGCGTGTTTCTCCGCCCGGCACGTCATAAATCCAATAAGACCGCTTTATTTCAAATGGAACATGCTTTGATGTTTCAAAAAAAGAGAGATTGCCTCTTACGTCGGTAATTTTTGGCAGATTTATTATTTCAGGCTTATTCATGCGCGGCCTTCTTTTGGGTTAGGCAAGTTGTTATCCGCCTTACAAGCAGAAAATCCATTACATAAGCTGCACATGTCGTAAAAAGCAGATAGAACGCAAAGAACAGGAACGGTTTCTCGGAATAAAACTGTGCCGGCACTATATAGCAGGCAAGATTCTGACAGAAAAGGTGTATCATATAAAATGAAAAGCTGACGCTTCCGAGCGAGACAAGCAGCTTAGAACCTGCAATTCTTGAGATTATTCCCTTGTTATCGCCTAATGCAAAAACCAAGATTATTAACGCACATGCCGGAGCATAAAGAAAGACATACTGATATTTTATTGGAATGTGCTTTCTTATAAGCCACGAAAAAATAAGAACTGCAATTGAAATAATTTCAGCTGCTGTCAGCTGATACGTCTTAAAATCATAAGTTTTCAGCTTTTGATAAAGCAGAAATAACCACGCACCTATAAAAAAGTGCAGTAATCGTGTAGGCGGAAAAACATTGAACACGAAATCGTCATAAGCTTTTTGAAAATGTGCAAAAAGCACAAGCGCAATACTTAAAAGAGCAGACAATACAGCAAGAAGCAGCATCGGATGGCGGCTTTTGAAAATCTTCTTGAAGAAAAACGCAAAGAAAACATAAAGCGAGAACAACGTGCTTAAATACCACGAAACTCTGTTGAATGCAAAATAGCAGTTTACGTCAGGCACATAAGAATGTAGCAGAAAAATATGCAGAATCAGATTTCTTACAGTCTCTTTATTCCAGACATAGTTTTTTGCAAAAAGCAGAAGAATTATAATTAGACAAAAAATGTGCATAGGGTAAAGCTTAAAAAAGCGCTTTTTTAGAAACGGCACCGGCTTAAAATCGTCATTTTTCATTTTTTCAGCAAAACCGCATGAAAGCGAAAAGCCGCTCAAAATGAAAAAGAACGTAACCGCCGCCGTCGTGTCAAAAAACAAAGCTTTGCCAGCCATTTCACCTGCATAAGGCGTGGTAAAAATATAATGTCCGCAGCAAATCAAAACAGCAAAAACAAAACGCAATCCGTTAAGGCTTTTAATCATGTGTCACCTTCCAATGAAGTGAAGTATATATGTCACCCTGACGGGAAGAACTTTCACCTAAAATCTTAAATGGCAGCATTACAGTCTGAAACGGAACAATCTCTTTCTCGTTGAAAATTCCTACATGCAGGTCTATATAATAATCACCGCTTTTCAGCAGATACAAAGGAAGTTCAACAGAAAAGCGGTTAAAGCCTGTCTGAATATCGAGCTCATCATCCATTTCTTTGAGCCATGTGATAAAAACTGTTGAATTATCAGCACGCTTTACTGCAACACAAAAATTGAGCATAGAATGTACGTCTTTTATTTCTGCTTCAATATTGCAAGAAACAGAATTGTCTGTATGAAGAAATTCTGTTGTTTTTTTGCCGTTGTTCAAAAAATAGATGCGTTTAGGCGTAAAGTTTTTGTCTTTTATGCTTCCGTCAGATTTCCATTCGTCGTTAGTATCTGCCGCTGTTTCAGGGCGCAGATATTGAGAAACTACTTTTTCAATGTTGTCATTATGATAAATCAACCGGCCTTTTTCAAGAATTATGCCCGAAGTGCAGAGCCTTTGTACGGCTTCCATCTGGTGACTTACAAAAAGAATAGTGCGGCCTTCAGAAACGCTCAGTTCATTCATTTTGCCGATTGCTTTTTTCTGAAAAGACGCATCTCCGACAGCAAGAACTTCATCTGCAATGAGAATTTCTGAATTAAGGTGTGCAGCGACCGCAAAAGCAAGACGCACATACATTCCGCTTGAATATCTTTTTACAGGTGTGTCTATGTGGTGTTCTATTTCGCTGAATGCAATTATTTCATCTAATTTTGCGTCAATTTCTTTGCGGCTCATGCCGAGAATCGCGCCGTTAAGGTAGATGTTCTCTCTGCCGGTCAGCTCGCCATGAAAGCCGGTGCCGACTTCAAGAAGGCTTGCAATTCTGCCTTTGATTTTTATGCTGCCTTCTGTCGGTGCTGTTATGCGGCTTAAAATCTTTAAAAGAGTAGACTTTCCTGCGCCATTTTTGCCGATTATGCCTACGCGGTCGCCCTGATGAATGTCTAATGAAATGTCTTTTAAAGCCCAGAAGCCGTCCGGTGTGGCTTCATAATCTTTGGCTGTAAGCATAGAATGTGGGTCGTCTTTTCCGCGTTTTAACGCAAACCAAGTCTGAATATCGCGGTAAAGAGAGCCGTTATTGATTACACCAAGATTATAATATTTTGAAAGATGCTCTATTTGAATAACTTTATTCATAATGTCAAATTTACGCTCATAAATACAAGATAAAACTGAAGAAAAATTTCTGTTACGAATACTGCTTTTTCTACATTTCTGGTTGTGACAAATATTCTATTACGAAAAAGAAATAGTATCAATGGAAAAATCGGCAAAAAATATCTGCCCTGAACACCGTCGATGCTGGTCGCATTAAGCGGAGTCCATATTACAAGCTCTCCGAACATAGCCAATGCAACTACAAATAGAATAACCAATGCAACGCCGAATTTCTGAAATTTTGTCAAAACTTCGCGTTCAGAATTTGCCGTATAGCACACAAGTGCAGAAATAACAAGCACATACAAATGAGCCTGTCTGCACCAAACCGGTACTTCCTGCGGCAAACCCATAATAATAGAACCGAATGCCTGCGAAATCCAGTCAGCCCAAGTGTAACGCAAAGTCCAGAGTGCCATATTGATGATTCTGCCAGGATTATGAAGCATATCTGTGAGAGACCAGCCTATTTCGCCATTGTACAAAATCTTAGCGTTTGATTCGCCAGACTGTACTGCAATCGATGGCAGACTGAACGCAATAATGGCAAGAATTCCAGAAAAGGCAACTGCAAAAGCTGAAAAGAACCATTCTTTTTTTGACGCAAACCGCTTTTGCGGAATAAAAAAAGCCAGAAGCGCCAAAGGCCAATAAATCAGCTTGCTCGGCGAAATTAAGACAGAGAATACGCATAAAAGTATAATCTCTTTTAGTTTTGCAGGCTCTTCGTCAGCCATTGAGTTTATAAGATATGCAAAAAACAAAAAGCTTATTGCAAGAATATAAGCATCAAGCGACAAAGATGCTGCCTGCTGAAGCGTAAGCGGCAAAAGCCCGCAGGCAAAAATCACAAGCTTGCCGAACGGTACGGTTTTGATTGCAAGCCAGATGCAGAAAATGTAAAACAGCAGATTAAACAGCCTGCCCAACAAAAAGAGCGGCATAAAATTGAAATGCAGAAGCCTTCCTATTGCAAGACCCAAAGCCTGCGGAATGTACTGCACTGGATTCGGCGTGGAAGGAATACGCTGTCTGTCAACTTTTTCAGTTTCTTTAAGAAAAAAAGGATCTTTATATCTAAGAAAAGCAGACTTATTATTGTTTTGAATTTCAAGATTTGAATAATCTGCATGGTTTTTGTCCATCAGATGCGGAGACTTGAATTTAAACAGCAGAAAATCAGAATATCTGTACGAGATTTCGTAGTGACCGTATTCGTCCCAGACTGAAAACGGCGTAATTATAAACATTCTTATAAGCCCGAAACCGAGTGCCATTATAAGCCACGCTTTAGGCAGAGAAAAGTCCTTTTTCCTTGAAACAAAAAGCAGAAAAAATGAAAAAACAGCCGCAACAAAAAGGGTAGAATAACCAATTATTTTAAAATATGCCTCATTAGAATTCTTTGAACTTTTCGAGATATATAGAGCAATCAGAAAAAGTGCCGTAAAAGCAAAAGAAAGTTCACGTTTATGTGTCTTACACCAATTCCAAAGACTGTCAAATATTCTGATCATAAAAACCTCATAAAAAAATTTTTTCTACTAAAAGATTATGAAATTTTCCATTTAAGATTATCTTTTTTATAAAATAGTTTTATAATTTTCTTAACAAATTTCTTTGCCGGATGAAGAAGAACATCGCGGTAAAAACGGTGCAGATAGTATTTTCCTAAATTGTGAATAGGAATATTGAAGAATTCTTCTGAGATTCTGTCAGCAAATTCTTTGTTCAGTATTATTTTTTCCGGGTGGTTTATTTCACCAATCTCATATCGCAGGGCATTATTGCTTTTTGATGTAAGATCTGTTGTATGGAGTGCGTCTTTTGTAAAACCTATATTTGAAATAAGATTTCTGCATGGATTTATGCAGAATCCCATATTCTTTGCGATTGCAAATTCCCACTGATAGTCCCATGCATCTATTTCATGGTTTATCATTTCTCTAAAAACACGTTTCCAATAACGGCGTTCTTCAATATGAGGGAAAACCTGCTTAAATTTTCTTGAATGTACAAACTTTTTATATTCATCAACAGTAATATCAAAAGAGAAATACTTCCATGCTCTCCGCCAGCTTGCCCAGCCCCAGCACTGAGGAATTTTTGCAAAATAATAAGTATCTGTTCCGTTAAGCGAAATATCCAGAGGATTATTGCCGGAAAGCTGCATTATGCTTGTTTCGTTTTTGTACTTTAAAAGCAGTTCTTTTGCATATCTAAAGAAGCTGTCAGAGGGCAGACAGTCATCTTCAAGGATAATGCCGTATTCAACCTGATCAAAGAACCATGTAACAGCATCAGACACAGCTCTTCCGCTGCCTAAATTTTCCGGGCGGAACAATGTGTGAACTTCGCAGCGCCAGTCAATTGAATCAAGAAGAAATTTCCGCACAGAATGAATAACATCTGATTCGCCCGGTTTGTAAAATCTAGGCCCGTCAGATTCAAGAAAAAGCTGTGTAGGTTTCTGCTTTCTTATCTGTTCAAAGACTTTTCTTGCTGTTTCAAGTCGGTTGAACGTCAGAAAGAGAACTGGTACATCAAGTTGCTGATTTTGATTCATGATATTCCTTTTCAGTGTTTACGTTCCATATTGAACTTTTGTCTTCAGAACCTGAAGAAATGACTTTTACGGCCTCCATTGCTGTCACCATAGAATGATCCATATTATTATAGCGGTGCTGACCGTTTCTGCCTACACAATAAAGGTTTGAAATTCTGTTCAGGAAATTTTGAACTTCGCTGAACTGTGCGTAAGAGCCGAAATATGCAGGGTAGGCTTTCTTAACTTTTATTCTTACAGCGTCTTTTACGTCAGCTTTATTGATTACATCAATTTTTGCAAGCTCATCAATTGCAAAGTCAATAAAATCTTTGTCGCTCATCTGCCAGAATTCATCGTCTTCTTTGCAGAAATATTCAAGACCAATCCAGACTGTGTTTTCAAAGTCTTTGACCATATAAGGCGACCAGTTGTTGAAAATCTGGAGACGCCCGATTTTTACGTCCCGTTCCTGCATATAAATCCAGCAGTCAGGAACTATGTTGTTTACTGTCGCATATTTAGTAAGATTTTTCAAAAGCAGCTTATCAAGCAGCAGCCCGACAGTCATAAAGTCTCTGTACGGAAGTTCATGCGCAATATTGCGGACATTTTCTGGAACTGTGCCGTTTAATCTGTCTACCAAATCTTTGACAGGCATACTTGAAATAAAATAATCCGCTGTTACAACTGAATCTGTTCCATTTTGAGAAACTGTAACACTTTTTATGGCATTATTTTCAAATTCAAGCTTTGTTACCGGCGAATTTTTGAATATTTTTCCGCCTTTTTTCTCGATTTCTTCTGCTATTGTCTCCCAGAACTGGCCTGGACCGAACTTAGGATAAAAGAATTCTTCAATAAGCGAAGTTTCAACCTTGCCTTTTTTTGCATTGAAGGGCTTTGTCAGCGCTGTCCAGAGCAGTTTCGCAACAGAAAGCCCCTTTACACGCTGTGCACCCCAGTCAGGCGCAATCTTGGAAGGATGAACACCCCAGAGTTTTTCTGTATAATGCTCGAAAAACATCTGATATAAAGGTTTGCCGAAGCGGTTGATGTAAAAATCTTCAAGAGAATTTTCTTTTCTCTTATGGACTGTTGCAGCAATATAGCCGAATCCGGCTTTAATTGTGCGCCATAAGCCCATATTGATAAAAGTCTGTGGTTTCAAAGAAATCGGATAATCGAAGAATTTCCTCAAAAAGAAAATCC
The DNA here is from genome assembly GCA_017614995.1 of Spirochaetaceae bacterium. Lineage (GTDB taxonomy): Bacteria > Spirochaetota > Spirochaetia > Treponematales > Treponemataceae > UBA1240. Next base: position 54,335 of record JAGAAX010000036.1, read on the forward strand.
GCGACACACGCCGTCTTTTAAGCATAACATTGTCGGCCTTTTCCGGGTCTGCTGTTCCGGCTTCTGTGTTATAGTTTTTCTTTATTCCGAGCAGTATTTCATCTTTTGAAGGTGCTGTCTGTTCGGGCATCAAGCTGAACCAGAAGTTTGTTGCATTTTCATCTTTTGAGAAAAATCTGTGTCCGCCGATGTCTATACGGTTTCCGTTATAACGCACTGTTTTTGAGATTCCGCCAATTTCGTCAGTTTCTTCGTATATTTCAGGTATAATATCTGTTGTTGTAAGCAATTGATAAGCGGCGGTAAGTCCGGCTGGACCAGCACCGATAATTACAGTTTTTTTTGACATATCATCCTCCCAAATTAATATATTCCAATAATTCGATAAGCTAAATCAATGGCAATCATAATTAAAATAAAAAACTGAATACAGAAAACATTTTTTGAAACTAATGTTACAGGTTCTGTTGTATTTTTTCTGCATAAATAGAGAAGCGGCAGAATAGGCAGAAAATAACGTCCCTGAACAGAAGTTATAACAGGATTAGCAAAATCCGGCGGAGCTACCAGATTAAGACTTGTAAAAATAGCACCGGAAATAAAAATAAATATAAATATTGCCACAAAGCGCTGTCCTACCGGGCGTTCCTGCATTGCGTAACCTGATTCACTTTTTGTGCGGAACAGTTGAAAAAGGAAAAGCCCGATAATAACGGCAATAAGCAGCTTGTTCATCGGAATTGCTTCCCAGCCTAAGTAACCGCCTGCTGCCGTAACAAGATAGTAATTTCCGCGCTCAGCCAATGTGTTCAAAAGCATATATGCATATTCAAAAGGATTTTTCAAAACCCATTTTGGAGAGCACATTTCTATAACGGTATTGACCGGTGCAAGCGAAACACTGCTTGCTTTCGGGGTTTCATTGATTGCAGCGGCAACCTGCATAACATTCACCATTTGTGTGTTCCATTTCTGATAAAAGGACTCGAAAACAAAGCTTGCGGCAAGACAGATAAAAGCAGAAAACAAGAAAAATCTTTTTGACTTTAACGATGAGAAGTTTTCCTTTTTAAGAAAAAGCACCAGAAAAACAAGAGGAAAATAAACAACTTTACTTGAAGCAAATAAGAAAATTGCAAGACAAAGACAAATACATTCTTTTTTTGAAACAGTCCGCTTTTCTGTAATAATTGCCGAAACAGCAAGAACAAAATAAAAGGTCAGTGACAGCAAAATAGAATCATAAGAGTAAGATGCAATCTGGTGAATAAACATCGGAGCCAGTGCAAATGTCGCAAAGAATGTTTTTCCATAAGAATACTTTTTTAAAGCATAATAACCTATTAAAATAAAAATCAAAAGATTGAAAAAACGCCCCAATAAAAATGTCAGCAGAAAATTCATTTTAAAGAGTCTGCCTATCGTAATGCCTAGAGCTGAAGGCAGATACATAAAGAAATATGCGCCAAGTTTTGAAGCATAAGGATATACGCTTATAAGTGAATAATCCTGCGGCTTTTTAAGCTGACTGAAAACGTGAGGCCAGATTTCTTCATAATAATTGAAAAGTGTCCAGTTCTGGTTCAGCATAAAGTCAGGTGGAACCAAAGACAAGTCTGCGGTACGTTTCATCATCTGGTTCGGCACAGTGCTCTTTATGCCGAGAAACTTGTTCGACAAATCATAAGCCGTATCAAAATGGCGGCATTCATCGCCGACTGTAAGCGGCGGCATAATAAGCATGAAAAACAGCCCGAATATGACCGCAGCCACAAGAAAAAGCTGCTCAGGTTTCAGCTGCTTTATATAAACAATATAAATGACAATAAAACCTGCAAAGATTAATCCAATACAAAGCATTGCTATAAAAGGAATTAAATACTTCTTAAGCAGGTTGCCGTAAAGCTTGTATGCAGGTTCTTCTGTTTCAGCAGTCAGCTTTAGATTTATGTTAGTTCCATAGACGGTCACTTTATAAGTTCCGTTTTTTGCGTTTATTGCATTTGCAAAATTGAATCTGAAGTAGCCGTTTGCGTTATCCAAGTCTTTTGCTGCCGGCGAATATGCAAAAACGACTTTGCCGCCTTCATTCTGAATCTGCATAGAAACTGATAAAGGCTGGGCTTCATCAATTTTATCGAAGAATACTGTAATTCCGCTCCAATGTGAATTCTTTGCAACTAAATCAAATGAACAGCTTTCATTTTCTAAAAGAGGCATATCAGACAGGGCTTTTTCAACCGTAGACTTATATTTCGAGTTCAATAGAAAATGGCTTATCTTTGAGACAAAATAAAAGGAAAATATCAAATAAACAAGGATTATTAAAGCAAGCCCTTTATGGCTCTTAAAAAAAAGATTGATTTTACTCATTCGGTTCATCCTTTTTCTGTTTTTCAGCTTTATTTTCTTCTGCTTCTTTTAGGGCAATATGTCTTACAAGGTCTTCAAGTTTCTGCTGAATTTGAGAAAGGTGCATTGTCAGCGTAAAAACCTTATAGATGAGAAGAAAAATAATTGACACTAAAATAAAGTTTATCGGGGCATAGAAGCCTGCAAGAGACGATGCAAACATTGCTATTTTAGGGAATACGCTCAACACGACAAGCATCAGACCGAAGATAATCCAGAATATAAGAGATTCAAGCTTTACTTTTGACTTTCTGATATTCACGATAATATACGCAAACGTCATTACAGAGATTATTATCAATAAAATTTGTAAAACTGATGTCATTTTCAGCCTCTCTTTCTAAACCATTGAACAAAAAGAATTGAAAGACAAATGCGCAGCATATAATGCAGCGACGACATAAAGCTTAAATAAGACGTTCCCGCAATTCTTTCGTCCATAACGACCTGCACCTCTCTTACAGTACAATTTCGGTTTATAAGATAGGCAATAGTGTCTGGTTCCGGACCGTAATTCGGTTTGTCTGCAAATTCTTTAAGAACTTTACGGCCGTAAAGACGCATACCAGAAGTAGGGTCTTTTATATGCCTGCCCGTCGTAAGCAGTATCAGAAGCGAAATTAAGCGGCTGCCTGCCATGCGCGGAGAAAACGGCTTTTTTTCAGTTACAAAGCGCGAGCCGATTACAATATCTGCGCCGGAAGCAACCATCTCTGATTCCATTTTTTCAATATATTCTGGTCTGTGCTGACCGTCGCCGTCAAACTGAATTGCAGCATCATAATCATTTAGAAGTGCATATTTCATGCCGGTCTGAAAAGCGCCTGCAAGACCTAGATTTACAGGCAAATCTATAAGATTAAAGCCGCATTTACGGCAGATTTCAGCTGTATTGTCTTTAGAGCCGTCATTTATGATTACGTAATCAAACTGCGGATAATTGTCGCGGAGATTATTTACAACACGCTCGATATTACCGCTTTCGTTATATGCCGGAATAATTATCAGTGTTCTCATTTTATAAATGGTCTAAATAAATAGACTCCTTTTTGATAATATTTCATATCTTACAGCCTTTTTGTTTTTTTTTCTATAGTAATTATGCATGTTTATTGACATTAATAAGCAGAGCGATTTATTCTCAAGTATGTTTAAATTATTCAGACGTATTCTTTGCCTTGTAGCTTTATGTTTTTTGATTTTCTGTCTTTTTTCATGCAAAAAATCTCAGACAGCAGAACTTTTTAACAGAGAACAGCGTTTTAAGCTTGAATACGGCAGCTTTGAGAACGAGCTTAACTTATTTGATATTTCGACAAACGGCGATGTGCAGACATTTGTTGTTATGCAGGACGGCTTTATCTATATATCAAACGGAAAAGCAAAAAAGGTGATGCAGTTTACTTCTTACGGCGACCTTCTGCGGATATTCTATAACCCGGACACAAATCCTGTGCCGTCATTCATGCTTTCAGAAAATATCTACGGTACAAAGCAGTCAACGCAAAGTGCCGTCTCGTATAAGTTCAATATGCCGGGTGCAGTTGCAGTCGATTCAGAAAAAAATCTCTATGTAATAGACAGACTTCCGCTAGACAGGCAGGAACAGGATTTAGAGAATAATCTTCTGCTCCGAGATGTAGTGCTGCGTTTTAACAGCGACGGCACTTTTATAGACTATCTCGGTCAGCATGGTCCGGGCGGAATTCCATTTTCTTATATAGAAAATATTTACACAACACTGAACAACGAGCTTGTAGTTTCGTGCCTTACAAATACAGGCTATGCCGTCTACTGGTTCAACAAAGAAGGCTTTCTGCTTTATAATGCCCAGCTTTCGGCTGATTCAATTCCTCTTGTTGAAGACAAAAACGAATGTTTTGTATCGCTTGACAAAGTTGTACCAGATTACAAGGAGCATACGCTTTATATAAAGGCAGATTACTTTTTAAGCGACATCGATGTTCAGTCAGGCGTTCAGACCGGCGTGTCTTACGAAGGCTCATATCTTTATACACTGAATCTTGACACTGAAAAATATGAAGAGCCGCTTTCGATTCCGGGATATGAAGCCGCAAGCAGCGAATCTGCTGAAAAGACTGTTTACACGCGCTCGCTGGACTTTTTGGGCGTTACCGACTCCGGCTGGTTTTTCTTTATGACGCCAGTTGAGGGCGGCTACGTTGTCGAGATAATTCAGAAGAACGGACAGAAGCTTATAAAGAAAATCTTAAGCGTTTCTGATGACGAGCTTGTGTTCAACAATTTTTCGCTTTCAAAAGACGGAATAATAACAGCAATTCTGGCAAACGAAATAGAGGCTTCTGTTGTCTGGTGGCGCACAGACGCGGTAATAGACGCGCTTATAAAATAAGGACTTAATCTATGGACGAGGATGCAAGAAAAAAACTTGAAGAGCAGGGCGTTGTTTTTTATTACAACAGAGAAGAACGGCTTAAGCGCATGCCTGAAAGTGCAAAGCTCTATAACGGAGAACTGCAAAGAAAAAGAGGTCTGTTCCGTGCACTTTTATATGCGCCGGGCGGCAAATATATACTTTCTGCAATAGGAATCTTAGTAGCTGTTATTGCTTTGCTTGCAATTTTACATAAGCCCAATGAGAACACAGTAGGCGGCATTACAGCTTCCGCAAAAGCATTTGCCTACGAAGATAAAATCTACGTAAATCTGAAATTTGACAAAGACGAGAACGCGAAGAACGCTGCTGTTTTAGCTGAAGTAACCGCAGTCAATAACGAAGATACAGCCGTTGATTCTAAAACACTTACAGGCGAATACACAGGTGAAGAGCTTGCACTCCGCACAACATTTTCAGATTTTGAGATACAAAAAGTCACTGTAAAGATTACTGTAAACGGAGAAGAAAAGACTTTGTCTGCCGCCGTTGAAAGATAATTTGTACTACCTTTTTTTTGCATGATGGAGTACTATAAAAGTATAGACACGAATAAAGGAGTTTTGCTTTTTTATGGTTCAATTTTATTTTTTGTCTGTTCTATGTAATTGCATAGCAGGCTATATGTTTGCGTTCGGTTCTAATCAAGAAATTTCTGCTGACAATATAAAGCCAAATGAAAAATTCGGTTTCTTCAATAAAAACTTTCTGCTGATTCTCGGCATAGTCACTTTTATTACCGGCGTTTTCAAATTGATTACACCGTTTCACAGCAAAGTGCCGTTTTTCGGCGATTTAATTCCGGCTGTGGCAGGTATTGTTTCAGGCTTTTGTCTGCTTTTAGATTATTACAATGATGTGACAACTGTTCCTATTGCGCTGCCAGAAAAGCTTGATTCAATTCTGATAAAAAGCCGCAGATATGTCGGAATTATTGTTATGGCTTCGGCTGTAATTCACTTTTTGATTCCAGCGGTACCGCTTTTTTAGCCGGAGTTTATATGAAACATTCTGTTGCCGGCATCGTCCGCAAGAACGGGCTCTTTTTTGTTGCGCGCCGTATTCCTTCCGGCGAAATGGGCTGTCACTGGGAATTTCCCGGCGGAAAAGTTGAGAATGACGAAAATTTTCAGGAAACGCTTATACGCGAATACAAAGAAGAGTTCGGCATTACAGTAAAAGTCGGAAGTCTTATAGGAGAGGCGACTTTTGCACACAGAGGCATAGAAGTTAGGCTTCATGCTTATGAGGTGATTTTTCCGGAAGGTGAGCTTAAGTTTGTTTTGTCAGAGCATACAGAAGTAAAATGGGTCACGCTAAAAGAAATAGAAACTCTGCTTTTTGTTGATTCAGATTTGCTTCTGCTGCCTTATGTTTCAGAATGGAATAAAAACAACTAAAAAGGAATATATGAAAAAAGTATTGATTGTCACTTTAACAGCACTTTTTGTATCACTTGCTTTTCAAAGCTGTAAGCAGAAAAAAGAAATAGAAATAGTTCTTCCTGCTTTATTAAAAAGCCCTGCACAGGAAGACTGGGCTGTTATTCAAGAGCCTTATACAGCTTTTTACGACGAGCCTGATATAAATTCAGGTATTGCTGCACATGCAAGGCGCGGTGACGTGCTTCAGGTAAAAGGACGCAAAATTGATGATGACAGACAGATTTGGATTAAATTTGATCAAGGCTGGACACCAAGTTCTGTTGTAATTATATATTCAAATGAATTGAAAGCACGGAAAGCTGCTTCAAATATAGAAAACTAGACTTAAAAAGCAGGTCTGTGAGGTTATTAATGACAAAAAAGTTTGATTGCGAAAAGATTTTCTTTTTGTGTGTTATAGCAGTTTCGGTACTTTTTTTGCTGCCGATGCTTTTGCTTTCGTTTTATAATCATCCGTCTGTAGACGATTTTTCTTATTCGCTTACAACGCATGAAGTCTGGCAAAGTTCACACTCTGTTTTTGCACTTATTGCTGAAGCTGTAAAAACTTCAATTAGATATTGGCATACGTGGCAGGGCTTGTATTCTTCAGCTTTTCTCTTATCGCTTCAGCCGTCTATTTTTGGTGAGGCATTTTATGCGCTGGCCGCTATCTTTATTATTCTCTCACTTTATGGTTCGGCTGTGCTTTTCTGTTATTACGTTTTTCACAAAAAGCTTGAATTTGGGAAGCTTGAGTCTGTGTCTTTCGGTTTTTTGCTTGCGCTGCTGTGCCTTCAATGGATGCCGTCTGCCTTGCAGGGCATTTACTGGTTTAACGGCGCTGGCAACTACACATTCTTTTTTGCTGTTCTTTTAGTGCTTGCAGTAGCAAATATAAGCATTTCAAGTGAAAATTTTGAAAAGCTTAACGCGAAAATCTGTCTTAAAATTGCAGCTGCCTCGATTATTGCCTTTATTCTTTCAGGCGGAAACCACGTAACAGCTTTTATCGGCTTTATGATGATTCTGGGCTTTGTAGTCTACGGGCTTTGGAACAGAAAAAAATCTTACTTTATCGGAAACATTCTGCCGCTTTTATGCTCTGCAATTGGGTTAATTCTTAATTTTACCGCACCTGGCACAAAAGCCAGGCAGGCTGCTTTTCAAAAAAGCGGTTTTGCAAAAACCATAGTTTTGGCAACATTCAGAGGCTTTGAAAATACAAATACATGGCTTAATATTGCAATTATTCTGTCTATAGCGCTTGTAATTCCGTTTTTGCTCCGCGGTGCTAAACGCCTTGTTGAAAAAGACTATAAATTTGACAAGCCGCTTCTGGTGCTTATTCTTGGAGCAGCGTGGTCTTGTCTTATGTTCTGCCCGCCGCTTTACGCGATGGGGCACGAGGGCGACGGCAGACTATTGAACACAGTCTATTTTTCAATTGTGTTTATTCTTTTTATTGAAGCATTTTATATTTGCGGCTGGTTTGTCTCAAAAACAAATGTTGATTTAGAAAAGCTAAAAGAGAACTTAAAGCCCAAATCTAGACTTTTTGCAGTTATCGGCATTGCATTTCTGGCAATGACATTGTTCTGTGCATGCGTAAGAACCTCTTATGGTTATCAGGCTGCACTGATGATTGCAAATGGAAGGGCAGCCCAATACGACAGAGAAGCGAATGCCCGCGCCAAACTTGCGGAAAATTCAGCAGGACAGGACATTAAGTTCAAATCTTTTACGGTAAAGCCGTCCTTGCTTTTCTTTGCAGATTTGTCGGCAAACCCAGATGAATGGCCGTGTACAGATTATGCAAAATTCTATAATCTAAAAAGCGCGTGTCTTGAAGAATAAAAGGAAGGTATCTATGCTTTTAGCAATTGATGTCGGCAACACAAATGTTGTAATCGCCTTGTTTCATGAAGCAGAGCTTGTACATGAATGGCGCATTAACAGCGATCCGAAACGCACCGCCGATGAATATATCTCTATTTTGTTGTCATTATTCCGCGATGCAGGCTTGTCGCTTTCAGCCATAGATTCATCTGTAATGAGCACCGTTGTTCCTCAGCTTTTAGGCCCGTTTATCAGAGTAGTGGAACGGCTTAGCGGCAAAAAGCCTTTAGTTGTAAATGCTTCAATTTATGACAAACTGCCTGTAAAAGTGCCGGAAACAGCCCTGCACGAAATTGGAACAGACTTAGTCTGCAATGCTGTAGAAGCCTATTTTCTCTGCAAAGAGTCTTGTATTGTTGTAGATTTTGGTACAGCACTTACTTTTACGGCACTTGCCGCTGACGGTCAAATCGAAGGCGTCGCCATAACGCCCGGTCTCGGCACAGCTGTTACAGCCTTGTTCTCAAATACAGCCCAGCTGCCGTCTGTTCCTCTTGAAGCGCCGCCGTCAAGTCTCGGCACAAACACAATTCATTCGATTCAAGCCGGAATTGTGCTCGGCTACAAAGGTCTTGTAGAATCTTTGATAGCTGACATGAAACGCGACATGCACAACAAAAACGGCACACCCGAATCTGAAATTCATGTCGTTGCAACCGGCGGACTTAACAGCGTACTTAAGCCCATTACATCTGTTTTTCAGCATGTAGACAAACAGCTTACACTCAAAGGCTTAAGACGCATAGCCGAAATCTGTGGCGAATGCTGAGGAATCATCAATTCTTCAAAAAAGCGTTTGTTTGCTCTTGACTTAAACGAGCTTATTTGTAATAATAATCAACAAGTTTTCAATAAGGAGTGCCGTTGTGCCCTGCGGAAGAAAAAGAAAGAAGCAAAAGATTGCTACCCATAAGCGAAAGAAGAAGCTTAGACGGAACCGGCATAAGAGCAAGTAAGGTCCGTTCCTGAGTTTTCGGGCTAACGACCTTTATAATTGTGCCAATTGAGACCGCCGCTTTGGTTTTATAACCGGGTGCGGTCTTTTTTTTAGTCAAATAGTTTGCAGAGGAACCAAAAACGTTACTTTCCCAAATAAAATCACCTGAAGACATAAAGAATTTGTCCATAAAAGAGCTGAAACAACTTGCAGGCGAAATGAGAAATACTATCATTTCTGTTGTAGGCAAAAACGGCGGTCATTTAGCAAGTAACCTTGGTGTTGTAGAATTAACTATTGCATTGCACCGCGTTTTTAACAGCCCGAAAGACGCATTTATCTGGGACGTCGGACATCAGTGTTATCCTCATAAACTTTTGACCGGAAGATACGAAAAATTTGATACATTGCGCAAAGCAGGCGGAATTTCAGGCTTTACAAAAATTGCTGAAAGCGAGCATGATTTTTTTGATTCAGGACATTCCTCAACGTCTATTTCTTCAGCATTAGGGCTGCTTGTCGGCAGAGATTTGCAGAACAGAGACGGCAAGGTTATCGCTGTTATTGGTGACGGCGCGCTTACAGGCGGAATGGCTTTTGAGGCACTTTCTCATGCAGGTCAGCTTGCCAAAAACCTTATAGTTATTCTAAACGACAATCAGATGTCTATAAGCGAGAACACTGGCTCGCTTTCAAAATATCTTTCAAGACTGACGATGACTTCTCAATACCAGACTTTCAGACACCGTTTTGACCACATGGTAAAGAAAATTCCATTTGTAAATAAAGCACTTACAAATTTTGTTTTCCGCTTAAAACGCGGCTTAAAGGGAATTATCTTTAGAAACAATCTGTTCGTTGACTTCGGTTTTGAGTATGTAGGCCCGCTTAACGGACACAGTATTGTTGAGCTTGAGACAGTCTTAAAGCGCGTTGCAAAAATCAACAGACCTGTAGTTGTTCACGTAGTTACACAAAAAGGAAGGGGCTACAGCCCTGCAGAAAATGACCCGACAACATTTCATGGCGTAGGGCCGTTCTGTATTTCAGACGGAACAGTCGAAAAATTTGACACATTAAGCTTTACAGAAGCATTTTCAAATGCAATGGTTACTCTCGGTGAAAAGCGCAAGGATATTGTTGCTGTTACCGCCGCAATGATGAAAGGTTCAGGCCTTACAACATTTGCGCACCGCTTCCCAGACCGCTTTTTTGATGTAGGCATTGCAGAGCAGCACGCCGTAACTTTTGCAGGCGGTCTTGCCCGCGCAGGAATAAGACCGGTTGTAGCAATTTATTCAACATTTGTGCAGCGTTCGATAGACCAGGTTATTCATGATGTAGCGCTGCAAAAAGCACCGATAATTCTTGCATTAGACCGCGCCGGCGCAGTGCCTGACGACGGCGAGACACATCAGGGCATTTTTGATATTTCGCTTTTCAGACCGATTCCAAATATGGTGCTTATTGCGCCGGCTTCAGCAGAAGAGCTCAACCTGTCTTTAGAATGGGCTTTGACACAGAATCTGCCGGTTGTAATCAGATACCCGAAATCGTCTTGCCCGACAGAACATGAAGCTTTTTCTCTGCCGATGAAAGAAGGCTGCGGCGTCATGGTTTCTACAGCCGAAGAAGCAAAGCTTCTGTTTGTATGCACAGGCGGCATTTTTCCGGAAGTGCTTGAAGCTTCAAGACAGCTTCTGCTTAAAGGCGTGCCGAACGACATCTATAACTTACGCTTTATTAAGCCGCTCAATCAGGAGCATTTTCTCAATATTGTTGCAGAATATGAAGCAGTCGTATTCGTCGAGGACGGAGTACGCATAGGCGGCATAGGCGCATATCTTGAATCGCTGATTCATGTTCACTTTCCAAAAATCCGCTCTAAAGTATGCGGCTTTTCTGATAGTTTTATTCCACAGGGCAAACGCTCACAGATACTTGAAAGTGCAGGGCTTGCGCCTTTTCAGCTTGCACTTGAAGCAGAGCTGCTTATTTCAAAATCAGCTGAAGTTTCAAAAGAAAGGGAAAAATCTTTATGATGCAGTATAAAGAAGCCGCTCCGCTCAAATTAAAAGACAGAATAATTTCACCTAAAAACGGCGTTTTCTTAATGGGAATCTTGAACGTAACGCCGGATTCATTTTTTGCGGAAAGCAGGGCAACCGAGCTTGATAAAGCGCTTGAAAAAGCTCTTGCCATGGTTGAGGACGGCGCAGACATCATCGACATCGGTGCAGAATCTACGCGCCCCGGCTCACTTTACGTTTCAGAAGACGAAGAAATAAACAGGCTTATTCCATTTCTAAAGCTTTTCCGCAAGCACTCGGACTGTCCGGTTTCAATTGATACACGTAAATTTAATGTTTTCAAAACCGCTTTTGAAGAGGGTGCAGACATATTAAACGACATTTCTGCACTCGAAGATTCGCCTGAACTTGCGCCTTTCTGCGCAGAAAACAAACTTCCTGTAATATTAATGCATAAAAGAGAAAAACCTGATGTTATGATGCAGAAAGTGTGTTATAATGATGCAGTCAGCGAAATTTCGGCATATTTAAAAGAACGCGCAGACTTTGCAATAAAGAGCGGTATCGCCAAAGAAAAGATAATCTTAGATCCGGGCATTGGTTTTGCAAAAGATTTTGAAACAAACTGCAAAATCATAAAGCACACGTCTGATTTTGGTCTTGACGACGCATATCCTGTTCTTATTGGTGCATCAAGAAAGCAGTGTGTCGGTCAGCTTACAGGCAAACCGACAGAAGAAAGACTTGCCGGTACACTGGCAATACATCAGCTTGCCGTTCTGCATGGTGCCCAATATATAAGGGCGCATGACGTAAAAGAAACCGCTGATATGCTGAAAACACTAAAAGGAATAGAGTGTGACATCATTTGATCAATGGGTACAGTTTTATTTAACATATTTCAGACCTGTTATAGATATACTTATTCTGACTTATATTCTCTATAAGATTTACGGAATAATCGAGAAAACACATGCTGTTCAGCTGTTGAAAGGCGCGCTGCTTATTCTTGTTATATACGCAGTTGCAAAAGCCTTGCAGTTATCAATGCTTTTATGGCTTTTAAATATGCTCGCGCCTGGTCTTCTTGTTGGTGTTGCAATCATCTTTCAGCCTGAATTACGAAAAATCTTCTTAAAGCTTGGCCAGGTAAGACCTTTCACTTACATGCAGAAAAACAAACATTCGCACATAGACCCTGTACTTACAGCCGCAGAGGTGCTTTCAAGCCAGCGGCGCGGTATGCTTGTTGTATTCATGAGACACACTGAACTTAATGATATTGCAGAAACAGGTACAAGGGTAAATGCCGAATTGTCTTCAAGTCTTTTGATTACAATTTTTGGGCACGACACCCCTATGCATGACGGTGCAGTTCTTGTTCAGGACGGCAAAGTTATTGCAGCCGGCTGCTTTCTGCCGCTTTCAGAACAGCAGAACATCAGAAAGACATTCGGTACAAGACACCGCGCCGCGCTCGGCATGAGCGAGCAGACTGACGCCGTTGTTCTTGTTGTTTCAGAAGAAAGCGGTGCTATCAGTCTTGCCTACGATTCAAAGCTTTATTATGACCTGCCAATGGATGTGTTATATTCAACCCTTGAAGCTGAATTAGACTTGAAATCAGAAACAAATTCTTCTAAGGACGAGCGTTATGAAAAAAATTCAGTTAATTGAAAAAGTAACGCATAACTGGCAGATTAAAATTGTTTGTCTCATAATCTCTGTTTTGTTGTATTTCACCTATCAGGGAAACATAATGGAAACGCGCATTTTTTCTGTGCCGCTTTCAGTTGTTGCTAACAGAGATTTAGTGCCGGCACAAAAGACGCCGAAAACAATCCGGATTGTTGTAAAAGCTTCAAAAGATATTATTGATACTTTGCAGACAGGCGATTTTTCAGCCTATATTGACGCAGACCAGTATCTTCAAAAAGGAATTTATTCAATACCTATACAGATAAATCTTTCTCAAAGGGCACAGCTTTTTGAGCCGCTTCAGGTAGACCCAAAACCAAAAGTTATTACCATGCTGCTTGAGGAACGCACTGTAAGAGATATTCCTATAAAGCCGATTTTTACCGGTGAAGTTGATGAAGGCTTTGAAGTTACAGGCTATTCATGCTCACCTGATCAGATAACAATTACCGGCCCGAAAACCGCTGTTGAGAATTCATCTGCAACATTATCGATTGTTCTGCCACTTGCAAACAAGAATGCGCCTTTTACGCAGACAACACAGATTAAGCCGCTTATACCGAACGACCTTATAAACATTTCAGGTGCAAGTTCAGTTTACATGAATGTCAATATTCTGCCTAAACAGCTTTCAAAGACATTTTCTGGTGTTACTGCAAATTTTGTGTCTTTAAATCCGTATTTTCAGGTAAAGCAGCTTTCAAATTTGTCAATTACGGTTTCTGGTGCGCAGAATACACTGAAAAACTACAAGCCGTCGCAATACACAGCACAAGTAGACTGCTCGTCAATTGAAACAGAAGGTGAATACTCGCTTCCAGTATCAATTCATTTGCCAGATGGGCTTACGCTTGTTTCAATTTCCGCCGATTATATCAATATATCAGTTGAACCGGCTCCTGTAATTCTGCCTGAGGTTTCTGGTGCACAGTAGAGCTAATGGGCATCTCGAAAAAGTCACTGCTGTGCCTTTTTCGAGATTGCCGCCGAGTTGTAAATCGCTAAAATGGCGCGATTTACAACATCGCATTTTCAAAGTTACCTCTAAAAACTGAAGTTTTTAGAGGTTCCCTTATTCAAAGAGAGGACTGAAATGTACAAAAAACACGTTATTGAATCTAAGACACTTCAATTAACTTATTTTTCAAAGCAGAAAATAACTTGTCCTGCATGTGGTGCAGAATTTCCACGCGAAGAACTGCTTTCAGGCAGCGGACGTCTTCTTGCAGGTGAATTGACTGATGAGCTGCGGAGAAACTACATACCTTCTCAAAAATACGGTCGTGTTTATCCGCTGGTTTATTCAATTGGTGTTTGTCCTCAATGTTTTCTTGCATTGTTCTGGAATGATTTTACCTCAATTGATAAGACATTGGCTGAACAGCTTTGTGAATCATCACAGGAGCGCGTCGATACAGTAAAGACAATTTTTCCGTATTTTGACTTTATGCACAACAGAACACTGATTGACGGTGCAGCCGCCAATTATCTTGCGCTTTTGTGTTACGAAAAACTGCCGGCAACAAAGTATTCAACAACAATGCGCCGCGCAATGCTTACATTAAGGCTTGCATGGATGTCTAATGACCTTCATGAAGTCTGTCCTGACAGAAACTACGACTATATTGCTTCGGTTTTCTACCAGAAAGCAATGTTCTTTTACAATGAAGCAGTACGCAAAGAATCAAACGGAGAGGAGCGTATCGGCAATATCGGCTCTTACGGTCCGGACTTGGACAAAAACTACGGTTTTGACGGCTGTGTTTATCTTACGGGTCTGCTTTATTACAAATACGGACAGACAGACAACCAGGAAGCAAGACTTAAAGCGCTTGACGAGCATAAACGCGCGCTTGCACGTATGTTCGGTTTGGGAAAATCTTCAAAAGCAAAACCTGGTCCGCTTCTTGAACACTCAAGAGACTTGTACGACAAGCTTACAGCCGAACTTAAAGCGGCAAATGCACTCAACGAAGATGATGATGACGAATAAATGAGGAACATTCTTCTTACAATCTCTTATGACGGTACAAATTTCTGCGGCTGGCAGAAGCAGGACGGACAGCGTACTGTTCAAGGTGAAATAGAAAAAGTTCTGGAAATTGTTCATAAATCACAGATTGATTTGCATGGCTCAGGCCGGACAGATTCTGGCGTACATGCCGCCGCGCAGGCGGCAACATTTTTTTCCCCGATAGATTCTATCCCTGTAGAAAATTATCCGCTTGCGCTTAATTCGCACCTTCCTAAAGACATACGGATTATGTCAGCGAGAGTTGTCGATGATTCATTTCATGCGCGTTTCTCTGCAACAAAGCGGACATACAGATACTTTCTGCATTGCGGAAGCACACCGCCCGCACACGAGATGAACTACGTCTGGTGCATTCACCGGAAAATCGACATTGCACGCCTTAACAGAATGGCTTCTGTTCTGCATGGCGAAATTGACTGTGCAACTTTTGCAGCAAGCGGAGACGCAAGCAAGTCCACATTCAGATATATTGAACATGCCGTCTTTTTTACAGAAGGCGACAAACTTGTCTTTGAGATTTGTGCAAACGCCTTCTTGTGGAAAATGGTGCGCTCAATTGTAGGTAGTCTGCTTTATTATGAAAAACAGGGCATGGACAAAGACGGCTTTGCAAAAATCGTTTCTTCATGTGACAGAAAACTTGCAGGCCCGACTGCACCGCCTGAAGGGCTTTTTTTGTGGAGCGTAGGCTTTGACGGCATAAGGAGAGGGCCGGGCACACAAAAAGACGGCGGCTAAAGCAGAGAAACCGGGTCTACATCAACTTCAACATAAACGCCCTGCGGCACTCTGTAAGAGCGCAAAAAAGCATTGCAGAGCTTTTGCATGGGCGTAAGATATTCACCGCGGAGCAGAACCTGAAACCTGTAGTTTGACGAAATAAGCGAAAGCGCACATTCAGCAGGACCGAGTACCTCAATGCCGGGTGTATCTGACTGCAAAGACTGCGCCGCAAAAGCCGCCGCATTTTCCGCGTCTTTTTGGTCTTTTGACCTGAACACAAGCCTTATGAGCCGCGAAAAAGGCGGAAAAAGCGAGAGTCTGCGCGTTTCAAGCTCTTCTTTGTAAAAGCCCTCAAAATCGGAAGTGCAGGCCTTAAAAATTGCGCTTCTTGCAGGGTTCCATGTCTGTACAATAACTTTGCCGTCAGGGAAATAGCGGCCGGCTCTGCCTGCAACCTGAACAATAAGCGAGAATGTCCTTTCAGCCGCGCGGAAGTCCGGCATGTGAAGAGCTGTATCGGCGTTAATAATGCCTACAAGCTTTACGCCCGGAAAATTCAAGCCCTTGGCAATCATCTGCGTGCCGAGCAGAATGTCGGCTTCGCCTTTTTTGAAAATCTCAAGCTTTTCCTGCAACTCGCCGCGCTGTGTAAGAACATCAGTGTCAACCCTGATTGTCTTTAAATGCGGAAACTTTGCCGAGAGTTCTGTCTCTATAAATTCTGTGCCGAAACCCGAATAGCCGACGTCTACAGAACCGCATTCAGGGCAGCTTGCAGGCGGCGCTTCAGTCCAACCGCAATAGTGGCAGCGCAAGCGTCCTTCTTTTTTGTGATAAGTCATCGGCACAGAGCAGTTTTTGCAGTAAAGCTCGTAGCCGCAAGTCTTGCATCTAAAAAAGTGGGTAAAGCCGCGCCGGTTCAAGAACAAAATTGTCTGGCGTTTTTCTTTGTACGTTTCGTTTATTTCTTTTTCAAGCTGAGGTGAAATACAGCCGTTTAAGTTTTCTTTAGACAAATCAATTATAGAAATTTCTGGCATTGCACCGCCTGCAAGCCGTCTTGTCAAAACGTGTCTTGTAATTCTGCCGTCATTCATAAGCGCCCATGCTTCGGCAGAAGGTGTTGCGCTGCCCATAACAAGAGGAATTTTGTCAGCAGAACAGCGTTTTATGGCAACCTGTCTTGCGTGGTAGCGCGGTGTTGTGCCTGACTTATAAGAGCCGTCATGCTCTTCGTCGATTATAATCATGCCCAAATCTGGAACAGGCGCAAAAACGGCACTGCGCGCGCCTACAACAACACGCGCTTCTTTAGAGATAATTCGCCGCCACTCGCTCAATTTCTGGCTTGGTGTTAAACCTGAATGAAGTACAGCGGCTGTCTTGCCGAAACGCCCCGTAACAGCTTCTACAACCTGAGCCGTCAGTGCAATTTCTGGAACAAGATAGATTACGCCCTTGTTTTTAGAAAGCATGAATTCGGCGCACTGCAAGAAAACTTCTGTTTTGCCCGAACCTGTTGAGCCGTAAAGATAATGCATAAAAGACTTGCCGCTGTCAGAAGTTATTCCGTCTACGGCTTTCTGCTGTTCTTCAGAAAGTACAAGCTTTTTGTTTTCAATAAAATCATCGATAAAGGCGTCGCCGGAAGCTTTTACCTCGCGTCTGCCTGACGGAAGCATTGCGCTTAAAGCCTCTCCATGACTGCAAAGGTAAAACTGGCTTACCCAGCGCGCAAGCTCCACAAAAGCAGCGTCAAAAATAGGCTCTTTATCAATTATGCGTCTTACTTCTTTTATTTTAGAAATATCAAAATCAAAACCGTCCGGCAGGCTGTCCATAACATTGATGACAAAAGCAGTTACTTTCTGCTGCCTTCCAAACGGAACTTCGACACGCATACCTACAGTGCAAATCTGTTCATCTTTCAGTTTATAGGTAAAAGACTGGTGCAGCGGAATATTGAAAAGAACTTCAATCCATTTTGCCATCAGACAGAACCGCCGTTGAGATAACTTGTCTGATAATCAGGAACAATTTCAAGTAGCTTGCTTCTGAAAATTTTAAGGTCTTCCCATGCAGGGCGCTTCAAAGATTCATCTCTAAGCAGCGCACTTGGGTGAAACGTAGCAAGCAGCGGAATCCCCTGATAATTGAAAAACTTGCCGTGAAGCTTTTTTATGCCGGTTGTTGTACCGAGCAGATTGTGCAGGGCAGTGTTGCCTACCGCGAGAATCATCTTTGGCTTTAGAACATCAATCTGAGCCTGAAGAAACTTAGCGCAAGCCTGTGCTTCTTCCGGCAGAGGTGTTCTGTTTGCAGGCGGTCTGCATTTTACGATATTTGCAATAAAGCAGTTGTCTTCTCTTGAAAGCTGAATAGCGGCAAGCATTTTGTCCAATAACTGACCGGCTTTGCCGACAAAAGGTTCGCCGGTTCTATCCTCGTCTGCGCCGGGACCTTCGCCGATTACAAGCACAACAGGCGGAATCTTGCCGATGCCGGGAACAGTGTTGGTTCTTGCCTTGCAGAGAACGCAGCCGGTACATTGCGCAATATCTAAAGCGATTTTCTTTATTTCGGCGGCGGCATCTGGGACTGCTGCATCTTGCACAGCGACAGAAACTGGTGCGGCAATATCCGCATCGTCTTTAAAGTCTGCCGGCGCAAAATCAGAAGAAACCCTGCCTGAATAAAGGCAGTCGGCGTTATTTAAGAGGCTGTATAAAAGAGATTTTTCCTGTGCTGTCAATTTTGCTCCTAACTAAGACTGCAAAGATTAGACGTGTTCGGAAACTAACCGAGTTTTCGAACACGTCTATTCATTCTCATGCTTTTTTATTTCAACAGCCTTTTCATAATATTTTACCAGCGTTGGTGTCAGCGCCTCAATAGACCATTGCTTTGACCATGCCTTTGCTTCTTCAACTTTGGCTTCGTAAAGCTTTTTGTCATTCAACAGAAGCTGAACCTTTGAAGTGAACTCGTCAACATCGTTTTTGACCATAAAGCCGCCGTTGTCACCGCGCATAACATCAACAGTGCCCATTTCGCCGATAGCAACAACCGGAATGCCGACAGTCATAGCTTCAATTGTTACAAGCCCCTGCGTTTCTGTAAGGCTTGGGAAAACAAAAAGAGACGACATCTTATAAAAATAGATTAAATCCTCGCGCGCGGCATAGCCAGTAAAAGCAACAGAGTCTTTTAAGCCGCGTTTTTCGGCAAGTTCTTTTAGTTCATCAAGATAAGGACCGCCGCCAACAAAAAGCAGGGCTGTGTGAGGATTAGTCTGCTTTACTTTTTCAAGCACATCGTACAAGAAGCTTAAGTTTTTCTCTTTGACAACGCGGCCGACATAAAGCAGAATCTTTTTGCCGGAAATTGACGGATATTTTTTGTGCAGCGCGTTCTTGATGCGTTTGTTTTGCGCTTTATCAAAATCAAGCAGGTTAGACGGAATGCCTGTCGGCAGAAGCTCTGAATCGCGGTCAATTCCGTATTCATGCACAACTTTTGCAATGCGTTTCGTCGGTGCAATAATCAGAGACGCTCTCTTGAGATAAAACTTAACAATGTCCCGTCCAATTTTTTTTGTGGAAGACTGCGGCAAAAAATTTATGTAGTTTGCAAGGTAGTCTTCCCATAAAGTATGAAAAGTAAAAACTATAGGCAGCTTTGCTTTTTTTGAATAAAGCGCGCCCAAATAGCCGATTGTCCATTCAGAATTAATATGAATAACGTCTGGTTTAAAAGCCTTCATTGCGTCTTTTAAGTAATGCCACTTGTCAATGCGGACCATGCGGTCTTCTTTTGACCAAATTATTCCAGTAGAAGGAATTCTGACAATTAAAAACGGACTTTTGCTGTCTTCGTTTTCTTCGTCAAAAAGAGCACTTTTCTGCTGTTCTGCCGAATATTCAAGACAGACAATGCAGACTTTATGACCAAGTTTTGTGAGTTCAGAAGCAAAAGATTTAACAGAGATTGCAACGCCATTGATTCTAGGAAAATAGGCGTCAGTAAACATGGCGATATTCATGCTTAGACTATAGCGCATAGCAGAAAGATTGTCGAGTAACACATAAAACAGTAAATTTTGCGCTTCTTATACAGAAAAACTTCATTTTTTGAGAATCCTGTGTTATGATATGACAGTATGAAAAAGAAAATCGGTGTTTTTGCTAACGGCTGGAATAATCTTTCGATTGTACAGGCTTTAAAAGGCATCCGTTCTGTTACAGACGAACTGAATATTGATATTTTTCTCTTTCTTAGTTTTGCCGTTTACGGGCGTTCAAAGATGCGCAATCAGGGCGATGATTCAATTTTTGACCTGCCTGACTATTCCGATTTAGACGGAGCAATTGTGTTTTCAAATATGCTCAATTCTGAACACGCTCCAATTCATATAGCACAAAAAATCGTTGAAAACAATATTCCCGGCGTAAGCGTCGGTATTCCGTTAGAAGGTCTTTCTGTTGTAGGTATAGACAATTTTAAGGGAATGTACGAGATGGTTGACCATCTTGTAAAAGAGCATCATATAAAAAATCCGGCTTTTTTTGCCGGCGCAAAAACACACCCCGATTCAAACGAAAGGCTTGACGCAACAAGGCAGGCTCTTGAATCAAACGGCATAGAGCTTAAGCCGGAGAACATCTGCTATACAAACTGGGAATATCTTACAAGCATGGAATATGCCATGGAATTCTGCAAGCGCCCGAATCCGCCGGATTCGTTTATCTGTGCCAACGACTATAATGCAATTGCGGCTTGCATCGGCCTTTCAAAGATGGGCTATTCAGTGCCCAAAGACTTTATTGTTACAGGCTTTGATAAAATTCCGTTTGCAGAAACTTTCTATCCTTCTATAACAACAGTTTATCAGGATTACGAGAAAATAGGTTATATTGCTGCATGGCAGCTTATGGAAAAAATCAATGAAAGTTCAAGTTCTGATAAAGTTATTGTCTCTTCAAAATTTGTAAGAAACGAAAGCTGCGGCTGCAAAAAAGAGGAAGATGCCGAATTTATAAGACATGATTTCTGTATTTCAGCATATAAAAGAGAAATGGAAAGCCTGATTTCTCAGGGTAATGACACAAAAATGACGACAGCTATTTTCAGCAACTCGTCTTATGACAAATTGGAAGAGAATTTTTTGACATTTTATAAAGAAAATAAAACTTTTCCGGGCAACGAATTTTATATCTGTCTTGACTCAACGGCAAAAAAATCGCTCATATCGTCATCTTCGCCTATGCAGAGTTTTTACTCTGACGACATGTACTGCCTTGTAGCAAAAAAGGACACAAAAACATGGTGTCCCGGCAAGTTTAACCGCAAAGATTTAATTCCCGGCTATAAAAAGAGCGATAAACCTGTAGTATATACACTTTGTTCAATTCATTATGATGATTCGCTTTTCGGCTATTTTGTTATAAGCGATGCAATTGAGCAGATAAAAGACACAACACTTAATCATTATTCAGGAATGATGAACTATAACTTTGAGCAGTACAGAAAGAACTGTAAGCTTGAAGAAATGAACCGTACGCTGCTTAACATTTCAAATACAGACCAGCTTACCGGATTGAACAACCGCTTCGGCATGGAACAGAACGGCGTAACACTTTTGACGGATGCCCACAAACAGAACAAGCCATGTGCCGTTGTGTTCATCGATATAAACCGTATGAAGCACATAAACGACAACTTCGGGCATCTTCAGGGAGACCTTGCAATCAGAACAGTTTCTTCTGCAATGTTGAGCACAATGCCTGAAAATTGGCTCGGCATCCGTTACGGCGGCGACGAATTTATTGCGCTTGGAATTTGCGATGATTCAAAATTTGTAGAAGAATATATCGCCAAAATAAAAGACAATCTTGAAAAGCAGGTTTCCTCAATGCATCTTGCATATCCGCTTACGGCAAGCTGCGGCTATATTATGACTGATCCTGCATCATCTGCAACTTTGGAAGATTATATCAGCAAGGCGGACAGCATAATGTATGAGATTAAGCAGGAAATGCACCGTCAGGAAGCTGCCCGATAATCAGCTTGTATTTCGCTTATTCTATGTACTTTTATATTACTTCATGCTATAATCTTTGAGCGGAGTATTTGATGAAATTAAAAAAACTGGTTTTCCTTATTCTATTTGCATGTATCCCTGTTCTGGTTTTTTCTCAAGTCAGTGTTGATCCTTCAGACCCGATATATACAGATATATCTAACTGGGAAAATCTTGGCATCATTCACAATGTTCCGCCATTACGTCCTTATCCTCTGACTTTAATTACTTCATTTTTAAATACTGTTATGCAAAGTGAATATGAAGACCAGGCTGCAAAAGCGCGTCTTCATTATGAGCGCATTTACGGAAAATCTGCTGATGTAGGTTTTGAAGTTTCTGATTATTACAAGCGCGGCAATAATAAAGTTGATAAAAGCGGCAAAAACGGCACTAAAGAAAAAGAAAACGAACTTGATGTTTATCTTCAGGCTGCCGGAGATGTACAGGCTACAGATTTTATGTCTGTAGGCGGCAAGATGAATATTCTTGTTACTACCGGTCTTGATAAGAATCCGCTTCCAACCTTTGAAAACAAGAAATATGACTCTGTAAACGACCCGACTAACTTGAAATTTGCAAAAGCCTTTCTTGATATGAACGTAACAGCCGGTATCGGTAATGAGAATCTTTATTTTCAGGGCGGAATAAGCCGCAATTCATTCGGCCCGTTTTATGAGGACAGTGTTTCTTTGAATCCGCAGGGCTTTC
Organism: Spirochaetaceae bacterium; assembly: GCA_017614995.1. GTDB lineage: Bacteria > Spirochaetota > Spirochaetia > Treponematales > Treponemataceae > UBA1240. Next base: position 76,699 of record JAGAAX010000036.1, read on the forward strand.
ATACAGGAAATGCCTCGTTTGTAATACGCCACAATAAATGGAATTATACTCAGGCAATGTTCATTTTGGGCGCAACAGATGATGTCGGCGGACACCTTTCGCCGAACAAATTCATGATGATGCACTCTTTTGATTATTCGCCGTTCAAATGGCTCACTGTTTCATATTATGAGAACGTTGTTTACGGTAAGAGATTTGACCCGATTTATCTGCTTCCGTTTGTTCCTTACATGGTCGCTCAGGGTATCGGTTCATTTAATGACAACGTACAGATGGGTATTGCGTTTAAAGTTAAGCCGCGCCCTGGTTTTGCATGGCTGACAGACGTATTTGTTGATGACCTTGCTATGAGCGACCTTGTAAAGCTTAAATGGAACACAAAATTCCGTTTTGGTGCTATGACAGGCTTTGTATACAGCCCGCTCAATTCTCCGTTTACAGAAATTTCATTGAACTACACAATGATTACGCCTTATATGTATACGCATGAACAGTTTGCTGATAACGGTAATTCTGTAGGTTCTACAGATGCAAACTATCAGAACTATACAAACAACGGCAAGTCTATGGGCTCAAATCTTCCGCCTAATTCAGACAGAATTTCATTCAAAATTAAGGCTAATCCGGCAGAGAATCTTTCGCTCACATTCGGTGCAAACATGATCCGCCATTCAAATATAAACGAGCTTATTATTGATAAGTCTCCGGAAGAAGCAATTAAGTACCTTGCTTTGCCGTCTCCACCTGGTGAGCTTAAAACAGACGGCAGTGTATTGAATCATCCTTACAGTATTGGCGCATATCAATATGCCTGGAACCATTTCATGTTTTTGCAGTCTGCAACAAACATGTACACATGGCAGGCTTCTTTAGACGCTTCATATTCTCTGCCAATGCAGCGCTTCGGCAAGATGACATTCAACGTTGGTTATACATTTGAATATATCAGAAACAACGGCGTTCAGAATGATATTCTGCCTTCAGGTGTATATAGCGCAGATCAGGCTGGTCTAAATTTAGCTTACAACAATTGGAAAGCCGCCCTGCATGATGATATAAACCATTATTTCAGAATTTCATTCAAGTATCTGTATGGTCTCTGATAAATGTCTGAAAGTGCAATTACTTATGAATTCAGCCGCTGCATGAAATGCTTTAGGTCGGCTAAAACATGCTACTGCAAATATATAGAACCGTTTGATTCCGGCGTAAAGTTTGTCTTTCTCATGCACCCAAAAGAAGCTTTTAAACAGCGTACAGGAACAGGGCGGCTTGCACACCTCACTCTTGAAAATTCAGAAATTCTCATTGGTGTTGATTTTACTGAAAACAAAAGACTGAACGCTCTTTTAAACGACAAAAGCTATGTGCCGCTGCTTTTGTATCCTGGTGAAGACGCCTGGTCAGCACAGACAGAAAGTGAAGGGCAGGCTTTAAAAGAAATGCTTGGCGACAAGACTTTGCTTGTAATCGTTGTTGACGCAACATGGTTTTTTGCGAAAAAAATATTAAGATTAAGCAAAAATATTCAGCATTTGCAGAAAATTTCGTTTAGAGCTGGCTATAAGTCTCAGTTTCAGTTCAAGACTCAGCCTGAAGAGGAGTGTCTTTCAACAATAGAATCGTGCTATTATCTTATAAACGAACTGAAAGGGGCTGGCATCTGCAAAGACGTTTCGGCAGAGCCGCTTATGAACATCTTTAAGAGAATGGTGGCTTTTCAGCTTGAAAGCCAGAAAGAGCGCGAACGTTCCGGCGAGCCTGACAGATACAAGCTTGCAGGCAGCATGAGAGCGGGAAGGGCTGCCGCCCGAAAAGCAAAGGCTGAAGCCGAAGCTGCGGCAAAAGCAGCAGAAATTGAACAAAAAATATAGTTATTCTTCTGTTGCCAAAGCTTCCGATGCAAAATGTTCTGCAACATAATCTCTTACAGCAAAACGTTTTATCTCGCGCTTTTCATAAGCTTCGTTTAGCAGGTCTGAAACTTCAAGAGAGTCAAAAATTTTTGCTGCTTCTTCTACTGAGGCACGCAGAACCGGGTGCTTCGGGCTGAAAAGAACACAGCAGTCTTCGTAAGGCAGAATAGACGTTTCGTAAGTACCGATTTCGCAGGCAGTATTGACAATTTCTTCTTTATCAAGACCGACAAGCGGGCGGAGCAGCGGAAGCTCGCACGCAGATTCAGTTACTTCAAGATTTTCGATTGTCTGGCTTGCAACCTGCCCAAGGCTTTCGCCTGTTATAAGGCACTGGGCTTTTATGCGGCGCGCCACCATGTTTGCAACTTTCATCATGCACATACGCAGCATCAATGTGCTGAAATTTTCAGGTGCTTTTTCTTTTATGCGCATCTGCACATCTGTAAACGGAATTATGTTTATGTGCGTGTCAATTCCATAAGCTGAAATGATTTGCGCCAGATCTTCAACCTTTTTCTGCGCCTCTGCTGAAGTATACGGATAAGCATGAAAATAAATGCATTCTACTTTCATGCCGCGCCGCATCATTCTGTAGCCTGCAACCGGCGAGTCAATGCCGCCCGAAAGCAGCAGAAGCCCTTTGCCTGAAACACCGACAGGAAGCCCGCGCCGTCCTTTGTTTCTGTCGCAATAGACAAAACAGCGCTCGCGCACTTCTACGCGGATAAAAGCATCGGGCTTATGAACGTCTACAGTCATTATATTCTGCTCAAAAACATCTTCTGCGGTTGCAATTGCTATTTCATAGGAATTCATCGGAAAAGTCTTTTCGGCGCGGCGCACATCGACTTTAAAAGTTTTTGCGCCCTCGTTTTTAGCCTGAACAGCTACTTCCATAACGGCTTTTTTCATAGATTCAATGTCTTTCTCGCAGACAATGGCGCGTGCCCAGCCGGTTATTCCAATGAGGTGGCTTAATGTGTATTCAATTGCCGGAACTGAACTTTCAGGACCTTCTATATAAAGTCTGCCTGCTCTTAATAGAACGCGTGCTTTTACAGTTTCAAGATAAAGCTGGGCATTATTAACCAGGCGGTGCTCAAATTCTCTAAGATTGCTTCCTTTAAGTGTAAGTTCGCCTAATTTTGCTAAATATGTTACATTCGGCATGAATTTCCCCTTGATAAAACGCAAAGTTCGAATTATTATTATGACAGTATTACAAAATTCATAAAATAGTCAAACTCGATTTTATGATTTACGAGCATAACACCACATACTTTTTGTTTAAAAAACAGGAGTTCATAATGGCCATTGAAAGAACAATTCCATTGATGTTTAAAGCCAGGGTGCAAGCATGTCCAGACATTATTGCACAAGCCTCAAAAAATGAAAAGGGCGAATTTGAAAAGTTCACATACGCCCGCCTTTACAAAGACGTGATTCAGTTTGCGGCAGGTCTTAAAAAGCTCGGCATCAGAAGAGCTGACAATGTTGCATTTTTTTCAGACAACCGCCGCGAATGGCTTATTGCAGATCTTGCAATTCTTTCTTTAGGCGCAATCGACGTTCCGCGCGGAAAAGACTCGATGGCGGCGGAACTCCGGTTTATTACAAGCTTTGCTGGCTGTGTTTTTGGTATTTTTGAGAATTCACGCCAGCTTGAAAAAATTCTTGAAAAAGTTTCAGACGTTCCGCTTTTAAAAACGGCAATTGTAATTGATAAACCTGAAGAATCAGTAACACAAAAAGCAAAAGAAGCCGGAATCGAAGTTCATTCTTTTGAAGAAATAATGAATCTCTGCCCGGACAGCTACGAAAAAATGCTCGCTGACATTGAAAAAGAGATTGAGCTTACAAAAACTGATGATGTCGCAACCATTATCTTTACATCCGGCACGACAGGAACGCCAAAAGGTGTTATGCTCACACACGAGAATTATCTTGCACAGCTTTCAGTTGTTGACCAGGTTCTCTGCACAAAACCGGGCGATATGTGGCTTTCTGTGCTGCCTGTATGGCACAGCTTTGAGCGGAGCGTTCAGTATTTTGCGCTTTATCTTAAGAGCGGCATCGCCTATTCAAAGCCGGTTGCGGCAGTTATGCTCAATGACCTTGCAGCAATCAAGCCTCAGTACATTTGTGGTGTGCCGCGTCTTTGGGACGGTCTTGGCAATGCAGTTATCAGAACAATGCGCAAAAAGGGCGGAATCGCTTATGCAATGTTCAAGTTCTTCCTTTCTGTCGGCAAAAAATACCAGTGGGCAAGAGACCGCATGCTTGGTCGCGTATGCCATTTTAAACGCAAGTCTAGAATAATTGAATGGTTCATCGGTCTGCTGCCGTTTATCTTCTTGACGCCGCTCAATGCTTTGGGCAATGTTCTTGTATTCAAAAAAATTAGAGAAAAGCTTGGCGGACGCATTAAGGCTGTTATTTCAGGCGGCGGTTCATTGCAGAAAGACGTAGACGACTTTTATAAAGCAGTCGGCCTCAATGTTCTTGAAGGCTACGGAATTACAGAAGCCGCTCCGGTACTTTCTGTGCGCCTTGAGAAAAAACCGCGTTCAAATTGTGTCGGTCTTGTATTTCCGTCTGTTGAAATTAAGATTGTTGCTGAAAAAGGCGGACAGATCATTTCAAATGATCCGCTTCCAGCCGGTCAGTACGGCTTAATTCTTGCAAGAAGCAAGAACATGCGTCAGATTATGAAAGGCTACTATAACAGACAGGATTTGACTGACCTTGTTATAGACAAAGACGGCTGGCTGAATACCGGCGACATCGGTGCTCTTACCGTTGACGGCGAAATCAAGATTACCGGTAGGGCAAAGGATACAATCGTGCTTTTGGGCGGCGAAAACATTGAGCCTATGCTTATAGAGCAGGCACTCTGCTCAAGCGACTATATCGAATCTGCAATGCTTGTCGGACAAGACCAGAAATATCTTGGTGCGCTTATTGTTCCGTCAAAAGAGTTTGTTCAGACTTATGCCGGAGAAAACAACATTGTATATGCTTCTTATGAGCAGCTTCTTGAAGCCCCTGAAATTCAAATGCTCATCAGATCAGAGATTGACCGCCTTGTAAATGCTGAAAACGGCTTCCGCCCATGCGAAAAGGTTTTCAAATTCATGCTTGTTCCTGAAAGTTTCCAGGTCGGCAGAGAATTGAGCGCAAAGCAGGAAATGATCCGCTTCAAGATTAACGAATTATATAAAGCACAAATAAATAAGATTTTTGCAGAAGACTAAACTTGGGGCTGCCAAAAAAAGGGCAGCCCTATTTATTTTATGCTGTTTTATGCCGAAAATTAACTGATGAAAACAGCAAAAAAGTTGTGTTTATGCGGTGCAGCCATATTTTTTGGCTTTACTTTATTTGCACAGAACAATTCAACAGATTTAACTCCTCTCGCAGGCATTTGGGAAAATTCAAACAGAATTATTTCCGTAAACGAAGACAATACGCTTCAATTTGTCTTAAAGACATTTTACGGCTTTTATTTTGACAAAGCCGCTGTACTGAATGCTTCGCTTGATTCAGGCGAGAACGGAGAGACAATACTTAGAGTTAAATATCCGTCAGAAAGAAAGCCGCAGGCACACCCGATTGGCGTTATAAATAACAAGCTTTTTCTCGATTTTTATTGCAGGTCTTATATCGAGACAGAGGATTTAGACTCACCGGAGACTGAATCAGTAAGCCATACTTCGCCTTTGTACGGCTACTGGCGCTGCTGCGGTAATGTAAAAGGCATTGAAATTGCAGTGCCTTACACAAAGCCCGAACTGACCTGCTATTATTTTACGGATTCTGAAGTATATTTTCTGCGCTACTGGCAGGCAGATGTTCCGTATGAGCGCGAAACGGTAGACGTAAACGACGGCGATTTTTCTTTTAAGGTTGACAAGCTTTTAAAAGTCGGCGACATCGTCTATACATGCGTAGTCGGCCGCGGCACATTTGTAAGAAACTTTGAAAAGACAACATACACAATAGACGGCGACACTGTAACTTTTGGCACAGAACCGGAAAAGCAGTATCCGCTTTACCGCTCGCACGACAGCTCGCTTCTTGCCTTTTCTGAACCGTACATTGTCCGTTCAGAAATTGCAGATTTAAACGCTGCCATAGCAGAGCATAACTCGCACACACATAATCCGCTTAAAAATCCGATGGAAGTCTTCAATAGAAAGACTGCTTGGGAAGAAAAGCTTGAAAAAATGACAATTAACTAATAGCTAGAACTTAGAGTTTATAAGATTGCGGTGGCTGAGCGTACTCGAAGCCATCCATAATAAATTGAAAAATAGGTCACTTCGACTTCGCTCAGTGAGCCGGCAATCTTTTTAGGCTGATGTACCTTTGCTGTCGGTTTCGCGAAGCGAAAGCGACGCTTTTCGCCGATTTGACTTTATTCGTAGATTAAGCTAATGCGAAAAGAACTTTGCTCAACAACCGATTTTCTCTAAAAAAGCACAAAAATTCTGATATTTTCATGATATTATATATATGAGAAAATCAACAGAAATTCTGGCTTTATCTGAAATCTTAACCTTTTACGGCTTTATCTTAAAAAGCACAAACACATTCTTTAAGGTTCTTTTCTACGTTTTTCTTGCGGCGTCTGTAATTTTTATAGTTCTTTCAAAAAAAAGATTTTACTGTCTTGCCGGAATATGCGCAGGGCTTCTTGCATTAAGCGGTTTTTACGCAGAAAACGCCCGAATCAAAACTCTGCTGTCCTTAAGCAGGGTAACAGGACTTTACTGCCAAATCTCTGCCGCGCCTGAAAAACTGAATGACGCATATTATTCGATAAAAGTAAAGGCTGTTTCAGTAAATTCTGAAAGCATCGCTTGTTCTGCAAAAGGCACAGCAACCGTAATAATAAAAACCGCAGACTTGCAGAACAGTCTGCCCGGCAAAATCTTAAAAAGAGTGGATAAATTAGAAAACAGTACACTGCTTGTTGACAAAGGACTTTGCATATTCTTTTCAGGAAGTTTCAAAGACAGTGCGGTATTCCGCGCAGATTCAGTGTTTGAAAACGAATTCTGCCATTATAAAAGCAGAATCTATGAATTGCGTGCTTTGGTCAGATACAGGCTGAAGTACATTCTGCTGTCTTTTGCCGCAGCAGGCAGACTGCTTGCCGCACTAACCATCGGCAGCAAGGATTATCTTGATACGTCCTTGCAAATTCTTTTTAGAAAAGCCGGACTTTCGCACATACTTGCGCTTTCGGGCTTTCATCTTTCGGTTGTGTGTGCTTTTGCACAAAAGACAGCGGATTTTTTCAAAAAAAAGCGGCGCAATCTTTTTTTAGTCTTTATATCCGCCATATTTGTGTTTCTGGCTGGTTCACAGCCGTCTCTTATCAGAGCACTTATTTTTACATGCATAAATTGTGTGTGCAGCTGCTTTTACATCAAATGCAGAAGAGAAGCAGTCTTTTACTTAAGCTTATGTATTCATCTTATTGTGCAGCCTGTGGCAGCATTTACGCCTTCTTTTTTGCTTTCTTATTCAGCAATATTTGGCATAATCTTTTTAAGTCCAAAAATCCGCGGTTTATTATGCGGAAGCTTCCCCAAAAAAGCAGAGAAGCTCAAAGAACTTCTCTCTGTTTCGGCTGGCGCACAGCTTGGAGCTGTTCCAGTTCAGTTTTTTATGCTTAATTCATTCTCATTAAAAGGAATAATCTCATCAATTATTGCGATTCCATTGGTTTCGGTATTTGTCATTTTAGGAATTTTTGCTATACTGTTTTCGCTTGTTATTCCAGAATCGGCAGCGGTTTTTAGGACGGTTTTAACTTTTATATATAACTTAATCGTCTTATCGGTTCATTTTTTTTCGCGCTTATAGTATAATTATACAACAGGAGATTTATGGCAGCTTCACTTTCAATTGATTATAATTCGCCCGCCTCACTAAAAGCCTTTCTTGAAGCCAGAGGGCTTGCCATGCAGAAGAAATTTGGACAGAATTTCTTGATAAACGGCCAGGCGCGGAAAAAATTGATTGATTCACTTGAAATAGAAAAGGGCACTACCGTCTGGGAAATCGGGCCGGGACTTGGCGCAATGACCAGTGAAATCTTGGAACGGGGCGCAGAGCTTACGGCTTTTGAAATTGACCATGGCTTTGCAGCAGCTCTCGGCGAATTTTTTGGCAGCAGACCGAATTTTAAGCTTGTTGAAGGTGATGTTCTAAAAACATGGAAAACCGTACAAGACAGACCGGCGCGGCTTTTCGGCAATCTGCCTTATAATATTGCGGCTACAATTTTTGCAGATTTAATCTGTGCCGGTGTCCGCTTTGATAAAGCTGTAATTACCGTTCAAAAAGAAGTTGCACAGCGCATGTCTGCAAAACCCGGCACAGAAGATTATTCAAGCTTTTCGGTTTTGTGCCAGTGGGCTTATGATGTTACGCCTTTAATGGATTTAGGCGGCGGTTCGTTCTGGCCGAAACCGAATGTTGACAGCCGCGCCGTTAAATTTGTCAAAAAAGAACTTTTTCCACAATGCAAAGACGCAGTTTTATTTGCTAAAATGCAGCGCGCGCTCTTTGTTTCAAGACGGAAAACAATAAAGAACAATCTTACAACTTTTTTGAGCGATTCAAATAAAGCAGAAGCTGCGCTGCAAAAAGCAGAGATTGACCCGAAACTTAGGGCAGAGACCTTAGACATAAACACACTTTTACGTTTATCAGACGCTGTGGGAGAAGTTTTATGAGCATAACCGACAATTACAGACAGATAACAGAGCGGATAAGAAAAGCTGAAAATGCATCAAACAGAACGCCGGGCAGTGTAAAGCTTATGGCTGTAAGCAAGTTTCACAGTTCAGAAGAAATTGAAGAATCTATAAAAGCCGGCGCGACACTTTTTGGCGAAAACAGGGTTCAGGAAGCTGCCGAAAAGTTCCCGGACTTACTTAAAAATCACCCTGAAATTGAGCTTCACATGATTGGCTCGCTTCAGCGCAACAAGGTAAAGCAGATTGTGCCTATTGCTTCGTGCATTCAGTCTGTTGACCGCATTGAGCTTATTGAAGAAATTGAAAAGCAGTGCGCAAAAATCAACAAGACGATGAAAATTCTTTTTGAATACCATACCGGCGAAGAGTCAAAGTCGGGTTTTACTTCAATTGAAGAATTGACAAAAGCAATACGTTTTCTCGAAAACTGTCCGCATATTCAGCCCGCCGGCTTTATGACAATGGCTCCGCTGACAGATGACAAAACAATTATCGAAAATTCGTTCAAAAAGCTTGTCTCTGTTTCAGATGCTGTCAAAAAGCTGTTTCCGCAATACAGCATGAACGAGCTTTCAATGGGCATGACAAACGATTTTGAGACAGCAATAAGCTGCGGCTCTACAATTGTGCGCATCGGCACAGCAATATTCGGTGAAAGGCAGAAGCAATGAAAAAAAGCATTTTTATAGTTTTATTTATTTTTGTTCTTATTTTTTCGCTTTCAGCAGTTGAAATTGACATGACCGGCGTTGAAGTTGAACCTTATGACAATGTGAATTTTCCGCAGTTCCTTCTTGATATGCGCCGCGCCGAAATCGTAACAATCGGTTCTTATCCGTTTACAAGCATGGCTGTCGGCGCAGGCTTTTCTCTGTTTAAGTATTTTTCAAGTGGAATGGACTCAAAATACACGCCGAATCCTTTTATAAAGACTTCTTCTGCAAATTTGACGGATGCTGAAACAAGGGGCATTATTCTAGGCGCGGCAGGCTTGAGTTTGGGAATCGGTATCATAGACTTTTTTCTAAATCAGATTGCACTGTCAACTGAAAAGCAGAAAAAAGAGGCAAGCCTCGGCGAAAACGGTCTTGACCCTGATATAACGATAATTCCTGTTTATAAAAATAAAACTGAAATTGACGCACCGCCAAAGGAATAATATGCCGGTTTTATCTATAAAAGTTGATGAATCTCTTTCTGGCTCAATGCGCCTTGACGCGTACATTTCGCAGGCTGAAAACGGCATGAGCAGATCAAGGCTCAAAACTACGGCAACCTCAATTCTGCTTAACGGTTCAGCCGCCAAGCTTTCAAAAAACGTCCGCGCAGGTGACATAATCGAAATCAGATGGGAAAATCCGAAACCAGAAAATCTTGAGCCGGAAGACATTCCGCTTGACATTATATTTGAAAATGACCGCGTAACTGTAGTAAACAAAAAGCAGGGTATGGTTGTTCATCCAGCGGCAGGCAACTGGAGCGGTACGCTGGTAAACGCGCTTTTGTTCCACTGGGGAAAAAATCCGCAAATTTTAGACAAAAACGAAAACAGTCCGCTGCTGCGCCCGGGCATTGTGCACCGGCTTGATAAAGACACTTCAGGCATTCTGATAACGGCAAAAGACGCAGACGCTCTTTCATGGCTGCAAAATCAGTTTCAGTCAAGGCGCGTAAAAAAAGAATACATCGCTATTGTCTGCGGCCGACCGAAAGAACCGCATGGTTCAATTAAGACAGGCATTACAAGAGACAGCCGCAACCGTAAAAAATTTACGACAACTGACCCCGATAAGGGAAAATTTGCACACACCATATATAAATGTATTGCATGTTACGGACCTTATTCACTTATGCGGGTCAAATTAAAGACCGGGCGCACTCATCAAATCAGAGTCCACATGAAATATTTGGGCTGTCCTGTAATGGGCGACCCGATTTACGGCAAAAAAGACGCGCTTTTTGACAGCGCAACATTAATGCTTCATTCTTACCGGCTTGGTATAAGACTGCCTGACAGCAATGAATTCTCTGTTTTTAAAGCACCAGTACCGCGCCGTTTCAAAAAAGTCTTGAAAACCCTCCACGAAAAATACGAAAAACAAGCATGGTCTTATGAGTAGCGTCAACATAATTAATAGCTGCAGCGACTTTGTTATTGCAGAAAAACCACATAATATGCCCACAGCTCCGCTTTCAGAGAACGAAACAGAAACGGCGCTCAATGCTGTTCTTGAGCTTTTTCCAGAAGGGCGTAATGTCTGCGGCAAAAAGCCTGTAGAGCATGGACTTGTACATAGGTTAGATACTGCCACACACGGGCTTTTTCTTGTAGCATTGAATCAGGCTGCATTTGACAATCTATGGGCGCAGCAGCAGACCGGCTCTTTTATTAAGACTTACACAGCTTATTGCACAGAACAGACAAACAAAAGCTTTCCGCCATGCAGTTATTGTATGCAAAAGGGCTTGAAGATTGAATCTTATTTCAGATATTTCGGCTCAAAAAACAGGGAAGTGCGCCCTGTTGCAATAGACGGCACAAGCGGAAAAGCCGCCACAAAAAAAGCACAAACCAAAATTTACGAAACGCTCATTAAAGATTTTTCTGAAACAGACTTTAAAACAGAAACTTTATATAAAGGCTTTACGGCATATAAAATTGAATGTCAGCTTAAAAGCGGCTTTAAACACCAGATAAGGGCACATCTTGCATGGCTCGGTTTTCCAATAATTGGTGATGTACTGTACTGTCCGGCAGCTCAGGCACAAGCTGCAAAACAGGCAGACAGCTTTGACTATAAGCTTGAGCTTCATGCAACATCTTTAAGCTTTTTTTCACCTTCCACATCAGAGCAGTGCAGCTTTTCAATATCAGGCTAATTTCAGGTGTTTCTTGCACTCAGCAACAAGATAGAAAGAGCCACAGACAAACAGAATACCTGTTGTTGAAGCTGCTTTTTTTACAGCCATGTCTATAGCTTCAATATAGTTGTCATTAAGTTCATACGGAACACCGCGGCTTTTGCATAAAGGCTCAAAAGCATTGGCAAGCCGGACTAAATCGCTTGTCTTGTTGTCTCCTGGTTTTGTACAAATAAAGGCTTCTGGTTTTGCTTTCATGTTCTCAAAAAAGAGCGGTGCAATATCCTCAACATGCTTATCATATGCACAGGCAAACAAAATACATGGTGAAGCATTAAAATAATTATTGTATGTGTCAATTGAAAGATTGACGCTGTTTGGTGTATGTGCACCATCAAAAATTATAGTTATATTGTCTGAATTATTATAACAATAGTCAATTATTTCAAATCTTCCAGACATTTTTACATCAGATAAGCCTTGCTCTATAGTTTCTTCTGAAATTTCAGGACAGGCAATTTTTACAGACAAAGCCGCAAGAGCTGCATTATACGCCTGTACTTTTCCGGCAATTTGGAGATTAGCCTTTAGCGGTCTTGCAAAAAGCTTTTCAGATTTTTTCGATGTTTTAAAATCTCCAAAATCTATAAACACGTTTGTCTTTTGATTTTCAAACGAGTACTCTATTTTTTTTACAGCTTCATTTACAAAATACAAAGGTGCGTGTTTTTGGCGTGCAATTTTTCTAAAAACCTTTTCAGCTTCTTTTGTCTGCACAGCAATACAAACAGGGGTATTTTCTTTTATAATACCGGCTTTTTCAAATGCAATTTTCGAGATTGTATCGCCGAGATATTCTGTATGTTCAAGCTCAATAGGGGTAATTACACAAACTTCCGGACGCAGAATATTAGTCGCATCAAGACGGCCGCCTAGCCCTGTCTCAAAAACACCGAAATTTACACCGGCTTTTTTAAACACAATAAAAGCAAACAGGGTAATAAGTTCAAACCAAGATGCCTGCGGATAACCCGCAATTTCTAGTCTTTCGCTAATATCCTCGATAAACTGAACCAGCTCTCCCGCAGATTCTTCGTAAATCTGATTGTCAAAAAAATCTTTTACAGACTTAACCCTTTCTAAAAAGTTTATTATATGCGGAGATGTATATAAGCCGTCAGAAAAACCATGCGCATTAAGAATAGAAGCACACATTGTTGAGACAGAGCCTTTGCCTTTAGAGCCTGCTACATGAATTGTTTTATAAGCCAGCTGAGGATTATCCAGTTCATTTGCAAGCAAAGATATTGTCTTTAGAGAAAATTCGCCAATTTTCTTTTGTTTTTCGTAATTTGCAGCCGATTCAAGCCAAGATTCAAAAGCAATCATTGAAATGTTCATAACGGCATTCTAGCATATTTGCAGCGTTTTGTTGTATAATTCAGACATGATAAATGAAAATATTCTTATGTCAGACCTGAACGGTGTCCATATTCATTTTGTAGGAATTAAGGGCACTGGAATGGCAGCTCTTGTAGAAATTGTTCATGCACGCGGAGCTGTTATAACAGGAAGCGACGTACCCGAACAGTTTTATACCGACGAGATTTTAAAAAAACTAAATGTAAAGGTTTACACATCTTTTGATGCAAAAAACATAGACAGTCAGGTTCAGTTTGTAATTTATTCGGCTGCATATAAAAGGGAAGAAAACCCCGAATTAATAGAAGCTGACAAAAGACATATTCCGGTAATGCTTTATACCGAAGCGCTAGGCGAAGTTTCGGCTCTTGCATACAGCTGTGGAATCGCAGGCGTTCATGGCAAGACGACAACGACAGGACTTACCGGCACTTTATTGAAGCAGCTTAATCTGCCGGCGCAGGTTCTAGCAGGCAGCATTATAAGCTCTTTTGGCAACACATGCACTTTGAACAATGGCAACAACTATTTCGTAGCTGAAACTTGCGAATACCAGCGGCATTTCATGTCGTTTCACCCCAAAAAAATAATACTTACAAGCGTTGAAAGCGACCACGAGGATTTTTACCCGACTTATGAATCTATAAGAGATGCATTTGTCGATTACATTCTTCTGCTGCCTGAAAACGGTCAGCTTATTTATTGTGCCGACGACAAAGGTGCGGCAGAAGTTGCAGACATAATCTCAAGCAAGCGCAGCGACATAGAGCTGATTCCTTACGGAACTTCTGTAAAAGGCGATTATTCAATCAAAATCGGGCAGATTAAAGACGGTCATCAGTTTTTCAAAATCGGTGCATTTGACGGTGAATTAGCCCTGCGCATTCCGGGTGAGCACATGATAAGAAACGCCGCAGCCGCCTGTGCACTTTCAATTGAATTATTCAAGAACTTTAGCAACTGCAAAGTCTTAGAGGCCGCCACAAAAGCCAAAGTTTTCAAGAACCTGAAAGACGGACTTGAAGCTTTTACCGGCGCAAAGCGGCGCGGTGAAATTATCGCAGACATAAACGGCATAATTATAATGGACGATTATGCGCATCATCCTACGGCGATTGCCACAACATTAGAGGGTTTGAGAAAATTCTACCCGGAGCGGCGCATTATCGTGGATTTTATGTCGCACACTTACACAAGAACCGCCGCGCTCTTAGACAGATTTGCCGGTGCTTTCGGCGCTGCTGACGAAGTGATTCTGCACAAAATTTATCCGTCTGCACGCGAAAAATATGACGGAACTGTAACAGGCAGAATTTTATATGAGCGCACAAAGCAAAATCATCCGAAGGTTTCATACTATGAGGAAATTCTTGACGCACTGCCTTACGTTTCCTCTATAGTAAAGCCAGGCGACCTTTTTATTACGATGGGCGCAGGCGACAACTGGAAAATCGGCAAGGCATTAATAGAACAACTGACAAAAAGGAAATAAATATGAAAAGCATGACAGGCTATGCCTATGAGGAAATGAACAATGAAGACCTTTCATTGTCTGTTGAGATAAAATCATACAATGCGCGTTTTTTAGATTTGGCTGTAAACATGCCGTCTTTTTTAAGCAGGCTTGAAATGCCTGTGCGCGAGATGATTTCGGCTAAAATTGCACGCGGGAAAGTTGACGTCTATATCAAGATTAAAGAAAAAAACTCAAAGATTTCTGTTACGGCAGACACGCAGGCTGCACTCGCTTATGCATCTGAAATAAGCAAAGTTGCAGAAGCTTTGGGCAGAACAGAGCCTGTTCCGCTAAAACTGATAATCGAGCAGGAAGGCGTTCTCAACGTTCAGAAAGACTTTGACCCAGATTATTACTGGAGCTTTATCAAGCCTTTAATGGAAAAAGCCTTAAACCAGTTTGTCGCCGACAGAGAACGCGAGGGCAACAATCTCTGTAAAGATATTCTGAAAATGGCGGATAAAATCGAGAAATGCGTTTCTGTTTTTGTTGAATGGCAGTCAAAAATGGAAGAAATCTTCAAGGCGAACATTCTGAAACGCTTTGAGGAAGTCTTAGGCGATAATGTTGACGAGCAGCGCGCAATGCAGGAAACAGCCGCGCTTCTGGTCAAGTACACAATCAATGAGGAGATTGTGCGCCTTAAAAGCCATATTTCAGCATTGAAAAAGGAAATTGAAGATAATCCTGCACCCGGCAGAAAGCTTGACTTTATCTGTCAGGAAATGAACCGCGAAATAAACACAATCGGCTCTAAAAACCAGATTTCTGAAGTCGGTGCGGCTGTAATTACAGCAAAAGACGCGCTCGAAAACATTAGAGAACAAATCCGCAATATCGAATAAACTGAAAAGCAATTTATTGGAGGCAACAAAATGAGTTCATATAAAATACCGGCAGAAAAACAGCTTAGAATAGCAATTTCAGGCAAAAGCGGCTGCGGAAACACAACAGTCTCAACGCTTCTCTCGCAGAAACTCGGTGTGACGCTTATAAATTTTACGTTCCGGCAGCTTGCATCTGAAAAAAACATGACTCTGCCAGAAATTCTTGCAGCAGCCAAAACAGACGATTCTTATGACAAAGAGGTGGACTCAAGGCAGGTTGAACTTGCAAGAAAAGAGTCATGCGTTTTGGGCTCAAGGCTTGCAGTCTGGATGCTGAAAGAAGCCGATCTGAAGGTTTTTCTGCTTGCAGAACCAGAAGTCCGCGCCGCACGCATTCAGAATAGAGAAGGCGGAGATCTTGCAGAAATTATGGCATTTACACAAAAGAGAGATTCTGAAGATTCAGCCCGCTATCAAAAGCTTTATCAGATTGACAATACAAAATATGACTTCTGTGATTTAGTAATCGATACGGCAAAATATAAGCCGGAACAAATTGTTGAGCTTATTCTTGACAAGCTTGTCGAAAAAAAGCTTATTGAAGTTGAAAAATAGCTGTCTTTTATACAAGAACTGTGCTATTATTGTATGCGACTATGCTGCAAACCTAACAATAAGCAGCTTAAATTAGGAGATTCAAATGAAACAATTCGCTGGAAAAGCACTTTTTCTCAACCGCTCAGACATCACTACAGATGAAATTATTCCGGCAAAATATTTAGAAGAAAATTCAAAGCAGGCATTAAAATCTTATATTTTTGAAGACTTGCGCATTGACGGTTTCAGCCCGAAAGCAGACATAACCGGCAAGCATGTAATTATTACACGTGAAAATTTCGGTTGCGGCTCAACAGGCGGGCAGGCTGCTCAGTCTCTTGTGGCAAACGAATTTTATGCAGTTGTTTCTGCAAATATTGCGAAAGGTTTTAAGGACGACATGTTTTCAGCAGGACTTCTGCCTGTTGAAACAAACAAAAAAGACATTGAAGATATGTTCCGCACTTTTTCTGAAAAAGACACTGATTCAATCATAACTATAAATGACGACAACACAGCAAAAGTAAAGCTTATTTCAGGCTCGCTTTCCAAAAGCTACATCTTCAAGCTTGGCAGTCAGGAGAAAGAGTTTATCGAAAAAGACAAATGGCTGGGCTGCGCTCAAAAGAAGTGAAAAAACTATTGATATAACAGTCTTTTTTACTTATACTTACAAAAGTTATTTAAGAAAATCTGTTTTAAGGAGTAATTGTGAAAAAAGTTTCTTTTAATATTTGTTTAATCCTTCTTCTGCTTTTATTGCCGCTTATGCTCACAGGCTGTGGCGGAGGAGGAGCCTCAAGTTCAGGAGCAGACGGCGGTGTATCAGGTATTGGATTTTATGATTATTTTAACGGACATACATGGTCACGCACAGAAGGTTCAGGAAAAACTTCTTTTGTTTTTGCAAATGGAAAGGTAACAAGAAAAGAGTTTACACAGTCAGGCAGTAGTTGGAACGAAACTTATTCAGGAACAGAAAAATCTTACACATTGACCAATTGGACCGAACAAGGTGCTCATGGTACAATCACAGCAGAAGATATGTTCTCGAATTATCCTGCACAATATTCTTTCTTGAACAATACAACAGTTGTACTTAGTTATAATTCTAATGCTTATACATATACCCGTGAAGACTAATTATTTATAAAACACCAAAAAAAGCTGATTTGATAGGGCTGAATTACAATATTTCAGTCTTTCAAGTCAGCTTTTTTTAACAGTATTTTGTAAAATATAACACCAAATATAAGTTGTAAAATCTCAAACAAAAGACTTTTTTTATTTTAAAAATGCATTTATATTTTATATAAGATGTGTTTATGAAATTGATGAATAAAAGGAGTTTTCTAATTTATGGATAATTTTACATTTTACAGTCCAACAAAGTTTGTTTTTGGAAAAGATACAGAACAGCAGGCCGGCTCTCTGGTTCGCGAATTTGGAGGAAACAAGGTTCTGCTTCATTTTGGCGGAAAATCTGCTGAAAAATCCGGTTTACTCGGCAGAGTACGCAATTCACTTAAGGCTTACGGCGTGGATTTTGTAGAACTCGGCGGAGTTCATCCTAACCCACTCGATGATCTTGTTTATGAAGGAATTGATTTGTGCCGTAAGAACGGAGTTGACTTTATATTGGCTGTAGGCGGAGGTTCTGTAATTGACAGCGCAAAAGCTATTGCTATGGGAGTCTGCTATGACGGGGACTTCTGGGATTTTTACAGCTATACTGCCCAGCCAAAGAAGGCTCTTCCGGTTGGAACAGTTCTTACAATTGCAGCAGCAGGAAGTGAAGGTTCAGGTGATTCTGTAATTACAAAAAAAGACGGTATGGTAAAACGTGGAACCGGCGGTGAATGCATCCGTCCTAAGTTCTCTATTTTGAATCCGGCTTTGACACAGACTCTGCCTGCTTACCAGACTGCCTGCGGTGCAACAGATATTATGGCTCACGTTTGCGAGCGTTACTTTACAAACACAAAGAGTGTAGAAACTACTGACCGTTTATGTGAAGCAGTTTTGATGGCTATGATTCACGAAACTCCAAAGGTAATTGCTAACGCAAATGATTATGAAGCCCGCGCTAATATTATGTGGGCTGGAATGGTGGCACACAATAATATTGTTGGTGTTGGCCGTGACCAGGACTGGAACAGCCATGGAATTGAACATGAATTGAGCGGCCTTTATGATTGTGCTCACGGTGCAGGTCTTGCAGTTATCATGCCTTCATGGATGGATTTTGTTTACAAACATGATGTAATGCGTTTTGCTCAGTGGGCTACACGTGTCTGGGGCTGCAAGATGGATTTTGCTGATCCGGAAAGAACAGCTCGCGAGGGAATCCGTCGATTTAGAGAATTCCTTCACAGCATTGGCATGCCGATTAATTTTTCTGAGCTTGGAGCTAAGGAAGAAGATATTCCTACTTTGGTGAAAAAGTTCGGATTGCCAGAAGGCGGAAAAACAGGTGGCTTTGTAAAATTATCATCGGATGATATTGCAGAAATCTATAAAATTGCAGCGAGGGCAACACTCTAATGACTGACGTAAAAGGAAAATGGGCGCTGGTTACCGGCGCAAACCGTGGAATCGGCTATAGAATCGCAAAGTTTATGGCAGGCAAAGGCTGTAATTTGATTTTGCACAGCCGCGCGCTGGAGCATACTGCTGGTATACTCGCAGAAGTGCGTGCAATAGGAGTGGAAGCCTACGACATTGCCGCCGAACTTTCCGACCTTTCTCAGGTTGAAAAAATGATGGATGAAATCGAAAACCGCGGTAAGCCGGTTGATATTCTGTTTAATAATGCCGCAGTTCAAATTGCTTATCGCACCGATTACTGGAAAACTCCCGCAGAAGATTACACAAGAAGCTTTGTAATCAACACAATTGCCCCGATGATGCTCTGTTACCGTTTTATTCCAAAGATGATTGAAAGAGGCTTTGGCCGAGTAATCAACACAACAAGCGGAATCCGTAACGAACCCGAACAGGCCGGCTACAGCGCAAGTAAAGCTGCCCTCGATAAAGTTACCGCAGACCTCGCCGGAAAACTCGACGGCACCGACGTCTGCATAAACCTCGCCGACCCGGGCTGGTGCCGTACAGACCTGGGCGGTCCGAACGCCCCAAACGACCCGGACAGCGTAATTCCAGGAATCGTAGTCGGCGCTTTTGTAGACGACAAAAAAAGCGGCCGCCTTCTCGGTGCACAAGACTTTGCAGGAATGTCACTCGAAGACGCTGTAAAAAAAGCCGCAAACTTTCCGCAGAAATTTCTTTAATCAGACTGATAATGATGATATACTGGTTGTATACAAGATTTTTCAAGGAGCAAAACAATGTCAGGCATATTCTTAAAAATCCTAAAAACAGCCGGTATCATCATTGGAATTTTGATTCTTGCTTTTGTAATTTTCCTCATTGTGCTGACACTTTCAGAATACAAGCCGGACGACATTATAAATGCAGAAGTCAATTCTTTGTCAGAAAATTCAGTTTATATCGAAAAAAACAAAGAACTGAAAATTATGTCGTGGAACATAGGCTATTGCGGGCTCGGCAAAAACGAGGATTTTTTCATGGACGGCGGCAAGACTTCACTGCCTACAAGCCAGAAAAATGTTGAAAAATATAAAGCCGGTATAAAAGACGGAATAAAAGCCGAGAATCCGGATATTCTTATACTGCAAGAAGTTGACTACAAATCAAAACGGTCTGGCAAAAAAAATCAGGTTGAATACTTCAAGAAACAGCTCAACAAAAATGCTGCTTTCACTTATAACTACAAGACGCTTTATTGTCCTATTCCTGTGCCGCCGCTCGGCAAAATTGCAAGCGGGCTTGCAACTTACACAGACTACAAGGCAGACTCGGCAGAGCGCTATAAGCTCCCGAGCATTTTTAAATGGCCTGTAAGACTTGCTAATTTGAAACGCTGTCTGCTTGTTACAAGATTTCCTGTTTACGAGAATGGAAAAGATACAGGAAAAAAGCTCGTTTTGATTAATTTTCACCTTGAGGCATTTGACAGCGGAGAAGCTAAAAAGCTTCAGACTATAAAACTTGCAGAGGTTCTTAACGAAGAATACGCAAACGGAAACTACGTTATAGCAGGCGGCGACTGGAACCAGAAATTTCCGTCTGACACAGGAAAATACAAGTCAGTTTTTGCAGACGGCTGGATGCCGGGCATTATCGACGAATCAGTTGTACCGGAAGGCTGGAAATTCTGTACAAGCGAAAATGCGCCGACATGCAGATCAAACCAGTATCCGTATACCGGCGAAAGGGCAGAAGCCCGCGACTGGCAGTATTGGGTCATTGACGGTCTGCTTGTCTCGTCCGGAGTTGAAGTCAAAAACATTGCCGTTTTGGACAAAAATTTTGAAGATTCAGACCACAACCCGGTAGTCATGCAGTTTGAGCTTAAGTAGAACGGCAGACGCAAAGCCAAAATGTTTGACAAGCTGCTTTTTGATAAAATCCCTGAAAAATGGGAAGAATACATTCCTCTAGGCAACGGAAGACTCGGCTGCATGGTAAAAACACACCCTTGCAGCGAGATTATTCAGCTAAACGAAGAAGGCATCTGGTCTGGCGGGCCGCAAGACCGCTCAAACCCTGATGCCAGAAATTCGCTTGATAAAATCAGAGAGCTTGTAAAAGACGGGCACGTTCTTGAAGCGCAGGAACTTGCGTTTGAAACAATGAGCGGAATGGGCCTTAACGACCGCGTTTATCAGACTGCCGGAGAATTTAAGATTGACTTTTACGCGGCCGACGATGCAGGACTTGAATGCGGCTGGCCGCTGAATCACAAGGCAGACCAGAGCTGCATAAATTCTTATAAAGCCGTTCTTGATTTGGCTAATTCATGTACCGTTGTAACATACACCGACAAAGAGGGCACAAATTTTACGCGCCGGATATGGATAAGCGCGGAAGATGACGCTATTTTTATGCACGTCAGCGCAGACAAAAGCGGGAAAATCAATTTTAGAGGCTATCTTGACCGCGGCATCTGGTGCGACAGAATCTACGCCGAAGACAACTGCATTTTCTTGGAAGACGCGCATGGAATTCCGTTTTGTGCAGGCGCCGGTGCTGTATCAACAGACGGAAAAATCTACACTTCAGGCTTTACATTAGCAGGCGACAACTGCACAGAAGTTCTTTTCTTTATAGATATACGCGCATGGAAATGGAATAAAAAGCACATCGACCAAAAGCGTTACGAAAAACTTATAAAGAAAAACATCTGGTCACCTGAATGCAAATCAAAACTTCTTGAGAAAAAGCGTTTTATTGAAAGCACCGGCGTTTCTAAAGCAGCCGGAACATATTTTGAAAGGCACACAAGAGAATATAAATCTTACTGGAACCGCATGAACATTCAGATTGGCGGCAAAAGCGCAGACGAAACTGAATGCACAAAGCTTACAACGCCAGAGCTTCTGAAAGCTGCCGCGCCGGAAAATACGGCTTTTGTAAATACTTACGCGAATTTCTGCCGCTATCTTTTGATTTCCGGCAGCCGCGCGCCTGGAGAACTGCCGCTTACATTGCAGGGCTTATGGAACTGCTATATAGACCCGCCATGGGGCAGCAAATACACCATAAACATAAACGCAGAGATGAATTACTGGCCTGCAAATATGTCGCATTTAAGCGAATGTGAGCTGCCTTTTATTGACCTGCTTGAGCGCGGCTACAAAAATGGCTGTTATGCTGCAAAAAAAATGTACGGATGCAGAGGCTATGTGCTTCATCACAACACAGACTATTGGGGCGATGCGTGTCCGCAGGACACATGGCTTCCGGGCACATACTGGGTGCTGGGCGCTGCGTGGATGGCAACGCACATCTTTGAGCACTTTGAATACACTCAGGATATTGGCTTTTTAAAGCGTTACTATTACTTGATTCACGAAGCATGCCGCTTTTTTGTAGATTATCTTCAGCCATGCGGAATAAATGCTGAAGACGGAAAGCCGTATCTTGTGATTAATCCGTCTCTGTCGCCAGAAAATTCTTACATTACTAAAGCCGGTCAAGTCGGGGCTTTTTGCGAAGGCTGCGAGATGGACAACATGATTCTTGAGCATCTGTTCAAAAGCTGTCTTAAAGCCGGAAACATTCTAAACTACAACAAGCCCGAATATTCAGATTTTGAATATGTCCTTGCGCACCTTAAAAAGCCTGCCATAAACAAAGACGGCTCTCTTATGGAATGGAACACAGAAGTTGAAGAAGTAGAACCCGGTCACCGCCACATTTCGCACTTATACGGTCTTTTTCCAGGTCACACAATTACAATGGAAAACACGCCCGGACTTGCGGAAGCCTGCAAAAAGACTTTAGCAAAACGCTTAAGCAACGGCGGAGGACACACAGGCTGGAGTCAGGCTTGGATTATCAATTTCAGGGCGCAGCTTGGGCAGGGAGATGAAGCGCTTGACGCACTTACAAAGCTTTTCACTCATTCAACACTGCCGAATCTTCTCGACAATCATCCGCCGTTTCAGATTGACGGCAATTTTGGCGCACTTACCGCAATTATCCGTATGCTTGTTCAGTCTGAAATTGATGAAACCGGCAACGTGCGTGTAAAGCTGCTGCCGGCTCTGCCAAAAGCAAAGGCGTGGCAGACAGGCTCTGTCCGCGGCGTCGGAATCAAAGGCGGCTGGTTCATAGACTTTGACTGGAAAGACGGCAGAGCCTTGAATGTGAAACTTTCCGCCGGAAAAAATGCTGTGCCCAAAGAAAAACTTAAGATTGACGAATAACTGGCATAGTGAAAAATAATCGCTTAACTTTTGCTAATCTTTGTGTTATACTATTAAAAAGTTTGTTACTCAATTTTTTTACATTTTTGGAGATTTTGCTATGTCAGTTGCACCACAGATTTTAAAAGCAATGGAAAATTCTTCTGCTATTCGAAAAGCTTTTGAAGCAGGAATTAAACTTAAGAAAGAATTCGGAAACGATAATGTATATGACTTTTCTTTGGGAAACCCTGATTTAGAGCCGCCGGTTGAAGTTAAAAACGCAATGAAAAAGTTTGCGGCTTCTGATGATTTGGGAACGCATGGCTATATGCCGAACCCCGGCTACGATTTCGCCCGCGCAGCAATGGCAAAAAAGGTCGGCGAAGAGCAGGGCGTTACACTTGAAGGCAAAAACGTAATTATGGCATGCGGCGCAGCGGGCGGTCTTAACGCTGTGTTCAAGGCAATTTTAGCTCCCGGCGATGAAATCATCGTTCCGTCACCTTTTTTTGCCGAATACACGCATTATTGCGCAAACCATGGCGGAACACTTGTTCCGGCGATGACAAACGAGGATTTTTCGCTCAATCTTGAGACTATTAAAAAAGCCTTGTCACCGAGAACAGCCGCAGTTCTTATCAACTCGCCGAACAACCCGACCGGCAAAATCTACTCAAAAAATGACATCAAGCTTTTGGCAGATGCTCTTACAGAACACGCTAAAAAAACTGGCAGAAAGCCTTATATAATTGCAGACGAACCTTACCGCGCCATTGTTTACGGCAACAAGACGGTAGCTCCATTATTTCCGGTTTATGACGCAAGTATTGTTGTTTCTTCGTTTGCAAAGAATTTGAGTCTGCCGGGCGAGCGCATCGGCTACATAGCTGTAAACCCTGCCTGTCCTGAAGCCGAGCTGCTTTGTTCAGCAATAATTTTTGCGACAAGAGTTTTGGGCTATGTAAATGCTCCGGCATTTTTTCAGCGCGTCATTTCAGAAACATGGAACGTGCCTGTTGATTTTTCTTCTTATCTTTCAAGACGGAATGCTTTGACAAAAATCTTGGACGATGCGGGCATTCATTATGCAGAGCCGGAAGGCGCTTTCTATTTATTCTGCAAAGTACCGAAAAGCAAGAGCGGCTCAACAGATGAGAACGAATTCTGCCGACAGCTTGAGAAATACCATATTCTTGCAGTGCCCGGAACAGGATTCGGCAAAAAAGAATGGATAAGACTTGCTTATTGTGTATCTGAAAAGACTATAGCAAACAGTGCAGAAGCTTTTAAAGCTGCTGTTAAAACATGGTAATCTTGAGAAAGCGGAGGTAACTATGCGTATTTTAATGATTTCGGCAGAGGCCGCACCTTTTGCAAAAACAGGCGGGTTAGCTGATGCTGTGTCGGCTCTTTCTATTGCGCTGCATAAGCTCGGACACGATGTGTGCATAGTAATGCCACGTTATTATAAAATTAACAGGGAAAATCTGACACAACTTCCCGGTCCGATGTGCGTGCACTGCGGCTACAGAGAAGAATGGACTGCTGTTTACACGACAGACATGCCCGGCGAAAAAGGGCTTCCTGTTTATTTCATAGACCATGAAGGCTGCTACGGCCGCGACGGTGTTTACGGAGTGCCGGCAGACACAGACTTTAAAGACAACCCGACAAGATTCTCTCTGCTGTGCAACGGCGCATTTCAGCTTTGCAGAAAAATCGGCTGGTACCCGGACATAATTCATGCACACGACTGGTCGGCGGCTCTTTCAACGGTTTTGCTACGCTTTAACGAGCGGCACGACAATTTTGCAAATACTAAGAGCGTGTTTACAATTCATAATCTTGGCTATCAGGGCGTCTACAACAAGCACAATTATTCGATTTTGAGCCTTGACTGGAATCATTTTTATTCTTCAGGACTTGAAGACTACGACCAGATTAACTTCTTGAAGTCGGGCTTGATTTCAGCAGATGCGCTGACTACGGTTTCGCCG
The DNA here is from genome assembly GCA_017614995.1 of Spirochaetaceae bacterium. Lineage (GTDB taxonomy): Bacteria > Spirochaetota > Spirochaetia > Treponematales > Treponemataceae > UBA1240. The sequence goes on from JAGAAX010000036.1 coordinate 101,388, forward strand.
ACTTATGCGCGTGAAATTCAGACACCGGAAAACGGCTTTAGAATGGACGGTATCTTGCGCGCCCGCTCAAATGATTTGTACGGAATTCTGAACGGCGTTGATACAGATGTATGGAATCCATCTAAAGACACTTTGATTGCAAAGACTTACACAGCAAAGACAATCAAAAACAAGGTTGAGAATAAAAAAGCTTTGCAGGAGCGCATGGGGCTTGAAGTAAACCCTGACATTCCTGTAATTGGCGTTGTAACAAGGCTTGCAGACCAAAAAGGTGTTGCAGACATGTTCGCCCCAACTTACGGTTGTGCATATAAGCTTTGTGCAGATATGCGCCTTCAGTTTGTGGTTCTCGGTTCAGGTGAAAAATGGTGCGAGGACGAGCTTAGAGTTTTGTCGAACAATCTGCCGAATTTTTCTGCGTACATCGGCTACGATGAGTCTTTGAGCCACTTGATTGAAGCTGGTTCAGACTTTTTCCTTATGCCGTCAAAATACGAGCCATGCGGCTTGAACCAGATGTATTCGCTTCTTTACGGCACGCTGCCGATTGTAAGACGCACAGGCGGTCTTGCCGACACCGTACAGAACTACAACCAGGAAACAGGCGAGGGCACCGGCTTTATTCTCGACAACCTAACACCGTCAAGCATCTACGACACTGTAGGCTGGGCAATGTATGCCTGGTACAACAAGCCTGAGCATATTGCAAACATGCGCCTTCGCGGCATGAAGCAGCATTTTGGCTGGGACGTTTCTGCAAAGAAATATCTTGAAATATATGAGAAACTTTTAAAATAAACTAAAGCGGCTGTCAAATTCTGGCAGCCGTTTTTACACTCTGAAAAAAAAGGATTTTTTATGCTTAAATATTTTGTAAAAATGTTGAAAGCACTTAACGCAAACTCTCATCCTGGAGAACTTGCACATGCTTTTGCTTTCGGTATGCTTTTGGGCTTTTTGCCTAAAACATCTGCATTATGGTACATCATTTTTATAATTTCTTTGTTTCTGCGGATAAACAAAGGCTTTTTCTTTCTTTCGATTATTCTAGGTTCGCTGATTGCACCGCTTTTAGACCCGCTTTTTGACAACATCGGATATTTTGTGCTTACACTTCCGCAGCTGGCAGATTTGTTCAGGTCTTGGCTCGACATTCCGTTTGTTGCGTTTACAAGATTCAACAATTCGATTGTGGCAGGTTCTTTAGTTTTTTCTATTATAGCTTATATTCCGTTTTATATTCTTGCACGCCTCTTTGTTTCATTCTGGCGCAAGACATTGCAGCCGCTCCTTGTAAAGAACCCGGTTGTAAAAGCCTTTATGAAGATTCCGCTTGTAAAAAATCTCGTAAAAGCTGTTCAAAAGGCAAAGTTAGGCTAACAGGAGCGACAAAATGGCAAAGACAAAAATACCTTCAGTTTTTAACGACACTTTTAACGAAAAATCTTATGAACGGAAGATTGACGATAAAATTTATGTGCCTGCTGACAAAGAATTTGTAAAAACTTTATATGAAACGTCAGAGGACGGCGTTATTTCTCTAAAAAAAGACCTTGAGCTTTCTAAGCAGCAGGAAAAGCGGCTTAAGCTTATCTCTAAGCAGATGAAAAAGCAGAAGGGGCGCATCAAGTTTCTGCCAATAATTCTGGTTTTTGCGTTTATTTTTGCGCTTATCAGCGTTGTGCTTGCGTTTAAGAACCCGATTTTGAAGGCTGTTCTTATTAAAGCCGGTGAAACTGCCGCCGGTGCAAAATGCGAAATTGAGAGCGTAAACTTGAAGCTGCTTGACTCTAAGCTGACAGTGCAGGGTATTGCGGTTGCAAACAAAAATCAGCCGATGAAGAACCTTGCTGAAGTTTCAAATCTTGTGCTTGATTTTGATCTTGTTCAGCTTTTGAAAGGCCGCATGGTTGCAGACGAGCTTGCAGTTGAAGGCATTCAGCTTGGAACAGACAGAGAAACTTCCGGTGCGCTGCCCGAAAAAGAGAAGAAAAAGGTTGAAAAAGAAACAACGCCCGAAGATTTTGCAATCTCAATAGAAAATCTAGTAAAAGAGCAGACAGGGCTTTCTAAAGAGGGCATCACAGAAGTTTTTGCGCAGTTCAACCCGGAGACAGTTGTACAGTCTGTGTACAATCAGATGAGTTCTCCTGAAATTATAAAGAACCTTGAGCCGCAGGCTAAGGCAATTGTAACAGGCTGGCAGAGTGAATCTGAAACGCTCAACAAAAACGTAACAGAATTTACGGCAAGTGCACAGGAGCTTGTTGCAACAGATATTTCCAAAATCTCTGACCCGGTTCAGCTTAAAAAGCTTCTCGACAACCTTAAGACTGTCAATGACAACGCACAGACAATCAAAAGTCAGGTTGAAAATGCCGGACAGAAGCTCAAGACAGACGTTGACACTGTTCAGAACATAAGCCTTTCGCTTAAAAATGCCGTCGATTCAGACATGAAGCTTTTGAATGACCAGCTTAACACGCTGTCTAACCTCAATTTGAAAGACATGACAAACCTTTTCTCTGGTGAGCTTAACGGACCTGCAATTCAGCTTTTGAAAAAATATGCGCCGATTGCAGAAACTGCATTGGCAAAAGTACAGGAATTCCAGACTTCCGGCTCTAAAAAGGCTGAAAAGAAGCCTAAAAAGAAAGAAGCTTGGCGTGCTTCCGGCCGTACTGTTGAGTACAGAAAAGACAATGTTCCGGATTTTCTTATAAGAAAGACTGTGCTTTCAGGCTTAGACGCAAAAACAGGTTTTGCTCTTTCAGGCACAATCACAAACATTTCAAATGACTGTGACAAGCTTGATGAGCCGGTTGGTCTTAATGTAAAGCTTAACCGCTCGGCAAAAACAACCGAAATGCTTGACGCCATAATCGATATGCGCAAGAACCGCACCGCAAAAGCCCTTACAGCGAATCTTTCGGGCACCGGCTACAATTTTTCAAAGCTCACAATTCCGAACGTGAACATGAACGGGCTGCCTTATCTTTCTGGTGCGGCTTCTTTCAATGCTGGGCTTGCGTTTGACACAGACATGAGCTTTGACTTAGACGGCGCACTCTCTGTCATGGACGCATTAATTGAAGTTAAGCCGTTTGAGCCTGCTTTTGCCTATTCTATGTATACAAGAGCAATCGAGAACATCAACAAGCTCAATTTGAGCACTTTGGCAAAATACACGCCGCAGACTTTGCTTGATTTGGACATTAAAACCGACTTGGACAAAATTCTTTCAGAAAATCTTTCTAAGATTTTCAAGTCTGAAATTGCGGCAGTCCGCGCCGAGCTTGAATCTAAGGTAAGCGCAGAAATCGAAAAGCTTATCGCGCCGATTGACAGCGAGCTGCACATCTTTGATGACTTAAAAGCTCTTGTTTCAGGCGATACCTCGGCTTATGCTTCAATGGAAAAGAAAGTAAACGCCAAAATGGCAGAAGTTGAGAACAAGCTGAAAGAAAAGGCAAATGCTGCCACCGACAATGCCGTAAAACAGGCAACCGACCAGCTTCCAGACGAACTTAAAAACAACGACGCTGTTAATGACACAATCAACAACACTCTTGATAAGTTCAAGAAGCTGTTCTAAGTAAAAACATAAAAGATTAATTGTCATAGCCGTACTTGATACGGCAATCTATTATAAAATTAAAAAAAGATAAAAAAACCGCAAGCTAAAACTTGCGGTTTTTCATTTTTAAGGGAAATATTAAAGGCATCTCGGCTTTTTTACGGCACAACGAAATACCAATCAGAGTGGCTGAAAAAATGCAGTATTACTTTTGTAATAGAGGGTATCCAAAGGCTTTATCAACGTTTGAATTACCGAGCCATTAATTCTCTTTCACCACAAAGGGATAAGAAACTAGCAAATGTTAATATTCGCAATCGACACCGCACCAACTATCTGGATCACGACATGCAACATCAATATCATATTGCTGTTCGTACTTTTGGCGACTAAATAACTTATCACATTCACTTTGGATTTTTCTTAATTCTTGAACACACTGTTGGTCTGAAATTACATCTTGCAGTATTTGAACTCTTTTAGATACCCTACTATAGAGTTTATCTTTTGCATAAGGCCATTCTTTTTTAATCTGTACAAGGTATGTACGGAGTTGTTGAACAACCTTTACGCAATTTGCATTTCTAACCTCAGGCAATGCCTCCAAATAATTTAAAAAAATTCTAGGTTCCTTTTCCATAGAAACCTCCTTAAAAATGATTTATTACGAGCCATAGGCTCTATAAACAAATTAAGGATAGTTTTAGTATACTGATAAATTAAAAAAAAGGCAAATATAAAAAATAAAAAACTTTATAGACTTACTTACCTTAGTTAAAAAAATAAAGCCTGTACATAATTGCTATGTACAGGCTTTTTAGTCTTTAGCGTCAGCCTTATCTTCCTAAGGTTTCGGCGGCAAGAACATGAATCCGGTTCTGAGAATCAACAACACTTATCGAATTATCTTTGATAAAGATTGGTGTTGTCTCAAGAACAGAGAACGGTGTTTCTGCCACAAGTTCAAGGTCTTTTGAATATTTGCCCAAAACCCAAACTTTATTGCGCTTTATAACAGTGTAGTAGAAGCCGCCGTGGCTTACTAAAACAGCGTCTTCACTTACAGGTTCTTCGCTCTGTTTTGTCATTTCAAGTGTAAGACCGTCAATCAATACAAGACGGATAGCACCGTTGCCTTCGTTTTTGCCGGCAATGGCAATAAACTGGTTGCCGGCCTGATAAACAGTGCGGCCTCTGATAACATTTACAGCAGAAGTCTTAAGCTCTTTGCCAGTATCGTTGTCGATGATTACAAGAGCAGAAAGAAGCTTTGCCTTATCAACTATCTTCAAGCCGTAAGTCATAGAAACAAGCTCGTCTTTCTGCGGAAGCTTTGCCGCGTCTTTGGCAATTTCTTTTGTATCAGACTGAGCTTCGCTCCGCTTTTTGTCGGCGAAAATCTGCTCTTCGGCGGCTTTGTCGGCTTTTTCTTTAGCTTTCTGCTGTGCTTCCAAAAGCTTGTTCTGAGCGTTCTGAGCTTCTTCAGCAGCAGTAGCGGCTTCTTTTGCCTTAGTTACAGCCTTTTCAGAAGCAGCCTTTGCCTTTTCGGCAAGCTCCTCGTTTTCAGGGTCTTTGTCAGCAGCTTTTTGAGCCTGAACGGCATCGCTCTTTGCCTGAACCGCTTCGCGTTCAGTCTTTTTTGCCTGTGACTTAGCTTCTTCTGCTGATTTCTGGGCGTCTTTTACGTTCTTTGCGGCTTCGGCAGCAGATTCAGCAGCTTTCTTGGCTTTATCAGAAGCTTCGTCAGCTTCTCTGTCTTTTAGCCCTGCCATTTCGGTTCGTATATCAACACCCATGTCTGATTCTTCGCGGATATTGTCAACAACCTGCTGGTCAGAAATAACAGACGTATCAATTGCGCTAAGGCTGCCTGCCTCGCGCCCTGTCAATGGAATTACAATCTGCGTATTGCCCGGCCAGTCAGCATAATCTGTTGAAAGGCCTACAATGTCAGAATCAAGATTTCCATAAACATTCTCATTATATTTTTCTATAAAGTTGTTGATATTCTGGCGGTAAACAGCATTATAAACAGTAATAAACGTTGCAAGCGTGTCAGCATCTTCTCTTGAATATTTATAGGCTGATTCAAGATAGGCACTTATAATTGCCCTAAGATTCCTGATGTGATCTACAGCGGCATTCGGTCCAATAATGAAAACATCAGCATCAAGTCCGTCAGTGTCTTCACTTATAAGATGCATGACGTAATAGCGGTTAGGATTGCCAGCCTCTAAAGAACCATTTGCGACAGCATTACCTAAATCTGAACCGATACCACGGATTTGTGCCATCGTATTATAAACTGTTACAGGACCCACATAGCTTTTGAAATGGATTTCCTGATTTGTTGCTAATTGAAGCTCGCTTTTGTAAACTTCAATGGCTGTTAATGGCATCAGCGCAATAATAATGAGCGCAATGACAAATGTTATTCTTTTCATAGAATAAATTATACTCTATGTTTTTCAATGCAACAAGTCTGTTAAATCAGAAAAGTTGCAATTGTTTCAATATGACTTGTCTGCGGATAAAAATCCAGGATTTCAAGGCTCTCAAATGTGTAGCCGTTTCTGCATAAATCGGCGGCATCTCTTGCAAAAGTCACAGGGTCGCATGAAAGCGCGCGCACAACAGGCACCTTTTTTGAAATAATCCAGTTCCTTACGGCTTTTTCCATACCGCTTCTCGGCGGATCTATTACAACTGCGTCAAAATCTAAATTAGCAGCCTGCATTTCAGGCCATTTTGCGCCGCTTATGCCGTAACTTTCGTGTTTTGCTTTTGAGTTGGCAAGATTGCGCTCAGCAAGCACAATTGCCTCGCGGTTATGCTCAACAAGATAAACTTCTTTGAATAAATCTGCCAAAAACACTGAAAAAGTACCGACACCGGCGTAAATATCTGCAACGCGGAAGCCGCCCAAATTTTCTGTGATTTTGCGGACTGTAGTTTCAAGCATTCCAAGATTAGATTGAAAAAAGCCATGCACATCAAACTGAATCACTTTGCCGGCAACATTAACGGTGCAGATATTTTCCTCGTTTATGCGCATACCTGCAAAGCGTCCGCTTTTTTTGCCGTCAGATTCTTTAGGCTGCATTACAATTCCATTTGCTGCAAAAAGGTGAGAGCGCTGCTCTGTGTTAATTCTGTTTGTCTTTAAGTACTCGCGGATTTCGGGCACAGCCACAAGACAGTCGTCTATATAGACAATTTCGTTTGCAGACTTTCTCTTTAGTCCGCCGTTATGAAACTGAAAGCGGTTTCTGTAGCCGAATTCCTGTCCGCCTGAAATTTTGATTTCCGGCAAACCGCTTTGGCTCAATCCGGCTCTTAAAAGCGCGTCTTGCAGAATTCCGGTCTTTAATTTGCGCTGATAGTCTATTGAAGCAATCTGAAGGTTGCAGCCGCCGCAAACGCCGTAAAACGGGCAGGGCGGTGTAATCCGCTCTTTTGACGGCTCAATTATTTCGGCAATTTCCGCAGTAAAAAAATCGCCTTTGTCTGCCGTAATTCTTACTTTGAGTGTTTCTTCCGGCAGTGCGCCGCGCACAAACACAGATTTTCCGTCAAGTTTTGCAAGACAGTCACCGCCGGCAAGCATTTTTTCCGTTTTAAGCGTGATAAGTTCCATAGATTAGCAGTTTAGTCTTTTTTCCTATTTTGTGAAAGACTGTATGTTTTATTAATCAAATGTTTCAAAAATAGTGCTTCATTCCCGTCGGAAATCCGCGCTTCAACCACAAGCGTGCTCGCTACGCTTCAACTTGAGGGCAGCCAGCTTTTCGACTCCATGACAGAATCAGCCCATTCTGTCATGGAAACACTTCATTCTTGACGGAATATACTTTTTCTATGACAGAATCACCTCATTCTGTCACGGAAAAACCTCCTTCCATGACAGAAACAGTCTATTCTGTCACGGAAACACTCCATTCTTGATGGAATATTCTTTTTCCATGACAGAATCACCTCATTCTGTCACGGAAAAGCCTCATTCTTGATAAAATATTTAATTTTCAAGACCGAGCGATTTTCTTATTTTGGGCAAATCGGCATTGAGCTTCTCACGCCAGTTTTCGCCATAACACCTAACACACAACGATTCGCCCCATTCTTCGCCGTTAAAAGGGAGTTCTCCTTCATTAACTCCTTGCCAAAGACCAGAATAATAACCATGTATTTTTTCAACCCAAATTATAGCTTTTCTTTCTTCTGTATCAACATGATATGCATAATCATCAGAAATATACTGTTCGTTTGCTATCATTTTAAAAAATGATATGATTTCATCATAATGATCAATTACATCAACCATCGTTTCAATTTTGACACCCATTCCCTGACTTATATCCCTAAACCTAGCATGTGGTCCATACTGTTCTTTCCAATGAGTTTCTATACTTTTGTCTTTAGGAAAGGAAACAAAACCTCTAACCTCAAACTCACCGATTCTTCTTAAACCAGCATATTTGCCTCCGCCGTTTCGAGAGTCTATTTGGGCGAATTCAAGTATACGATTTTCAGTTAAATTAACAATATAATGGTCTCCCAACTTCTCTCCCCAAGACTCTTCAATGTTTATAAATTCAGGGTGAGCATATAATGCTTTGACTCCTTCGGTTGTCCAATCTATCTTTCCCAATGCGGCTATACATGAATATGGAACGATTATTAAAACCGATAATGTTATGAATAATTTAAGCAAATTCTTTTTCATTTTGAGCATCCCATTGAAAAACCATTAAAGCCAATCACTTTTGATGAAATTATAAGCTTGTAATTTGCATCTTGCAAGCTATTGATTTTGCAATTTGACTTATTATGTAATCTCTTGTATCTTATATAGAATATCTAAAATAAGGTTAGGTTCTCATGAAAAAAGATTCAATCATTATGCGCATGTCTGACGGAAAGCGGATTGTTGTACACCGCTGGATGCCTGATAAAAAAACGCCGGTTATCGGCTTGATTCAGTTAAGCCATGGCATGATTGAATATGCAATGCGCTATGACGCTTTCGGCGAGCAGCTTGCAGAAAAGGGCTTTGTTCTTTATGCCCACGACCACCGCGGACACGGCGAGACAGCAGAGACCGAAGACGAGCTGGGCTATCTTGCAGATGTAGACGGTTTTCAGCGCGTAGTTCTTGATCTGCGCGAGGTTCTCAACCGGCTTAAGGCTGATTACCCTGGACATAAGACTTTTATCTTTGCGCACTCATTCGGTTCATTTGTTGCGCAGTCATTCATAGAGCAGTTTCCATGTGACATTGACGGCTGTATTCTTGCAGGAACAGCAGGACCGCGCAAAGCTCTTATAAATACAGCAAAGCTTTTGTGCCGGCTTCTTATGCTTTTCGGCGGAAAAAAACGCCGTTCAAAGCTTATGTCTGGGCTTTCATTTTCAGGCTATAACAGCCACTTTGACAAATCAGAAGGAAGCAGGGCATGGCTTTCGCGTGACCTTGACTACGTTGCACAGACTTCTAACACCGTATACTGCTCGTTTACACCGACACTGGCGTTTTATTCAGATATGCTGACCGGCTTGAAAAGAATACACAAATTAAAGAATATCCGCATGATTCCAAAAACACTGCCTGTGCTGCTGATTTCGGGCACAGAAGACCCGGTTGGAAGCTATACCAAGACAGTCAAAAAACTTGTAGAAATCTACAAAAAAACAGGCATGACCGAAGTAACTTTAAAGACTTACGAAGGCGCGCGCCACGAGCTTTTGAACGAGACAAACCGCGTTGAAGTAGTTGCTGACATTTTTGCATGGCTTAGCACCCAGCTTGAGCGCAACAAGCGCACAGGCAATGCAGCAGAAACAGCCCCGGAATCTGACGAAGCAAAATTCGCCGCATTAAAGGAACTTCTGAAAGACTAAGGCATTATCTGTTAAAAGAATGGAAGAAAACAAGGAATTTCTTACAACACAAATAATAACCTATCTTGGCAATAAACGGAGTTTAATCGGAAACATAGAAAAAGAAGTTGAAGAAATCTCTTTAAAAACCGGAAAAGACAAACTTGTTTGCGCTGATGTGTTTTCCGGCTCCGGTATTGTTGCCAGAATGCTAAAAAAGCATGCTTCAAAATTGATTGCCAATGACCTTGAGAATTATTCTTCTGTTATTAACAGCTGCTATCTTATAAACAAAAAAGATTTTCCTGCAAAGAAATACGCAGAACTAAAAAATGAGATAGAAGCCCGCTGTGCAAAAGAAAAAATTGAAGGAATAATCGCAAAGAACTACGCGCCCCTTGATGACAATAACATCAAAAAAGGCGAGAGAGTTTTTTACACACATGAAAATGCCGTTTTAATCGATACATACCGCAAGCTTATTGATGATGTTGTAGAAGAAAAGGCTTTGAAGCAATTTTTTCTTGCACCGCTGCTTACAGAAGCTTCTATTCATGTAAACACAAGCGGAGTTTTCAAAGGCTTTTATAAAGACAAAAACACAGGTATAGGCTGTTTCGGTGCAAGCGGCAAAAATGCACTGTCAAGAATTGTCGGCAAAATCGAATTAAAAGAGCCTGTATTCAGCAATTTCGATTCAGATTTGCAGATATTTCAAAAAGACACAGTTGAGCTTGCCAAAGAACTTAAAGACTTGGACATTGTTTATCTTGATCCGCCGTATAACCAGCATCCTTACGGCTCAAATTATTTCATGCTCAATCTTATTCTTAAAAACAAACTTGATGTTGAGATAAGCAGGACAAGCGGCATTACACAGGACTGGAACCGCTCAGCATTCAACAAACATAATTCTGCATTAAAATCAATGGAAACTATAATTGATTCTCTGCAAACAAAATTTGCAATTATTTCATATAATTCAGAAGGTTTTATAACATTTGAGGAAATGTCAGAAATGCTCAAAAAATACGGAAAGCTGAAAACTGTAGAAATTACTTACAATACTTTCCGCGGAAGCAGAAACTTAAGAAACCGCGATATTCATGTTTCTGAATATCTGTTCGTTTTAGAAAAGTAAGCTTCTGTTTATGAAACTGCTCATTGTGGCGGCTTTCCATCTTGACCATAATGAGCGTTTCAATTATTGTTAAAAAGTGCTATATAGATATTCTGCAAACGAAAAAGGCAAACCTGTAAAGAAAGCCGTAATATATACTAAAAACGAACATCCGATTTCTGTTCAAAAGATAGACCCAGACGCAATGCGTGTTATTACTCATTTAAGAGATAACGGCTATGCCGCATATATTGTCGGCGGAGCAGTACGCGACCTTTTGGTTGGCAAGACACCGAAAGATTTTGACATCGTTACAGATGCCACGCCGCCAAAAATCAAAAAGATTTTCAGAAACTCAAGAATAATCGGCAAACGCTTCAGACTGGTTCACGTTTTCTTTGGCCCTAAAATTTTTGAAGTAAGCACTTTCCGTTCAATTGCAGACGGAACAGTAGGCAATAAATTCGGCACAATGGACGAGGACGTATGCAGAAGAGACTTTTCTCTTAATGCATTGTACTACGACCCGATAAAAGAGCAGATTATAGACTATGTTGACGGTGTCCGCGACATCAAGAAACGGCGCATTGAGCCGGTTATTCCGCTTGACGTGATTTTCAAAGACGACCCTGTGCGTATGCTGCGCGCCGTTAAATATGCCGCAGGCACAGGCTTCCATCTTCCGCATAAACTGAAAAGAACAATCTGCAAGTCGGCTTCTCTTTTAGGCCCGGTGTCGCCGTCAAGACTTACAGAAGAGCTTATAAAGATTATCAACAGCGGCTCGGCTTATAATATCATTTCGCTTGCAATGCAGACTGACATTTATATGCATATTCAGCCGGCTGCATGTTCTTTTATGTACGAAAACTCAAAATTTGAGCGCGCCTATATGACAAGCCTAAAAGAGCTTGATGCTCTTGTTGTAGCGGACAATACGGCGCGGCTCGGCAAAAAGCTTTCGTATCTTATCTACGACTTTATTGCAAGTCTTACTGACTGGAAAAAAGAGCTTGAAGAAAATCCTGCGCCGACAGAACTGTTTCTGCGCACTTGGACTCAGTGCCGGAATTTTGTTCTGCCGATGAATCCGCCGAGAGTAGAGCTTGAATTTGCCATTAGAACCTGCCTTAAAAAGCTTGGCGTAAATACAAAGATTCCAAAGAGTGCGTTCAGCGCAAAAGAGCAGAAAAAAGACAAGAAAACGGCAGCACAAGACAAGCCTAAAAAGCAGAAAAAACCTGCGGGTACAAAAAAGGCCGCGAAATCTTCTTCTGCAAAGAAAAAACCGCAGCCTTCACAAATGCAGGCTGCACCAATTCAGCTTGCAAACTCAGTAATGCCGTCGCTGAACGGTGCGCAGACAGTAAAGGAAGCCGCACAACTTTAAGCCGGTCTGTAACAGCTCAATCAAAGTACAAATATACCCAGAAGAACCCCATTGAACAAGAAGCCATCATACTTAGTGTAAGCAATACTATATGTCCTGCAATGAGCGTTTTTTTCCACACAAAAAAGAATATCGCACATACTATGCCTGCCGGAATCAAAAGCAACTCCACTAAAGGAAGTAACACATTTAACACAGGATTTAAGAATTCAATTTCAATACCCTGCAATACAGCTATAGCAACAGCAAGAATAGCAACGGCAGAAGCAAGCAGAAACATAATATGTCCCCACCGCGAAGTACAAAAGTGCATGGCAACGCCGAGCATGTTGAACAGAAGCAAGATTGCAAGCAAATCAGTCGGCAAAAGAATTCCCTGAACATTCCATACATCATAGCCATTGCCAAAAGGAGTACCACAACTATAACCAGGAGAACTTTCTGGATTTACGATATAATCATAATTGAGATGGATATAATGCCCCACTAAAAGCGCGCTTGCAACAATCACGCATAAAGTAAACAGTGCATATAAAATAAAAAATCTCTTCTGCATTTTCTTCAACAGCCTTATTAAAAAACCTTAAGGCATCTGCATTATAAGATCATCAACTCTTTTGCCGTAAGAAGCTTCGTCAAGCTGCTTTGCCTTTAAGAGATAAACTTTGCCTTCCTCATAGCGTTTGTCGGCATAGGCACATGCGCCAAGCCCCCAGTTTACAAGAGCCGGGTCTGCGCCGTAATGCATAGCTTTTTTGTACCAAGAATCTGCTTCTTTGTAGTTTTTCTGGCTGTAGGCACACAAAGCAAGGTAGTAAGCCGCCGTATAGTTTTCAAGCTGAACATCGAGAACACGCTTAAAAAGAACAACAGCGTCCTGAATGCGTTTCTCGCTATAGGCGTTAATTCCGGCAGAAAGATCTTCTTTAACAGAATGAAGGTTTCTCACAAATGAATCATAGTCTTTCTGAAACTGCTCGTCATCAATCCATTTCTCATAGTAATTGATAAACGGATCTTCATCGCTATAAGACTCATTTACGGCAATCTGAAGCGTATCATACAAAAACCTTGAATTGCGGCTGTAAGGGCCTTCAACCAAAAACGAGACAAAAAGCCAAGCCTGCGGCAAGAACACATCAGAAGTGTAGGTGTCTTTTGTAGCTTCAAGCATAAGCGTAACAGGAATACGCTTATTTTCGTTTAAATAAAGCGATTTTGCAGGCTCAAGCCACGGGCTTTCGTACAAGTCGGGGTACTGCTCAAAATAAAGAGAAAAACCGTTTACAAGCCATGCAGGCGGAGCAGCGATAAAGCTGTAAATATACTGAATAAAAAGCTGTCTTATAAATGTGTTTTTATTTTCATCTGATACAACGGCGGCAACTTCCGAGCGCGAAATTGCAGAGTAGCGCAGAAACACAGTTTCCGATTTCGGCTCGGCTGTGCCTGTTTTTTCTGTGACATAGGCTTTGTAAGCATCTACGTCTGTAAAAAGGCTTACAGGATACTTAAAGCCTGGGCCGTCCTCATCAAAATGGAAAACATTGTTGAAACGGGTATAGCATGTGTCCAAAATCTTGAAAAATTCAGACGTTCCGCTGCCAGAGCCGTTATATTTGATTTCATACAAACTGGCCTGCCCGAATAAATAACAGGGCAGAAACAAGAAAAGAAAACACAGCTTAATGTTTTTTTTCATGCCGAACCTCTTTTTGATTTTCATCATTATTGTGATTATGTACCGGCTGCGTAATTTTATCGATTATAATGCTCACTTCTTCAAGAAGAATGCCGGTAAACCGTTCTATATTTTCGATTATATACTGTTGAAGTTTATGCATTTGCCCCGAAAGCTGCGTGCCGAACGGCACATCAATCAGTATAATAAATCTGTAGCATTGCAAGTCTGTCTTAATGGTAAGCTTTTTAACCACAATGTCCGGGTTAAATTCGCTTATGCAGTTCTGGCACATTTCGGCAAGCGCAGACTCTGACATCTGAATTCTGCCTTTCTTTGAGAATTCCGGCCGGACGACAGATTTTTCGTAAACTTTGCTGCTTTTTACGCCAAGAGGAGATTTGTTGCCTTTAAGCACCATGCGGATTTTGTCGTAGAAAATCTTTGGGTAATTGCGCTTAACCTCAATAGACGGAATAGGGATAACGTGCTTGCCCTCTACATTGCGCGAGCGCTTTGCCTGCTCAATTTCTTCTTTTGTCGCAAGTTCCTCAATATGAATAATCTTTGTCGGCGGCGGAAGCTGAAGTCTTGTGGCAATTTTTATTACCATTTTTTCAGAAGTGCCTAAAATTAGAATCTTTTTAAATTTGATGCGCTGAAGAACGCGTGCAACTTCGTCGCGGTGCTCCTTGTCATCAAAAACTGCGACTTTTACAGCACCGAGAAAAGTCTTTTCTCTTTTTGCGGAATGACCTGCAAGTATTTTGTCGTCGCGGATTAAAAGACCGTCATCTATTAAAAGCTCTATGCCATATTTTTGAGTCAATAATTTTGCACGAAAACTTTTACCAGTACCGCTTTCGCCTACAAGCGCGTAAACTGTAATTCCTTTTATAAGCCAGTAAAAGTCTTTTAGTTTTTTCATGCTTACATAATACAAGCTAATTAACAGCTTTGCAAGTTTCAGTAAGGAATAATCTGAAGTCTTCGGGCAGCGGCGCTTCAGTTATTTCGGGCATATTTATCGGGTTTTTTGGCACAATAAGCCTGAAAGCATGAAGATAAAACCGTTCGGGCTGGGCTGCCTTTGCCAGCTTGTTGTATGCAGTATCTCCCAAAAGCGGAAAGCCATGAAAAGCACTCTGCGCCCTAATCTGGTGTTTGCGCCCTGTTTCAATGCAGAATCTGCACAAAGTTATCGGCGTGCCCTTATAAGAGCCGTACTCCAGCGGAAAGCATTTTGTTCTTGCTTCTTTGCCGGCTTTTTTGTCAGACGTTACGCGCACAGTCTTATAAGCTGTGCCGCTTTCTTTAGGCTCGTCGTCGATTAAGTCAATCCAATATTGCGGGCTTTCAATTTTGCCCTGCACAATTCCGAGGTATTCTTTCTGAAATAAAGACAAATTCTCTGAAAACCACTGCGCGCCTTTTAAGCTTTGCGAAAAGACAATGATTCCGCTTGTGTTTTTGTCCAGCCTGTGAAGCGGCCCCGCTGTAAAAGACAGAGAACCGTTTTTGTGCGATTCTCTGTATTCGGCGGCAACAATCTCCGCAAGCGAAATCTCTTTTGGGTTAGCCTTTTGCACAGGAATGCCGCAGGGCTTGTTTACAATACGTATATGCTCGTTTTCAAAAATTGTGTCTATGTCAAAAGCTTTTGATTCTGGTGCGGAATCTGGCTTAGGCGCGGCTTTTTGCGCAGCTTCAGGCAGCAAAAAAGAAGCCAGAAATAATGTGTCATTTTCAGCTATATGATAGTTCTGCGGAACTTTTTTGGCGTTTACTTTTATCGTGCCTTTGCGGAGACATTTGTATATTTCGCTTAGAGAAACGTCCGGCAGAAGCTTACGCAAAACGCGGTCAATCCGCCGCCCGGCATCGTCTGCGCCTGTCTTAATCTGAACAAAATCCATTGCTCAAGTTTATCAGAAAATTCATGCTTTTGCAAAAATTCAAATAACTACTTGACAAATTTCAGCATAGAGGCAAAATAGATTTATATATGGGAATGTCTGCAAAATTTCAGCTTCAAATGTTTATTACCAATCCGATTTTTTTATCGGCCATTTTCAGCTGGCTTTCGGCACAGTTTATAAAAACTCTTATCAGACTTGTTTCGGGGCGTGTGCACTCGCTTTCAGAGCTTATCTCGCTTCTGTTCTGGAAAACAGGCGGAATGCCTTCATCTCATTCTGCGCTTGTTTCGGCAGTAACAACGTCAATCGGCTACCGTTCAGGCATTAATTCTGAACTTTTTCTGCTTTCATGCTGTTTTGCGCTTGTTACAGTCAGAGACGCTGTAGGCGTAAGACGTTCAAGCGGCATTCAGGCAAGAGAAATCAATAACATCGGCAGAGAACTTAAAAAAAAAGAAGTTATCGACTCTTTTAATCCGGTAAAAGAAGTGCAGGGTCACAAACCATTAGAGGTTATTGTCGGCTGTCTTCTCGGCGTGTTTATCGGCACTGCTTTTTCAATCTTATAACGCCATGAAGAAAGTTTTCTGCTGCTGCATTCTGCCAATTCTTTACATCTGCTTTATTTCATTACTTATAATTTTCCGCATTCAGTTTGTTGCTTCTACATGGGAAGGCTACAGAATTCTTGCAGTTCCTGTTTCGGTTTCAGAAAAAAAAGTTCTTGAAGAGCTTAAATCACAGGGAATAAACGGAATTGTAAGTATTTCTTCCGTTTCTTTGTGCCCCAAAAACGAATTAACTCCGGTTACAAGTTTTGAAATGTCTTATAGAGAGGCTATCAAGAAGTATTTTTTTGATGAAACACAGCAGAACAATCTTTTTTATTTGAAAGAATCTGGAAATCTTGGTTCAAAAATAAAGCAAATAACAAAAAAAACTGGCTCAACCTGGCGCGTAGAGCGCATCTCGTTTTTTGCTGTTCTGATTCTGATTTTTCCGCTCGGCTTTTCGATTGTGTTCTTTATCCTAAGTAAACGGAAACTTCTTTATTTGTTTTTGCAGCTTCCGTTTCTTGTTTTTTGCTGCGGTTCTGCTGAATTTGCGGCTGCACTGTGCGCCTCAATCTTTCCTATAGTAGCTTATTCAATTCAGTATTATTGGCAGAGACCGGGCTGGGTCAATTTCTTAATCAGCGACCTTGTAACAGTTGTGCTTGTTCTTATGATGCTTTCTTCGCTTATTCTTACGGTGCCGTTCACAAAAGATTTCCGCATAATCTTTCTTGGGCTTTCGGCATTTTTTGCAGCAGCCTGTGCCTTGTGCTTTTTCTTTTTTCTTGACAAGAACAAAAAGCAGTCGGGCTTTATCTTAATTAACTCTGCGCAGACTGTTTCTTTTACGCTAAAATCAAAGCTACAGCTTACGGCTCTTGCGGTTCTGACAACAGGAGTTCTTGCCCTGTCATTTACTGCAAAAGACCGTTTTTTTTCGTCGGGCGGGCTGAAAGGGCTTTCGCTTCCCGTTCCTCACGAATATTATAAGACAACAGGCTTTTCATATACAGCTTATGAAAACCTTGTTACGTCAGAATCTCAGGCGCGCGCATTGCCAGATTTAGCTGATTTTGTTAATCTTAACTGGAAAACTGATGTGCTTCCGTATGTGTCTCTGAACGTAAAGTTTCCGCCGGCTTATGCCGGTTCTGAAGTTTCCATGCCTGTTTATGAATATGACGAAGACAGCGGAAGGGTTTCAACAGAACGGAAAATCATGTATACTTTTGATGAATCATATTTTGCGTCTGTACTTTCCAAGATTGCTTCAAGCCCGGAACTTTCAGTTGAGAAAATGCTTTTTGAGCAGAAACATTTTGTTACAGTTGCATATAAACAGTTTAGATAAAGGTTACTCATGATTTCTACGAAAAAATTGACCGCATCACAATCTGTCACATTCAATTCATGTATGAACGCTTATGTTCCGCATGAGGTTCTTGTTGCATTATGGCAGGATGAATATACAAAAACAGAGCCGTTAGTGTATGCAGGGCAGCAGGTTGAAGAAGGGCAGATTATCGCACGCGATTCAAGAACACTCTGCCAGATACATTCTCCTGTGCCGGGCAAAGTCGAAAAATTTTCGGTTATCTCTCTGCCAAACGGAAAAACAGGCCCATGCCTTACGATAAAAACTGAAGGTGCTTTTTCTTTTTTGGGTAGACCCAGAAAAAAGCAGCAGTGGGACTTTAAGTTTGCAGACCAGCTTATAAGAGACATTGGCGAAAAAGGCATTGTAAACACCTTTTATAAGCCCGAACCGCTCTCAAGACAGCTTATGCAGCAGAAGCTCCGCAAAGAGACCAGAACAATCTTTTTAAGACTTTACGACCTTGACCCGACAAACTGCACAGATTCTTTTATTGCAAAGAATTACATGCCGCAGATTCTTGAAGCCATGTCAATTCTGGCACATATAGTTGAGCCAAGCGCGGTTTACTGTCTTTATGACAAAGCTTCAAATAAAAAAGAAGACGCCGCCGCGATGAACATTCTGTTCAATACAGTGCCTCTTCATTTTATTCCGGTTGATGTTTCAAAATATCCAAGCGGCGGCACTTTTGACATTCTTAATCTTGTGCGGCACTCGGCAAAAGCACCGCAGGAACTTTCTATCAGCAGAAAAGACCTTTTTATTGACAGCATGACGGCGCTTTCTGTTTATGAGGCAATTGTTTTAGACCAGCCTTCAATGACGCGTTTTGTCTCTGTTGGCGGAGAAGCACTGGCTGAAAGCAAAATCTTCAAAGTCAGAATCGGAACACCTATAAAGAACCTGATTGCTGAATGCGGCGGCTTCTGTTCACAGCCGAGCAAAATCCTTATTAACGGCAGAATATACGGCTCTGCAATAAGCAGTTTTGATACGCCGGTAACAAAATACACAAAATCAATAACAGTTCTGCCAAAACACCTGTTTGATTTTCTGCCGACATCGCCATGTATCAGATGCGGAAGCTGTAGAAAAATCTGCAAAGCAGAACTTCAGCCTGACAAGCTGTATACGCAATATATGAAAAAAATGCATCTTTCAGCTGATGAAATGAAGATGACGCTGCTTTGCAGTGAATGCCGGCTTTGTAATATGGTCTGTCCTTCAAGGCTGCCGCTTTTTCAGACCATAAATGAAATTAAAAAAATAGCGGAGACTCATTATGAAGATTAACACAAAACTTCGTTTTTCACCGTTTGTACATATTTCGCCGGCACTGCCAAATACCATAGTCATAATGATTGCAGCAATTCTGCCACAGCTTGTCTTTTTAGGCATTTACAAAGACTTTAAGGCACTGCTTGTAATTGCAATGTCTGTTCTGGCAAGTGTTGCAGCAGAAGTTGTAGACAACTTTATTCAGAAAAAAATGACGGTTGGCTCGCTTGTTTCAATTCTTGAAGGTCTCATAATCGGAATGTTTTTGCCGGAAGTATATCCGCCGGTGCTGGCTTTCTTTGTTGTAATGTGCAGCCTTTTTGTTGTCAAATACTGCTTTGGCGGACTTGCCTCTAACTGGGCAAACCCGACAGCATGTACAATTATCATTGCATGGTTTACAGGTTCTCTGTTTTTTCCTGATTTTCAGCTTTCAGCAGAAATGCTTGAATCTGCAAACCCGGCTTCAATGCTTTTTTCAATGGATATTATTCCTTTAAATGAAAAAGCAGGTATTGTCTCAAATTTCTTGAATTCGCATATTCTGAATCACTTCGGCTTTGTTCTCCCTGACGGTTATACTTCGCTTTTCTGGGATACACACGCGCTTATACCGGCTTTCAGGTTCAATCTGCTGACGCTTGGTGCTTCGCTTATTCTGGCTTCGCTTTCAATGATTGACCTTATGATTCCGGTCTGCTATTTCACAGTTTATGCCGTTTTAGTACGGCTTTTTTCTCTTGAACCATTTACAGGAATTACAGGACAGGGCGACATTCTTCTTGCACTTCTTACAAGCGGCACTCTGTTCTGCGGCTTCTTTATGCTTGCATGGTACGGCACAACACCTATGAGCGTGCCGGGCAAGATTGTTTACGGCGTGCTCGCAGGTATCGCCGCATTTGTAATGAGCGGGGCAGGAACTTCGCCTACCGGTGCTGTATTTACAGTAATTCTGGTAAACACTGTATCTCCGATAATTCAGCTTTTTGAAGATAAGTGTTATAACATTTATAAATCTCTAACATTAAAATCGAGACTTGAGCATGAAAGATAAAAAACAGATTATACATGAAGTAGGTGCTTCTTCAATATTAATTGTTCTCTTTTCTCTGATTCTTTTCTTTATGGTATACGGTTCAAGGAAAAGCTGGAACAACGGACTTGAGCAGATGACTGAAAAAGTTCTGAACGACCATGCCGGCGCAGAATATTCAATAAAAGGAATCATCCCTGTTCAGACACCGCTTGCTGTTTCTGCCGCTGTATTTGAGCTTGAAAAAAATAACACTCTTAAATCTGTACCGGCTTATGCTGTTTTGATTAGGGCTTACGGAATTGCTGGCGCACTGCCTTTAGTTTATGTCTTTGACGACGATGACGCTTTTTTTGCAGGCATGGGCGGTCTTGAGAATAAAACAGCCACTTACACAGACACAGGGCTTTTCGGCTACGGTCTTACAACACCGATAATTGAATTCTGGCAGAAAAGGGCACAGGCTCTCATTCCGCCAAAAGAAACCGAAGACGAAAAAGGAGCAGACAAATGATTAAGAATTACTACTACATTTATATAGCAGCTGCTCTTTCAATCATAATTCCGTTTCCGCCACGTTTTGCTTATGGAATTGTTGCAATTCTGCTTTTGAATCTACTGATTTACGGCGGTTTCGGCATAAAAGTTTTTGCTGAAAAATTCAATCTTCAGCCGATGCTTACAAGCCTGCTTGTCTTTTCGATTATTGCTCTGACAGGTATTTACAAACAGCTTTTGATTCTTTATGCGCCTTCAATTGCGTTTACTTCCGGGCTTGCGCTTTATCTTACGGCTTTCTCGTCTTATATTTACGGCAATGTGCTTGATACAGTCGGTTTGTCACCGGTAGAGCATATAATACGCACCTCAAAACGCACAGGGCTTTTTTCTGGTCTTGTTCTGCTTTTCTTTTTGCTGCGCGATATACTTGCGTTTGGCTCTATAACGCTGCCGGCTCCAAAAGGAATAAAGGTAATTACGCTTTTTAAAGTGGGTGAAGTTTATCCGCTGCATTTTCTTGCAACAATACCGGGAACACTTATAGTTCTTGGGCTTATTTTTGCCCTGTTCTCATACATAAACCGCAAACTCATGATTTTAAGGAGGGTTTCAAAATGAGCCTTTCTTTATTGTTTTATTATCTTTTTTGTTCTTCCGCTGTCTTTGTTTACGGCATTGGCTTAAAACAGGCATTAATGAAGTCAAGCACAATTCATTATTTTGGAACAACAGCAATCAAAACGTTTCTGACAATTCTTTTTTCGCTTCCGGTTGTCTGGGGTTTGTCCATGTTTTTTGTCAAACGCGGATTTGCAGAACTTTATCCGTTAATTCTTATTATAACAGTAATTCTAATATCCAAAATCATTGACTCTGTTACATATTTATTAAAAGGTTCTGTATCAGCAGGAATTCTTCTGCCTTCTTCAATTATGCTGCTGGCTGTAAATGAAAGCATAACACTGCTTGAAGCTTATACAATTGCAGCGGGCATTTTTCTTTCAGTTTTTCTTCTGCTTCCGCTTTTATATGCAATCAGAAAAAGACTTAACAATTCTATGCCGCCAAAAGACTTTAAGTATTACGCTGTTGCATTTTTCAGCGCGGCATTCATCTTTTTTGCATTTTTTGCATATCATTTTTCTTGGTTTAATCAGGAGTTCTTCAAATGATAGTCCCATTACTTGTTTTTCTGCTTATAATAAGCGCTGTCTCTTTAGCAATCTGGACTATATTTGGATTTCTTCCGGATTATTTGAAAGACCGCAATATCAATGTTACGCAGGACATTCTTTCGCATGACGAAAAAGATATTGTTTTTTCCAGAGAGAATGCTGTTATTTCAAAAGATTTAAGAGCTGTTGTCCGCTGCAACCCCGAAAGAAAGGTCACAAAGCGCGGCTTTTTCTACGACGACATTCAGGACTGCCGCCTTTTCAAGGAAATCTACGAATCAGTTTCAGATTGTACCTGCGGCTGCATCGGATTCGGTTCATGCATTAACTACTGTCCGCAGGACGCAATCACAATAAAGAACGGAACAGCCGTCATAAACTCAAACTGCTCCGGCTGCGGTCAGTGTGTCGATATATGCCCTAACGGACTTATTACGCTTATTCCAAAAGAGCAGACACATTATGTTGCGTGCGCCACAACCGGCGGCGAGCACATGAAAGAGATTTGCTCGACAGCATGCGTAAACTGCGAGAACTGTCAGAAAAACTCACTGACAGAAAAAGACATACAGAACTGTCCGGCAGAATGTATCGTAGCAGACGAAAAAAAGCCCTCTAAAGACTTTAAATTCTGGCAGTTATGCTATAACATACTAACTGCTCAGTCTACAAAAAATTAATCGGAACGGTTATGGGAAAAATCAGCCTTTGCCTCGGGCTTTTTGCCGAAACCTCGGCAGACGGTTCGGGCATACCAAATTCACATATTTATGAAAACGGCTATAAAACTCTTGCAGCCTATCTCTTTTCTCATGAAAAAGTACCGTTCTCTTTCTTTTTTTCAGGGCATGTACTTGAATGGCTTCAAACTCAGCACGCGGAATATCTTCTTGTAATTGAAGAACTTCTTGCAAGAAAGCAGATTGAAGTAATCGGCGGCGGCTACTATAACCCGCATTTTCCGCTCTTGCAGCCAGCCGACCGTACAGGTCAGATTGAAGCTCTGACAACAGCTTTACGCAAGCATTTTAAGAAACGCCCGCATGGCTGCTTTATCAACGAAAGCGTCTGGGATCCTTCGCTTATAAACACGCTCAATTCATGCTCGCTTGAATATGTCATGCTCGACTATTCGTTTTTTGCTTCTGACATGTCTGACCCGAAAGCACTTACAGTTTCTATAACCGAAGATATGGGCAAGTCAATTTTTGTGCTTCCCCTGCATAACGAGCTTTTTGACACAGCCGACATGATTTCACCAGAAGCATTTTTAGAGAAGCTTAGAAAAATTGTGCCTGCTTCGCTTAACAACCCGACAATTACATGCTTTATTTCAGCCGAAAAGCTTGCCGAACTGGTGCAGCAGAACTGGCTTGAAGAATGTCTTGCCCTGTTAGACACAACTTTTAAAGACAAAATCGAGCTTTCTCTGCCTGGAAAAGTCTTGAAAAATTCAAAGACTTTCAACAAGGCAATTATTCCGTCTGGAATGAGCAAAAAAGCTTCAAGCTGGGCATTAAAGGCTTATTCAAAAGCCGCGCCGAACAAAAACACAATGCGCGCGACTGTACGTAATTTTTCGCTTTTATACCCGGAAGTCTTGAATCTTTATTCCAGAATGAGCTACACAAGCCTTTTGGTAAACCAGTGCAGGGGCGACAAGGTGCGCAAAAAAGCCGCGCGCGAAGAACTTTGGAAGGCGCAGAACGGCGCAGCATACTGGTATCTCGGCTCTGGCGGCATTACAAACACAAAGCTTAGAAACGAAATGTACAAAAACCTTTTGCACGCAGAACAGCTTGTAAGAGAAGTCTCTAACATAAATGACGCACTCAACTCGTTTGACGTAAACTTTGACGGCAGCAGCGAATATGTGGCGCAGTTTAAGCTCTACGATGCCTATCTTTCAAAGACAGGCGGCTCAATCTACGAGTTTGACATTCTTCAGTGTGAGAGAAACTTTGCAGCGACAATATCTGACAGGCGGCGGCGTGGACTTTTTTCAGATTTTCTTGTAAATGACAAAGACTTCAGCCTGCTTTCAAAAGGCCAGAATCCCGACGGCATAAGCTGCCTTAACGAAGCTCTGTACAACGAGCTGAAATACGACCGCACAAAGAAAAACGTGAAGCTTGAAGCGCAGGTTCTTTTTGAAAAGAAGAAGTCCATCAAAATCGTCAAAGAGTTTCACTTTACAAAAGATTCAATCCGCGTTGACTACAGGCTTATAAACACCTCAAAAGAAAACATCAATGCGTATCTGATTATCGAAAACAACCTGTGTATGCAGTCAAACAGCCCGGAAACGCTGTCTCTTGAATGTTCGGCGGACGATCTGCTTCTGCCAATCGCGCCCGAAACCGACTTTTTCAACAATAAGGGCATTTTCTACCTCCGCATGACAGACAACCTCTCACAATGCTGCTTTACGCTGTCTTCAAGCGACGCGGCAGGAGTCTACGCCTATCCGTATTTCAGCCAGCAGCAGTATCTTGCCACAACAACAGGACTTTTCTGGAAAATCTCTCTACTGCCGGGCGCAGTCTGCAGCCGCACCGTAACCCTCTACATAAAACGCACCGAAACCCACCCCCACAAGCGCAAGAACTAAGTGCTTTTGCCATTTACACAGAATTTTTTACAGGCTCGGATACAGAATATGAAAAGATTTATGCTAATTTTTCTATTATTTATACTACCCATGAATGTTTTTTGTATGCAGGAAACAGAATTCCGTGCGGCAGCTTTTATTTCAATATGCGCTTTTGGCTATTATCAGGAACATGGAATAATGCCAGAAAATATTTTTGATTTACAGGAAAAAGAATATTTTGAAAATACTCGGGGGCATTTTAAAGTGTATTATGATTGTGGATTTGAAATTAATTTACAGAAAAGAAACGATAATACATTAGACATTTATGTTAGTAGCCAAAGAATGCAATATCATGTTAGATATGAAGTTGAAACCTTTCATCATTTTCTGGAATATTTGAATGGAAAATTTATCAAGGAGTATTACAGGGATAATAAAGGTTATATTATTACTGCCTCCTGCAGTTAGATTTTTACGATGGCTACGGCTCAAAGTATGAATATGTCTATAACGCAGTCGGCAGGATAAGCAGCATAACAGCCCCTAACGGAGCAAAGAAAACTTATGAGTACAACGAGCTTTATCTTGTTACTAAAGCCGAGGACGGCGAGGGTGTCTTCTTTGAAGGCAAATATAACCGTGACGGATTGTTAATAGCAGAAAAAGCAAGGCCGGGTGTAGATAAAGAATATGCTTATGATAAGCTTGGCCGCATCGTTGAAGTTAAAACTGGCGTGAGAAGCTAAATGCCGATTTGCCCAAAATAAGAAAATCCCTCGGACTGGAGTAAACCGCAAAATGCGGTTTTAAATATTCCCAACAAGAAAACCGCACCGTGCGGTTTTGTGCCTGACAAAAAAATGACAAACCGCAAAATGCGGAAGCTCGCCCAGAAAAAAAACAGCTTTCCGCAAAATGCGGTTTCTCCACCTGAGACAAAGACGGCAAACCGCACCATGCGGTTTTCTCCCTGACGAAAAAACAACAAACCGCAAATTGCGGAAGCCCGCCCAGCGAAAAAACAGCTTTCCGCAAAATGCGGTTTTGTGCTTAAAAAAAATGTTTTCCGCATTTTGCGGTTTTCTCAGCCACGTTTAGCAAAACCTCAACACAAAGAAACTTGAAAGATTGGGATAATTCTGGCGGAAAGTAGTGACTTGCGGACGCGGACTGCCTCATGGGTGCGAGCGCAAGCGAGTCAAATTTCCTATTATCCCATGCCCGCAGTCCGACGGACGCAAAGGAACGGATTTCCGCCAATTATAAGTTCAACTCAATGCTATTCATACTGACGGCTTTGTAAAGTATTGACTTAGACTAGCTAAAATTTTATCATAAGCCATTATGAACAGACGACTTATCACAGCAGCATTACCTTACGTTAATAATATTCCACATTTGGGAAATATAATTCAGTCTCTTTCGGGAGATGTTTTTGCACGATTCTGCCGTAACCGCGGTTATGACACTCTCTACATCTGCGGTGTTGATGAATACGGTACTGCAACAGAAACTAAGGCTCTTGAAGAAAAAACTGAGCCTCGTGCGCTCTGCGACCATTATTATGGCGAGCACACAAAAATCTATGAATGGTTCCACATCAATTTTGATAAATTCGGACGCACTTCTAACGAGCAGTGTACAGAAAGTACTCAGGCGCTTTTTAATGACCTCGACAAGGCCGGCCTGATTCACGAGC